>JAWOMO010000001.1:0-2757 GCA_033852435.1 Nitrospira sp.
TCGACGCCTTCGTGCAGAAGATGAAGGAGCGGGCCGTGGCGTTTGTCACAGAGGCCTTCGACACGCCTGTCTGCCGGATGGCGGTGATCGAGGATCCAGACGGCAATCACATCACAATCCACAAGCGAAAATCGTGAGGGAGCACTCGGTGCAAGCCGGCTCCGAACGCCACACCGCGGACATTTCCGGAAGCGGTCACACCAGTACGATTATCGGCCGTGCGCCTCACATTCTGATTACCGGAACACCGGGAGTCGGCAAGACCACGCTGATTCGTGAGCTGGCGAGGCAACTGGCAGACCATCACCCGGCGGGATTCTATACGGAAGAAATCCGTGACGCTCAGGGAACCAGAGAAGGGTTCCGACTCGTGACGCTCTGCGGTCACCAGCTGGTCTTGTCCCACATCCACCACCCAGGGCCTTACCGTGTCAGCCGATACGGAGTGGATGTCCACGGGTTCGAGCAACTTTTGTCTGACCTTGACCTCAGCCACACTCAGTCTCGACTCGTGATTATCGACGAAATCGGGAAGATGGAATGTTTCTCGCGCCGCTTCACGGACGACATCACTGCGCTACTGAATCAGCCGAAGTTTCTCGTTGCGACGATCGCCCTGAAGGGCGAAGGGTTCATCCGTCACGTGAAAGATCGTCCAGACTGCAGACTCATCACCGTTACGAGGGAGAATCGTGACCGGCTCCTGAGCGAGCTCGCTGCCGAGTTGAAGAACAGTCTCCCTGAAGGGACGAGATAACCGGAGAGCTAGTACAGGCTGGTCGGAGCGCAGCGGTCACAGGCAGAGCGATGAGGGATGCAGAAGGCGTTCAATTCCTTCAATGGTGCCTGCCGAGGCTGCGACTCATGTGGCCCGGTTATCGCAAAGTGCGACGGCAGGTGTATAAGCGCATCCAGCGACGGCTTGAATCACTCGGACTCTCATCTGTCGGAGACTATCAGACTTATCTGGAGATCCACCCCGAAGAATGGGGGGCCCTGGACTCTTTTTGCTGGATCCCCATCTCGCGGTTTTACCGGGATAAGAGCGTCTTTCAGTTTCTTGAGCAAGAGCTGTTGCCTTCCCTTGCCCGGCAGGCACTGGCCCAAGGCGAGAGCGTCCTGCGATGCTGGAGCCTCGGCTGTGCGGCGGGAGAAGAACCCTACAGCCTCTCGCTCCTCTGGAAGCTGAAGCTCCAAGCCCAATTCCCGACCGTTCGGCTCATCATCCTCGCGACCGACATCGATGATCAAGCCAGCGCCCGTGCCCAGCAAGGTTGTTACCCGCTGAGCAGCCTACGGGATCTGCCGGAGAGCCTGTGCGCACAGGCGTTTGATCACACAGCGGAAGGATTCCGGATCAAGCCGGAGTTTAGGGAACCAGTGACCTTCCTCGTTCAAGACATCCGAAAGGCGGCGCCAGAGGAAACCTTTGCCCTCATCCTATGCCGATACCTGGCCTTCACCTACTTCGATGAAACGTTGCAACGTCACACGCTGCAGCGGCTCGTAGAACGGATGCGAAAGGGCGGCGTCCTCGTCGTCGGGAACAATGAAACATTACCCAGCGGTGAATTCGGCCTGATCCCGTGGTCAGAAAATGAGGGAGTCTATCGGCGAGTCTAGCAAGACACAGAATTAGCGACGCTCTCAGCACACCGCATACACTCCCCGTGTCAATGCCTTGCAGAATGACTTGATATGGGTGAAGGCCAGCTGGACTTCTCGCTGGATCTGCGGGCGCACGGCCCCGAGCGTCATCCCGCTCGCGAGGGTGACTTCGACGGCCACAAGTTGCGGCGAGGAGATCGGCTTGCCGATCTGGCTTGTGATAAAGACAGTTACATCTTGGAGTCCTTGCACCTTTTTGTGGATATCCTCCGCCAAGACCTGCGCCAGCACATTGTAAATTTTCCCCACATGAGCCACGGGATTTTTTCCCGCTGCTGCCTCGGCGCTTGCCGGCCGACAGAGTGAGATGATTCCACAGACACGATTGCCTCGCCCCACCTCCCCGGAATCGCCCGCTTCAGCCGATGTACCCAGCAACGTCAGATAGGTTCCAGCCTCACCGACGCCGGCCTGATCTAACTCGTTCAAGAACACGTGCGGAGAAAGCCCGGCCCCCGCCTTGCGTTTCACGAATGTCGTCAGCGCACGTCTTACCGATGCTTTCCGCTTGAAGTACTCGGATTCCGTACGGATCAGTGGGGCCTGGAACGGCATCGCCACTGTCACACTCAAGTCCCCGCCGGTCCGCACGCCCATCACTTTGACGTCCTGTCCCGTGTCCGGAAACTCTTTCTTAAAGGAAGGGCCGTTCAGAAACTGCTCGACTTGGAACACGAGGCGCTCCGTGGGCGTCAACGGGGCATACCCCACGGTGGCGGAAGTGTCATTGGCCACGACTTCCCGCGGTCGCTCGACCACAGACCGCAGCTCCTCTGACGCTGGTCTCAGCTCGACCTGGCACTCGAGATCCTTGAGGGGTTTGATCCGGGGTAAATGACGTTTGAACCATTTATAGGCCGTCTGTTCCGCGATCTGCTTCACCGGGATCTGCTTATTCTTCCATTCGAAGGTGGCCCGGTCGCCCATGACCAAACGCATCGGGGCGAGAACGGCGCCTCCGCCAAATCGGCAGGCCACCTGACCGGCCACCAATATGGCCTTGTCGGCATTGAAATGGAGGACCCGGCCGCAGGTTTTGAGATAGGCCTGCGCCAGTTCGACGGCAACGGATTCCATCACGGCGTCGCA
>JAWOMO010000148.1:0-3696 GCA_033852435.1 Nitrospira sp.
TTACACGTTCGATGTGCAATGCGCACACTTCGTTGCTTTAAGGGGAATCGTCGACAAACACTGCGGGCAATCCTTTGTCGTCGGCGGACCGGCCGCTGGTTCTTGCTTGAAACGGTTGACCTGTTTCACCACCATGAAGATCACAAACGCAATGATGATGAAATCGAACACCGTTTGCAGGAACACCCCGTAATTCACCGTCGGGGCGCCCGCCGCTTTGGCCGCCGTAAGCGATGGTTGCGGTGTTCCTGAGAGGTTCAGGAACAGGCTTGAGAAATCGACCTTTCCCATAATCAAGCCGATAGGCGGCATGAGCACGTCACTGACGAGCGACGTGACAATCTTCCCGAAGGCCCCGCCGATGATGACACCGATCGCCATATCGAGCACGTTGCCCCGCATGGCGAATTCCTTGAATTCCTTCAGCATGATCACTCCTCCTTGGGAGACAGGTTCATGGCAGAGATTTCTTGTCCCATAAGCGCTTACGGGTGGTATCGACGCTATATCCCCTGATCGATGTCTACTTGCCAAACGGATTCGTCAGCACATCCTTAGTGCTCTCCTTTAGACTCTCGACATCTTTCTTCACCTCACCAACATCCTGTTGGGTCTTATTCACGTCCAAGGCTTTGACGTCTTCCTTAGTCTTGCTAGTGTCCGTCTTGAGTTGTCCTGTGGCCCCTTGTATGGACTGCGGTGCAGCGGGCAAGGTCCCCTGAGGAGCTGGCTTGGTTCCCTGCGTAGCTGGAGGCACTCCTTGCGCCCACACGGGACAATGAAGGGATATAGGAGCGCTGAGGCCGACTGCGGTACCGATCACAACCGCCCTAATGGATGGTAAACGCATGGTAATCCTCCTCCGATTAAACGTGAACAACCCAATCTGATTCCGTCCACGTGGCACTGACCGCCTGCATGCCAGATTGCACGGCGTATTGAGCAGGGCTCCCTTACCGCCCCAATAAGTCCTTCATCAACCCTTGGCCCTCTTGCTTCAAGTCCTTTGGTTTCGTCGTGCCTTCCAACAGTCCTTTCACGGCTCCCTTTGCCCTTTCCTCTATCTGTTCCTGAGCTTTACCAGTGAGGCTTTTCATATCCAATCCATATGCAGGTGCTTGTGCGGATCCGTTGATCGTCAGTGGAAGGGTGAGGCGGCCGTCTCTTAACGCCAACTTGCCGACGGGGGAGGATGACGCGATTTTCTGACTCAGGTCTTGCGAGAGGTTGAGGTTCACCGTCAGATTCAGCGTTTGATCAAACCCGATCGTCCCATCACCAGTTGCCTGGAAATCATGACTGTCCATTAAGAGGCGTTGGACGTTGATAATCCCTTGCTTGATCTTGAGGTCGGTTTCAATCGTGGAGAACGCCGTAGCTTTGGCATTCTCGATCGTTACCCCAGCGACCTTGAGCAGAGCTACTGCTTCTTGCAGAAAATTCACCCCTTCAATTTTCCCATCTTTCAGGCCGAGATGACCGGTACCTTCGAGGGTACGCGTCAGATCTGGCATCGAGAATCCCTCTCCTTTGAGAGTCAGATCTCCCCCTGTTGTTCCGCTCACGGAAAGCTGCGCTGACCCCAGCGCGTCCAACGCGGGACCGAGCTGCAGCCCTTGAATCGCCGTCTTGCCCATGAATGGCGGGGCTGCGGAGCCCGTGGTCAGCGTTCCTTGTGCCTTCACTATCCCATCGAAGAGTTGAAACGACAGAAGGTTCAGACGGACATCCTGACCTTTGACCTCCGCAGCAAGCTGGAGATCTTTCACATCGATCGGTTTCTTGAGCGGCAGGGCCATGGGCAGGTTCGCCGTGTTGATGACGGGGGAGTGGATGGTGATGGTCGCATCATGTCCCTCCGTGTGCCCAGCGATTATGAAAGAGGTTTTTCCCAATCCCAGTGTGAAATTGATCATCGCGATGTCCGCTGTTTCTTTCAGGGGACCGAAAGTCCCATCGAGGGTGACCGGCAAATGGAACGGTTCAACCAGCATGGCGAGGTGTAGGCTTGGGGTTTGACCGAGTCCCACGGATTTGAGAAGCAGTTCGAGATCCTGCAACACGTACTCGATCGGCTTGGCCGTTGACAAATCTCGATAGGTCAGCTTTCCGCCAGCGATGGAGACTCGATCGACCGCCAGCAGCCCCAATATTTTGAGTGGACCTTCGGCAGAAGGTATCGGCGCACGCGAGGGGCTCTCCGGTGCAGCGACGCCCTTTCGCCCGATCGTGGCGACATTCATGACGCCATTCTTATTCTTCATGACAGTAATGACGGGGTCATGCAGGATGATCTCTTCTACCTCGACTTTGCCCCTGAGAAGTGGCATGAGCCCGACCCCCACATCTAAGGAGGTAAGCGAGGTGAAAGGACCATTCTCGAAGGCGGGATCGTCCAGTACGGCGAACCCCACCACGCGAGCGCCGATGCGAGGCCAGATGGTGAGGCGGATGTCTTGTAGTTGAATCTTGCGGTTCAGCGCCTCTTCGATGGGTGGCTTGTATTGGTCTTGATACTTGTTCAGGTCGATCAGGAAAGGCAACGAAAGAATAGTCCCGATCAGGAGAAGGAGAAGGACCGTAAGCCATGCGAGGATTTTCATTATCGGACTCTCTGAAACATACGAGCCTTTAACGAAGCCACCGAAATCTTCCTAGTCTGTGGTGTTGTTATAAACCCAAACGTTCAATCCGTTCATTCCATCAGGAAAGTACTCGCTATCGTAACCATCACATCCAAGCATGATTGCTAGAATCACTACAGGGGTTTTAAGGTATTCTCGCGTTTGGAGCGCCGTGGATCACTCAAGAATGTTGTCCATCACAGGACTTACTTGCTGTCGCTCGTCTTTCGAGGCTGATTCAATTGTGCTCTGCAAAGGGTGGTCGTGTATGGCCTGTTAGATACTTCGATATCCAGCAAGTGAAGTTGAACGCGCAGCAAGCGTATCTCTGCGTCTGTCAGCATGTTCGCTTCAGTTGTGCGAAGTCGTCTCAATAATTCTTTTCCTTGGTTGATAAACTTGCTGGTGAGGCTGTGAATTTCCATGCGACATCCTTTATTAGCGGCTGCAGAGCCTGGTTTTTCCGGACTCGCAAGAGAGACAGGGGGCTTTCGCCTTCTGCCTCTCGAGGTGATCCAATCACCGAATCCTCAATAGGCGTCGGCATTCATCGGACCACGCACACACCGAAACCCGAGCAAAAGAAATGCCGCCAGTGCTGGGGTGACCAACTAGCGCCAGCCAAGCCAGAACCCCCCGTATTCGCTGTGAATTATTAGCGCTGGTTTTCCGCAATTGTCTCAGCGCTGATCGAGCGTTGTCGCATTGCGGGACAATTCGTGAGGCAAGCATGAGGCAGAACGGGACTGATGACAAAATACACTAAGGCCGTTGGTGGGAAACCTATCAAATGGTACGAAGGACAGAAAGGAAAAGCTTTTCCGTCTTTGGTGGGCGTATGATTCCTACGTCCAGCCCTCCCAGGACTCTGACGGCCTTGTCCAGCGTGGTCAAACCGTGCTTCGTGTAGTACCGCCTAGCCTTCTTGCTCGGTTCGGCGTTCATCGTGTCGGTAGCCCTGTGGTAGCAGTCGCTTCTAACCTGCTGTCGCTTCAGGTGATTTCCAGAGGCTGCAAATAACCAAATTGCGGGTCATGCTCAACCATTCGCCACCCCAGTATGATAGGCCAGG
>JAWOMO010000129.1:0-3799 GCA_033852435.1 Nitrospira sp.
GTCTCAATCTAATCCAGCGGGAGTTCCCCGTCTGTGAAGACGGGGGTGAGAGCAAGGTCCTGCGAAGCAGGACGATCGAAGATCGTAATTAGTTTAGGGCCACGCCTGTAAAGGCGTGGGAATCTACGTGAGGAAGAAGGTTAGAATATAACAAATACCGCATCGCTGCTACAGGAGGACATGATGACCCGAAGCGTCAGACTTCGTCGTTCAGCTCTTAAGGCGCTAACCTACCGTATTCTTATAATGTGCCTCGATTTCATAACGATTTACCTCTTCACCGGAGCCATACGTGTCGCTCTCGGTTTTATGATCGCCAGCAACATCTACACGACCATCGGCTATTTTGTTCATGAGAGAATGTGGGCTCGAATCCAGTGGGGAATTGATCAAACCTGAAATAGAACTGTTGGCGATAAAACTCAGTCAACCACAAACCCGCTTCTATACCCATCCTCCCAATTCTTCAAGTCCTCATAACGAACGCTCGTTGCAGACAGTTTGTAACCTTTTCGGTATTCAGCGCGACTAGGAAATAGGTAGGAGAGGTTGGGCCCCTCCGGGTCTGCGCAACATGGCTTGATCAAACAAGGAGGACAGCACAAAGCATCACGCGCATTTCATTCTTGGAACTGCGGCGGCGCTGGCAGATGCCGTCCGAATACTTCGACGGATCCCAAAAGCGTCTCGCCTAGCTGTATCTGATTGGCAGAGCTGAGGAGATCTGAGAGACAGCTGCCGTATTGCCGGTCAAAGGAGGGCATCACATGACAAGTCTGGCACTATTGATCAACCGCGCCCTTTGCGTCGCCGCACTCACCGTATCCTTCATCATCAGTGGAGGGTTTGCTCCGGTTCAAGCCGAACGAGGCCACGGATATGACCATGACCGCTTCTATTCACCTCACTGGGAACTGGATATGCGACATCGACACGATCACTACTACCCGGCACGGGGCTATCTTGTGCCGCGGTTGCCTCCCGGGTCTCTGGATCTGATCTATGGGGGCGGACATTTCTTTTTCCGATCCGGCGTGTGGTATCGCCCGCAAGGCGCGCAGTTTGTCATTGTCCGGCCTCCGGTCGGAATCCGTCTCGCGGTTCTTCCGCCTTCGTATAGCATCATTTGGATCGGCGGCATCCCCTATTACTATGCGAACGGCATCTATTACACCGCTGTTCCCAATACCGCGGAGTATGTCGTGGTCGCTCCTCCGTCCGGATATGAAACGGCCGTGCCACAGCCTGCGCCAGCGCCGATTCCAGCCCCCCCGCCAACGGCTCCGGCGACTTCTCAATCTGTGCCGGCGGTGTCCTTACCTCAATCGCTGTTTGTCTATCCGCGCGAAGGCCAAACACAAACCCAGATCGCGGGAGATCGACGCGAATGTAATGAATGGGCCATCGGTCAAACCGGGTATGATCCCGCTCGTCCCGGGACGGGAAGTGCCCAAGGAGTCGGCGATTTCCAACGGGCTGTCCGTACCTGTCTTGAAGGCAAAGGGTATACGGTCAACTGATTGTTCTCGATTTGTCTGATTCTCCTGGGTCAAAATGTCTGATCGACTCGCAGGTTTCCATCGAGGTGAAGGAGTATCAAACAGCTTCTAGGTCAGGATCTCGCGACTCAATACCGCCGCAAATTCGTGACCGGAAGATCCCAAAGGCCTTGCCGAACCGCCGCCCAGATCGTCTGCAACGTCACGGTAAGGTTTGGAGCTGACTGTGCGACGAGTTTGACTACCAGACCCGGAGCTGCGAGGGTTGACACAGCTCCCAGAACTAGGCCATGACGCTGCTCCAGAATCGCAGCCAATACTCCCTCGAGATGGTTCCAGACGTCAGCGCCGACTACATCGCCGATGACAAAAAGCGATGCCACATAGTCCCAGCTCCCGGCAAGACCAATCGATTCAGGCAATCGGTCAGGCACTACGCGATATCGTTCGACGACCGAAGCACCTGAAGCAGTTCGGATGCAGATCTCATTTTCAACACTCGCGAACGCCCAACGCTCCCGCATGGCAATCCGACCGGAGGCCATGGCATCCCATAGAACTGCTGTCGCGCCAGCTGCAAGATCCACATGGATCAATTGGCGAAAACGAGATCCGGCAAAAGGAATCGTGAGCTCCGGCAACCATTCCAGCCGAGCTTCAGGGCCAACTGCAATCCCCACCTCTTGGACTGCCGCCTCGGACAGACTCCGATAGATACGATTGGCGGACGGACTCGTCATCAGCACATGCGTGCCGGCGTGGAGTTGTGCTTCTACCGACACATGATCCCCGCCGACTAATCCGCCAGACGGATTCACAAGCCAGGTGTACGCACACCCGCTGTCGTCGAGATAGGAAGGAGGAACATGGTGCCAGGGGCTCGTACAGGACGAGCGCGTGAGTGTAGTGCGCCGATCCTCACGTTCGAACTCATAGGACAGCCGCCCACGCCGGCCGACCGTTTCAAGCACCGATGAACCGTCCGCCAGGAGGTTCACAGAAGGCCTTTCTTCAATGAGGATGCCCACGCCGCGACACGAGATGCTCAACCCACGTGACAACCTGTGCAAGTCCCTGCCCAGTCTTCAAATTGGTGAAAAGATATGGCAAGTTGCCCCGCATCCGCTTGCTGTCCCGATCCATGACAGAGAGATCCGCCCCGACGTGCGGAGCCAAATCAATCTTATTGATCACGAGCAGATCGGAGCGAGTAATCCCTGGGCCGCCTTTACGTGGAATCTTGTCGCCTGCCGCGACGTCAATCACGTAGATAACCTTGTCCGCAAGTTCAGGGCTGAATGTCGCGGCCAAGTTGTCACCGCCGCTTTCAACAAACATGAGCTGAGTGTCGGGATGCCGCCTGAGCAAATCGTCTAGCGCCTCCAGATTATGAGACGCATCTTCGCGTATCGCGGTGTGCGGACAACCACCGGTTTCGACACCCAGAATCCTCTCTTGTGGGAGCACACCCCGCTTCGTCAGAAACTCCGCATCTTCTTTGGTAAAGATATCGTTCGTCACCACCGCCAGGCTGTACCGATCCCGGAGTTCACGGCAAAGGGCCTCAACCAACGCTGTTTTCCCGGAGCCTACGGGTCCGCCAACTCCGATGACCGGAATATGTCGCGCCCGTGCCGCCGTCACGCGCCCTGTGCCACACAGATGTTCATCGGGTCGATGCATGCAGGAATACCCCAAACGTATGTGGCTGACTGCTGACGACTGATAGCCGAAGAGCTACCTTCCTTCCGATTCCCGACCCTGCGCGACACGCCTTCGTCGAAATACTCCTACGATCGAAACAGCCGCGACTCCAATCGGCTATGCCGCATCGCATAGATATCCTGAATCGGTGACCAGGATGACAATTCCCATTGAAATGCCGCGCGATGACTGACCTGCTGAATCACCGGAATCCAGCCGTCCAATACACGCTGTCCCTCTCGTTGGCCCAGCGGCAGCAATTTCATCGCAGCTGTGACAAAACCTGTCGCGGTTTGGTAGAGGAACGCGGCAATGGTGTCTTCCTTCGACCAACCGGCGGCTGCCAGCGTCAGGGCAAGGCTCACTGCCATATGCCCAGGACTATGCCTGGCCTCAACCGCCTCCAGAAACTCTGCGAGCAATGAATGTCGAGGATTCTGATCCGCTGCCAGCCGTATCACTTGGCGTCCCATCTGGCGGCTGGCTGTCCGTGATTCACGGCCCAGTATCATTTCTTCCAGTTCTCGATCCGCCTTGACCGCCTTGTCCAAGATACCGGAGACCAACGAATCGTGCGCCAATCCTGCTGCCACGGC
>JAWOMO010000082.1:0-6464 GCA_033852435.1 Nitrospira sp.
GCGACGTCTTTTTCCTGACCGGCCTTGATGAGCACGGCCAGAAAGTTCAGCAGGCCGCTGCCAAGGCCGGCATCGACCCGCAAACCCACTGCGACAAGCTGGCCCCCCAGTTCAAGGATCTCTGGAACCGCCTCAATATTTCGAACGACGCGTTCCTCCGAACAACCGATCCTCAGCACAAGTTTTTCGTTCAAGAGATTCTTCAAGAACTGTACGATAAGCAGTTGATCTACCAGGATTCGTACACTGGATGGTACTGTACATTCGACGAACGGTTCTGGACCGAAAAAGATGTCGAGAACGGCCTCTGCCCCGACTGCAAGAGGCCTGTCGAGAAGCTTAGCGAGCACAATTACTTTTTTAAAATGGGGGCGTATCAGGACCGTCTGATCGACTACTTCAAGACCCACGAAAACTTCATCCGCCCCGAGTCTCGACGCAACGAAGTCCTTGGCTTCCTCCAGACCCAGACACTTGGCGACCTCTCCATCTCGAGACCCAAGTCTCGTCTCTCGTGGGGCATCGAACTGCCGTTCGATAAGGACTATGTCACCTACGTGTGGTTCGACGCGCTCGTGAACTATGTCTCCGCCTTGGAGTATCTCCGACCGACTCCGTCACGTGACCGCTACTGGCCGGCATCGATCCATCTGATCGGAAAAGACATCCTCACCACTCATGCGGTCTATTGGTCGACGATGCTCATGGCGCTGAATCTCCCTCTACCGGATATGATCTTTGCTCACGGCTGGTGGACGGTGGATGGAGAAAAGATGTCCAAGAGTCGCGGCAACGTCGTCGATCCCAACAAAATGATCGACGAATTCGGCGCTGATGCCTTCCGGTATTTGCTGTTGCGAGAAGTGCCGTTCGGGCAGGACGGAGATTTTTCGCAATCGGCGATGGTCACTAGCATCAACAGTGATCTGGCAAACGGTATCGGCAATCTGCTCAGCCGCACGCTCACGATGATTGAACGCTTTGCCGGGGGCAAGATCCCCGCCGCTGGTACCCCGGCGTTGCCGGAGATCGAAAAAAAGATCGCCGCTGCAGCCACAAGTCTCCCGGACAAACTCGACCGTGGGTTTGGCGCTCTGACGTTTCGCGAAAATCTGCAGGCCATTTGGGAGCTGATTGCACTTTGCGACGAATATATCGACAAGGCCGCGCCATGGAAACTGGCCAAGAACCCTGAAGATGGGCCGCAGCTCAAGACCGTTCTCAACACGGCCGCTCGTGCGTTGCGGCTGCTGTCCGTTTCCATCTACCCCTTCATGCCCCAGACCGCGGCACAGCTAAGCCAACAGCTCGGTGTCTCGTTCGATTTCTCGCGGTCGATCACCTCATCGCAATCCCAATGGGACGTGACTCTGGCTGATATCCCGATTGCCAAAGGAGCATCGCTGTTCCCGCGCATTGAGTCATCACGACAAGGAGCCAAAACTGTGAGCGAATCACCAACACCTCCCCAAGCGACTCCCGTTGCACCGGTACTGAGAACATCCACCACCCTCGCAGCGACACCTGCCCCAGCCGAACCGGCGCAGATCACGATCGACGAATTCATGAAGATTCAGCTGAAGACAGCGAAAGTGCTCAGCGCTGAGCGTGTCCCGAAGTCGGAAAAGCTGCTCAAGCTTCAGGTCTCACTCGGTGCCGAACAGCGTCAGATCGTCGCGGGCATCGGAAAAAAGTATGAGCCGGAAGCACTCGTCGGCAAGACCATCGTCATTGTGGCCAACCTGAAACCGGCGAAGCTCATGGGCATCGAATCGCAGGGTATGGTTCTCGCCGCTGGCGACAGCGAAGTCCGCGGCCTGGCCACCATTCTGGAAGAAGTCGATCCCGGCACCAAAGTCAAATGACAAGGCCTGGCTTTATCCCGCTTGTGTTGGCCCTCACACTCCTCGTTCCTCTACATTCGTATGGATTGCCGGCGGAAAATGAACCTCCTCCCGACCCGCACCTAAACGATCCTCAACTCACGACAATTCTCGTTCGAGTCGTAGCCCAAGGTGCGATGGTGTTAGGCCGAGCGGTCGGAGGGGCGCGCGTCACCATCACGGACGTCGAAACAAAGCAAATCCTGGCCACCGGCATTCAACAGGGCGAGGCCGGCGATCAGAATCAGATCATGCGCACGCCGCACCTCATGGAAGAACCGCTGTACAGTTCACGTCCCTCCGCAGCCTTCACCACAACCTTGGAACTTCGTCGACCGACATTGGTGGAGGTGGCGGCGGAAGGTCCCCTCGCCTACCCCGCCTCACTGAGGCGCACCACCAAGACCGTTCTGCTTATTCCAGGCCAAGATCTCACCAGCGACGGCATTGTGCTTCATCTCCACGGCTACATCGTTCAGATCGAGCACCCCAAGCCAGGCGAACCGTTGATCGCCAAGGATGATGTCAAGCTGCGGGCCTCCATTCGAACCTTGTCCGGCGCCATCGTCCGCCCGCACGGAGATTGGGACTCTCGAAAAGTTCGCATCTCCGGTGATCTGTTGATCGGCGACCGCATCGTCGAACGGCTCCAGATGTTTTATTCCAGCGATACCGCCAGTTTTGAAGCGCCCTTCTTCGTCCCCCCTTACAAAGACGCCCCGGATGGAATCACCCTGCGCGTGGCTGTCACAGATGTTTCCACCGGAAATTCCGGAATGGGAACGGCCAACTATTCGGTGCTGACCGAACGGCTTCGCGGAATACCTCGGCAGTAGCTCTCTATGCATCGAAAGCCCATCGTTCCAAACACTTGCCGCGATCCGAGCGGCGTGAGAAACTAACACATGATGAGTTCCATTGCCTCCTATGATCAGCTTCAATCTCGTTTGCGCCTTGCGTTGGGGTTGAACGCGATCATCATTGCCGCGGAGTTCGTCGGCGGGTGGCTCTTGAACAGCATCGGACTTATGAGCGATGCAGGGCATAACCTGGTCGACCAGGGCTCGCTCTTTCTGGCACTGTATGCCCACATCCTCACTGCCCACCCCGCCTCGGAAACACGGACGTTCGGCTACCACCGTGCCGGCATGATCGCGGCCTTTCTCAATTCATTTATTCTGCTGCTGACGGCCCTCGGCATCGCCATCGTCAGCATCAAGCGATTGTTGCAGCCTGTTCCGGTAAACGGCGGATTGGTCATGGCCATCGCCGCTGTCAGTTTCCTGGCCAACCTCGGCATTGCTCTTCTGCTGCAGCATGGTGCCAAAGACGACCTCAACATTCGCAGCGCCTTTTGGCACATGCTTGGTGATGCCTGGGTCTCCCTTGGCGTGATCGTCAGTGGCGGCGCCATCATACTGACCGGCTGGACAGTTCTTGACCCCCTCGTGAGCCTGTTGGTCGTCGGGGCAATTCTGCACGGCGCCTGGCCCCTCTTTAGGGATGCGCTGGATGTGCTGTTAGACTCGACGCCGCCCGGCATCAGTTCGTCCCATGTCGCAGCCGTAATTGAGACGTTTCCTGGAGTCAAGAATGTGCACGATCTCCATATCTGGGCGGTGGAGCCACGCCTGATCATGCTGACCTGCCATGTGCTCGTCGACGGAGAAGACGACGCGTTAACGAACGTGCTGCTGCATTCGATCCGTGACCGTATCACCTCCGATTTCGGCATTAAGCATATGACCATCCAGATGGAAACGTCCTGCAGTCACCCTGAGGCCGTGCACTGCGATCTCAGAACGCTCGCAGATCAGCATCGGGACAGGGAATCACTCCATGTCCATCGATAGTCGCTGACGTCATGTCGCACCCCCCCGTCCCTTTTTATATCCTCTGCGGTGCTCTCGGAGCGGGGAAAACCACCCTCTTGATGAGACTCCTTGAGCATTGGAAGGCTTGCGGCATTCGAGCGGGCGTCCTGATGAACGAAGCAGGCGAAGTCAGTATCGACGGCCCCCGTGCAGGAACCATTGCCGAGCAGGTCATGAACCTGGCCGGAGGATGCGTGTGCTGCGATACGAAAGAAGATCTCTCGTGGGGAATTGCGCAGTTGGTCAAGGACTACGGATCAGAACTGATCGTCCTCGAATGCTCGGGCTTGGCCGACCCGGCTGAAGTCGTCGATGCCGTCACGGACCTCTATACAGCCAGGCTCGCGAAGCTTGAACGCATCATCGCACTGCTCCATCCGATCTCAGCCGAGCAAAGCGCTTCGAGCGAATATGTTACCACCCAAGCCATTCGCTGTGCCGACGAGCTCATCCTGAATAAGCGGGATCTCTATGTGCCAGGTCATTGGGAGCAGTTCAAGGAGGCCATTCTCACGCAGAACGCCACAGCCCGATTCTGGGAAACGACTCATGCTCGAATCGATCCAACGGCTCTGCTGGCGCCTCATCCATCAGCTAAAGCACAGGTCCCGATGAATGTGCTTTTTGGTGAGCCACGCCTGTCGCCCGCCCCTGCCAGAGCCGCCTACCACCCAATTGCCACAACAGTCCGATTACCAGGGCCGCTGGACCGTCAACGATTCCTCGCATGGAGCAAAACGTTGCCCAAAGAACTGGAACGCGCGAAGGGTTACTTCCGTTTTGCTCAGGAGCCGGAGCTGCAGGAGTTTCAGTACGCCCCGCCGGATCAAGCCACGATCGCACCAGTGATGCTGCTGGACGAGCCGGACCATGCGATCGTCCTCATCGGACGAGGCTACGACGTCGCACGCTGGCAAGAGAATCTATTGAGTTGCGTTGAGGCAAGAACGACAACTTAATCTGAGGCTCGCGCGACGGGTGGCGCGGATACCACTGGTTGCTCACGAAACCGTGGCCACTGCAGTAATAGCCAGGCCGCGCCCGCGCCGCAAATTCCCCCCAACACCCAGCCACCGATCACATCCGTTGCGTAGTGAGCGCCTATGAAGACTCGCGCAAAACCGACCAAACCAACCAACGGCCAACTGACCCAGCCGGAACGTGGATACAACACGTGCAGGAAGGCGGCCGCGGTGGCCGTGTTAATGGCATGGTTCGAGGGGAATCCGAAAACCTTTCCGCACGCCTGAAGCTGAATGATATCTGACAACACCGTGCAAGGGCGTGGCCTTGCGACGAGATATTTTAGCTGTGCTCCAATGAAATCGAGGAGCCCAATCATTCCACCAAGCACCGGCGCGGCAATCACCGCTTCACGCCAGCTAAGCCAGAGCCAATAACAGCTCAGCAGAATCCCTGGTGTCCAGAGTGTATCGGGCGAGGACAAGGTCAATGCGAGCCAATCGAGGCTTGTCGATTGCCCAGCAAGCCCGTTGATGGCACGAAAAAGAGATTCATCCCAATTCACGCGGCCATCATAGCATGACTGGCAATATTACCGCGTGTGGAAGTGAATGCGAACGGTCAGCTCCCCGTCGATCGGCTCATCGCCTTTCATCTGAGGCTCGAAGGTCCATTTGCCCAGTGCGGCCATTCCTGCAACGGTCAATTCTCGATGCTTACAGGGCTCAAGGATCACAACCGTGACTTTGGCATCTTTGGTCACCAGGAGTCTGGCCTTCATCCAGTCATCAAGTTCCTTCCCATCGAGCGATGAAGGAATTCCTGGCCAAGGAGTCAATTTGGCCACGGGCCCAAGCTGCTGATCCTTATTGAGCGGAAGCCCGTGCACATGGACCTCCGGCAGCTCTAATACGTCCTCGCTGTGATCCGCTTCGTGCGTTGCCTCGTCGCCTGCCACCGCAAACGCCACAACCGGCAGGAGATAGACGTGCAGGAAAACAATCCAGATCCAAACGCGCACTGTCTTCATTGTTCTTCCCGGATGATCTCCACCAAATGATGCTCACAACAGGCAACCTTTCTCACCCGCCCAGCCCCAGGCGAGGCCGCAGGACTCGAAAGCCCCGATGTGCCCTTGTGCTCGCACGTGAATGGATTTGAGAGCCCGAGTACAAGGCTGGGGACCGTTTTCAACATCGTACTAGAAGAACCACTGCGCGCGGAAAAAGAAGGAACGGGGCATCCCCGCATGAGCCACCCCGAGCCCAATACTGCCTCCGCCCGTATTGTAGAAGTACTTCTGGTCGAGCAAATTGATGACATCGAATCCCACCAGCAACTTGTGCGCATCCCACGGCAGCGTGAACGAGTGGGTAACGGAGGCATTGTACGTCGTCCATGACTGGAAGTGCGAGGAGTTGGTGAACGCCGCATCGTTCGCCGCCGTCCGGAGGCCTGAACCATAGAGCATCTCGCCCGAAATGGTCGTCCGCTCGCGGAACCGATAGGCCGCCACTGCTGAACTGGTGATCGTCTGTGAATGGTCGCAGAACACGCCGCCCGCAGTATTGATGTCCGTAATCTCCTTCGTGTCCAGCAGGTAATTCCCCGACTGCAACCCGTTGGCCTTGCACCGGCCCCACGCCACGTTACCGCGCGCACTGAAGTCGTCGGTGATTTGCATCTTGAGGGCGCCGTCGATGCCCATTTGATAGCCCCACTGAAAGGCAAAGAAATTCAGCAT
>JAWOMO010000090.1:0-16121 GCA_033852435.1 Nitrospira sp.
GCTTTGCGAGTGAGCCGTGCTCGTTGAGCACCGCTCATTGGCACAAGCACGGTCACCTTGCGTAATGGCATCCAAGCCCTCTTGATCGCATCGGCATCATCCACCGTGTTAGGCGTGGATGACGTGCAGTCCAAGCTCATCTTCGAACGGATCATAATCTCGATCCCGATGCAGTAAGGAATGGCCTTCCAGAAGACAGAACGTCGCAATGAGCGTATCAATCGTCCTGCGAACCGTGCGTCCGGCGGTGCGAAGGCGCTGATAGTTGAGGGCCGCTTCTAATGCGACGCGAACGGTGCCTGTTTCAAAGATCTCAAACTTGAGCAACTCGGCGTGGACGGACTGGAAGTGCCGTGCCGTCGTGGTGCCTTGCAAGACTTCACAGAGGATCAAATCCGTCAGCGCCAGCCGCTCGCGTGTGAGGTGTGTGTCAAGCCACTCAGTTTCCGCGGTGCGTGTCCCACGCAAGTAATCGATCCAGACGGTGGTGTCAACGATGATCATGACGCCGCCTTGATGCGACTGTCGCGCATAGCGTTGAGATCGCCCTCCCAGGCAATCTTCCCACGCAGGCGCCGGATCCCTTCCTGCCCCTTCACTTGCACGAGCAACCGAAGCCCCTCTTCGACGACCGCTTTTTTCGTCGAAAGCCCGGTCGCTTTCATCGCCTCGCGCATCAAACGGTTATCGATAACAATATTGGTACGCATGGGTTCCCTCACTGGAATGTGTATATATGCTGCTATCATACACATCAAGAAAGAGAAATGCCAGAGCAATCTATTCATGTGGCAGGTCACGATCACGCGATCCGTTTTCTTCTCAGGCTCGCCGCCAAGACCTGCGGTCTTAAAGCCTTCCGTAGCGATCGAGGAGTTTTTAGCCAATGGAACAATTCCCTGTTCATGATTCTTAGTTGCCACAACAGGAAGCAGCCATCCTGCTGGCGCCTCGCCAGCCCCTTACAGTCGGCGATCGTCGAGTCCAGCGAGGAACTGCGGATCCTCGTGCAGGGTGTGGGCGATCCGAAAGGGTGGAAGCGCCGCGAGGGTGGGACCAAGTGTCATCTCGAGCAGCGTCAGGGCCTCGTCCGCCTGGCCTTCCTTCAGATAGCGCAGCACCCGTGTGAGCGCCTGTCGATCGATGAGCTCCTGGCCCTGCGGATCGAGGGCGACGGAGATCGGCGCGGTCAAGCCTTTGCGGAATTGGGTGAGTTCGGCTTGATAGGTGCCGTTGCCGCTTGACCGACGCGTGAAGGCAATCTGATGACTGGCGAGCCAGTCTTCAAGAGAAAGGAATTCTCCTTCCAGGGCAAAGCTATTGTAGAAGTGCAAATGATGGTGGGCGTCGAGTGCCCGCAGGAGGTCCGGTTCGTCCTGCGGCGTAAATAAGTCCGTTTCCCATCCCAATCCGACTGAGGCCTCCGAGACCACCCCAAGAAATTCTGGCACCAAGAGGCGGTCGAGCGTCCCGCCGATTTCGATTTCGCCCGGGAATTGATCGAACGAAGCAGGAGGGTCGGCGTCGGTAGGCTGCACCACCTCGCTCGTGAGGCTCCGCAGGCGATCGCGGGGTGCCGGCGTCAGTCCCATCTGCTGGTCACAGAGCGCTTCATACAGATTGAGCAGGAGATCGAGGTCATGAATCACATCGACGGGATCGCGCCGGTCCAAGTGACGGATTGCGTCCTTGACCCACCCGGAGCTGGCGGAATCACTCAAGACCTGGGCTTTGGCGCGGTGGGGGTCTCCTTGGAGCAAGGCAAAGAAGCGATTCATAGTCATGTATTACGGTCCGTCGGGTCGGGCTCCTCGAATCATGTACAGCCTTGGCGTCCGTCGTGCGGGCGCCGTCGGAGGGGGTGTGGGCGCCGGACTGGATTCGGCCGTCTGGGTGGACCTTCCGAGTAATTGACCGGACGGAAAGACCACCGCTTGCTCTTTTGCTAGTTGGAGGGCGTCCCATAACAGGGAATCGGAAGTCTGGGACAACGTCGTAATCGACGGGCCGTGGCCAATGACCAACAGTTTGCTTTTGCCGCGCGTGAAGGCGACGTTCATCAATTTGCAGGGCGCTTGATCTTGGTCGCACCGGCCGAGCATCGTACGGGTCAAATCCCCCGTCACGGTCGTATCGAAGATCACGATGTCGCTTTGCTGCCCTTGAAAGCTATGAATCGTGCCCACCCGTACCCGATCCATGAGCTGCTCCCCGTGCACGAGCTCTTGAAGCAGACGGACTTGATTGCGATAAGGCGCGATGACGCTGATGGTCGGTTGCGTGCTCGCTCCATTAAGCGCTTGCTTCGCGAGGGTCAGCGCGAGTGTCGCGTGGTACTGATTACAGGGCGAGCCTTTCTGATCTTTCTCCACCCAGGGTTGCGCATCAGCCGTGTCGATGAACGCGAAGGCCTTGCCTGGAATGGGCGGATGTTCAACAAGCGGCTGCCGTGCGTGCCGGATCTGCGTGTCGGTGCGATAGGCCAGTCCTGCTCGTTGGTACAGTCGGGCGGCCAGCGCAGCAATGTCCGGATGCATGCGGTACTGCGTGGTCAGGGCGGCGACCCGCGGATCTTGGTCGTTCTTGATCCCGGCCAAGTGATAGATGTCTTTCGCGAGCCATTGCTTGGCCTGGCTCGTGCGGGATTCCGCGATCGGCGGCAGTTGAAGGAAATCGCCAACGATGATGACTTGCCGCTTGGCCAAACAGAGGACCGCAAACAACGCCGGCGGCGTGGCCATCGACCCTTCATCGATGATCACGACGTCGAACCGTTCTCGCTCGAGGAGGGCAGCCGTATAGGTGCGCGTGATCGTGGTGGCCAAGACTTGCGCCGATTGCAGGATCCGGGATTCGACGGACGCAATCGCACGTTGGCACGTCGTGATGCGCTGATGCAGCGTCAGACTCTGTGCCTGCCGGTCGGTGAGCGAGGCCCGGAGTGTCTCAAGTGAGTGCCCGTGCAGTTGTTGACCCAATGACTGCTGCAGGAATCGTCGCGTCGTCAGCAGATCCGTGCTGGCAGCAATCGCAGCCTGTTGCTCGGCCGTAAGACGGTCGATCTCCTCTTGCTGATCCTCCGCCATGAGGCGTGCGCTGAACAGATCGGCCTGACTCGCGGTGGCGCTCCGGAGAAAGAGCCGGCGCCAGCGGGACGCGGTCCAATAGGTCGTCAATTCCGCTTCGAGCCGTCGGACGGCCTCCTGAACCGGGGCGAGTTGCTCGGTGGCCTGGGTCAATCGTGCGGTGAGCTCTAGTTCGCGATGACTGGAGGCGGCATAGCGGACATCGAGCGCGATCAGATCCTCATGCAGCTGCACAAGTTGCTCAAGATCAGCGGTCTCCTTTTCGAGCGGAGCGGCTTGGTGCTGGAGCGTCGCGAGGTCCTCTTGCAACGTCCGGAGGTCTTTGGCGGCGAGGGCTTCCAACGTGACGGGCGCCAGATGGCTCGAGGCATCCTCGGCCGCGAGGCCGTAGCGCACGATGCGACCCTTGGGTATTTCGGGCGCATCTGCGAGGACGGCTTCCAGCGCTTGATCGACGGCGGTATTGGTGTTGGAACAAATGAGGACGCGATCGCCGCGTTGGAGGCCGAGTTTCGTGACCGCGCCGATCACTTTGGTCTTGCCGGTCCCGGGTGGTCCCCAGAGGTAGAGGAAATCATGCGTCATCGCCCGGACCAAGGCGTCGAACTGTTCCGGATTCAAGGTCGGATCCGGGGCGACGGCGAGCTGGTCGGTAAGGGGCTGGGGCACGGCGGAAGGCGTGAAGCACTTCATCGCCAATTCGGTGAGATAGTCCTGGGGATGGGCTTGAATGGCCGCCAGCCGTTTATCGAGCGCCAGCAGCAGCCGCATCCGGTCGATGGTGAGCCGGGCGTGAGGGATCTCATCGTGCAGGTCAGCCGCCAGGGAAAGGGTGAGCTGATCGACCGTGAGACCCAGGATGACGCACGGATGCGGACGGCCGTCCACGACGAGTTCGCCTTGGGTGTCGTCGAGATAGCCTTGGAGCGGCATCATGGGACTGCGGAAGATGACCCGTTGATGCCGGCCGCAGCGGCTTTGGACGCGGCCATCGCAGAGCGGCACGCTCAGTGGTTTGCCCTGATGGGACGTCTGCCGCGAGCTCATTTCGTCGCGGAGGGCGGTGCGGAGCGAGGTCATGAGTTCATGGAGCGAGGTGGGCACGGCTGGGGCGAGCGTCGGCGTCGAATGCAGCATAGAAACCTCCTCAGCAATCAGTCATGACGGTCGGAAATGAGACAGACTGCGCTCGTCGCGAGCGCCACGGCGTCGAGGATGGATAGGAAGGAGGAAGATGAGGGATGAGACGGCACAGCGAAGCGAGGATTCGTTAGGCGACTTGGGGGGTGGGGATCGAAAGTGAGGGGTTGCGTTTTGGAGGAGACCCGGATACGATGGCGTCAGTTATTCATTTCTGGTAGGCCTTTCGCCGAATTCACCGCTCGATCATCTCGTTGATCGACATTTTCTCTTCAAATCTCTGCTTCACGTTGTCTCTGCTCGTCTGAGTCGTCTTCCCGCTATCTCCTTACTCCTGCATCGTCTCCAGTCCTTCACGCTGACCTGATCACGTTCGAAGGACATTCGCGTTTCTCTCTTATCCATCGGATTGGCTCGACTGATGCGTCGCATCAGTGAGCGAGGTGTCTCTTCACCATTTCATGAACCTGTCTGATCGGACTGTCAGTACAGGAGAAGGTGTGTCATGTCGCGCCGCTTTGCGTTGTGCGCCTTTCCAGAGCGTCTCGATTCCACTCAGCATCGGTGCGCGGTGTTCTTGACGCTGAGTGCGTGGATGCGTCTCCGATCAATGCCCCACGACAATTAATCCGATTCATTCGAATCGGATTTAACCAGTCAACTATTCCGTTCATGAAGCCGTCGCACCGTGTAGTGACGAGGGCAGGAGGAGGTCTGTCATGGAGCAGGTCAGAATTGCGGTCGAAATTGTGCGGGATATCGTGCTGGTGGAGTTACATGCCGGGCATGTCTCGCCGCGCGTGTTCCAACTCGTCTACGACGATGTCTTTGATCGATTGGATCAGCTCATTGATGCGGGAACGGCGCGATGGATCAAGGCCCGGCAAGATCACTTCGTGATCATGCCACAGCGCGACGTGACTTCGATCGAGCTGGCGGTCGAGATAAAGAAACAATTGCGTCTTTGATGCGTGCGGCCTGTTGTGTTTGGGTCGGCGTGAAGCGATGCTTGCGTTTCAGATTCTCGAGTTTGGCCAGGAGCTTCTTCAGTGGATCCCCGATCATGAGATAGTGATCCGTCCCCACAAACTGCGCGTTCGTCGTCCAGAAGCGCTTGCGACTGTCGATGAACTTGTTCAGCTGGATTTGCACGTGGCGTAAGGGCTGATTGGTCATATCCGCTCCTTGGTTCGTCTGATAACTATAGCACAGCCACTGGAGTCCGAACAGCTCTCCGGTCCACACCACATTATAACCTCTCACACATCTCGAAAGGAGGATGTTCTGATGACGAATCACAACAGGTTACACGCTGAATGGGCACGTCTCTCGCCAGAGGAGCGCGCGGAACACTATGAACGGTTCCATGACCTCTGTGCACAAGGGATCGGCGAGATGCATCGATTCTATCCGCTGCTGATGTCTCGAGCCTTGCAGGGATATGTCGGTGACTAGCAGTCCTGTCAGATGCTCTCTCCCCTGATCCTCCCATCAGGTCTTCTGTTCTCCACTCACTCACATTCACACAACCATACTCTTTAACTCTGGCACCCACTGGTGGTGTCCAAGAAAGGATGCACATCATGAACACGATGTCTAACACCATGCTGACCGGGTCCGCTGCGAAGACCTCATGGTTTCTGGCGAACTACCGGTCCTTGAAATCCTTGCTCATGGAAGGCGCCTCTACCTTGAGATCGCGTCGTCCAGTGGAGCGGTTAGATGACATGCAGCTGGGTCGGTTGATCGCCGAACTGGAAACCGGTCGCTATCGGATTAATCCGGTGAATTGGTATCGGCTGCGTGATCTCCGCTTCCAAGCTGAAACCCAAGAGTTCTCGAATCGTCTGATGCGCAACGCTCGGACGGCTGATGAGAACCGGTATGATGAAGAGAATGCCCCCCTGCCACCGACCTGTTCGCGGTCTTCTTCTGGACAGGCGAATCAGATTGTGGGGTTGGAGGATGGTCGATTGGCACGCCGACTGGATCTCTCTCGAGCGCTTCCGTTGTGTGGTCTGCGAGTGCCGATGGTGCTGTCAGACCTCGAACAACGGGCGAATGCGCATGATGGCATCAGTCGAGTGCGATGGATCACGGGTTCGAGTCAGTGTGCGCGCTGTGGCGGATTCCATCTGTCGCATCATGACGCTGAATCGACTCCCGCAGCTCCGGTGGCACATCCTGAGGCTGAACTCACCTGCCCGCATTGCCATGGGACTTCACTGGATGCAACGCGAGAAGGCATGGTGCTGACGCTTCACTGCTTGTGTGGCTGGCACGCCTTGACCTCGCTCTTGAATCTCGATGAAGCCACCGTCGCTCAGAATACCCAGCGTGTCTTGGCCGCTCCAGTTCGTGATGTCGACGACGAGGAGGTGTACTCGAGTCTCACGACAGATTGGACCGGGATGGCTGAACGCGTGGTGACTGAGGAGATGGCAGATTCTGACGAAGATCAGTTCGACGAATCGGAAGAGGGAGACTTGGAGGAGGCCTTGGTTGGAATGACTGAGGACGCTGAAGGCTCTGAAGGATCGGACGGTTCGTCGGCGACTGCATCAGCTCTATTGCTGAAGGAGACGGAGGCGATGGAGGATGCGGACGCGTTATTGGTGAGATCGTTGGTGGGATTGTGGTCGTCCAGGGAACAGATTGCGCTACGCCGTCTGTTATTGGATCGAACCATGTGCGGAGTCTTAGCCCCGACCTCGGAGCTGTCTGCATCGACCGATCGGCTTGCGCTGGTTTGGACGGTCGCAGCACTCCTCACGGAATCCTGTGCTCGATTCTCGGATCGAGAAATGCAGGACTTTGTGAATTGGTTGATCCAGAGTCGGGATGCTGAACTCCGGATGTTCCTGCCAGATGGTCTTCAAGAGATGCCGTTGCCGAACGCCTATGCCAAGATCAGGTCTTGGATGCGGAGTTGTGCGCAACGGGTTCGAGGATTTCGTTCACGGGCAGCGGGTGTGCGGATGTTGGCACCCAAGTTTGGCGTGAGCGAACGTGCGTTTGCCCAAGCGGTTGATCTGATCGCCTAGGCGAGTTGCACGGACACCTGAGAGTCAGAGGCCAATCTTGACCTGGAGCAATTCAGGCGGGATTGAGCCTCTGACCAGGGGAAAGGGAACGGATTGCGTGTTGGACATGGCGTGCTGCTTCGACGGATCGAGCAGACCCCAGGGACACCGATCGCGTTCCCTTTCTTTTTGCCTGCAAGCGGCGGTTAGGCCGCCTGTGGCATCTCCCGGCGCGGTTTCATCCCGAAATCGATGCGATGGGCCACGACTTCCCCGACGGTGATCTTCTTGCCCTCGACGTCGCGCTTGCGGAACTGCAGCCGTCCTTCGACGTTGACTTCCTGACCCGCGACCAGATTTGCGGCGCAGGCGTTGGCTTGCTTGCCGAAAATTGCGACCGGGACATATGTCACGGGGCGCTCCTTGGTCCCCTTCTTGGGCAGGCCATTGATGGCGAGGCTGATGTTGCACACGGAGCCAGTGCCGGTGGACCGCAACTGCGGGGTGTCCGTCAAACGGCCGATGAGATGCACACGATTGAGATTCATACCGAAACTCCTTTGAGTGAGTGAATGGAAACGGCCCAGACATGACGCCGCTGGGGAAGGCGGGTGAATGAGACGATCACCGTGGTGAACGATGCCGACGAGCTTCCGGTGAAGCCGCTCAGTCGCTAGGTTACGCTGCGGCTTGAGTAGGAGGCGCCGGCGGGCCTGGTAGCTGCCCGCTTTGGATGGCGATCTGTCGGAGACTTTCCACCGCGATCCCGTAGTCACCGGCCAACAACGTGCAACCGGTCTGCTTCTGTCGGAACCGCTGCAATTCGTTGGCAAAGAAGCGGATGAGTGGAGCGAGCAGCGTGTCCGTGCTCTGGAAGACCTCCGGATCCGGATGGTGGACGAAGGGATGACTGGATTCCGGGTCGCCTGCGAGGATGGAGAGATCCTCCTTGCTCAACGACAGGAACCAATCGATGATTGGTTGCGCTTCGGACTTTTTCGCTTGCTGCAGTGATTTCCAGAACTGCGCCCGGGCTTTGCGGTCGCTCGGAATCCGCGCATCCCGTGCCGCGGCGCGATAGTCTTTGAGCCACTCCACATTCGTTTCGTTGAGTAACCGGCCGGCGGCGGCCCAAATGGCCATCCGGGTGTCCGGCGTATCGTGCTGCTGGATGGCGCGATCCAGCAATTCCTGCCGGAGGGGCGAGCAGGAGGCTTTGAAGAGTTGGCACGCCGGATCATGGAGCAAGTCGCCCAGGTGGCTGACCTCTTCCGCCACGACGCGACGAAAGACTTCTTGGAACTCCGCATTGTCCTGCGGATTGTCGAGTCGCGCGTCGGTGATCGCAAGCAGGTGTTGAATCACGATCGACTGACGCTCTGGCTTCCAGCGCTCACTCGGCGAATCCAGGAGGGCCTGAATCTCGAGGAGCTCCGTGACGTCCAAGGGTGTCGTCTCTGGCGCGCTGTCGACGGAATACTGATCGTCGAACGGGGAGAGCGCCTCAGGGTCGTCCTCACTGTGCATGAGTGAGTCGGACTCGTCGTCCTCCGCTTGCTCGATGTCGAGGTCGGCGTCGGGTTCGTCGGCCTCCCCGGTCCTCTCCGAGGCGATAGCGATCTCGTTGATCGCGAGGAGCTGAGCAATGGCGCTGTTGTTCGCGGATTCTTCCTGCTGGCCCAACTGCGCGAGGGGACGGGTCACGCGCGTCCCGCAATGCAAACAGACGAGGGTGTCCGGTCCGTCCCAATAGCTGGAGCTCGCGAGGTTGCTCTGGCATTTCTTACAGGGGATGATCCTCAGGGCGTTGGGCTGACGTGCCGGCGAGGACGAGCGATCCGCGAGATGCTTGCCCCTGCAGCCGGGGCAGAGCCGCCCGCCGTGGGGTTTCCGCCGGATCTGCTGGAGGTCGCGCAGCAGCAGAATTTCTTGAATGCCGCACTGGGTTTGGACGCGCTGGCCATCGAGCATGAGCGCGCGCCGGCCGTCGGGAAGGACCACCTCTGGGCGGGGCCTGGTCGAGCGGTGGAGCGTGCGGACGACGATCGGGAACGTGGGCTGCTCATGGTCGTGCTCGTACCGGGTTTCCCGTGACTGATACGACTCAAGCTCCTGATGGGCCCATTCGTCAATGAGTCGTGCATAGCGTGTGTCCAGACTCTCCAGGACGGCGGTTTCGTCCTCCTGGGGATCCAGAATGACCCGCGTCGGCATCGTGAAGTAGTCGCTGTCGGGATCAAGGGGTTCGTTGAATGGATTGAGATATTCCATGAGGTCCTCCGGGTGTCCAGCCAGGGTGACGGGATTAAGACTCGGTCTCAACTTTGTCATGCTTGGCCGGCAGATCATGCAGCCAGATTTGATCGAGCCGGCAGAACAGATGGAAACTGCGTTTGCGTTCGCCGTCGCCCTGTTCATATTCCTTCATCTGCAATTCCCCGTTGTGAATGCAGACTTTGCGTCCAACCGGCAGCCGCTGGGCGAACGCCTCCAGTTTGGCTCGGCCGCTGGCGTCGGCGACTTTCACTTCCAGAAAGAGCGGCTTGCTGTTCCCCGCCGGATAATGGGAGTGGTTGGCAATCGAGAACGACAGCAGAAAGCCTTGGTTGCTGGTGGAGTAGATCCCGGGCGGATGGGTCACGCGTCCGCCGATGGTGACAAAGTTTTGGTCCTTCATGACATCCTCCGGTGGTGATGGTGAACAGGACAACGTCGTTCTGCTCAAGGATCCACCTGCGCGGAGCGCCGCATGGGAGAAGGGCCAAAGGGCTTGGGCGTGTGGCGAAGGATGCGTGGAAGGCTCGGTGCGTGGGTTAGGCGGGGCGGGGAGCGGGGCGGTGGTGCAGGAGGGTCTCGAAATACCGGAAGAACCGCCACACGCGTGCCCGTCCGAGCGCGCTGATCTCGATCAGCTTGCGCCGGTGATCGGTGCGATGAGGCACATAGTTGACGAGGTGTTTTTGCTGGAGGCGTTTCAGCGCTTCACTGAGCGTCGTGAAACGAAACTCACGGAGCTGAAACAGCGGGATCCCCAACTCCACTCGAAGGTCATGTCTTATCAAGAGCAGGTGGCCGAACGGTTCTATGCCGAGGCCACTGACGGAGGGGAACAGAGCCTCGTCTCTCGTCTGAAACGCGACGGGTTTGAACAGTTTTATCCGCGCTTGATCAGTGGATGTTATCGAAACCTGTCGCGCTGGTAGGGGCTGATGACGGTGATCAGAGGAGAGACGGGAGTGCTTACATCGTGGCCGCGGTGCGCCGTCGGGATTTCCTCCCGGTCGCGCTTCCACGGGCCAACTTGAGAAGAGCGTTCACGTCCTGCTTGGCGTGCGCTTCACTGGCGAGCGTGGCATCAAGGCCGGTCGACGCAGAAAAGACCTCATCAAAGATGGCCTGCCGCTTCTTTTGACTTAAGGTCAGCACAGTCTTACGCCAGAACCGATCGAGTTGCTCCGGATCTTTGGGATTAATCTTCCCATGGGTCACGGCGGCGTTCCGCATGGCGTCCATAATGCTCAACATACGTGAACTGTACCTCCTCTCCTGAGGGGGCGTCAATGAACGATCGTCGTCAAATTGCTATGAAAAGCTAAAACAAGCCTCCTGGTCGCCGGATGTTTTCTCGGCGGCATTGTCAATCTTGATGTCTACGGCTATGGCGTGTCGGCCCTCGTTCGTGTCGGACGCCAATTCCCCGTGGTCATGACCACCACGAAACACACAGTTGCGTGATACGTCGTTAGGAGTAGAAATACGGGCGTAACTCGTCTTCAGAAATGAATCGACTAGCTTGGCGAAAGATCGCGCGGAGAGTCCCGGGATCTAACTCGGTATGGAGCGGTACCGTCAAGACCTGGCGCCCTTCTGCCCCTTCACGGACCAGCTTCACGTGGCTTCCTCGCTGGGACACCTGTTGGAAGCGAAATCTCTGGAGTATGGTAAGGACGTCGCGACCGGCGAGCCTACGAAGCTTGGGCATGGGCCGGATCCAGCTCCATGGTCAGCACCAAGGTTGGCTTCTCGCGCAAGCCGAAGGCGGCAGGATCCTCGCCCTCTAGGTGAAGCGCGGTGGCTTCTTGCAGATGCCTGACAGTATCATCCAACGTGCGCCCCTGGGTGACCACTCCGATTTCAAGACACTCGGCGACATAGCCGCCTTCGTCACCGGGTCGAACCACCGCTTTGATCGTTTGTTGCAGATGGCTCATGGTGCCCTCCTGGTCATGAGGATACCCTCCCTGATGGCATGAGGCAAGCGATTCCGCGCGGGATGGCGGAATGGGCGAGCCGACCGACCGCTCAGTTGGGCACGTGATCTTGGGCGTGCGTGTGGCCATGTCCAATCCAAACGATGAGGTGAGAAGGGAGGGCGCGCGCAGAATAAGGCGGGTCCCGCTCTGCGCGTCCTTGATGAGTAAGGGGTGGGAAGGTTCTTACTTGGCACGCTCGAAACAGACGGCGGCATCGGTGCCAAATTTGTTGGAGGTCGTGTACTCCGAGATGTAAATCACTTTCCATCCGTCGTATTTCGTGAAGGCCTTTTCCATTTCAGATCGATCGCGCATATCGACTTTCTCGCAGCGCGTTTGCGCGTTGGCGCCAGTGAGACCAGAATCCCACTTCGCGGAGGTGATATTCGCGGGGGCACACCCCACCAGGGCAACCCCGACCAGAGTGACAAGACGTAAACCAGTTTTCACGTGGCGACTCCTTTCGTGTTTAAGCAATATGGTGGTGCATAAGGACGGGATGCCCCGGAGTGGCGCCGAGGCATCCCGTCTGTATGGTCTGACGGCGTCGTGTTTAGAACCCGTCCGAATCGTCATCGGGCTCGTCGGGATCGATGAAGACGCGATTTTCCATCAGGGCTCACCTCCTTTCGTGCGCTGCGCGAGTTGTTGCTTGATGAGCTGCAAACAGTCTCCATCCAGCTGCGTTATGCGGTCGGGTTAATCCACGCCGGCTGCTGCCGCGCACTGCTGCTGACCGGAGCGTGTCCGCCATCAAACGTGCCGGGCATCACCATGCCACTGAGTTTGTAATCCGCCGGAAACCGGTGGCCTTGTTTGATTTTCATCTTGAGTTCGGTTTGATGCGCATAGATCAGTTGCGTGATGCCCTGGCCGAGCGTCGCGAACATCTCGCCGCCCGGGAGATAGGGCAACGGTTGATAGCTGCGATCGACTGGGATGGAGCGAGCGCCGGCGAGCCAGTTCAAAAGGCCAGCAGGGGTCAGCAAGAGCTGGAGATGCGCGCGGGCAAAGATGAATTCGTCTTCATGGCAGAAGGCCGCGCAGAAGGTCACGACGTTGTGATCTTGATAGAGCGGATGTTCGTGCTCATGGGGTCGACCGAAATCATAGAGCTCGACGCGATCGATGCTGACCGGAATCCGTGTGACGCGCGGAGGATCTTCGGGCTCATCGGGGGAGGCGGTCGGGGTCTCGAGTAAATGGATCAAGCTGTCAGGACGGGCGGCTCCGTGCTCAGAGGTGTCTGAACCATTGGCCTCGTTCGCACAGATATACTTGATGTAATGGATGAGGTTGGCGCGAATCTCTTCGCTGACTAAGGCGGCCTTCGTGGATCGGCGGATGAGGGCCTTGGCGATGGCCGGATCACGCAGAATCTGGTGCCAATCGCGCGAGAGATACCACTGCAATTCGTCCAAGAGGATGCGGACATCGTGCACGAGGCCATCCAACGGATCGGACGTTCCATCGACGGCGTCGGAAGCAGGGTCGGCCGTCGGCTTGGGCGTGCTGGGCGTCATCGTCGTCGTTTCCATTCGCGAGCGAAAGGGTTGAGCCTCATATTTCTATTACGTGCGAGCGGTGTATCGCTTTACGCCTGAGATTTCAGAGGGTTACCGACTAGCGGCGTCTGGGCTCCCGTTACTCGAGGACGAGGCCGGTCTGCATCTCGCGCAAGATCGTCGGGGCATTGGGGAGGACCTCAGCGTCTCTTGAGCATAGGTCCCAATGCCCTCTGAGCGTCACAACATTGTCTTGACATGGTTTCGTGCTTGCGGTCTGAGGCGCTGTAATGGCGAGGGGGCAAGAGACGTGCTTAGGGGGTAAAATTAGCTTTTAGAGAGGGCCGGTTTGATGTCAGTTTTGGCGAAGTCATGGCCTTTGAAGAGGAGCGGTTCGCCGGTGGTTTTGGCGAGGGCGTAGGCAAAGCAGTCGCCGAAGTTGAGGGAGGCGGGATGTCGTCCTTTGCCGAAGTCGGTATAGGCCTGGCGTGCAATATGGGCCTGTTCTTCGGTGACGGGTTCGATGGCGATGCCGGCGCGGCGCATCAAGGCGTCGAGCTGGCGGCTGCTGGTGTTTTTGGTTTGAGCTTCAATGACGATCGCGGCTTCAACGAAGTTGGCCGCGGAGATGCGCGGGACCTCGGCTGCGACAATGGCGCGGGCGTAGGTTTCGGCGTCGCTTTCATCGAAGAGGATCGCGAGCAGGGCTGATGTGTCGAGGATCATCGCGGGATACCGCGGTCATCGTAGAGCAGTTGGGCGTGGTCGATGGGCTTGCCCTTGAGGGTGCTGGCGCAGCGGCGGCCGATGGCGAGAAGGTCGGCAACAGTGGCGTCGGGTTTGCGCCGGCGCTGGACACGTTCGAGGCGTTCGCGGAGAGCCTGGGTGACGGCACAGGTCATGGTCTCACCTGTTTGCTTGGCGAGTTCGGCGGCCAGCTTGTGCGTTTCCGGGTTTTTGATGTTCAGGGTCACGAATCCTCCTTGGTAGAAAATTGTCCACCTGTCTTTAAGCTGCCATAAACGTGAGGATCGGTCAAGCGGAAAGACTGGCACATAACACCCTTTTTACCGGCAACAGAGGTGATCGATGCCACCCCGTGCACGTCGGACTGAAAAATTGGATCTTTGGGTCAGCTCCTCAGCCAAGCGAACGCTGGAAGCGGCTGCCTCTGCCTCGAATCGGACAGTGAGCGCGTTTGTCCTTGAAAGCGCACTGGCGCGGGCAGATGAAGCCTTAGCCGATCGGCGAACATTCCTGTTGAGCAAGGCCAAGTGGACGGAGTTCTTGGCTGCACTCGATGCTCCGCCTCGTCCCCTCCCTCGGATGCAACGTCTCCTCACAGAACCAGGCTTTTTTGACACGACGCCGACTTCACGCTCTCAAGAGAAGCGTTGACGAGGCACATCGAAAAGCTTCAGCCGCATCACACCGTTGACGCATTCGACTGTTGACAGGACGCGCTCAATCGCTTTCTTCGGAAGCACGCGCTGCAGAATCAACACGGTGGAGGATCGCAGACCTATGTGGGGTTGGCCGATGGAACGGTGATCGGCTACTACGCGCTCGCGGTAGGCTCAGTCGAGCAAGACCATGCCCCGGACCGAGTGAAAAAGGGGCTGGCCAAGCATGCCATTGCAATCATGCTACTCGCCAGGTTAGCTGTCGATCTCCACTGGCAGAAACAAGGGGTCGGTGCTGGGTTATTGAAGGATGCCATGCTTCGGACATTACAGGCTGCCGACATTGCAGGAATTCGCGCCGTGGTTGTCCACGCCAAAGATGATGCAGCCAGAACATGTTACGAGCGCTTCGACTTTCTCCCGTCACCAACCGATCCATTGCATCTCTTCATGCTCCTCAAAGACGTTCGAACGATCATCTCATAATCCCTTCGTCATCAAGACCGCCGAGGGGACCCAGGTCTCCTGCAGCATGAGGCAAAACAGTACGGTTTGATTGGGCGCACTGGGCATCGTGATGCAACGCCTCCTCGCGTCGTGCGTCTCCTGAGTGATCCCACACAACACGAGTCTTGGAGTGACGTGGTCGAATGCTCGGCGTGATGGCATTCCGCTTAGACGGACGCCTCTTCATGCTCCTCTGTGGGGAGTTCGCCGTGCTCGGCAGCGTGGCCGCCCTTGGGGAGAAAGGTCACGGTCTGGGCCATGACTTCGTGCTTGCTGCGTTTCTGCCCATCCTCGGTTTCCCAACGCCGCTGTTGCAGCCGGCCGTCCACCATCACGCCGTTGCCTTTCGTCAGATATTGAGCGCAAGGTTCGGCTTGTTTCCCGAACACCACAATGTCGACAAAACACACGTCCTCCTTCATCTCGTCTCCCTGTTTCCACTTGCGGTTGACGCCGAGTCCGAAGGACGCGATCGGGGTCCCGTTCGGCGTATAGCGCAGTTCCGGGTTGCGAGTGAGATGACCGATCAGAATCACTTTATTGAATCCTGCCATACACGAGATCTCCTTCTGGTTAGAGAATATGTGGACGAACGATCTGTCTGCGGGCGTGTCGTAAAGAGGTGGAGAAGGGCAGCACGCAGAACCCAAAGAGGACCACGCCTGCAGCCAGGATGACCGCAACAACACTCACACAGCCGTGAAGCAGCTTCGCGAGCATGGAATGGCCCATGGTGGTGCGGGTGCTGGGGGGCCGTTTGATCCATCATCGCGGCCTCCCTGGGTGAACGCGTTCGGTCCTCTTGGAGGTATTCCATGCCAGCGCGGTCTCTGGTCGGACGTGGACTTACCGACAGTACGGAGACGGGGACGTGGGATAACAGGCGGATGGCGGAGCCGTGTGCTTCAGGGGTTGTGGATTCACGTCATGAGAGAACTGGCCTGGGGTGTATTGGGGAGGCAGTTCATAATCGCCGTAAAAATAGCTCTCTTCCATTTCTGCCCGGCTGGGAATGGAATCGTAGCAGGCTTCGGGATCGCGTGTCTGGGCGCAGTACGAATAGGCGTAGGCCTGCTGCATCGTGAGGCCCCTCAGGATGAGCAGGGAGATATAGAGGGATCCGAGATCCATACCGTCATGTTACGCCAGCGCCGCATTGAGCACAACCAACAACGAGGCTCACAGTTCGAGTCCTGTGAGGGGA
>JAWOMO010000122.1:0-18255 GCA_033852435.1 Nitrospira sp.
CGCTTGTGGATTGTGATGTGATTGCCGTCTGGATCCTCGATCACCGCCATCCGGCAGACAGGCGTGTCGAAGGCCTCTGTGACAAACGCCACGGCCCGCTCCTTCATCTTCTGCACGAAGGCGTCGAAGTCCGATACTTCAAATGCTACCGATGCTCCCTTTGCTCCCGGAGTATGTCCCGTTTCTGCGGTGGAGATGGCGAAAGTGGAAGCGCCAAGGTCGTACTCCATCCAGATATCTTGATAGTGCCAACTCACGTGCAGGCCCAGCACATGTTCATAGAAGGCTCGAGCCCGTTCCATATTGGAAACCGGATAGACGGTAAAAGCGATTGAAGTGATCATGGAAGGATTCCTTCGTCGGCGATGCGGCGCTCGACTCAGCCATCGCACCACCGGCGAGCACGAGCGAGCCGCACATTACCCTTGTGTCACGTGGTTGCTGGCCGCATGTTCGAGCACCTGTTGAATGTGGACGTCTACCTGCCTGAGCACGGACGGGGAAACGGCATAGCCGTCGCTCTCGTAGGTGAGAATGGGCATGCCTTGCTGGATGCTGAGTGGCTTGAGGATAGCTTCTGAAATCCGGAAGGGGAGACAGTTGAACGGCCCGATGACGAGCATGCCGTCGTACCCCTCACGGGCGGCCTCCAGTCCCTTGCCCACCGTCGGGAGGAGTTCCCCATAAATTGCGGGCGAGACATGCTCGGCGCCCTTTTCGAAAATGGACGAAACGGCGTTGGGACCGGCCACCAATAGACCGGTCTCACGAAAGAGCGCGCGGTAATGCTCCTCCTCACGCTTCAAGGTCTGGTAGCTCATCCACTGCTGGATGTACTCTTTGCCTTCCGATTGAAATACCCTCGTGCAGGCCTTGGCCAGAGCCAGGCCGCCTGGTTTCATACCCCAGGTAGTGGCCGTTTCCGCCATGGGTTGATAGGCGACATAGAGAAACAGCTCGCTCAGATCGACCGGCTTGAGGATGATGCCTCGTTCGGCATAGAGGTCGCGCACGCCATCCATGAAAAACGAACTGAAGCGTGTGAAGAAGTCCCCGGCCACGACGACGCGTGGGCAGGTGCGCGGATCTCTGGTGCGGGGCAGGTGCGTCAGGCGCTCGACGAATGAAGGTAGGGAGGCATGGAATTCGTCGAGCGAACGAGCCCCCTCGGCGAACCGCCCCCACTCGTTCCGCAGTTGATCGAGCGCGTCCTCATGTCCGACGACACGGAGCACATGATCGATCTCCACCAGAATGTCCGCGACGATGATCGTCGGCGACAGATGCTGCGCCAGGACAGTTTTATCGAAGCCGAGGAAGTTGTTATCCGGCTGCGGATTGAAAAGGAACAGATCGGTCAGCCGGTGCTCGGTGAGGAATCGTTCAAAATACCCCATGTAGGCGTCGCTGACACAGGGCGCGCCGCCCTGGAGCATGTAGAATCCCGCGATTTCTCCGGGCTGGCGATGCTCATGGATCTGGAGCAGTTGACCGATGCAGATCGGCAAGGGGAGACATTCGCGGCCGGAGGTGTGCTGCAGCCCCTTGTCGAGTTGGGTTCGGTCCAGTGGAATGACGGGGCCAGCGTGGAGCCCGAGCCACCCTGCTCCCATGGCAAAGGCTCTGGTGTGATAGGGGGAGAAATTCGGAAAGTAGACCTTCACTCGTGGGTCCGTGAGCGGCACGGACTCGCCGTTTGATCGGATGACGCGGCCGCCCGGAACGACCCGGCACCGGACGAAGGGGCCGGCGCCGGCGGTGTGCACGTCCCGATAATTGTGGATGATGTCCAGGAAGGCCTCCAGCCTGGTTTGAACTCCCGCATCGGCGGTGTGGGCGTCGATCTCGAGGACCAGGTAGGGTTTCGACCCCATCTCTGAAGCGAGCATGGAGTGGGTGAACGCGTCGATGGTGCAACTGAAATTGCTGACGCTCAGCAGGAATAAGTTGGGATGTTGCTTCGCAATGCCGACGGCATTCAAGATCTGGTTCGCAAAGTGCCAGGACGTGGGCCCCTCTCCGGATGACAGCAGACAGTCGGCCGGGATGACAGACACCCCCATGCTGGAGAGTTTCTTACCCACGGATTGCGACGCCTCCGGAGAGAAGGCGTTGTAGCTGTGGCCCGCGAGTAGAATGGCCGGCTTGCCCGCCGCGATCGCTTCATCAAGCGCCTGCTTCCCGAGATCACGGAGCCTGCGCTCTGCGTCTGTCTGCGCCTGCACAGCGGCTTCCCAGGCGCTGGTGGCCAACTCGCGCCCGATTCCCAACTCTGCCACTGCCATATCGACCAAGGCGGTGCAGGTCTCGTAGCCGTTGATGAACTCCAAGACGGGGGAAAGTAAGCGGCGATCAGGAAAGGCCTTGGCCAGGAAATAGGGCCCGGCCTGCGTGATCGGACAGAGGTACGAATCTTTACACTGGTTCGGATGGGGCATGCGCACGACGTGCGGCATGAAGATCAGGCCCACGTCTTTCTTGACCAGGTCCAAGACAGCGCCGTGCGCAATCTGCGCAGGGAAGCAAAATCCAGAGTGCGAGCTCAGATCCCCTCGCGGGTCCACATCCGAGAGCACAACCTCCATGCCTATACGAGAAAAAAACGTGGAGTAGAGTGGAAACAGTGAATGCGTCGTCAAGGCTCTGGGAATGCCGACGCGAGTGTCACTCGCGACTGCTGTGCCATTAGAACGGCCCAGTGACTCCCGCACAAAGGCCTTTGCGCTTTCATAGGCTGGTCCCACGCCCCAGTGAGTGCGTTCCAGTCGCTCGAGCTTTGGCGTGGAGGCGGGCGGAGCGGGGGTGACCTGAAAGAGTATCTCAGCACGTTTTTCGACCAAGTCTTGAGCAGCGGAGGTCCTGGCCTTTCGCTTCCACACATTCTCATAGAGGCTGCAGCGGCCTCCGAAAGGAAACCGGCGTCCGGCGACTTCGAAGCGGTCGATGCTGCAGTACATCTTGCAGGCGCCACATGTGAAGCGGCCGACGAGTTTCATCTCCGGTGCGCCGAGGGTGAGCAGATCGACCGTGTGATCCAGCACCGTGTCGGATCGTTTCAATGCGAGGAGTCCGACCCCCAGCGCGCCGAGCAATTCTGGGCTGGGTGGAATCACCACCTGGCGACCGACGCTGTGGGCAAATGCGTACCCGACGGCGCGGTTCAGTGCGACGCCGCCTTGCAAAAAGATTTTCTTTCCGACGTAGCGCGGTCCCTTGACCCGATTCAGATAATTGCCGGCAATGGCATACACGAGTCCGGCGATAATGTTGTCGCGGGGATGGCCCTGTTGCTGGGCGAGACGAATATCGGAATTGATGAAGGCCGCGCAGGTCGCCTTGAAGTGCACCGGGGACGGAGCGGCCAGCGCCAAGTCGGCGATGTCCGAGACGGTGATGCCGAGATCGCTGTGAGCGCTCTCTTCCAGGAAGGAGCCCGTGCCTGCCGAACAGGCGTTATTCATCGCATAGTCGATGGGCACGCCGTTCCGCAGATAGATGTACTTGGAGTCCTGCCCCCCGATCTCGAAAATGGTGTCCACGTCCGGATCGAAATGCGTCGCGCCCGCCGCATGGGCCGAGATCTCGTTGTAGACATGCTCGGTGCCCAGATAGGCGCCGGCGAGTTCCCGGGCCGATCCGGTTGTGCCGATCAACCCGATCTGGCGATTGCCCACTTGCTCGATGATCGCCTGGAGACATTCCCGAGTAGCGGCCACCGGATTCCCCTTCGTGCGCCCGTAATACGAGGCCACCACGGCGTGCGTCGAGGGGTCGAGCAAAATGGCTTTAGTGGTTGTCGATCCCGCATCCACTCCCAGAACCAACGGTCCCTCGGGGGGAGCCTGTCTGGGCGGGGCTGCGATCACTTGCACCCGTTCGCCATAGAGATGGAGCGGCGGGAGACGGCCGAGGCCCGGCTGTGCGGCAATCTTCGGGGATGTCTCGCAGGGTGAGTCCCGCACGAGCAGGGCGGTGCCCCAGGCTTCGAACCACGAACTCTCCGGCAGCACCACGAATTCCGTTGCCGGGAGCTTGGCGCGCAGCGACGCCAACATGGCTTCATTACGCGTCACGCCGCCGATCAGCAGGACTCGATTCAGGTTGCGCGTGCCTTTCTCGAGCAACGCGATGACTTTGTTGGACATGCTGTCATGCAACGTGTGGAGAATATCCTCAGGCGTGGCTTCGTTGCGGTTCAGCTTGTGGGTGATGTCCGATTTGCAATGCACCGAGCAGCGTGCCGCCAGCGGCACGACCTTTCCGCTGAAGGAGCGTTGAATTGCTTCCTCCATGCCCAGCCCCATCCGGCCGATCTGCTGAACGAAAAACTCGCCGCTGCCTGCCGCGCACTTGTTGTGGGAAACGACATTCGTGATCCTCCCTTCCATGAGGAGGTAGACGAGGAAGGATTCGCCGCCGAGCGACGCGACGGCGTCAAACGTGCCGTCGACCTCGCGGAGCGCCCGCTGAACCGCGGCCACTTCGGAAATATGCCCGAGTTGGCCGGACACGCCGAAGTACTCAGCATCGGCGAATTCCGGGCTGGCGAGCACCTCGCGGAGTATCTCGAGCGGCCGGCCCTGATGGGCCAGCACGGTGGCACCCCTGGTGTCACCCCGGAGTGCTGCCACCTTCACGGTGAGGGCGCCGATATTCACGCCGATGTACGACATCCGAGCTCCTCCCGCCAGCTCTCCAGTCAGGAAGGACAGGAGCAATGACTGTGCCTTTTTGTCGGTATCGAGCAGGGAGGAGAGGGTCTCGATTTGTTGGGTTTTTCATCGAATGATGATGACGTTGAGATGTCACTGTAGCCTTCTTACCCAATCCAATTAGAGTTGATGGGGCAATCCGCTTCTTCTTAGAAACAGAGTAACTGAATGGTGTTTGCAAGGCTGAAAGAGCTGTTGCTCATGCCAAGTACGCCGCGACGATTCCCGAAAGCACGATCCCATCGAACGTACCGGCGCCGCCGATACTGGCGATCCCCGTGGCAAGTTTCTTGATGTCACGTAGATGGAGGAGATCCGCGCCGATGAGCGGGCCGAGCACGCCGGCGACAAAGGCGACGGGGACGGCTTGGTCAGGAACAAGGAATAAGGCGCTCATGGCAGCCACCAAGGCGGGAAAAAGACCAGGCATGGCAATGCCGACTCCCTCGATGGGTTTCGCCATCCAATAGCACAGTGCCGTGTTGATGAAGATTGCAACCAGCAATCCGGACAGCGGTTGCCAACCTGCCGCCATCAGATGAGCCGTTTCATAGACTGCCAGCGCCACCGGAATGAGGCAGCCGCCGACATTGACGGCGATGATTGTTTCGCGTCGAACGCGGCGGAGTTGCGGCGACCATCCAGAGAAGCCGAAGAGGGCGAGCGGATCCTCGGGGACATCTTCGTCCCGTGCAACGCGCCTGACAGGAATGTTGATGCCGCTTCCGATCAAAATGCCCAGGATCACCCACAGGGCTGCGTGGGGGGTCAGGCGTAGTTTTATGAGCGCGGTGGAGAAGAGCTCTCCGAACATAAAGGGCAGTAGTGCGAGCAACAGCAAAAATAACAGGAGTGGGAGACAACCGAGGGCTCTCATGAACGGCTTTCCCTTTTGGCCCGTTCTGCCAACAGATCCGCTTGCCGGGTCGGTTCGGGAATCCGGTATCCCTTTCCGCAGGCGAGCGTGAGTCGTACAGCTTGAGCGAGGCCGATCCGATGGCCGACCGAAACGAAGACCGGCTTCACGCGATTGCGCGTCCGGACGACTGCTCCGATGACGTGACCGCTTGCATCATAAAGCGACGTGCTGGCTCCGCGCGAAAGGCCCGGCATGCGGTGCGTGCCCACCAGCAGTGACTTGGCGCAGCCGATTGTCGGTTTGTCCAGACAGATGCCGACGTGACAGGCGATCCCTGCCGCACGCGGATGTGCCACGCCGTGCCCATCGACCAAGATGACATCCGGACTATGGCGGACCTTCTTGAAGGTCTGAAGGAGCGCGGGTGCCTCGCGGAACGAGAGGAGGCCGGGAATATAGGGAAACGACAGTCGCTCCCGATGCACGACTGTTTCAACAGGCTCCAGTGAGGGAAACGTGAGGATCACCACCGCGGCAAACACCAGCCCCGCCTGCAGATCGAAGGCTGCGTCTGCTCCAGCCACCAGCGTCGGACCGGATACACGTCCGCGGGCGATGACCTTCGCGCGAAGCCGTTCCTGAATCCTGATGGCCTCCTGCGGCGTTACGTCCCAAGAGTGAAAACGACGGATGTTCATCGAGGTTCCGCCTCGTCTCCCTCTCGCATACCCGCCAGCCGTTCCAGAAGATCCTGCCAGTGGGTGCCGGGCCAAAAGACGCGGCGGCAATGAGGGCATTGAAGAAACTCTCGATACTGCTGCGAGACAAAGGGCGGGACCAGGGGAGCGGCATCGTCATGTGAGATGGATGTGAGAACGACATTGCAGTCCGCACAGCGATACCCTCGTTGGTGATTCACGTCAAGATCGATCGTGAGGTCCCGGTGGAGTTGGCGCAACTGACCTTCGACATCATCGCTTGCGATCAACGTGTGACGACCGCGGAGGAGCTTGCGTTGCGCCAGACGCCTATCGCGCGTGAGCAGCCACCGGTTTTCGCGGAGCGCGCGCTCGATCAGCGCATCGTCCGAGACCACTTTTTGGTACGCCGTGTCGTAGCCGAGAATGCGCAGCCAGCGCGCGAGGCGACCGAGCATGGCATCGGCCATGAAACGCATGACCGGCTGATCGGATTGTCGAAGCATGTCCATGGCAGCAACGTCTCTCCTAGCTCGGCTTGCGAGTACCATTCGGCCAGAATCCTACCCCCTGAATCGCGAGCTGCTGTCCCTCGATACGGACGTGCGCGTCAAGAAAGGTCTCTGCCAGCCAGGCGCTGGTCAGGACGTGATCGGTGACGGTCGGTATGATGAACCGGCTTTCGCCTGCCGCCAAGGCTGCAAAGGGGATGACCTGGTCCGCGGCGAATCGGTCCAATGTTGCGCCGGACATGAAATCGTCGAGCAATTGTTTGGCGACGTGTGTGCCGATCGATTCCGCGCTTCTTCTCAAGGCTCCTGCTCGGTCCGCGCCGAGTCTCACGATTTCTCCTTCATCGGCAAAGAGGGCCAGTGCGGCGCCGCGCTGCAAGGACTCTGTATCGTTGCGAACCTCGATCTCGACTTGACGCCCCGCTTTGGCGAGTACGTCCCGTGCCCTGTCTGCCATCCGCTGACTGACTTGCCGTTCTTCGAGGTGAGAGGAGAGAGCGATCCCCCATACTCGTGTGACTGCGGCCCCTTTTTCCTGCGTAATGGCTCGGAAAGGTTCAGTGAGGGGTTTCACGACAAGACGGAGTATCCCCTCACCGCGAGGCACGTAGCCGGGACGTACAATCTCAACTTCCGCACAAAGGTTCATTCGTTGTAGCAGCGGAAACAGGACATGCTGCAGATGAAATGCAGACGGCGCGAAATCCTGGAAGAGGCCCCCTCGCAATTCAACCGTGACTGGGGATGCCGAAAAGGCCAGGACCGGCAGGATGCCGAGGCCCAGCATGGTCGTCGAGCCGGCAGAGCCGATGTCCCAATGATAGTGTCGGCCTGATTTGAGAGGGCCCGGGCGGAACGTGAAATCCTGCGAACCTGTTGCCAGTCCTTCCGCGCGGCCGTTGACGAGCTCGGCGATGGCCTCGACGACACGGATATGCTGTGGGCGTAATCCGGGCTTTTCTCGCTTCGCTCGAACATTGACCACATGAATGGCCTGGCCGGTGAGGGCGGAAAAGGCGACTGCCTGCCTCACGATTGAACCACTTCCGGAATAGCGGGAACCGTCGATCGTCAGCATTGGAAGGCGATATCCGGTGAATGGCTCACGCACCCTCGAAGGATGTACTGGTATAATGCTCGCACACCACCGTGATCTCAAGGGAGCCTGTCGTAATGGGATCGAAGTCAGCGATGATCGTGCCGACGAAATATTGGCATCAACTCAAGGACGGGCGCATCCAGTGCGATCTCTGTCCGCGCTCCTGCACTCTTCAGGAAGGGCAACAAGGTCTTTGCTTTGTCCGGGCGCGGCAGCAGAACAAAATTGTCCTGACCACCTATGGACGATCGAGCGGGTTCTGTGTGGATCCGATCGAAAAGAAACCGCTGAATCATTTTCTGCCCGGCACCTCCGTGCTGTCGTTCGGCACAGCAGGGTGCAATCTCTCGTGCAAGTTCTGTCAGAACTGGGACATGAGCAAGTCACGTGAGATGGATACCTTGGCCGATGAGGCCTCGCCGGAAACGATCGCGCGCGCCGCAGCGAAACTCGGGTGTCGGTCCGTGGCCTACACCTATAACGATCCGATCATCTTTCATGAATATGCCATCGATGTGGCCCAGGCTTGTCGCGAGCATGGCGTCAAATCGGTGGCCGTCACGGCCGGATACGTCTGCGATGAACCTCGGGAGGAATTCTATCGATACATGGATGCGGCGAATGTGGATCTGAAGGGATTTTCCGAGCGCTTCTACAAACAAATCTGTGGCGGAAGCCTGCAGCCGGTTCTAGACACGCTCGTCTATATCAAACATCACACCAATGTGTGGCTGGAGATCACCACTTTGGTCATCCCGGGTGAAAACGATTCCGAAGCAGAGATCGAACGGCTGACCCAATGGGTGATGGAGTATCTGGGGCCGGATGTGCCGATCCATTTCAGCGCGTTCCATCCGGACTATAAGATGCTGGACAAGCCGGCCACCTCACCGGCCACCCTCGCCATGGCTCGCACAATTGCCATGAAGAACGGGATCCGGTATGTCTATACGGGCAACGTTCATGACGAAGAAGGCGGGAGCACCTATTGCCACCACTGTTGCCAGAAACTCATCGGTCGGGACTGGTACGAGCTAGGTGAGTGGAATGTGACGGAGGATGGCGCCTGTCGTTTCTGTCGTACCCCTTGCGCTGGGGTTTTTGAGTCGGAGCCGGAGCGCTGGGGAGCCAGACGAGTGCCCATCATTCTGAACAATTTTAGCTAAGCGCTGCTCTCGAATTTGCATTCCCTCTCCGAAGCTTTCCGCGTCGCAAAACAGTACGTCAATTCTCAGCGTTGGCCCTCCTTAGATTCTTACCTCCTCCGTAGCGTTTTTCGTCATATACACGTTGAGGCCTGGGGAGAATATCCTCAGATTCTCGCCTTCACAAGCGAACCCGTTCGGTCTGTCTCCACTGAAACATCAAGGGCTTCGCCCCAAAGACCTGTCGTGGCATTGGCGTTGCGTGAAGGATTAGGCACATCGTGGTTCCAGGTCTAGGTGAGTCGATGAAATCAGCAGACCAGTTAGGTCGAGACCGAGTTCTGAAAGAGGTTCGCGCGGCGCTGGAGCGGGAGCCTCGGATCAATTTGCACAAGTGTCCCGTCAAGATGGAATTTAGTGACGGGGTCCTTACATTGGAAGGCGAGGCCGAACATATCGCCGCGAAGAAACTCAGCTTGGAGCGTGCGATCGCGGTGCGGGGTGTGACAGGCATCGTTGATCGTCTGCATGTGGTGCCCTCGACTCATATGGGAGACGGGGCCATTTTGGACGCGGTGCGCGATGCGCTACTCCAGGAGCCTACTCTTACGAATTGCTCCATTTTCGTGAACCGCAAGGGTCAGCTTGAAACCGTCAGAGAGATTGCCGAGAAGCCCCACGGGGAGATCCGGGTCTCCGTGACGAACGGTGTGGTGTTGCTCGACGACCACGTGACCGGGCTCACGGAGAAGCGTTTGGCCGGGGTCCTGGCGTGGTGGGTGCCGGGTAGTCGCGACGTCGTCAACGGGATGGAAGTCGTTCCGGAACAACCGGACTCGGATGAGGAGATGGCAAAAGCGGTGCGTATCGTCTTGAAGAAAGACCCTCTCGTGAATGGCGAGCGTGTTCGTGTCAGCGCCAAGAATGCTGTGGTGACTCTGGAGGGCGCCGTGCCGTCCGGATCTCAAAAGGACATGGCGGAGTTCGATGCGTGGTATGTGTTCGGCGTGGACAAGGTCGTCAACCGGCTGGAGGTTCGGCCATAACGGAACGGTAACGGTGAACGGGGAATCGGCGAGAACGGCTAGCTTATCGCAACAATCGTGACAGCTAACAAGGAGGAGAGGTCATGGCAAAGGAAAAGGATAAAGCAAGCAAGGAAGTCGCGGTCAAGAAATCTGCCGAGGTGATGCCACGTGGGGGCGAGATCGATCGCTGGTTCGATCGGCTGACAGAAGATTTCTGGCGCCGTCCGTTCCCGAGCCTTCTGTTCGGCGATCGTTGGCCGCTCCCCACGATCTCGATAAAAGCCCCATCGCTGGACGTCTTCGAGGAAAAAGACGAGCTTGTGGTCAAGGCCGATCTACCGGGTATGAACAAGGATGAGATCGAAGTGACGGTGACGGAGAACGTGGTGACCATCAAAGGCGAGAAGAAGAAAGAAGAGGAGGTCAAGGAGAAGGACTATTATCGGCGAGAGCGTTCGTACGGCTCGTTCGTTCGGAGCGTGGAACTGCCCTGTGAGGTCAAGAGCGATCAGATCAAGGCGAACTTCAAAGATGGTGTCCTGGAAGTCCGGATGCCGAAAACCGAAGAGGCCAAGAAGAAAGCCGTCTCGATCAAGATCGATTAAGCGTTTCGGACAGGGAGGCATCCATGACAAGCCGGCTCTCACTCAGTGCGATCGCTATTCTGGTGGGGGCATTCGGTCTGACCCTCTGTGGTCCGCCGAAACCCGTTACTGCGAAGGTCGAGGTGCCGAGCTATGCGACAATCACAGCAGACGACGCCACGGTGAAGGACCTCCTCGCCGCTTTCGATCGCGCGGAGCAAGCTATTCAGGCGCGAGACGTGGATGGGCTGATGGCCCTCTACTCGAAACGATACAACTATCACAAGCTTCGTAAGTCTGATGCCAGGCGCCTCTGGGAGGAGATCTTTGAATACCACCACAAGCTGCATTCCACCCATCTCTTCACGGACATCAAGACGGTGCAGGTCGATGGAGAAACCAGGGTGGAAGTAAAATGCACCGGGGGGCTCTGGGGTCTGGCCAACGAATCGGGGCAGAAGGTCACGGTGGATAGCTGGTTTGAGGAAGTCCACTATCTCGTGAAGGAAGACGGGGCATGGCGCATCATCGGCAACGCAGGGACCGGCGCTGAAACTCCGCGTTTCGGTCACGCGCCCCATCCGCTGTTCTGATGGCAGAGAAGGAAACTGTCGATCCGAAACTCTCCCGTCTCCCTGTATCACCTATGGACGACGAGGGACTTCGTCGAGAGGCAGGCCGGGATTGACTGAGAGCGGTGCCTGTTTCGAGGGATGAATGTATGTCCGCTGAAGCCTTCGAATTCATTCTCGCGGGGGGCGTTGTTGCAGTGCTTCTGTGGATTTTCTGGTGGAAGGGTAAATCCGATTAGCCCGACAAAGCGCTCAGGAGACATGCCGCTGGTGTCTTGCGGGGATTTGTCACGATCACGCAGCCAATAATCAGGGGGACTCACCTGCCAATTCAAGAATCACTCGCTGAAGCCCTGAGACGACGCGGGCCATTCGGGCAAAGTCGACCTTGTCGGGTGTGTCGGCTCCTGTATGGTAATAGGGATAGCGATTCGGCGCGGTATCGGTAATCATGACGGCGGGATAGCCTTCCTTCCAGAATGACCAGTGGTCGGACCACGCGACGCCAGGGATCCATTCCCAGAGAGCCCCTCCTTCGGAAGGAAACTGTGCGTGGCGCCGAAAGGCTGTGAGCAACTGCTTAACCCAAGGTGCATTGTCCATGTTGCCGACGAAGGCGATGAAGTTTGCAGTGGAGGGATAAAAGAACCTGAACGGGAACGGATACGCTTGGCTTCCCGGTTCATCGGAGTAATAGCCGATCGTTTCCAGGCTCAGCATCAATGTGATCTGTTCGCCACGCTCGCGGCTTCGTGCCGCATAGATGCGGCTTCCCATATGGCGGCTTTGAAAGAGCGGTGGCTCTTCGTTCGTAAACGCGACGAACCGCACGGTGCGTGATGCGGGTATCCTGGCGAAGACCCGCGCAAGGGCCAGCATCGCCGCGACACCGGTGGCATTGTCGTTTGCCCCCGGACTGCCTTGCACCGAGTCGTAGTGGGCGCCTATGAGAATGATGTCCTCAGGACGCTTCTGGCCTTGGATTTCCGCTTCCACGTTCTCGCACGGTTGTCCTGATATCTCATAGAGGTGCCGGCGCACCTCATAGCCGGAACTTGTGAGCGTCACACGGATATAGTCCGCCGCCGCGACGAGCTGCGCATAATGAAAGACATTGCGTTCTCCGATCGTGACTGCGAGCCGCTGCACGTGTGTGCGAAGTTCTTGCTCGAGCCTACGCTGTTCTTCCGTGAGAGCTGGTAGAGGCCCTCGAAAGCTGTCATTCGGCATGCGAATCATGGTGAGCTATTCTCGCACAATGTAGCTCCTCAGCGAAGAGCGCCACTGCCCCTTCACGCCGCAACGCTGATCGCCAACTGTGGAAATTTCCCTCAGTCTTCCCGGTCGGACGATTCCACCGGTGGACGCTCATTCCAATTTCTTGTGAAGAGCCAGTAGCTTCCATTACCGGCTACATATTCAGCCTGGGCACTCGTCTTGCTGTACATTTATAGAAGGGCCTTCTCGGAATTTGGAGAAAGAGTTGAGACGTCACGTTACTCTTATTGAGCACCCACGAGTATTTCGTGAGGAGTGTGGCTGAAGCAGTCGCGATGTAGGCGTCTTGTTCGATTCCGGTCTACAGGGAGGAGGAAATTCGTGGCCCTTGAGCTTACAAGTTCGGCATTCAAGGACGGCGACACCATACCCAAGAAATACACATGTGAGGGGGCCGATCTGTCTCCTCCATTGCACTGGAGTGTCCCGCCGGCTGGAACGCGCAGCTACGTGATCATCGCCGACGACCCTGATGCGCCGGTGGGCACCTGGGTGCATTGGGTAATCTACAATCTGCCGCTTGATCTGCGTGGACTTTCAGAAGGTATCCCACCCAAGGAACGGGTCCTCGATGAAGCGCTTCAGGGCCTGAACGACTTTAAGCGAACTGGCTATGGAGGACCCTGTCCTCCGCCGGGGAAGCCGCATCGATACTATTTCAAACTCTACGCGTTAGATGTGATCCTTGATCTGAAGTCTCGTGCGACCAAGGCTCACGTATTGGAGGCGTGCAAGGGGCATGTCCTGGCGGAGGCGCAACTCATGGGTCGATTCGGCCGCTAGCAAGATGCTGAAAAGTCCGTCGGCAGAATCGTATGGTTAAGCTTTGGGCTAAGACTAAAGTGAAGCAAGTCGAATTTTCACTCTTCGTTGATTTCACCCTCAGCCTGTCCCTGCAAACACCATGGCGATGAGTGTGAGAGTCGTGCCATCCCGTTGAAGAGAGCTGTCAACCGCGGTCGCAGTGGGTCGTGATAGGGACCATGAGACAGCTGGATAAGGAGGACTCTTTAGTGCCGGGGACTGAAACCAAAAGGGATTACTATGAAGTCCTCGGGGTGGATCGGGCTGCCACCCGCGACCAGATCAAGCATGCCTATCGCCAGTTGGCACTGAAATATCATCCCGACAAGAATAGGGATCCCGGCGCTGCGGCGAAGTTCCGCGAACTCGCGGAAGCCTATGCCGTCCTCTCCGACGACACGAAACGGAAAGAATACGATACGACGGGTCACGCCGGCGTGAGCGAACGATGGTCGCCGGACGACCTCATGCGTGATTTTCAGTTCGGGGATTTCTTCGGCGGCCGATTCGATGATCTGTCGGGAATGTTCGGTGATCTGTTCGGGCGGCGCACGAGGCCGGGAGCTGGCGCGGTGAGAGGGATAGATCTTCGTTACGACTTGGATCTGACCCTGGAGGAGGCGGCTCGCGGGGGCGAGCGCGAGATTCACATCACGCGATCCGAGAAATGCGGGCCCTGTGGAGGCAGCGGGGCCAAGGCTGGGACCAAGCCAGTGTCCTGTCCCGATTGTGGAGGAACCGGACAGAAGCAAGACGTGAAGACAAAGAAAGACATGCGGCTCGTGACCTTGACCACCTGCGTGCGTTGTCAGGGCCGCGGGCAGATCGTCGAATCACCCTGTGTGCTTTGTCAGGGTAGCGGCTATCAATTTCTCCCGCACACGTTGAAGGTCAAGATTCCGCCAGGCGTCGATGACGGGATGATGATTCGTTTGTCCGGTCAGGGAGAGGCAAATGCAAATGGCGGCCCGCCCGGTGATCTACTCATCCGCCCGCATCTCCGGCGCCATCCCACCTTCGAGCGTCATGGCGACGATCTCTATATGGTCCAATCAGTGACATTCCCTGATGCGGCGCTAGGCAGAAAGTTGCGCGTGGCGGGGTTGGGCGGGGAGACACTCCAAGTGATGATTCCGGCTGGAACCCAAGGTGGCACGGCGCTCCGGTTGAGCGGGAAAGGGATGCCTAAAGTCGGAGGAAAAGGGAAGGGTGATCTCTTTGTGGTGGTGGAGGTGCGGACTCCGACTGACTTGACGGAACGTGAGCGAGCACTATTGCAGGAACTGGCGGAGTTACAGAAGTCACCGTCACCGAAAGATGTGCCCCATCATCCAAAACCTCACACGCAGGAGGGTTGAGGAAAGAAATATGCTGCGCTTCTTCGCTTTTGAGGGACTATCACGTCACCGAAGAATTCCGCTCACGATCAATTCAATGGCTTCCTCCGGTGCCAATCCACGCGCCATCAGCGTCTCCAATTCTTTCTTGTCCACGCTGCCGATCGCCGCTTCGTGGGTAACTTTCGCCTCTGGGTGAAAGACCCGCACGATAGGGATGGCGCTGGCATGGGCCTCGCCTTGCACGATCTCCATGCAATCGACATGACCGCGTGCACCTTTAGCATAGGCCTCGGTGATGCCGGTGATTTCAGCTTTCGCCCGGTCCTCCAGCACAACGCGGGTCTTGATGAGGCCGCGAGAGCGCTCCCCCCGGAGCATCACGGCTTCCTTCAAGATGATGTGGTCGGTTTTGTGGGCGAAAATCTTGGCGCTGAGTTCGGCGAGACCCTCTTCCTCCACTTCGACGAGATAATCGATCTCGAGGGCTCCCACTGAACCGGAGAGCAGGGAGAAGTCCGAAAAATAACGGGCGCCTCTGCCGATCTTGATCGTCGCATGAGGGAGGACCTGCATGCCGCCGTGGGGGCCATGGTAGTGGCCTTCGGTGTAGGTCAATGACGCGCCCGGTCCGATTTCCATCACGGCCTGCATCCGATGTTCTGCCGATTTTGCGAAGGGAAAGAGACAGTGGGACAGCACCCGCGCCTGTGCCCCTTCGAGGACTTGCACATCAATCTTGATCTGCTGCACACCGGTGGGATGTGCGAGGCCGAAGCACATGTGGATCGGCTGAGCGATCTGCGCGCCTGCCTCAACAATCAGTTTCCCGATGATGGCATCCGGCGTTTCTTCCAAGTCCACTCGCAGGCCGGGAACGGTCCGATGGCTCAGGATGTGATGTCCTTGCGCCACGACATGCGCGATGCGCAGATCGTCGAGAATGGCCGGTTCGGCCCCGACCATCGGCAACGCCCGTCTCAACTCATCAAGATCGGACATAGTGACATACCTCTCCATCGCAACGGACGCAGGTCCGACCGCGGAAATGATCCACGGCTTCCCGTGGACCGCCGGAAAAAATGATGCGCCCGGCACAGAGTTGCGATGCACGATCGGCGATGAGCGCGACCTCTTCCTGATGGGTGATCAGTAACACTGATCCTCCGCCCTCTTTCAGCGCGCGAATGATATCGATGATGTGATTGATCGAGAGCATGTCGATCCCTGCCGCCGGCTCATCGAGGATCGCCAACTTCGGCTTCATCGACAGCACGGAGGCCAACTCAACACGGTGGCGTTCTCCGCCGCTGAGAGCCTTATCCACCAGCCGAGTGAGATAGCGGTCAGGATCGAGGCCGACTTGTCTCAGAGCCTGCGCCGGGTCGCCCTCTGCTTTGCCCAAAGCCAGATACTCTCGAACGGTGAGGCCTTCGAATCGGGCCGGTTCTTGCCACGCGAGAGTGAGACCCAGCTTAGCCCGTTCGTGCATCTTCAACGGCAGGAGATCTGTGCTATTGAACAGAACAGTTCCCGTGCTCGGCCCGTACCCCTCACAGCCCATCAAGACGTAGGCTAACGTGGTTTTCCCTGATCCATTGGCTCCGAGCAGGGCATGAATTTCTCCCACTTGGATCGCCAGATCGAGACGATCGAGAATCGGATGTCGATCGACTGCGAACGTGAGACCGCGAATGTCGAGGAGGGTAGTGGACATTATCAAACACCAATCCGTCTGAATCTTACTGCATCAGGTATGCCCGTCGTGAGCGATCGATCTATGCTTCGATGTTGCCATCCAGAGGCCTGAGCGTAGCGTTTTGCGGCAGAGCAGGAACATTCGGTGGGGAGTTAGGCGTCATCGAAGAGCTCCTCGGTCGCGAGAAGCAAGGAAAGAAGCAAATAATTGCCGAGAACTTCAAGAGGTTCTGTCAGATGGCGGCCATGGCATCGTGATTGCGTCTTTCAGACAGCATGAAGAGGACTGGTACGATCACAACGGTGACCATGCTGGCAGGTCTTCTCATGGTGTCCTGGTGCCATCACCCGACTCCCTCAGCGGCGGCTGTCGAGATTGCACCAGGAACTGTGGCGGAGGTCGATCAACCGGTCATGAAGGAACTGGTGGCGGCATTCGACCGGGCCGAGGTCGCGGTGCAGCATGCCGACCTGGATGCACTGATGCGCTTCTATGCGAAAGGTTACAACTATCATGGCCTGAAGCGACCGGATGTCCGACGCGTCTGGGATGAAGTCTTCAGTCACTATGGACAGATCATGTCGAAGCATGTCTTCACCGAACTGAAACTGGTCCAGGCCGGTGGGGCGAGAAAAGCCTATGTGACTTGCACCGGCGGATTGTACGGAACGGAAAAGGAAACGGGAAAGCCCATCACCATCGATAGTTGGGTGAGCGAGATCCATCATCTCGTCAAAGAGAAGGAAGGCTGGCAGTTTCTCGGCAATGTGGGAGGAGCCTCTCCCGCTGCTCCACCGTCAAGCGCGCCTCACCATCCGCTGTTCTGATAACTAACCTGCGACACAACCACACGGCATGTCAGAGCTTCACACCTCTGCCGGTGTGGGACAACAGATCTCAGCACATTGAGCCTAGGCCGGCAAACGTTCGATCTTCGAGGGCTCATGGTGAAACGCCGCGACCTTCGGGCGAACGAGCGAAGCAAAGTCTTTATATCGTAACTTCATCGCACCGACATAGGTTCCAGCTTCGAAGACGATGGACTCGTCTTCCGTCAGCAGCTGGTCCACATACACTTCCACGCCATAGAGATTGCCGAACGGCGGCATCGCGCCGACCTGGCAATCAGGGAAGAGATTGGCAATCTCGGCTTCCGTCGCCAGTCGCACCTCGCGAGCCTCCAAGACGTCCCGCAATCGTTTCAGGTCCACGCGCCACGTCGAGGGAAGGACCGTCATAACAAAATACCCGTCGGCCTTCACCACGACGACTTTGGCGACAAGCTTACCCGGCACATCAAGCGATCGCGCCACGTCGTGGGCGGTATAGGCTTTGGGGTGACTGACTGATTCATAGGGGATCCGATTTGCGTCAAGATAACTCTGGAGTCGTTTCAGGAGCGGCATGGTAACCTCCCGCAATAGTCAAATAGGCTTGTGAGTCTGATTCAGCTAAGAAATGGGATGAGCAAAGGAAATGCCATAGGCGCCTCACAGAGAGGTTCGCACAAGCTCAGGTCATACAAAGGAGTCCATACGATGCAGCTGGTATCACAAGAAGTGTGTGCTCCGTTCTGGTGGCATTATGGGGCAATAACGCGGCGCCATCTGCCCTGAAACGCCACGAAACCGGGGCAATGTTCTATGTGTATGCAGTGGTTGAGAACTTGCACCATACCCCCGAAGATCGGAGTGTGCCACGAGTGCCTCTGTCTTAGCGAAGCGAGGTGCGAGATGGGAAAACATATCGCGATAATCCAAGGTCATCCGGATGCCCAGTGTCGCCACTTCGGCCATGCACTAGCCGACGAATATGCGAAGGGCTGCGAGGATGGCGGGCACGAGGTGAAACGCATCGAGGTCGCGACGCTCGACTTTCCTCTCCTACGAACCAAGGAAGATTTCGAGAAGGGCACGCCGCCGGATTCA
>JAWOMO010000010.1:0-6860 GCA_033852435.1 Nitrospira sp.
TCAGTCACCCTCTCGCTGGTTACCCCGCGCCGTGGTCATCGGGCTCGCATCTTACGGCCATGCCTACTGGCATCGGGCATCACAGGCGCGTCCCCTGAACCACCATCCCGCCACTGAAACAGAGGCGGTGCCCTTGTGCACGTTGGCGGCATAAGGGCGAGTCAAACACTTCACCAGGCTGCTGGCCTGGACCAAGCGAGCAACACCTCCTTCGCTTCTAACGTAATGACGCTCGGCAGAAAATCAAGTCACTAGGTATAGGTGTCGAAAATACCACTCCGAGCGGTTGGGGAGATGCATGGTGTGTAGAACACACAAAAATGGAGCGGGGGCGGGTTCAGAGAGCTCTATGGGCATTGTGGAGGTCTTGGAGGGGGTTTTAGGCGTCCCACCCATCGGTGGGCCTGCTCACCGCCCCTACACCGGACCTCAATGTCAGGAGTGTTCCTCTCACCGAGGCCTCCGCTCAATTACAAGATAACGTGCTTTTCCGCTCGATCAAGGAGGGAAATTGATCTGCCCCCATTGGCTAGGCCACCGTTCAAGTTCCCTCATGCCGGCCAATCTATCGGATTGAGGATGCGGGTTTCTGGGGCGGGTGGTCGATACCCCAGCGCACTATGTGGGCGATACGTATTGTAGTGGCCTCGCCAGCGTTCGACGAGGACCTGGGCTTCGCGCGGCGTATAGAACAGTTCCCCGTTTAGTAACTCATCCCGCAACTCTGTTCCGTGATCCCCAGCTTGCGACACGCCTCCGCGATCCCGAGACCCTTGCCCGTTTCAATTTCGATCGTGCGCAGATGCCCGATGATCTTTTCTGCCGTATACCGTTTTCGTGCCATGCCCCCTCCTTTCGTCAGCCGGAAATCCTCACTCCGGACCTGACCTGGTTTATTTATAGGATGCAGATCTGGGGCTAGATGCTAGTCTCGGGGAAGTCAATCTACCAAAATAAGCCGTACCAACACCACTGAGCAATGTTTTGGGTGGTAGGTCAGTCATTTTACCCAAGAAGAGTTCCATGATTGCTGGAAACCTCGTACCAGGAAAACTCAATGCGAAAGTCTGCTAGCTGCCGCTCGACATTCATGAGCATCCTGCGTAAATTCCCCCCTATGGTGATTACACCTCCCACAATGTTCTCGCTGTGATCCAAAGCCTCCGAAGTATTGCGTGGATAGGTCTGTGCAAATGAAGAGGAGCAGGGATTCAATCTTGCTCTTCCTTATCTTTCTACGTTCTCTCTTTCTCTGTTCGGAGTCGTCCGCGGCAGAATGGTCGGCGATCACCGAGGCGAAAACGATCTTCACCGACAACGTCTTCGAACTGTCGGCGTCCAGGCGGCTGACGTTCACGGAAGATCCCAGCCAACCAGTCAGAGTCTCCGTCGGACAACCGTCCGATGTCGTGTGGGAACCTTCGATTGACGTACGGAGGATGTCGACGTCGGCCCTTGGTACCACCCAGATTTCCTTCAAAGGGGACGGATTTCTCTATACGAATAACCCCATTTTTGATCACGCCGACTACCGTTTTCAGGTACAGCAACAGGTTGCCACGAATACCTTCGCGCAGTTCCGATACCGTTATGTGCCAAACCTGTTCCTCGGCCCCAACATTGAACGACAAAGTGGGAATCGACTCATCCAGGAAGAGCGGGTAACCGAGCATGCATGGCGCACGCAACTGGAGCACAAGCTGAACGACCGGTGGACGGCGACGCTGATGGGCCGCTACGGGCTGCGACTGTACAACGAGGTATTCTCGGAGCGGGATACGAAGTTTTATTCAGTGGGGCCCAGCATACGGTTCCAGACCCTCTCCTGGATGGCGCTTACACTCGACTACATCTATGAACGCGGCCTGGCAGATGGGCGCAATGAACCGCAGTTCATGGACGATGTGTCGTATCGCCAACATTTCTTCTCATTCGAGACGCTGTTTATTCTCACGGAGCGGTTCTCCCTGGAATTGACCTATGTGTACCGTCTGAAGCAGTTTACGAGTACCATTGCCGGAGATCCGTTGAACGGCACCACGGATCAATTGTATCAAGGAACAGCGGAGGTCCATTACAAGCTCTCGCCTGCCGCTCGACTCACCGTAGGATTTCAACGGACGCAACGGTCCTCTAGCTTAGAGTCGCGGAGCTTTTTCAATACAAACGGGTCACTCGGCCTGCAATATCAGTTTTAGCGCCGGTCCATTCTTTCTCACATCACAATGCCACCGCCGGCATGGATGAGCTGTCCGGTCAGCCATCGCGCGTCGTCACTTACCACGAAGGCCACGATATCCGCAATGTCTTTCGGAAGTCCTAGGCGCTTGAAGGGTGAGTGTTGTATGCCAAATTGACGATACTCCTCCGTCAGCACGCCTGTGTCCGTAATACCGGGAGCAACCGTATTCACGGTAATCCCTCGCGTGGCCAACTCTTGGGCCAGCCCTTTGGTAAACTGTTCGATCGCCGCCTTACTCCCGAGATGCGCCGTCGCACCGGCCCAATTCATGTGCGTCAATTCTGACGAAATGTTCACGATCCGCCCGCCATCCTGCAATACCTTGGCCGCTTCCTGCATGGCAAAATAGGGCCCTTTCACCTGCAGGGCCATAATTTGGTCAAATTCAGCTTCTGTCATCTCCACCAGCAGCTTCGGCATAAACTTGCCCGCATTGTTGACCAAAATATCGAGGCGGCCGAATCGCTGGAACGAATCACGCACGAGACGGCGAGCCTCGGCCACGCGGCTCACGTCCGCTCGCACGGCGGTGGCTTTGCCCCCTTTGTCGTGAATGTCGGAAACAACATGCTGAGCTTTTGATTCATTGGTGACGTAGTTCACGACCACGAGCGCACCGTTTTGGGCCAAACGTTCCGCGATCGCGCGCCCGATGCCGCTCGAGGCGCCGGTGATGATCGCGACTTTCCCGCCCAGTGATGTCATGATGCCGTACTCGTCCTCCGTCTCATCTCGCCATCGTCACCCGGCCTCACCCCATCTTGGCGAGGATCCCGTTCATGTCTGTTTGGGAAAACGCCCGCAAGGTCTGGGTTCGCACGTTGCCGAGCGCACCAAGGCTCGCCAGGAACGCCGCCATGGAGGCCTCGTCGGGCGCATCGAATATAATAATCTCGTCGTAACTCCCTAACGTCCAGTAGAGTTCCTTAAAGGTCACGCCATACTTCTTTGCCATTTCTCTTGCGGCATCTGCCCGCTTGACCGTGTCCTTGATGTTTCGGACTCCCTGATCGGTGAAATTAACCAGCACCACAAACATCGCCATGATGAACCTCCTTCGGGGCGTGCCCGCGTGAACGCAATTCAGTCACAATTCTTTCACGAAGATATCCTCCTAGATCATCACCACTGCCGGCTTACTCGTCCAGGTACACACCCGACCCGACGATATAGGTCTCCTGACCTGATTGGACCTTTCGGACGAAAGTCTGCTTCCGCGCGGGCGTATTCTGCCCGGGCCTGTACCAGTAGAGCTCCACCCAGCCGCTGCCCTCGTTCATGGCCAGGGCGATTTCGTCCTGCACCACTTCCTTCCCCTTGATATCTTTCACTCCAGTGAGATTCTTTCCTTCCAAGCTGGGATGCCCTGGATTTACCACCTCGGTGCCATCTGGCACCTCGACAAACACATACGTGTCCATGAAGACAAAGGGACCCGTGCGGTCGCGCAATTGAGGGAAGGCTGACTTCCCCTTTTCGGCTATCAGGGCCGCCGCCCGATCGACGACATCCGTGATGAAGGCCTTATCCATCTGCATGTTGTAGATGCCGCAGCCGATGACGTATGGCTTACCCGACGGAAATGTCACCTTTTTGACAAAGGCAGATTTCCAAGTCGGGAAGAGCCCCCCAGGCTCGGGATACATGTAATGGACCCATCCTTCGCCCGGCGGGCTCGCCGATGCCTCCAGGGACATCCTCGTGATGGGTCGTCCCAACACATCCTTGAGCTCGCTGTCATTCTGGCCCTCGGTGGTTGCATCTGCGGCATGGAAGACTCTGGTTCCATCCATCGACCACACAAAAAAGTAGGTGTCGTCACTGAACCACTTGGACCCCGGCCGGCGAAACTCGGGATACGCTGCCTCGCCGCGCTGTTCGAACACGGCGGCAGCCTCTCGGACCAAGGTCATCAGTTCCGGCGCGGTCATCTTCTTAGCGGATGGGACGGATTTGGGTGCATCGGCCAGGTAGACCCCGCTTCCCACCAGGACCCATTGATCGCCCATCTTCGCCTTGCTCACGTAAGCCGATTTCTGCGTGGAGACGCTGTCTCCCGGCTTGGGCCACATATAGTTGACCCAGCCGGAGCCGCTGGTTTTGACGACGTCGAGCATTTCACGGACCAAGGGCTTCCCCTGGGTGTCCTTCATGTCGAGAAGATTGCGGCCCTCTAGGTTTGGGAAGGTCGGATTGACAAGTTCGACGCCATTCATGTCGTCCACGAAAATATACGCGTTTTTGGCGAGAAAGGGCCCGGCCCGATCGTGGAAGAGCGGAAAGGCCGCTCTTCCATGCTCCTCAATCTGTCCCACGGCATCCTTTACCAGATCCACGACAAAGGGCCGTTCCATGCGGTCGTTGTACGTGCCGCTGCCCACCACATAGCGGTTACCGGATGGCGCGGTCACAGCCCGGACAAAGGTACTTTTCCAACGGGGTAGCAGCCCGCCGGGAACAGGAAATTCGTAGTGGTACCAGCCCTCCGATTTGTTGGGAAACGTCATGGCGGCCCCGAGGAGTCCGCGGATGATGGGTTTCCCGTTGATGTCCTTCAGATCCAACTGGTTCTTACCTTCCAGCGATGGATCGGGATGCACGAGCATGTGCCCCTTGGGATCCAGCACAAAGATATAGCTCTCTCCCTGGCGCCAGCGGCTACCGGGGACACGGAAGTCGCTGAACGCCCTTTCGCCTTTCGTGCGGATCTGTTCGGACGCGTCGTTCACCAACGCTACCAGTTCGCGCGTGTCGTCAAATTGAAATGACGCATCGCCCTTCTCGGCGACGGTCTGCGCAGGGCCACTGCAGGCTTGGAGCAGGATCAGGACCGCTCCGAGCGGGGCGACACGTACGAAAGCAGCCACTCTGTGTGTGAACATGTGTAGATCCTCCTTTTTTTATAGAGGAAGGCGAGGTAGGTTCTCACTCTGCAAGTCGCTACTCGCGCCAACCTGTGGATCGAACACGAGCAGCGTCGAGAGTCCGCTCGTCTCAATGTGAATGGGAGGGGGGATGCCATCGTCCTCCAGCCTGACCCGACTCTACTGAGTCGAACGTGGAGGATCGTTGCCATCGCGACAGCGGATCGTGTTGAGGCCCGCCAACGCTCCCATCGCGATCAGGCTTCTCTTCCCGAATGCCCTATAAGGTAACTTCGTCACACCATCGCCATTCACAACTGCCCGCCCGTACAATTGCTTAAACCCTCAGCAATGGATATGCCAATTCCATAAGCCTGATGGCCGAAGGAGTTAGACGTTGAGGTAAAAACCAGTTGAGGAGGAATTCCCCAGAAGTACACTGACGCAGGACCGTTCACGGGGCGGAATGCGCCAATGCAACGCGGATTATCGCGCTATGGCAACAAAGAAACATGTCGCATCTCATTGAACCGGTATCTCTCCACTGCTAGGCGTTCATCCCAACGCTATCCACGATCCTCAATCCAAAAGGCATAGTGAATGCCCGTGTGAGTACCCGTCGTCCGTCATCCTATGGTGACAAAAAGGACCGTTGCATTTAACAAGTACAAAGGAGTGACCTGCGGTTTGTTTGCTCGCGGGTAAAAAAACCTGCTCCAGAGGTACCCGCTGATTGGCTATCAGCACGTATCGTTTGATCTTCTCTAAGATGTGGAGGGTGACGTTGGTCCCCTTTATTAGAGCAGACGATTGCTACGGGATTGAAAGAAATTTGCAAAAACTTTCAGAGCAAGCTGGGCATTGAAAAATCTTCTTTAGAGTTTCGGGAATGCTCGAGAAGAAGTCGCAAATGGAGCGAAAAATATTTTTCTGTCATCCGTCTACACGGCGTCTACACCGTTCGCTGGCGGGAAGGATGAGGCATGTAAGTTGTTGATTTTGGTGGGCCGTGTAGGGGTCGAACCTACGGCCCGCTGATTAAGAGGGATCAACAGGTTGTTCTTGATAGGTTCGCTATTTCGATGGTTTCCTCAATATAGTCAGCGATAGCAAGGACTTTGAGCGTTCCGTTAGTTCTATGATTTCCTCTTCATTCCTTTTCATTCTGACCTAGTCTGGTCACAAAATTGGTCACAACTCTTCCTGACACGAGATTGAGCAAGTGGCCTGCGGTTCATGAATTGCGATGCTTCCCGCGTCAATACAAGATTGATACGTGTTACCGTCGCAACAGTCCCTGCAACGAACGGCTGGCGACGCCCAAGAGAGCATCGAGACCTGGCGGCGGGAGTATTGGGTGTCGCCCTCACCGGACGCTCCAGGATCGAACAGCGGAGGAATTTGCCAAGCGGGCCGCAGAGAATCCCCTCTGCGAACCCGCCATCACCGCTGGACACTCTCCCTAAACCAGGTACAGACATCCAGGGCCGGCCATCACTGCTGGGAACTCTCCCTAGACTTGGTACAGAAATCGCGGGCCGACCAGTGAACTCGTTGCCGTTACGATCAAAGCCCTTCGATCGTCTCGTCATAGAAGTTCATGTTTCGCGCGAGAATCTCCTCATCGACAGTGGCATCGAAGACCCTGAGGTGATCGGCGACCAGGCTTACACGCAGAACCCAGCGCGCGTAGTCTTCGGTACGGCGAAGTGTATCGATCTGCTCGCTCGTGCCGCGCAAAAGGACAAAGCCCC
>JAWOMO010000006.1:0-74576 GCA_033852435.1 Nitrospira sp.
TGCTCCCACCAGCGATCCTCCGGCCACTGCTGCAGCCGGCTGCTCACTTCCGCGAGGGTTTCTTGCATCTCCGGCGGCTCCAGATACGTGGCAGGAGGATCGCCCTTGGGAATCCAGGCACAGCCCGACGCGATCAGCAGCGTCCCGGCGAACAGGCTCCCCGCTATCTGCATTAAAGAAATGCCGCATTCTCGGGTCATGGCTGCTCCATCAATTCTTCTGCCTGAAGCTCCCGTACCGCTTCGACCGGTTTCAAAGCCGGCACACGACTGGATCGAGCAAACCACACCAGCACGGCCAACCCCATGCAGAGATAGCTGGACAGGAGAAACGCATCGTTCAACGCCAGGATGCCGGCCGATTGTTTCATGAGTAATTGCAGCTTGCGCTGAATCATGGCGGGATCGAGTCCGGCCTGTTGTAGTTTCTGCGTGACCTGTCCCAGTGCGTCGTATGACGCCGACATGCGTCCGCCGAAATGTTCGCTTAGCTGCAACTGATGGAACGGGAGACGCCGGAAGAGGACAACACCTTGCCAGGTGATTCCGATTGCTCCAGCAGCGATACGAAAGACGTTGGCCGCCTCCGCTGCCCGAAGCATCTGCTCGCCGGACAAACCATGGAGCGTCAATACGGTCAGGGGTGTGAAAAATGAGCCGAGGAACACACCTTCAAGGACCATCGGCCAGAAGATTTGATCGTAGGATTGCGGATCGTCGAATAAGCCGATCCAATAGAATGTGGCGGCGAATCCGAGACCGTTGATACAGGCCAGCCAGCGCACGTCCAGGCGCTTGGCGATTTCGTGCATCACCGCAATCAAGGGGACACCCAATAGGATCATGGGGAGAAACACCATCCCGGCGAGCGTCGAGGAGTAGCCCATCAACGTTTGCAGTTGCACGACGAAGAGCGCCAATAGGCCCTGAATGGACAGGAATCCCAGCGCGAGGCACACCAAGCCGATCGTAAAGTTCCGATGTCTGAAGAGCCTCAGATCGACGGCGGGCCGGCGTTCGCCCAGCTCCCAGATGATCCAGACGGGGATGGCGACAAGCACCACTGCAAGGACTCCACGAAGAAGCGGAGCATCCAACCAGTCGAAATCGTTGCCCTGGTTCAAAACTGTTTGGATGCCACCGAAGATCACGGCAAGCAGGAGAAATCCTACTAGATCGAACCGTTCGTGCACTGGTTCGAACGAGCGCTCATGGAGCAATGCGGCGGTGATGCCGGCGATCGCCAGGGCACAGGGGATGTTCAGGGCAAAGAGCGCACGCCAGCCCAATTCGTCGGCAATCCAACCACCGGTGGCGAGCCCAAGCGTGAACGGCATCAACGTGAAGAGACCCCAGATTGCCAGTCCCATCGACTTCAACCGATCCGGGTACTCTTTGAGCAACAATGTTTGTCCGAGCGGCAGCGTGAGGCCGCCGGCGAGGCCGAGGAGAATGCGTGCCGGCAAAAAACTCGCAATCGTGTCGCCCATGGCACATAACAGCGAGGCGCCGGCATAGAGAACGAATGCCCCGACAAACACACGGGATTCTCCAAATCGGCAGGAGAGCCACCGAGCGATCGGAAAGGCCAGCGCCAGCGCGATCATGAAATCGGTTTGGGCCCAGGTCCCGAAGCTGGGTAGCACGCCTCCCAGGTTTCCTGCGGCATGCGGCACCAGCGCAACATAGGAGCCGGCATTGAACAGCACGACCATGTGGGCCATGCCGAGGACGAGATTGAAGAGCACAAACTGCCAGCCTAAGAGACGCGTGGAATGCAAATCAGACATCGAAGGAGCATTTCCTCTTGGAGCGCTAATTGGAGCGTTAAAACGACGGTGAATACCTCGGACGTTCCTCGTGAGCATTGTCAGGAACGGCGCTCACACGGGCTTCGGCCAGTGCCGGAGCGGGGCGATGCGTAAAATATATGGCCAGTCCGGTGAAGAGCATGCCGCCGACCAGATTGCCGAGCGTGACGGGGATTTGGTTCCAGAACCACCAATCGGTGACCGTGACATGAGCTCCCAGGAGCATGCCGACAGGAATGACGAACATGTTGACCACCGCGTGTTCGAATCCTTGTGAGAAGAACAGAACGGTAGGCCCCCAAATGGCGAGAATTTTGCCTGACAATGACGTTGTCGCGAACGCGAAAACCACCGCCAAACTCACCATCCAATTGCATAGAATCGCTTTCGTAAAGACTGTCAGCATGCCCGCCGAGCCATGTGAGGCGTAGTAAGTCGTTTTGGCTTCGGCGATGGCAATCAGTTTCGTCCCAACTGCTGACACCGCGGCGTCTCCGGCGGTCGTCAGGACGATGGCTAAAAGACCCGCATAGAGCGTGCTGCCGATCAGATTTCCCAGGAAGACCCAGCCCCAGTTTGTGAGAACCCTGCTCACGCAGGCGTTCGTTTTCCCGTCCGCGGTTGCGCAGGGGAGCAGGGCAAAGCTGCCTGTAATGATTTCCGTCCGGAGCAGGACGGCCAGACAGAGACCGAAAGGAAAGAGCAGCGAGCCCACGAGCCAACTGCCGGTTTCAACTGCGGCCCCAACCGCCATACTGGTGGCCACCCCGAGATAGGCGCCGGCCAGGGCTCCACGAATCAGTAAATGTCGAACCGGCAGGTCTAACTTCAGCGCACCAGTGGACACCATATTGGTCACAACTTCTTCAGGTTTGACGTAGTCCATCGTTTGGCTCCAAGAATTTTCGGTCGTGATGTTTTGTCGGCTGATGATGAGTCACTGCAACTTTAAGGCCTAGTACGTTGTGCGAGCCAGAATAAGCTCGGACAAAACGATTTTCTCTGTTTTGCAGCAATTAATGGTGAGTGCAGTGAGATCACCACAGGCGACTAGCAGGGAGCGAAACCTCTTGTGTGGATTCACGATGAGCGGCTTGTGCGGATTCGCTCACGTGGTTTAAAGTGCTGCTTTCTGCGATCCACAAAGTGGGTGATGAGACACGCTGCAATGGTCTACTGATCTGGGCTGATTGTTTGATGGATCGATCAGGAAGAACGGGGCAGGGTTTAATCCGGCGCCCGGGGAGATCCGCATGCCCGCGTCATACAGACCAGCGCGGGCAATTGGGAGATCTATCGTTGGAAATCCTCGTGCCTCGTCTCTCGGTATGCTTGCTCGAGCCCAGAGCGCTAGTGGACGCCGGCAGTGATGCAGGATTTCATCACACTGACCTGGCAGAGGCTCTGTGCGGCAAGGAACTCGATCACTCTATGGGCTAGTTCGTCCGCTGTCGCGAGTTCTCTCTCGACGTCTATCAGAAGGTGGCCTGGTACACTGCGGCCATCAACTGTCCGGACTCCTGGCAATTCCTTCAATGCTACTTCAAGGCTCGAGCTAAACGATTCGCACGCGGAGCCATTGAGCATCAATGTGACGCGTTCGACAGGAGATTGTGCGAATGTGAAGGGACTGACGAAAATCGTACCAACGATTATCACAAACAGAGATACGAGTGCCTTCTTCGTCGCTAACAACCCTTGCGGCGAGGAGGCGAGAGGCGGTGGAGTTGATGAGTCAGTTCCCGATTCCATATGCGAACCCTCGCAAATACCATTCGATTCTTGTCTTGTGTCCAGGTCTACCATTTCATGATCGGTCTGCTAGAAATCTGTAATCGGATGACCGGCTTAGCATGGAAGGCACGGACGGCCTGGCTGTTAACATGCAGCAAGGCCGTCCGACATGTGGTTATTGCGCTGGAACTGGCGTAATCTCTGTTTGAGGTGTCGTTGGCTTCCAGGGGACCATAGGCATCAACGGCGCCGGTTTGGCATCAGGTGACGCCACCAGAACCGCGATTGCTCCACGGAGCGCTCCGGTCAACGAATGGGTGACCAAGGGATAGGCTCCAGCTGATTCGACAACCACGTCGAATGTGGCTGCACTGCCCGGCCCGACCACATAGGTTTGCACACCGGTCAGCTTGTTGGCCGGATTGCCGCTCTCATAGACGTTGTCCCAGATTTCGCCAATCGGGTGGAACGAGGAGAACTCATTCGGTCCTGCGTTGACGAAGTAAATGCGCACGCGCTCACCAGGCTTCGCATCCAGTTTTCCTCCCCCCGTTACGAAGGGATGGTATTTGAAGATGCCGCCGTTGAACATCATGCCATCAAATTTCCTGTCGAACATCCCTTGCACATCGTCGGGATTCTTAAAGTGCTCCGATTGGACGAGGACATACTCACGATCCGCTTTCGGTAAGGCCTTAGCATCTTTCGGGTCAACGATGATGGCGCCGAACATCCCACGAGCCACGTGCTGAATCATCGGGGGCGCCCCACAGTGATAGAAGAAAATGCCTGGTTTCTTGGCGATAAAGGTGTAGCTGATGGTTTCACCAGCGTTGATCGCGCGATAGTTCTTAAGAAAGTCGATCTCAGCGGCGTGGAAGTCCATTGCGTGTGGGTACTTGTTGGTCGCTGGATTAGTCAACGTGAACTTTACGGTATCGCCTTCCGTCACGCGGACAACCGGGCCTGGCATGGTACCGTTAAACGTCCAGGCTGCGTATTTTTCACCACTGCCGTCAATGACAACGTCGGTTTCCACTGCGGTCATGGAGACCTCGTGGGTTTTGGCAGAGGCCGGTGTGGCTGGTGCCATCAGGCTTGTAAACATGAGCGTCCCGAGTCCTGCCGCAAGAGCGAGGGACCGGTGTGAACGGATCGTTTTCATGAAATCTCTCCTCCTTCTGATCATGAACAGATAAATGCGCCCAGAGTTGGGTCGTGACGGATATACCGTCATTGGTGTGGTGGACTGAGTCCGTCTGTTGGCAGGGAGGATAGCGAAAGCACACAATATAAAACATGATGCAAATCATGTTTTGAAAATATATTTGCGGGGCTTGGGAGAGGCGGGGTTACGTCGACGCGAGCTTTTTTAGCCGCTCGATGTCACGGATGATTAGTCGGTTGGCGGTGCCGGTGACTAAGTCATCTTGTTTGAAGCGGCTCATGATCCGGATCACAGTTTCTGTTGTGGTGCCCACCATGTTGGCCATGTCTTCTCTGGTCAACCGCATGGGAAGTCTGATTCCCTGATCCTCTTTGATGCCGCTTCTCGTGCCCAGATCGACGAGCAGGGCGGCGAGGCGTTGATCGGCCCGTTCCAACGCCAGAACCTTGTTTTTCTCCTGCGCCTCGTTCAATCGATTGCCCAGGTACTTGATGACTTCGAGAGCGGCGTCCGGGCTTCGTCTCAGCATGTCAAAATAGGCTTTCTTGCTCATGCGAAGAATGCTGACATCCCCCATGGGTTGAGCGCTGCCGGGATGGCGGGCTCCGTCAAAAGCCGCGGCGTCGCAGCAGAAGAGGTCTCCGGGCATCAGCATCTTGAGGGTGCATTCTTTCCCGTCCGGGTTGGACTTGACGCATTTGACCGTGCCTTCCTTCACGATGTGAAAGTATTCCGTCGGATCGCCTTCGCGGAAAATGAACTCGCCCTTGCCATAGCGGGCTTCAGTCAGCTCGTGGAGGAGGCGTTGCCGGTCCTGTCCGGTTAGGATATTGAGGAGGGGAATCTGGGCGAGCTGGCCATGGGGAACGGCTCCAGCTCGATTACTTGATGATTTGTTGTGCTGCTTCGACAATCGATCGTGCTCCGATGCCAAAGTGATCGACGAGTTCGTCCGGTTTCCCGCTATGCGGAATCGTGCGAACCGCGAGCTTATGAACCTTGATACCTTCTGTGCCGACAGCACTGAGTACGGCATCGCCCAGACCGCCGTGCGCATAGTGATCTTCGACCGTCAGAACACGGCCATGCGTGGCCCTCGCGCTATCCAAGAGGGTGACTCGGTCGATGGGAGCAATACTATACAGGTCGACGATCCTGGTGGAGATGCCGGTGGCTTTCAGCTGATCGTGAGCCTTGAGCGCTTCGAAAAGTGTCACGCCGGCTGCGACAATCGTCAGCGCATCCGCCGCGCTCTGGCGAAGGATTTTCGAGCCCCCGATCTGAAAGCGCTCCTCAGGTCCATAGAGAATGGGAGATTTGGGGCGTCCCGCCCGAAGGTAGACCATCCCCTTATGGTTCGCGGCCGCCTCCACGAGACGGTACATGCACGTCGCGTCGGATGGGTACAGGACGGTGATGCCGGGCTGTGCGGCCATCATGGCGATGTCTTCCAGCCCCATCTGTGAGGGGCCGTCTTCCCCGATACTCACGCCGACATGCGTCCCCACCAGTTTAATGTTGGATTGGCTAATGGCGGCCATGCGAATGAAATCATAGGCGCGCGTGAAGAAGGCTGCGAATGTGGCTACAAAGGGGATCTTGCCGCAGGCGGCAAGGCCGGCTGCGGCGCCGAGCATGTTTTGTTCCGCAATGAAGTTCTCAAAAAATCGGCCTGGGAACTTCTTGCCGAATTTGTCCGTGTAGGTGGAATTCTTGACGTCCGCATCAAGACCTACCACGGATGGATTGACGGCTCCTAGCGCCTCAAGTGCCACCCCGAAGGCTTCACGGGTGGCGGCGGATTCTCCGGGCTTGTACGGCGAGGCAGGAAGCGGGCTGGCAAACGAGGCGGGGACAGAAGCGGCCGATGGCTTTTGAATCGTCAATGTGGCGCCGTTCGGTTTCAACTGTTTGGTCAATTCGTCGATCGCCTTCTGGGTTTCTGCGCCTTGCGGAACCGGTTTTCCGTGCCAATGGGAATGGTCTTCCATAAAGGAGACGCCTCTGCCCTTGAATGTCTTGGCAAGGAGAACGGTCGGTCTATTCTTCGTGTGTGACGCTTCATCGAACGCGGCAAGTATGGCCGAAATGTCGTGCCCGTCAATGACGAGAGCATGCCAACCGAAACCTGCCCAGCGAGCACGGTAACTCTCCATGTCATGTTGCAACATCGTGGGGTCACTCTGCCCGAGCCGATTCACATCGACGATGGCACAAAGGTTGTCGAGTCGATTTTGCCGGGCGACCTCCACCGCTTCCCACACGGAGCCTTCCACCGATTCACCGTCACCCATCAGGACGTAGGTTCGGTAATCCACCTGATCGACATATTTTGCATTCAGGGCGATCCCGACACCGACGGGGAGGCCCTGTCCGAGCGAACCGGTAGCCATGTCCACGAATGAAAGGCGTGGCGTAGGGTGGCCTTCAAGATCGGACGTCAATGTCCGTAACTTGAGCAAATCGCTCTTGGGGAACAGCCCAGTTTCGGCCCAAGCTGCATAGAGCAAGGGGGCGGCGTGACCTTTCGAAAGCACGAACCGGTCACTGTTTGAGGCCTTGGGATTTTTCGGGTCATAGCGCATGACAGAGAAAAAGAGAGCCGCCACGATATCGGCGGCGGAGCAGCAGCTGGAAGGGTGGCCGCTCCCGGCCTCACTCGTCGATCGCACGCTCTCGATGCGCAAATGCGTGGCTTTATTGTGCAGTGCTGTTAACTGTTCCTGGGATAACGTCGAGCCAGCCATGCGATCTCCTCTTCTGTAGAGCAAAGTCGCCAGGGAAGCTGAAGGTCTTCCTGAGAAGACAGTGTTCCAGGCGGCGGGTTGTGAACCTAACAAACAGAGGGCAGGGGAGTCAATGAATGCGTAGTTCGTTGAGTAGAAACATCGGCTTGGTATGGAAAAGATTTATATCGAGCCGGTCACGGTAGACACTTCGGACGAGCAAGCACTTTCAAGTCCATTATATGCACTGACGGCGAAGTAGTAATTGGTGTTCGGGGCAAGGCCGGAGACAGTCACGGCAGGCGATGATGAAAAGGTGCTTTGTGCGTAAGCACAAGAGCCAGAAGAATTCGTCGATTGGGTCCCGTAATGCACGATGTATCCCGCAACGCTTGGGTCTGACACAGGATCCCACGCCAATGATGCAGAGGCACTCGCTGTTACAGGCGAGGATGATGTCCCTGAGCCGCTTCCCGATCCGCTGGTTCCTCCACCGCCTTGGCTCGGGGTGTTTGTGACAGTCGATCCATCAGCAGTAGTTCCACCGCCACCACACCCAGATAAGAGCTGCATACAGAGGAGAAGAACGAGACCAACAATCACGTTCTGACATGTTTTTCGATCCGGAAAGGACAAGCTGGTGGAAGTCATGCGGAGCATTTCCTCTAACGCAATACAGGTTAATGTGGAGTCGGTCTAAGAGGGCGTGATGCAGACCCGCAGGCCGATACAACTTGGCCAGCGCGTGAGCAATGTGTGTGCCAACCAAACACTTGTTGTTATGGCACGCTAATTCAATGAGTTATGTTAATTCTTTTCGGCCAGAGAAATATGGTTCTCGAAGAGTGCAGGGTTAATCCTTCAGCCAAATTCAAAATCCAGAATCCTGTCGGGAAAGATGATCATTCTAATTTGAAAGTTGTCTTGTGCAGATACTGAAACCAGGCAACGGGTTTTAAGAGATGTTGAAACCGGTTTGGGGAAAAGAGGACGATTTAATTGGTGTGATTCTGGAGTGTAGGAGTTTTCGTGGTACGGCGGTTGAGTTCGTCTCTTTCGGTGCGGCTGGGAGTAGCAGCGGTAGTAGCTTCTGCAGGTTCAAGCGATATGCAGCATTGTCGGATCGTGGGTTAGCGTCAAGACGGTGCCGGCCGGTCCCGGAAATATCGAAACAGTAGATAGGCATTCAACGCGATCACGATCGTGAGAATGCTGTGTGTGGTGAGTGCCGTTGCCAATTTCAATTCCACGAGGACCCGGGATAAGCCGAACGCGACGACCAAAGCATCAAAGGCCATGCAAATACGGCGAAACGTTTCCGGATCCATCCACCGGATGAGATAGGCTCCAAGTGGAATGCCAAGCAGTACACTCGGAACGATGTATGGAATTACCTCCATGCTGCCAGCGCTGTAGAATCCGATAAAGCCATACGCAATCGCAGTCAGGCTTGATTCCGCCACGCGGATCACGCCGAGTGCAGCCCGAAAATCCTGTTTGGCATAGCCCTGATTGTTAAACAGCAGCGCCAGCGGCGGGCCGGAAATTGTCGTCACGGAATAGAGTGTCCCAATTCCCATGCCAAAGGGGATGGCGATGGTTTTCTCGGCTTGAATTGGTTTTCGGATGCCAGCTGCTTGAAGCAGGATCAAGGGCAGAAGGAAGAAATAGGTCACAAATTTGATCCAGGCTGGTTGAACGAGAAAGAGAATATAACTCCCGATGCCGATGCCGATGACCAACCCGATCAGGATTGGAGCCACGCGCCACCAAATGTTCGGGATACTTCTACGGTTGATAAAGAGGACGTAGCTGTTGATGACCAATTCGACGAGCACCAAAGCCGGATTTAAGATTCGATTGGTGTAAAACAGCAAGGCGACAGGGACCGTAATTGAAGAAAAACCGTAGCCGAGCGCGCCATTCACGGTTGCCGCAACGAAGGTAATGAGTACGAGGACGATGAGATCCATAGTTACCCTTTAGGAGATCCAGCGGCAAAGTCTGCGAGCGTATAATGGTCTAAAATTCCTGCAATGGCATCGCGTACAGTGCCCATGACGGATTGGACAGGGCACCGTGATTTGTTGGCATATGGGCAATCGCTGCATTTCTGGTAGGCGGTCTTGCTGACGCAACCGATCGGGGCCAACGGGCCGTCTAAAATACGAATCACCTGACCCAGTGAAATTTCATCGGGCGGTTTGATGAGAGTGTAGCCGCCTTTCATCCCGCGCCGGCTGGAGAGCAAGCCCGCACGCTTCAGTGCAAGGAGAATTTGTTCGAGGAATTCGACAGGGATGTGCTGACGGGCGGCAATCTCGTGACGCTGCAATGTCGCGGTGCCATGGGCCTGCGTCAGTTCAATGAGGGCGCGGAGGCCATATTCGCTTTTTTTTGAAAGTTTCACGGGAGAGGGCCTAGAATCCGACTGAGTTAATCAAGAAGTAGCACAATAGAGCAGTTCCTATAGGCCAGTCAACAGAAGAGATCACGAGTCAGAAGACGGATCCAAAACCGCGACCAAAGCGAGTACAGGCTGTTAAGCAGATGAAGCTGTGCAACTCCTTGATCTGAGAGGAGGTTTCTTGACAGTTTCTACGCATTCCTGGTAGCTTCTGGCTCCCTTATTTTCGATCGACAGAAGATTTTCACACGACGACTGGACTCTCCGTGACCTTCCAGGAACTGATCCTCACATTACATCGCTTTTGGGCCGATCAAGGCTGTGTCATTCACCAGCCCTATGATCTCGAAATGGGGGCAGGAACCTTTCACCCGGCCACCTTTCTCCGTTCTCTCGGTCCCGAACCCTGGCGTGCGGCCTACCCTCAGCCCTGCCGCCGTCCCACAGACGGTCGCTACGGGGAGAATCCGAATCGCATGCAGCATTACTATCAGTATCAGGTGGTGCTCAAGCCAGTTCCTGACACCATTCAAGCATTGTATCTGGAAAGTCTGGCCTGTCTCGGGATCAATCCCAAACAGCACGACATCCGGTTTATCCAGGACGATTGGGAATCGCCGACACTCGGCGCCTGGGGGCTCGGCTGGGAAGTGCGCCTGGACGGGATGGAGATCACCCAGTTCACCTATTTCCAGGAAATCGGCGGCATTGAGCTGAGCCCGATCACGGGCGAGATTACCTATGGCACGGAACGTATCGCCATGTATTTGCAGCAAGTGAACAACGTATTCGATCTCGCGTGGACCGATCAGATCAAGTACGGCGACATCCACCACGAGACCGAAGTGCAGTTCTCGCGCTACAACTTCGAACAAGGTGATGTGGGCATGCTGATGACCGCGTTTCAGGCGTACGAAGCCGAATGCAAACGACTGCTCGCACAAGCTGATACACATCTCACTCTGCCGGCTTACGACTACTGCATCAAGTCCTCGCATGTGTTCAACTTGCTCGATGCTCGCGGAGCAATCAGCGTCGCGGAGCGAACCGGCTACATCGGCCGTGTGCGTGCGCTGGCCAGGCAATGTGCGGAACGATATATTGAAGAGCGCGCAGCCATGGGCCATCCCTTGATAGAGCGTAACGCAGCCGCTGCCGCTCGTCCCAAGCCGGGTTCTGGCCGCAGGTAACGCACCACCCATGAAGAAATCATCCGTAATGAAGTCTCGGCAGAAGGCTGCGCGTTCCACCGCAGGCGCGGAGTTATTGCTGGAAATCGGTTCGGAAGAACTTCCTTACGAATTTATCGCTCCTGCGCTTGCATCGCTCAAAGAGCATGTCGCGCTCCTACTCAAAGAGGCCAGGCTCACAACCGGGTCGATCCATACCTATGCAACACCCCGGCGGTTGGTGTTGGTGGTCGAAGAACTTAGTATCCATCAAGCGGCTGTCCTGAAAGAGGCGATGGGGCCGTCGAAAGCTGTGGCGTTTGGTCAGGACGGCCAACCGACCAAGGCGGCGATCGGGTTTGCCACCGGTCAAGGTGTGCCGGTTGAAAGTCTGCAGGTTCGCCAAACGCCAAAGGGCGAGTATCTCTTTGCGGTGAAGCAGGACGCGGGTCGCCCGACCAAGACGGTCTTGCAGGAGCTGCTTCCGCAACTTGTTGGCAAGCTGTCCTTTCCGAAAGCCATGAAGTGGAATGAGGCGGGCGTGCGTTTTGCCAGGCCTGTCCGATGGCTTGTAGTGCTCTTCGCCGGCGGCGTCGTCCCCGTTGACGTGGCAGGAATTAAAAGCAGCAATCGGACCTATGGCCACCGCGTGCTGGGGAGTGGGAAACCGCTTATGGTGCGCGACTACCAGAGCTATCGTCAGGGGCTTGAACGTCAGGGTGTCATGGTTGAGCCGGATCGTCGTCGGGCCGTGATCCAAGAACAGTTGGAACGCCTCTGCGCCAAGGCCGGCGTGCGACTGAACGTCGATGAGTCGTTGCTGGACCAAGCGGTATTTACGACAGAGTGGCCCTATTCGGTATTCGGGACGTTCAAGCCTGAATATCTGGCGATGCCGCCGGAGATTTTGATGACTTCAATGAAGGAGCATCAGGGGTTCTTTTCGGTGCGCGACAAGAAGAGCGGATCGCTGGCGGCGCATTTTATTGCCGTGGCGAATAACCAATTGAAAGACATGTCCTTGATTCGAGCGGGCAATGAACGGGTGCTGGCCGCCAGACTGGCGGATGCCAAGTTTTTCTTCGACGAAGACCGCAAGGCGAAGTTGGAAGACCGCGTGAAGAAGCTAGGCGGCGTTACGTTTCATCAAAAGCTCGGCACCATGGCTCAGAAACAGGAGCGTCTACGGAAGCTGGCCGATGTAATCGCGGCACGATTGTCGCTCCATGAAGAAATCGTGCGGGCTTGCGATCGAGCTGGCGCTCTTTGCAAGGCCGATCTGCTCACAGGGATCGTGGGGGAGTTCCCTGAGTTGCAGGGCATTATGGGCGGCGAGTATGCGAAGCATGATGGGGAGTTGGAGGCCGTCAGCCAGGCCATCCGTGAGCAATACCTTCCACGAGCCCTCGAAGGCGCTTTACCGGAGACGCTGGCGGGCCAGGTCCTCTCGATGGCCGACCGAATTGATTCGATTGCTGCGTTCTTCCACGTCGGGATGATGCCGACCGGATCTGAAGATCCCTTTGCGCTCCGTCGCCATGCCACCGCTATCGTGCGGATCATTTTGGAAGCCAATCTGCGTCTCGATTTGGGACCCGTGATCGATCAGGCTCGAGCGGCCGTGCGAGAGCAGGGCTTCAAAGCAGCCCAGGATACAGAGGCGCAAGGAAAACGACGCATCACAGAATTCGTCTTTGAGCGTGTGCGTCACTATGGCCGAACCGTGCACGGACTGCGTGACGATGTGATGGATGCGGTGCTGCGATCGGCTTCGATCTCCGCCGTTGATCTGGTCGATCTGCTCTTGAAGATGAAGGCGCTGCAAGGCGTCACAACGAGGCCGGAGTTCGATCCGTTGATGGTGGGGTTTAAGCGGGCTTCCCGCATCGTCGAGAAGGAGCAATGGGATCGGAAGCCGGTCGATCCCGGTTTGTTTAAAGATCCTGCCGAAACAGAGCTCTATCGACAAGCGGGGGTGTGCCGCAAGGAGTTCGACCAGCAGATGGGCAAGGGTCGCTACGATCATGCGCTGGATGCTCTGGTTCGCCTCAAGCCGGCGATCGATGCCTTTTTTGCCGGTGTCATGGTGAATGCGGAGGAGGCGGTGCTCCGCAGCAATCGGCTCTCGCTCTTGAAAGATGTAGAGGAGTTCTTCAGGTCATTCGCCGACTTCTCGAGGATTGTGGTACAAGGGAGTTGAGCGGAGCATGTAGGCCGATGGCCCAGGTCGAACCACTCGCGACGGATCTGCATCCTGACGACGAGCGTGCGGAAAAAGTACGCCGGTTTTCAATGGTGGTGACGGTGGGGATGATCGTCATCTGCAACATACTGTTGTTATTCGGTGTCTGGGTCAGTGGCGTCAATCTCGATGAGTTGGTCAAGACTCCCGACCTGTTTAATTCTAAGCAAGATATTTGTTTGCGTTTGACGTGGCAGCAGGTGGCTGGGGCTGCCGACCCGGTACGCCTCTGTTCGGAATGGATTAACCTGGCCGATCCGTCAGGCAAGCCCCACCTGCTGGCTAAAGACGTGAAGGTGAGGCAGGGGCCGGACGGTCAATACTATTTCGATCACGGGGTTCGGGCGGATTTTCGATTGTTAGGGCTCGCGCTGTTCGTTGGGGCCGTATTGTTGTTCGGGATGTGGGTGCGGCGCTATCTCGTCAGCCGCTATCGGGTACAGCTCGGCATGGCAGCGCACAGCAGGTCAATATGTCTCCCCTGAGGGTGGAGGAGAAGGAGAGGGCAGGCGTGGCAAAAAAATACGTCTACTATTTCGGCGACGGCAAAGCCGACGGCACATCGAATATGAAGGAATTGCTCGGCGGCAAGGGCGCGGGGTTGGCGGAGATGACCAACCTGGGCATCTCCGTGCCTCCAGGATTCACGATCTCAACGGAAGCATGTGTTGAATATTACAAGCAGGGGAAAAAATATCCTCCGGGCATGTGGGAGGCAGCGCTCCAGTCGTTGAAACGCGTGGAACGCTCGATGGGGATGGGTTTCGGCGATCCGGAACGGCCGCTGCTGGTGTCTGTCCGATCCGGTGCCCGCGCGTCAATGCCCGGTATGATGGATACGGTGTTGAATGTCGGGCTCACGACGAAGACGGTCGAGGGTCTGGCGGCAAAGACGCGGAACGACCGGTTCGCCCAGGACAGCTATCGTCGGTTCGTGTCCATGTTCGGGAGCATCGTCATGGGCGTTCCGCGCGAACATTTCGAAGCTATCCTGAAGCATAAGAAAGCCGAAATCGGCGTGACGCATGACACGCATTTGGATGCCCGGCATCTCCGCGAGCTGGTAGGAAGCTTCAAGGCTCTGGTGAAAGAGGAAACGAAGAAAGAGTTTCCGGACGAGCCGCTCGAGCAGCTGCGCATGGCGATCAACGCGGTGTTTTCTTCCTGGTTCGGTGCGCGGGCGATCACCTATCGACGGCTCTACGGCATCCCCGATTCCTGGGGCACGGCAGTGAACGTCGTGGCGATGGTGTTCGGCAATATGGGTGAGACGAGCGGAACCGGCGTGGCCTTTACCCGAAGCCCGAGTTCAGGGGACAAGGCGTTCTTCGGCGAATGTTTAATGAACGCCCAGGGCGAAGACGTCGTGGCGGGAATCAGAACGCCATTGCCGGTCAGCGCGCTCGCGAAGAATGTTCCGGAAGCCTACAAAGAATTGGAGCACACCTATAAGAAGCTCGAAAAACATTACCGCGACATGCTCGACCTGGAGTTTACGATCCAGGAAGGCAAACTCTATATGCTGCAGACCCGCGTCGGGAAGCGCACGGGGATCGCAGCAGTCAAGATCGCGGTCGATATGGTGAAGGAAGGGCTGATCTCCAAGGCGGAGGCGGTGCAGCGGATTGGGCCCGATCAGTTGGCCCAGTATCTCTATCCGATCTTCGACACGAAGGAAGAATCGAAAGCCAATCCGCTCGGCAAGGGGTTGCCGGCCGGTCCCGGCGCGGCGGCCGGGAAGATCGCTCTCACACCGGATCGGGCCGTCGACATGAAGGCGGCGGGCAATCGTGTCGTGTTGGTCAGGCAGGAGACGAGTCCAGACGATATTCACGGCATGAATGCGGCGGCCGGATTTCTGACCGCTCGCGGCGGGATGACCTCACATGCTGCGGTGGTGGCCCGGCAGATGGGCAAAGTCTGTGTGGCCGGATGCGATTCGGTGGAGGTTTTGGACAGCCAGACCGTGAAGATCGGTGCCAAGACGTTCAGAGAGGGTGATTACCTGTCGATCAATGGATCGACCGGCAACGTCTATGAGGGAGATATTCCGGTCGTTGAATCCGAAATCATTCAAGTGATCCAGGGGAAGCTGAATCCAAAGAAATCGGACAAGTATCAACGGTTCGCCACGATCTTGTCCTGGGCCGATAGTTTTCGGAAGCTGCACGTGCGGGCGAACGCCGACGTACCGGATCAGGCAAACATCGCACGAGGCTTCGGGGCGGAAGGGATCGGCCTCTGCCGGACGGAACATATGTTCTTCGCCGAGGATCGTATTCCCATCATGCAGAAGATGATCTTGGCGAGGACAAAAGAGGAACGCGAGAAATATCTCGATCAGTTGTTGCCGCTCCAAAAACAAGATTTCGTCGGACTCTATCGCGAGATGAAGGGCCATCCCGTCACGATTCGTTTGCTCGATCCTCCGCTGCATGAATTCTTGCCGAAGCGGGAAGAGTTGATGGTTGAGATCGCCCAGCTCGAATTGACGGGGAAGGATGGGGCCAAACTCGAAGAACAGCGCCGGTTGCTGGCGCGCGTGGAAGAACTGCATGAGTTCAACCCCATGCTCGGGTTGCGCGGATGTCGGCTCGGCATCACCATGCCGGAGATCACCAGGATGCAGGCGCGCGCCATTATGGAAGCGGCCTGCGAGGTCACCAAAGAAGGCGCGAAGATCGTCCCGGAAATCATGATCCCACTCGTCGGAATGGTCTCGGAGATGAAGTCCCAAAAAGACCTGGTGCGAGAAGTCGCACAGGAGACGATGAAGAAGTACAACGTGAAACTGTCCTATCTCGTCGGGACGATGATTGAATTGCCGCGTGCCGCCGTGACCGCCGATCAGATCGCCAAAGAGGCCGAGTTCTTTTCGTTTGGAACGAACGATCTGACACAGACCACATTCGGATTCTCCCGGGACGACGCGGCCAAGTTCATCGATTTTTACAGGACGGCGAACATTATGGATGCGGATCCCTTTGCTGTTCTCGATCGGGAAGGTGTTGGATCGCTGATGAAGCAAGCGATTGCCGCCGGCCGTACGACGCGCCCCGGCATCAAGCTCGGTATTTGCGGCGAGCACGGGGGTGATCCCAGTTCCGTGGAATTCTGTCATCAGCTCGGTCTGGACTATGTGAGTTGCTCGCCCTACCGTGTGGCCATTGCAAGACTGGCGGCAGCCCATGCGGCGTTAGCGGGAGCCGATGCGAAGAAGTCGGCTGGAACACCGCCCGGATCGACGTCCAAATCGAAGTCATCCGCACGGCGATCGCGCGTGGCTCGCAAGAGACGGTGACCACCAGCACACAGGACCTTCAGTACATGACCCTGGCGCTTCGCCTTGCTGCCAAGGGCCAGGGAAAAACCAGCCCGAATCCGATGGTCGGAGCTGTGGTCGTTTCCAATGGCCGGATCATCGGACAGGGCTATCACCACGGGCCTGGCCAACCTCACGCAGAAATTCTCGCGCTCAGAGCCGCCGGTCGCCGCGCCAGAGGCGCGACACTCTTCGTGACGCTTGAACCTTGCAGCCATCTGAACAAGCGTACACCACCCTGTGTGCCGACGGTGCTCCGATCCGGAGTCAGCCGAGTGGTCGTGGCTATGGTGGATCCCAATCCATCGGTAAAGGGAAGGGGTATCGCCCAGCTTCGTCGAGCCGGACTGAGCGTAACGGTCGGGATCGGTCGGCAGGAGGCGGAGCGGCTGAATCTGGCGTATGGTCATTGGAGTCGGACCAGGCGCCCTTATGTGACGTTGAAAGCGGGGATGACGCTCGACGGCAAGATTGCCACGGCCACCGGGGAATCGCAGTGGATCACCGGTCCCGCGGCAAGGACGGACGTGCACCGGTTCCGGTCTCAGGTTGATGCTGTCCTGATCGGGGTCGGCACAGTACGGGCAGACGATCCGTCGCTGACGGCCAGAACCGGTACAAAACTGAAGACGTTGGCCCCGCGGCAACCGCTCCGCATCGTTGTCGACAGCAAGCTGCGCACTCCGCCCAATGCGCAGGTCGTTTCACGGCAGGAGGAAGCCAAGACGATTGTGGCCACGACCGGCTCGGCTCCAGCGGCTCGACTACGGGCGATCCAGAAAAAAGGTGTCGAGACGATCACGCTTCCAGCCGATCGCGGACGCGTGTCGTTACCCGCGTTGCTGAAAGAACTGGGCCGGCGCGGAGTCACCACTCTCCTGGTCGAAGGCGGCAGTGAGGTGAACGCGGCGATGCTGAAGGCCAAACTGGTGGATCATGTGCGACTGTATATAGCGCCGGCGTTACTGGGCGGAGGAAATGCAAAGGGGGTCATTGGCGGCAGGAGCCCCGCCCGTCTGGTACAGACCATGAAGCTTCGGGATGTCAGGATACGCAAGGTCGGAAGCGATCTCCTTGTGGAAGGAGATTTGTGACGCGGGGCTTACTGGCCTGTCTTATCCTGCTGGCTCTTACGGCCTGGGTCGAAACCGTCTGGGCGGCTTCAGCGCCGGATGATCTTGCCGCGCTCGTGTTTCAGTACCTCGATACGGCCGACAGCGACGAAGCTGATCGCCTGTTGCAGACCGTCCTTTCCCGCGCGGATGCTTCGATCGAAACCGTTTCTCGCATCATGCAGACCGAGCGGGTGTATCAGAGTCAGCCGATCGGGACACTGCCTGATGAACAGATTCAAATCCAAGGGCGCAGCTATCCGCTCGCGCTCTCCGTTCCGCTGACCTATCAACCGGCGAAAGGGTATGGATTGGTTGTCTGCTTGCACGGGGCCGGCTTCACCGGCGATGCGTATCTCGAACGGTGGCAGGCGAGGCTGGGCGAGGAGTACCTGCTGGCCTGTCCGACCTACGCGTCGGGAGCCTGGTTCACGAGATCTGCGGAGGATCTTGTCCTGACGACAATCCAGCAGGTACAACGCCGGTACCATGTTGACCCGGACCGGATCTTTCTCACGGGGATGTCGAACGGCGGGATCGGGACCTGGCTGATCGGGATGCATCATGCGCCGTTGTTCGCAGGAATCGCGCCGATGGCGAGCGGACTGGACGATGTGCTCATGCCGTTCCTCGCGAATCTCCGGAATACACCGATCTACATCATTCACGGCGCAAAGGATCACGTGATGCCGGTGGAATTGAGCCGATCCATTTCCCGGGAACTCACGGCGTTGGGCTACCCGCATGTCTATCGCGAGCATCAGCGTGAACATCCGATGGCGGGGGGACATTACTTTCCGCGTGAAGAGCTGCCGGAACTCATCGCCTGGTTCAACGCGCAACGCCGGAATCCCTTTCCTACGACGATCCGGCTCGTTCGCGAGGCAAGCCACTTTCAGCCGTTTGGATGGGTTCGCATCGATGGCACCGATGAGATCGCCGCCTTTTCAGAAGATCTCATCAATAAACGTGATGCACTGACCAAAAGCAAACAGTATGCAAAACTTGAGGCGTCGCTGGTTGCGCCGAACCGGATCGAAGTGGCGACGAAACGGGTGCGGCGCTATAGCCTTTTCTTGAACGATGGGCTCATCGACGTGTCAAAGCCGCTCACAGTCTCCACGGATGGACAGGTCTCGTTTGAAGGGATGGTCGTGCCGTCGTTGGACACCTTGCTGCGGCAGGGAAGGATGAGACAGGATCCTCGCCAACTCTATCCTATCCACGTGACGATTTCGGTTCAGAAGCAAGCCTCATGAGTCTGGGGGAGCGGCTCTTGCGATGGAGAGGCCCGATGGTCTGGCTCCTATTGCTCGGACTCAGCGTCGTGAGTCTTCCGGGTTTCGTGTCGGCGGAATCCTGCCTTCTGCCGTCTCAACATGCTGGGATGAATTTTCCTGTCGGGAAGGTCGATTCCCAGTGGGCCTGCCGACTGCATTCCATCATCAGTAATTATTCGACGGCGAATAAGGTAGGGCCGATTCGGGCGGCCTTGTCCGAGTCGATGTATCGATATCTGTTGGATCGCCCCCCACTGGCGGCGGCCCTGATCAACCGCCTCGATCTGGCTCCATACAAATCGGAGCAACGAGGTCCTGGTCGATATTGGGGGAACGATGGTGAAGGCACAGAAGGCATGGTGGAGCTTGTCTATCAGGATCGCACCTCACGGATTTATTATCTCGAGGGGACTCACCACAGCAGGCTACTCCCAAACATGAGGGGGAAGGCCGTGGTGCTGCTCAGGATGCACCCAGTCAATGAAGCGAGCGGAGCCGAAGCCATGGACAGCACAATGGTTGCGTATCTGAAATTGGATAATCGCATCTTGTCCGGTCTCCTATCGCTGCTCCGGCCGTTGGTCGGCGGGACGATCACACGGAAGCTCGTGAAAGGTGTGGAGGTCGTCAACCGCTTAGGCATGGAGATGCGCCAACATCCCGACCGGGTGCTGGCTGAGGCCACGGATTCTCCGCCGCTGTCGGATGTCGACGTCGCGTTTTTGAGGCAGGCATTGACGGATCTTCAGAGCTCCGGCAGGACCAAACAAAAGGGCCAGCTGACCCAATGACCTCCTCGCGCAGCTTCATGCTGATCTGTACGGTCGGCATCGTTTGTTTCATCAGCTACAACATGGTGCGCATGCCGGTCCTGGCGCTGTTTGCGGAATCCCTGGGTGCCGGGCCTGAACGGATCGGGCTTATCGTATCCGTCTCGACCCTGACTGGAGTCTTGCTCAAGCTGCCGTCCGGAGCCCTGTCCGATATTTACGGGCGAAGATTCCTTTTGCGCATTGGAGTTGTGGCCTTCGGACTGCCGCCGTTTTTCTATCCCTTCATTCACAATCTCGATGCGCTGACCGCTCTGCGATTCTTCCACGGTCTCGCCACCGCCATTTTTGCCCCCAGTGCGCTAGCGACCGTGGCGGAACTCTATCGAGAACGGCGCGGTGCCGCACTAGGGACCTATACGGCCTGTACGCAGTCGGGATCCCTGCTTGGTCCCTTTATCGGCGGCTATCTTGTCTATGCCGCGGGATTCTCTTCCGCCTTCGTCACGGCCGGGGTCTTCGGCTGTATTGCAATCATATTGTTCTACAGTCTGCATCTCGACGTCGCAACGCCGCACGCCAAGGAAAAGGGATTGATGACGGTGCTTGCCGAGATGTGGAAGGGGTTTGTCGTCGTCGCGCGGAACCGAAAGGTGTTGATTACGAGTTCCACTGATGCGGCGAAGATGATCGCGAATGGTGCCTTGATGGCGTTCCTGCCGCTCTATGGTGTGTCAGTGGGACTGAACCCGGGAGAAGTCGGCCTCTTGTTCACGGTTCAAGCGTTCACTTCATTCTTCTCGAAGCCGATCATGGGGCGAGTCTCCGATCGGGTTGGGCGGCAGCCCCTGATCATGATTGGTCTGCTCATCTGCGCCTCGACCTTTGTCTGTATCCCGCAAACCTCGATGTTCCTTGTGCTGCTCATGCTCTCGGCCGGATTTGGCTTCGGTGAGGCCGTCGTGTCGTCGTCTTCTTCGGCTCTGGTCGCGGACAGTTCCGAATTCAAGACGCTCGGCGCGGGGATGGGCATGCAGGGGACCATTATGGATATCGGTCACGCCAGCGGACCGCTGGTGGCAGGTGTACTCATCGCAAACATGAGCTATGCGGGAGCGTTCGGCGTGATTGCGGGTATCCAGGTGCTTGCAGCAGGGATGTTCTGGTTCACGATGAGACAGCGATAGGGCAGAACAATTATATTATAATGGTCCCGGATGCGTGACTTTTCGACAGAAGACATAGTGGTCGGTGTTGTGGCAACGGTCGGAGTCATCGTCTTGATCGTCTTGTTCGTGTATGTGGTGAAACAGATTATCTTGAGGAAGGACTGATGTTTACCGGAATTGTTGAAGAAATGGGTGCCGTCACGTCATTGGACAGGACCCTTGCCGGGACGAGGATGACGATCCTCGCGTCGACGGTGATGGGCGATCTCAAGATCGGCGACAGTGTCAGCATCAACGGCACGTGCCTGACGGTAGTGACCAAGGGAGAGCATGACTTTGTCGTGGAGGTCTCGCCGGAAACTCTCTCCGTGACGACTATGGGGCAGCTGACTCCCGGAGCTCCGGTCAATCTTGAGCGGGCCATGAAACTCAACGAGCGGATTGGCGGGCATCTCGTGGCCGGTCACGTGGACGGTGTCGGAACTATCCGCAGCCGGCACCAGGAAGGGAATGCGATCTTCTTTACGATCGAAGCGCCCTCAGAAATTCTCCGGTATTGCGTCGTCAAAGGATCCATCACGGTCGATGGCATCAGCCTCACGATCAACGACGTGGCCGACCATTCCTTCAGTGTTGCGATCATTCCGCACACGGCCAAAGTGACCACGCTTGGCCTCAAGCAAGTTAACGATACGGTCAATCTGGAATCTGACCTGATCGGCAAGTACGTCGAACGTCTGCTCCAGGAACGCAGCCAGTTACCGAAGACCGCGCCCGTCATCGATAAGGATTACCTTCAAAAGCATGGTCTTCTCTAGTGTAAGTCCAAGCGTTCTCGTGCCGAACAATCGTTCGCCGGGCAGTTGCCTACGGCTGATTCTGCGCCGACGATCGGTAGGCGAAGTAGAGGACGATTCCGGCGAGGACTGAGATGACGACCCCAATCAACATCTGCAGGCCAAAACTGATCGGTCCCACGTAGATCTTGTACAGTTGCAACAGGAGTATCGGCAGGCCCACCGCCAGGGCGAGCGCCACCATGTGGCGTTTCAGATAGATCGGCTCGCCAGGTTTTCTGATCCCCTTCATAGACGAGAGACTGATGGACCAGAAGCGTTCCCCTGGCCCTCGTCGAAGTTACTTCACTAAGAACGGTTTGGAGTCTTCGCCTGAAGCCGTGGTGACCGTCACGATGGCAAGTCCCTTGCGACCGCCAGTGGGTACGGTGGCAGTAATCGTGTTGTCGTTTTGCATGGTAAATGTCGCGGCGTGACCCGGACCGAAAGAGACGCCGCGCAGGCAGTCCGGTGAACCGAACAGCGAGCCCTTGATCGTGACCTTGTCTCCCGGTTTGCCTTCGTCCGGCACGAGCTGTTCGATTTTTGGCGCGGTTCCGAAACAGGTCTTCCCTTTACCGGCAGTTTCTGCCGACTGAAACTTTGGTTTGTCCGCTTTGGGCTTGGAGGTCTTGGCTTCAGGGGAAGCTTTTGGCTTCTTGGCCGATTTATCCTTGTCTGCCGCAAGCCCCTGTCCCGGAATGCTTGCCGTGAGCACAAGGGCAACTGCACCAATGAGTACCATGGTCGTGGAACCCACTTGCTTCACCATGCCGGCCTCCTTTAGGCAGCGCAATCATCGCTGCATGATATTGTGTGGGGCGCCTTACTCCTCGATCGTCGAGATGTCTCCTGGGTCCTGTCCCAACTCCTTGGCTTTGAGTACCCGCCGCATGATCTTGCCCGAGCGCGTCTTCGGAAGCGATGTAACGATCTCTATTTCGGCCGGCACGGCGATTTTCCCCAGTTCATGTGTTACCTGGTCTTTGATCGACTGGATCAATTCCGAGCTTTCCTGTTCACCCTGTTTCAGAATGATAAAAGCCTTGATGGACTCACCAACGGTTTTGTGCGGTTTGCCGATGACGGCGGCTTCCGCGACTGCATGGTGACTCACCAGCGCGCTTTCAACTTCAGCAGTGCCGAGACGGTTGCCCGCCACTTTAATCACATCGTCAGCCCGGCCCATGAACCACAAGTAGCCATCGGCATCTTTGTGGCAGATGTCACCGGCCATGTAGCAATTGGGGATCGTATTCCAGTAGGTCTTGTAGCGCTCGGGGTCTTTATAGATGGTACGCATCATCGAGGGCCAGGGTTTCTTGATGACCGCAAAGCCGCCTTGATTCGCCGGCAGGCTATTGCCTGCTCGATCGACCACGTCAGCTTCAATGCCCAAGAACGGCCTGGTCGCAGAGCCCGGTTTCAACGGTACCGTCGGGAACGGCGTGATCAGGATCGAGCCGGTTTCCGTTTGCCACCAGGTATCCATAATCGGTTTGTCGCCGCCTGCCGCGCGATGAAACCATTCCCAGGCTTCCGGATTAATCGGTTCGCCGACACTGCCGAGGATGCGCAAGCTGGAAAGATCATATTGCTTGGGCCAGTCCTCGCCGTGGCGCATGAGAAGTCGGATGGCCGTCGGGGTACTGTAGAAAATAGAGACGCCATAACGTTGGATCAAGTCCCACCAGCGGCCCGGGTTCGGATAATCCGGCTTGCCTTCTGCCGTCAGAATGGTCGCGCCGTTCAATAAGGGCCCATAGACGATGTAACTGTGCCCGGTCACCCAACCTGGATCGGCGACGCAGAAATAGACGTCGTCGTCCTTCATGTCAAAGACGTACTTGGTTGTGGCGTAGGTCCCGACCATGTACCCGCCGTGAACGTGCACGACACCCTTCGGTTTGCCGGTGGTACCGGAAGTGTAGAGGATATAGAGCGGTGTTTCTGCATCGAGCTCCTCTGCTTCGCACAGGGCTTTCTCGTTCTTGATCCAGTCGTGCCAGTCGATCTCTCTTGGAGCCGTGAGTGTTGGACCGGGATTCTGACGGCGGACGACCACCACATGCTCGACGCTGCGGCAGCTTTTCAGCGCGTCATCGACGATAGGCTTCAAATTGACGACTTTCCCGCGATCGAAGCCGACATCGGCCGTAATGACCAGCTTTGCTTCGGCATCGTTGACGCGGTTGGCCAGGGCCGGCGCGCTGAATCCTGAATAGACGACGCTGTGAATGATGCCAAGGCGGGCGCAAGCGAGCATGGCGACGACTTGCTCGGGAATCTTCGGGAGATAAATGGTAACGCGATCGCCTTTCTTGATCCCGAGTTTTTTCAACGCATTGGCGCAGCGATTGACCTGCCGGTAAAGTTCGGCATAGGTGAAGATGCGTTCTTGATCGTTCTCTCCGACCCAGATGAGTGCCACCTTGTTCTTGCGCCAGGTCTTGACGTGCCGGTCGAGGCAGTTGTAGGTGATGTTGCAGGTGGCGCCGACGAACCATTTGGCCCAAGGATAGTTCCACTCCAGAACCTTGCTCCAGGGAGAAAACCAGTCCAATTCCTTCGCCATGGCGCTCCAAAACCCCTCTGGGTCGGCAATGGATTTTTTATATTCGGTCTCGTAGTCCTTAATGTAGGCGGCCGATTTCGTCTTCTCGGATGGTTGGTAGACACGGCTTTCTTTTAAGAGGGTCTCGATATTGTCCGTCATAGTGGGCGCACTCCTTGGAAACCAAACAGATGGCCGGTTGTTCTGAGAAATGCCGCTATTATGGTAAAGCGATGGCAGCGGTGCAACCATACAATGGTACGGGAAATGATGCAATTGCTCCCCGGTGGCGCGGTTTCTTGACAGCTGTGCGGAGGCCAGAGTAGGCTCAAATTAGACAAGCTTCTCGCGCCGGTCCAACATGATGAATCCAACCTCACGTCACTCGTTCCGCGCATGCTTTCTTGCGATCCTTGTTGCTGTTTTTTGGGGGGTAGGGGGAACAGCGACGGTTTGGGCCCAAATGGGGAAGCCAGAGGGGCTCTACTATAAGTCCTGGGCCGTGGTGATCGGAGTCGAGAATTACCTTCTGGCTCCAAAAATTCCCGGTGTCATCGATGATGCCAAGGCCGTGGCACAGACATTCCGAAAACTTGGATTTGATGAGGTCGTGGAGTTGTACGACAAAGACGCCAGTTCCCGCCGATTGCAGCAGATCTTGATGGATTTTTTGCCGCGCAAAGTTGGTCGTCAGGACCGGTTGGTGATTTATTTCGCCGGCCATGCGGGAATCACGCAGGGTTTGTCGGGGAAAGACCTTGGCTATCTCGTGCCCTGGGACGCGCAGATCGCGAACGTGTCGAAATCCGTCACGTTTGAACAGCTGAAAGAGTTTAGCCATCGGAGCGCCTCGAAACATACGTTGTTACTCTTCGATGCGGCGGTTCGGGGATGGGAAGTCAGCGCAGCCCAGACCCTGTCTCTCGAAGGCCGGAGCGCGCCGGAGGACGATACGGAAAAACGCGCCGTGCAGGTGCTGACGGCCGGCAACAAGGGGGAATCACTCGCGCGGAAACAAGACCACAGCCTGTTCGTTCAGGCGCTGGTCAAAGGGTTATCCGGTGAGGCGGATCTGGATAAGAACGGCTGGCTGATGGCCTCGGAAGTAGGTCGGTTCGTCACACAGCAGATTCAGGATCAGACAAAGGGAGCGCAACACCCCATTTTCGAGCAACTGGAAGGCGACGGAGATACCATCATCGTGGAAGGCCGGAAGGCGGCGTTCAGGCTGGGCGGAGAACCGCAGTCGCCATCGGAGCGGCAACAGGCTGCCAAGATGCAGTACGAGCAGGCGTTTGCCCTGTTGCAAACCGGAAAGGCCCCGGATGAAGCCCTGGAGCGACTGAATAAGGCGTTGGAATATGATCCCACATTCGGTGATGCGTATGTCCTCAAGAGCTATGTCCGGTTGGAAGTCCTGCCGAATCTGGACGAGGCACTCGAATCCGCGAATGCGGCCGTGAAATATGCGCCGAAGAATCCGGATTCGCAGTATACCCTCGGATTGATTTATGAGAAGCGCGGACAATATGCGGAAGCCGAACGGGCGATGCGCGAAGCGCTGGTCGTGAACCCCAGCTACCTCGATGTCTATTTCTCACTCGGGACGATGTATGCGGATGAAATGAAAGATCAGCAGAAAGCTGTCGCTGCGTTTGAGCGATACCTCGAATTGGGAGGTACCCATACCCGTGCTCGTGAAGCCGTGGCGCAGTCCCGAGATTCAGGAACCGCGACCCCTCCGTCGAAACCCTAGTCCGTGCCGCCTCCCTTGAGATAACCCAATCCGATCTTGAGCGCTCGTCTGGTGATCTCTGCCCAGCGGACCTGCGGATACTCTGCGAGCACTGCAGCCGCCTTGGGGTCTTGGATGTCAAGATTAAGAATTTTAATGGTGCCGTCGTCGATCTGTACGTCAGCCACGGTGTTCCTCCCTCAATAAATAGCCGAGCAGTCAACCATCGATTCGCTGTTGCGTTGACTGAAGTAGGGGTGCATGTTAGCATGATTTCGTTTGATTTCTCGAACGCTTCAGAAGTCATGATGGCTACGCGGGGTTGGAGAAGTCGCGGAAATTTTCTTAAGGAGGACGTCGCATGAACCAGCCACAAGGATTGATGGCAAAAGTGACCAGTGGTGGGATTGCCCTGCTGTTGTTGATCGGGCTTGCTGCATGCGGTGGCCCTCCGAAGTGGGTCAAGCAGGGGTCCGGTGCGTTTAACGACAAGGACAGCAAGGCCTTTTATGGCGTCGGCTCCGTTGTTGGTGTGAGGAATGAGCCGCTGGCTTGGGATACGGCAGAAAATCGTGCGCGAGCAGAAATTGCCAAGACCTTCGAAACCTACACGGGATATCTCATGAGGGATTACGCGGCCTCTACGACAGCCGGTGATTTCACACGGAATACGGAAGAACAGAACGTCGAGCGAGCGATCAAGACTGTGACGACTGCGACCCTCAGTGGTGTACGCCCCATTGAACGATACAAAGATGATAAAACCGGCACCTATTATGTGTTGACCAAGCTGAACCTTGAAGAGATGAAGAACAATCTTGAGCAGGCCAAAGAACTCAACTCACAGGTTCGTGATTTTGTTCGGAAGAACGCCGACAAACTCTTTGACCGGCTTGAGAAGGAAGAAGAAAAGCGCGCCAACCGGTAACGGGCGGAGGGCGTATCAAGGAGCATACGATGGAAGGTTCTGTGGTACGTGGTCGGTCTGGCTTCGGTATGGCCGTGGTCCTTGGCGTCGCACTCGCGGCATTGAGTGGTTGCGCGCAGGAAACCAAGGTGACGCGTGTGGATGAAGGTGTGATCACCGATTTAAGCGGTCGGTGGAACGATACCGATTCCCGGATGGTCGCGGAGGCGATGGTAAAAGAAGCGTTGGAATATCCCTGGCTGGGCAATTTCAGTCAGGCGAAGCATCGCCAACCGGTCGTGGTCGTCGGAACCGTGCTCAACAACAGCCATGAGCACATCAATGTCCAGACGTTCGTGACGGATCTGGAGCGGGAACTGACCAACTCCCAGAAGGTCACGTTCGTGGCTGGAAAAGGCGAACGGGAAGAGGTTCGGGACGAGCGCAAGGAACAGGCGATGTATGCGAGGGAAGATACCCAGAAAGCCCCCGGCAAGGAGATCGGTGCCGATTACATGATGAAGGGCACGATTGCGACGATCCTGGACGAAGCAGAAGGGACCAAGGCCATGTTTTACCAGATCGATCTTCAGATGGTGGATTTGGAAAGCAACGCCAAGGTGTGGTTCGGCCAGAAGAAGATCAAGAAAGTCATCGAGAGAAAACGGTCAGTTTTTTAGGCTCCACAAGCTCCGTTGAGCCCTTTTGTCTCACGCCCAACCGCTCATGCTTCGGCACGGTGGGGCGTTTGTTTTTCCCTCCAATACTCCTCTGTTGCGCTCCTTCTGCTCCTCCTGTCAGGATGCGGCCCCTCAGTCAGCCGTTATCTCCTCGTCGACGATAGTCTTCGCGCGCAGAACTTCCAGCAGGCCGATGCGATCATCCAGAAGGCGGAGAATGAGTATGGAAGCAAGAGTCGCGTGCTCTACGGCATGGATCGGGGGATGACGCTGCAGCTAGCCGGCGAGTACCAACAAAGCAATGCGGTTCTGGAAGAGGCCGAAGACGAAGTTGATCGTCTCTATACCAGGGTTGTCCGAACTGAAACCCTGGCGTTTATGACGAACGACAATGCGCTCCCCTACGAAGGCGACCCATATGAGCAGGTCATGATCAATGTGCTGAAGGCCTTGAACTATGCGTCGATGAACCAATGGCAGGACGCACTGGTGGAAGCGCGCCGCATCGATCACCGCCTGAACGTGCTATCCGATCGAGTGCAGGACAAAGGGGCCTATCGCGATGATGGATTCGCACGGTACCTGAGCGGCGTTCTGTATGAAAGCGCAGGCGACGTGAACAATGCCTTTATCGCCTATCGGAAGGCATATGAGATCTTTGAATCAACAAGTGCCTGGTCACGAACCAGGGTACCTGCACAATTGAAGTCGGATCTCCTGAGAACTGCCGACGCCCTCCACTTGGGTCCGGAGTTAGCGGAGTATCAGCGCGCGTTCCCGGACACTTCCTGGCAAAGCCTGCAGGCGCAGCAACAACTCGCTCAAGTCGTTGTGATCAGCTATAATGGGCGCGCGCCACGCAAAGAGGACCAGTTTCTTGATCTGCCGATCAGTCTCGATGCGCTCCAATTGGTGCTGCTCAATCGAGGATTTTACCAATCGAACCGCCATCAGAATCGAGCGGCCGACAGCATCCTGTATGGACTCAACGGACGGGTGGTTCGGGTGGCCTTGCCCAGACTCGTTTCGCAAAAGACCCAGGTTCCAGTTGATACACTCAGTTTGATTCCTGAGAGGGGAGTGCCGGTAACCGTGCGGACGGAGTCGGTCCAGAGTGTGACGGCCTTAGCCGATAAGGCATTGTCGGAGCGCATTACTGCGATCACCGTGAAGGCCCTTGCCCGTGCGGCGACGAAATTCAGCCTGGCAGAGGGGGCGACCAGGGGGGCCCAGCAAGCAGCCGGGAGAGACGCAGCCCCCTGGGTCGGGCTGGTCGTCGGGCTGCTGACCAAGGGATTGGCGGTTGCCTCGGAAGAGTCGGACAAGCGTAGTTGGCGAACGCTCCCTGATGAGATTCATCTCGCGCGAACCTGGGTAGCTCCAGGCCACTATCGGGTGCAGGGTGCGATGTTAACCGGAACGAACAATTCAGGAAATCTTACCCCACCGGAGCGAGTGCTCTCGCTTCATGCCGGGGAAACAGCGGTGCTTATCCAACGGGTGATTCCATGAACGTCCTACGCATGACAGGGGCAGTCGGAGCGGGACTCATTCTCGGTAGCACCCTGTTGTGGGGATGTACCTGGTTTGGTGGCCAGGCCAAACCGGCCTGGATCGATGGCATCAGTCCCGACTATCCGTCCGCCCTGTACTTGACGGGGGTGGGACAGGGAGATAATCGCGCTGTGGCAGAAGATCAGGCCTACGCCGCGGTGGCGCGGATATTCAAGGCCGAAGTGTCCGCCCAGTCGAAGGATTGGGAATCGTACCTGGTTGTGGAGGAGCGAGGACACAGTAAGGATGAACGGCGCTTGACTCTGGATAATTTGACCCGCGTATCAACCGATAAAGTGCTGGAGAACGTGAAGGTGGTTGATCGGTGGTACGACCCGAAGAAAGGTCTCCATTACGCACTGGCCGGCATGCATCGGCCTCAAGCGGAAACGGCGTTCATGGAACGGATCGCCGAATTGGACCAATCCATCCATTCGGATGTTGAGGAGGCGCACCGGTCGGCGGATAAGCTGGCCAAAGTCAGGGGACTCAGGCGAGCCGCTCGCAATCTCGTCCTGCGCGAGACCTATAACGCGGATCTCCGTGTGATCAGGCCAAGCGGTCAGGGAACAGCGGCGGTCTATCGGGTTCAAGAACTCACCCGAGAGTTGGAGGATTTTCTTTCCTCCAATCTCGTGCTTGCGGTGACGGTGACGGGCGATCAGGCTGAGCCGGTCCAGCGAGCTTTGATAGAGGGCTTGATCAAAGAGGGGCTGCAGGTTTCCAGCCGAACCACGGGAACCGAGCAACAGACTGCTGGAAGCGGCGTGTATCCGGCTCCCGAGTTACTGATTCGCGGAATGGTCCGGGTGTGGCCTATCGATGTTCGCGACCCGCAATTTACCTACGTCCGCTGGTGCAGCGATTTCGAGGTGGTGGATGTCACGACTCAACGAGTGGTCGGCGCCCTTTCCAAAGGGGGAAAAGAAGGTCATTTGACGGAACGAGAAGCGACGGCAAAAGTCGTGAGGGTGATGCAGCAGGACATGTCGGCGGACGTGGCCAAGGCGATTGCCGCGCACGTCTACGGAGAGACGGAACTTCCGGCCGAGGCGATCCGGCCCGCGGGATGCCCCAGGGAAGGATCCGGATCGAAGCCGGCCACAATAACCCACTAACGATGGAGGGGAGAGCGCGCGTATGAGCAGACCGAATCAAGCTGGGCGAGCGCCGCGAAGCCGCGGTCGAGGATTGACCGCAACACAACAACGAGTCCCGAGCCGATTGGCCAAGCGGCGGTTGGGCGAGCGCTTGAAGAACGATACAGCGCTGTTCAACAAGGGCAACTTGGCCGATAAGCTTCGCAAGGAGGGGTACGAAGAGGTGCCGTTGGATGAGCTGCAGGATCGACTCTCAAAAATGCCCGGGCCGCTGGCCGCGGTCATTTTGAAAGGGAGGATCTGATCGATGCCGTACTATTATTTCGACTCCACGGCCCTCGTGAAACGCTACAGCATGGAGCGTGGCACCCGTATCGTGAACAAGCTGATGGTCAAGCGCGGCAAAGTCGCCATTCTTCCGACATGGACGGTCACGGAATTGTACTCGGCCTTCTCCAATCGCGCCCAGCAAGGGGAGCTGACCCGCGACGATTGCTATTCGGTCATCCATAAGTTTGAACGGGAATCTGCGGAAGGTATGTTTCAATTCATCGCCCCGACGATGCAGACCTACCTCGCGACGAAGGAGCTGGTGATGGAATATCCCTTTCTCCGAACGTTGCAGGTCATGCACTTGGCGTTGGCGTCGGAACTGAAACCTCTGCGATTAACGGTCGTGAGCGCGGACATACAGCTGTTGGCCGCAAGCAAGACCGCCGGGCTCCATATTATCAATCCGGAAGAGGATTGATCGGGAGGGCTCTGCATCGGGCGAGCTGAATGTTCTGATCTGCGGTGGCAAGGCGTTACGGGCACTGGTAGTCGGTGATCATGGAGGCGACCACGATTACCCAATCATCTGCGGTTTCGCGCCACCGCTTCGAGCGTTCGGCGAGTGGGGAGGGGGACAAGATTTCCTGGGCAAGGTCAGATAAGGCGTGTTGCACGCTCCCTTGGGCCAAGGCCAGGCTCCCGCACACGCCTGAGGAAGCCGGGAGTTGCCCTCCGGCCCGTCTGAACAGGGCCATGGCACGATAGCCGTGCTCTTGCGAACGGAAGAGCGATTCTGCTCCACGGTACAGCCGAATCGCGACGCTATCATCCTTGTTCAGTAGGCCAAGTCGCTTCGCCATCAGTGCCGCACGTCCCATGTTCATGGCCGCTCCTTCAGGGTCGTCGCTTCCGATCGCGTCCTCGGCTTTGGCACGAAGGCGCTCCATCTCGGACTCATCTCCGATCGTTTGAGCCCATCCCGCCCCTACGAAAGGTCCGGCGATCGCCCACGCAGTCAGCGCGATGAGATAGGTTGTCACGATCAGCATCATCCGATCGACAACCAAGGGACTCTGTCGGGGGACTATTGGAGATATTCCCAAGTATCGATCTGTTTGATGCTCCAATTGAGGGCTTCCTTAAGCTTCAAGACTTTGGGATCCGCCTCGTTCCCGTGGATATGAGCCAGAGATTTTTGCAGAGCGAAGAGAGGTTCATACGCTCGCCGGTCGGGCAACTTCCCGAGGGCCCAGACCACTTCGGTCTTGACGTCAATGTCATCCGTCTTCAGTGTTTCGAGCAGAGGATCGATGATCGTGAAATCTCCGTGTAGCGCGCCGACCAACCCGAGGGCTTTAGCGGCGGTGGCCCGTAATTCGGGGGGACCTGATTTCATCGTATCGATCAGGGTCGGAATCGTCTCTTTCTGTCCGATGTTGCCCAGCGCCAACGCCGCAGCCTTGGCGATTTCAGGATCAGACCCCTTCAGCGCGACGAGCAGCCTGGGGACGGATTTGTTGGAGAAAAGATGGCCGAACAATGCAATCAACCGCACCTTGCGAGCTGATGGCGTCGCAGGATCGTCGTACAGTTTGAATAGTCGATCCTCCTGCCCCCAGTCTGCCGTGATCATGATGGGAAAGTCGTATTCCTCTAATCGCTCCTGCAACTTCGCCATCGCATACACGGAAGGGTTGCCGGCTTTCGCGGCTTCGGCGGCCTGTTGGGCGTCGGAGAAATCGGTCCGAACTTCTTTGCGCCATCCTGCTGTCTTTCCATCCATCGAGTAGGCGAGTTGGCAAGCGGGTCCTTTCCAGGTTCGCACGGGTGAGTCGGGTAGGTCCGCATCGCCTCCTGACGCCATCGTGCCTTCCCAGACCTTGCGTTGTTCGCATTTGACCTTAAAGACCACATCGTGGGCCTGGGCAGGATCGGAGACGATCGTGTAGCCGAGTTCGCCGAGCCGCCTGGCGATGAGATCGCGTAATGGTGCGGCATCCGCCTGACCTTGATCGGTCAAGGCCAGGACATCCGGGAGGATCCGATCGATTTTCTGAAGCCGTTCCTTCTGCTGTCCGGTCAGGGCTTCACGCCGCCCCCATGCGGTCGAGACGACCATAAAAGAAATGAGCAGACAGCTGATGGCGATCCGTGCCAGCGACATAGACGCATTACTCTACCGAACGCGCTGCAACCCTTGCAAGTTGCAAGGATTGCGGAGTGACCATTATAATCGCCGGATGTTGCACGGCCGGCGGCTCGCCTGTATTGGCGCGGGAAATATGGCGGAGGCGATTGTCGCCGGCCTGCTCAAGGGCAAGCACGTATTGCCGGCACAATTGAAGGCGTCGGATATTCAGGCCGATCGCCGCGCAGACATCAGCCGAAAATATCAGTTCGCGACAGCTGAGAAAAATGCTGACGTCGCTGCGTGGGCCGACGTGATCCTCTTGGCCGTAGAGCCGCAAGTGCTCGATGAGGTGCTTCAAGAGATTGCCCCTGTCATAGGAGAGGATACGCTTGTCGTATCGGTGGCAGCCGGCTATCCGATCGCCAGGCTGGAACGGTATCTGCCCGGGACAAAACGGATTGTGCGAGCGATGCCCAATACACCCTCCGCGATTCGAGAGGGAGTCACCGCGGTCGCGTATGCTGCCGGATTGGTCGATGACGATGTCAGGATAGCGAGAGCCCTCTTTGAACCGATTGGAAAAGTGGTAGAGGTCAACGAGGGCGCCCTTGATGCGGTGACTGGTCTGAGCGGTAGCGGGCCGGCCTATGTGTATGTGATGATCGAAGCGCTGGCCGATGGGGGTGTGAAGATGGGGCTCCCGCGGGAAACGGCGCAGCTCCTGGCGACGCAAACGGTAGCGGGGGCGGCGCGAATGGTCCTCGAGTCGCGAGAACATCCGGGCGCGCTGAAAGATCGAGTGGCATCGCCTGGAGGCACCACGATTGCGGGTCTACATGAATTGGAGCGAGGCTGCCTGCGATCGACGTTGATGTCCGCAGTCGAGGCTGCCACGAAGCGGTCATCGGAATTGGGGCTAGCCACCTAGCAGGTGTTGAAAAAATCCGCCAGCGGCGTTCTCGTGCCGCTCAGAGGCTCGACGTACGGCGCAAAGTACGACTCGCCTCTTCGCTCACTGCGGCCTTGCCTGCGGAACGGTACGTCTCGGCGCACCGGGGTTGGGCGGGTGAGAATCCAGGCCTTTTGGACCATCCTGCGGACTGTTCTCTTGGTGGTCTGAGACGTTCAAGCTTTGGAACATGTAGTGTCCCAGAATAGTGTGGCCACAACCTGTTAAGAAGGAGAGGTTAACCGTGCAGTACTGGGTGAAAGTGGTGTTTGTAGACAATCAAGAACTCATGGTCAAAGATGCGGTCAGGCATACGATCAGCGACGACATGGAAGTCTTGGAGGTGGACACGGCAAAAGAAGTCTTCATCATCCCGATGAAGCAGCTCAAATATCTCGCCTGCGATGCGACGGTGTTTGCCGCAAAGAAACCTGGGTGAGCCCTGCCGCCGTCTCTGTTCTCCTGTCAAGATGATTTCCTCAGGCTACCCTGTCCAAGAGCGCTAAAACGGCTTCGTTCAGGCCGGCTGGGCCGATGCCTGGTGCCCGTATCAATCCCGGAATCTGGATGTCGGGATCGTAGGATCCGTCGGGTTTTTGTACGAGAATCGGATGATCGACCATTGCCAGGAGCGGTGCGTCGTTCACGCTGTCCCCAATCCCCACGGTCTCGATACGATCCGCCTGTTCGAGTAACCGCAGTTGGCGTTGGTAGCAACGCAAGAGCAGTTCCGCCGCTTCACCTTTGTCGTTGTCCCCTGTCAGGTGGAAAAACCGTCCTCCCTTGGTCCATCGGAGCCCCCGCGAGACGATTTGCCAGCAGACTTCTTCTATCAAGTCTTGAGGGCCTTCGAGCAAGAAAGGCTCATCGTATTCCCGCATCTTGGCAAGTGTTGCATCGGTACGCGAGAGACCGGTCAGATGCATGACCTCGTCGACTGACAGATCGCCGAATCCTCGGAGGGGAGTTTCCACTGCGTCTTCGATCTGTTTGAGCACGTCGCGAAGCATGTGGTAGGGCAATCCGAGCTCGATGACGTCGTACGAGGATTTCGTTCTGACCCGTTCGAGGGGAAAGTCGAAGAGGCCCTGGGGGACAAAGACCGCGGCGCCATTTTCCACGATGAACGGCTCGAGATGGTTCAATCGACGTCGAAGCGGCTCCATTTCCGCTCGAGTTTTGCTCGACACCAGGATGAGAGGAATGTTGCGGATACGAAGAGCTTCAAGGGCTGGCGTGGCCAACTCAAAAGAGTAGGTCTCGCCATCCAGGAGGGAGCCGTCCAGGTCTGTAAACACGACAAAACGAGTCATCGGTGTACCCGTTGAGCACGGTGCTGAATTGCGCGTAGGAAGCTTCTTCCACGCAGGGTGATCGATCTCCATCGCGATTACCAGTGATGCAGATCGTCGGTGACGGTCGATCTGTTGCGACGAATGACCCGTTGCTCAAGAAATTCTTTCGCGAGATCTGTCGCGCCGAGACCGAAGGCGATGGCCGTCGCCAGGACGACGCCTCCCCACGTAATGCCGAATCCAACCACCACGATGTGTTGAGCGATGCCCAACTGTTCGAGTGCCATCGCTCCGGCGAGGAGCTGCAGTCCCCACCGTGAACAGTTAGCGATCAGTCGCGCCGGCGGAAGTCCTGCATTGACGGCCGCGATCAAGATGGCTTGGTAGGCAAAGTTCGAACAGACGTAGCCGGCCAAGACGATGACGCCAGCCGTGATGAGATGAGGCACGTACGCGAGCAATGATTGGGCAAATTGGTTGATCGGCGCGAGGTTAAGGGCGCCAAGGGCTGCGACAGAGGCGATCAGCACCACCGCCCAATAGAGAGTTCGTCCGATGAGCCGAGAGGGATCTGTTTTGATGCCGGCACGCAGGAGCGCCGTCGTCGTGCCCAAACGGTTGCTGAGGCGATCAAATCCTATGACGCGGAGAACACGCTCCACGGAAACGCTCAGCAGCCAGGCGGTCAGGATCCCGCCGAGTAGCAGAATACCCATGGCGAACACATTCGGCAGGATCGCAAGTGCGTGGCGACCGAGCAGTTGCAACGGTTCCATCAGGGCCTGTTCAAACAATTCGTTCATGACTGCCTCCTGCGTCGGTCACGATTCGGGACTGCAGTCTCGGCGTTGCCGGCTGCTGGTCCATTTCCTCCCAACGCGCGAGTAAGTAGGGTTTGTTTCGCTCGAATGACTGACAGAGAGCCTCGATGGTCTGTTCGGCTTCGGCCGACGTCAAGCCTTGCGTGGCAAGAACAAATGACGCTGTTCTACCCAGATACAGCGGCGTTAGCGATCTAAGGAGGTGCTCGCGCGGCAAGATTTGTTGGTGGTAGGCGATCGCGGCATCGTAGACGATTTGAACCCAGAGCTCATCGGGGACGCGGGAAAGTGTAGGAACCTGTCGATTCAGCTCGTACAGTTGCTCAAACGTAAGATCAGCGAGGATCTGTTTCCAGATTGGTTCGAGATCCCGTAACCCTTGTTGAAAGTGAGAGACCATGCTCTCGACATCCACGTTGACCGGTTCCACCCCTACCTCGTAGGGGAATCCGAACAGAGGAACCGGTTGCGAGCCTTCGATTCCGGACCAGACATTGGCATGCTGTTCCATCGAGGCGAAGAGTGAGCCGACGACCTGCCGCAGCATACCGGAAAGATCGGCGGCGGGATCTTTCGGGTTATGAATTTTCGCCCCTAAAAAGCTTTGGCAGACCCGTGCGCCGCTGGCAATGGCTTCCGTCGTCATCCAGATGTCGATGCCGAAACGCGCGACCTCGGATTCCCACACGTGTTGATCGAGATAATGCTTCGCCAATGCGCCGGAGAATCCGAACTCGCCGCCGATAGGCTGTCGAATCCGTTTGCCATAGAGCGATCTCGTGAGCGGATAGGCAAGGCTGTTGGTGATCGTCCCGTCATATTTATGTCTGAGATAGAATGGCGCGACGTAGTCGTAGCCTCCTTCGCGTAACGGTCGCAGTAACATCTCGATCCATTCGGGTGAGATACTTCGCAGGTCCGCGTCGACGACGGCGCAGGCCTTCGCATTGAGTTGCCTGGCAATCTCAAAGATCGTCCGGAACGCGCTGCCTTTTCCCGGAATCCCATGATAGGGGGTCACGATGCGATGGAGCACGCTTTGCCGATCAGCAATGAGCGTATGGTGATGATCGATGACCGTGCGGGCGACGATCGCAGCGGTTTCGTCGGAAGATCCGCCGTCAGAGTTGACGAGGACAGCCCGTTCGTCCGGAAAGTACTTGGCAAGACCGGCGCTTACGGCGCGGACGACATGCCCCACCGTGTCGGCATTGTTGTAGCTGGGAATTCCGACGAGGATATCGGCTGAACCGATCTCCCGCAGACGGGATTCAGTGGCGGGAGCGAGTGGAGTGTGGTTGGTACTCATGGCGGCGTCATGACCGGTTTGGAAGTGGGATCCCAGACATAGTCTGCCTCGACGGCTTCGGTCATCCGTTCAAAAATATCGGGCACGGCATGCGCGACGCGGCTCCAATTGGAAATCATGGGGACCCCGAGCGGATCTTCCAGAAATCCGTCAGTGGCCAACTTCATGCCTTTTAAGAAGACCTCGACCGCGGTGCGTTCTTCGTGACGATCAAAAGCCAGGCTGTTAATGGCGGCGTCGTTCTCGTATCGGCTGATGGCTTCCTGTGCTGCCTGCAAATACGTGGCGCGCAGAGTCTTTAACATGCCGTCCGATAAGACCACTCCCTCGCTGGCCAGGTTGCGGAAGAGGGATTTGGTGATGTCGACACACATCTTCAAGAGACCGGCATCGGGATTTTCATTCGACAGCTCCTGATGTTTGTGATCATAGGCATCCGCAATATCGGCTTGGCAGATCCGGCGCAACGCACAGTTCCGATAGACTTCGGCCAGGACCCCGATCTCGAGTCCCCAATCTCCGGGGATGCGGTTGGTCCAGGCGAGGTCACGGACCATGGCGAATTCGCCGGCAAGCGGGTACCGAAAACTGTCGAGGAATGTGAGGAGCGGATGCGCGCCGACCAGCAGCTGAAGACTACGGATCAATGGCGTGATGAAGAGGCGGGTCACCCGACCATGGAGCCGGTCGGTGACGCGGCTGTAATAGCCTTTGCAGAATTCGTAGCCCAGGTTGGGGTTTGCGATGGGGTAGCAGAGTCGGGCAAGGTACTCCCGGTTGTAGCTGGTGATGTCGCAATCGTGAAGCGCGATGACCTGGCTCTGATTTCTGGCCAGCACGTATCCGAAGGCCATCCAGCAGCCACGCCCCTTTCCTTGGAGACCGATGTCGAGATTCTTCTCCACGAGCAGATTGAGGATCGACTGGATGCGGGGGCCGTCGTTCCAAATCAGGCGGACCCGTTGAGGGAGTTGGGAGAAGTACTGCTTGGCTAGGCGGAATTCAAGGGCTGAGGCTCGATCCAGGGAGATCACGATCTCGTTGAGGTAGGACACCCCGTTGAGTGTTTCCACGATCCGTTTCAGGGCTGGACGGCTTAACTCCGCGTAGAGAGACGGCAGGACGAGCGCGATCGGATGGATATTGCCATAGCGCGACAGCTCATGTTCCAACTGATCGACGTTGGGGTCTCCAAGCCGATGGAGTACCGTCACCACGCCATTCTGGTAGAAGTCCGACATAGGCGTCCCCCCGAAGATGCACGTGGCACGGACAAATTGCTTCTGCTAGGCAGCTGGCGTGATCCTCGTCGCCAATGTGGTAAGGCAAGTCAGACGGCATATCCTTGCACAAAAGCCTTACCCAAAGCCAATGTGCACACCACATGCCACCAAATCTATTGCAAAAATGAGCGTTTGAGAGTGACAGAGAATTGCCGAAATGAAGGGGCTGGTGGCCAAAACCTTCACTGCCTAAGGAGGACTGTGGATAAGTCGAAATACTCCAGGGGCTGCCCGTTTATAACTGGTTTGCGACACAACATGCCTCAGGAACGATTCAGGGGAACGGACTGTAGGATCAAACGATAAGCTAAGAACATACATGTCGTTGGAATCAGTCAATCCCGCCTCCGTCTTTTTTCTAATTTTAACAGGCCAGACGGGTGGTCGTTTCCAGGGGTCCATTAGGCATTCCGGTACGCAGAATTGGGGAATTCAATGCCTCAACAGTTCTGTGCTCAACGACCCGGTCGCTCCGGCCTCATGGGACGGTCAGGCAAGCCAAGCCGCTCGGATCGATCTGGCCTGTTGAGTTGCGCATCGCGCGCCGTTTCGCGGCCTTGCTGGCCATGTTCGCCTGCTGCCTGATCTGCGCGATCAAGGCCTCGCTGTTGGCCGCCCTTGTTGCTTTTTTGGTCCTTGTCGGTTGGTGCCGGGTCGGTTGGTGCCGGCAGCGGGTTTGTGGGGGCCGTTGGAGTTTGTGCGATAGCCACGGGACTGAAAGCGATCGTTGCAGTGAATAGACTGATTACGATTTTCTGGTTCATGTTCATCCACCTCCTTCTGACATCTCGGTGATTACTGTGTGTTCCCGACAGAAGCCATGATTTGATTGAAGCTCAGGGCACCGCGCGTCCCTCCGGAACTCGTTGAAGAGATGTCGGGCCTGTGTTTGAGAAGGGCGGCGCGCTCCCCTTCTGCGGGATCTGCCACAGCAGAGACAGGGCATGCCTGCTCCCTGTGACTCTGGCTTCAATCTTGTCACCGACCTTGATCCTATCTTCTAACTTAGTCTCGCCGTTCACGTGCAAGCGCACTTCATGACCGCTGATATCCTTGACGAAGTCGAGTCAGGCCCACGCCCAAGCTCAGCGCCACGGCCACGACGAGAATAGTCAGATGCTCCATGCTGACACCTTTCCCCCCCAATCGCAGACTCTGAGAAAACAACGAAACCGACATCTTCAGAATCTGAGGTCTGCAAACATGGATCCCGATTCGCCCCGTCGTTTCATCAATCGAAATTCCATGCTCTCCTGGAGTTGTGTTTGATTGGTCGCCGTCGATGGTTGAGGATGTTCCTCTATGGTCGCTGCAACATCTTGATAGGCACCATTCCGCAGGACTCGCAATGTGACGGTCTGTCCGATCTCGAGCGTGCTCAACATCGCTACGTGTTGCTCCATGGTCGTAATCTCCAGGCCGTTCACAGCCACGACAATGTCGCCTCCCAACACCCACGGTTCTCCTTCGACGATCACGTTCAGCGTTCCAGCCCGGAGTCCAGCCTTTTGAGCTGGGCTGCCCTCATCGACACGGGCGACCAGCAATCCTTTGGCTAGAGGGACCGCGAAGAGGTTGATAACTCGATCGGGTATCAATTTTCCGGTAATGCCAAGCCAGGGACGGACGACACGGCCATGTACCCGCAATTCATTCACGACGGTCTTGGCCATATTGATGGGAATTGCAAAGCTGATATTCTGTCCTCCGGCCAGGATCGCCATATTGATGCCGATAACCCGGCCTTCTTTATCAACGAGTGGCCCACCACTATTTCCGGGGTTAATGGCCGCGCTGGTCTGAATCACGCGCTCGTGAGGTACACCCTGATGGTCCGGCGTTGTTCCAAACCCGCTGACCACCCCTGTGGTGAGTGCATAGCCCAACCCGAACGGATGACCGATGGCCACAACTTCCTGGCCGATCTCCATGCGATCTGAATTTCCCAGAACGACTGTGGCGCGATACGTTTTCGGAAGGTCCACCCTGAGCAAGGCCAGATCTGTATACGGATCGCTTCCGACAACTGTGGCGAGCAACTGAACGCCATCATGGAGAATCACCAAGATCCTGGCAGCCCTCTCCACTACATGCGCGTTGGTGAGAATGAACCCTTGGCGATCCAAGATAATCCCCGATCCGATACTGCTACTCGGTCCGTTCGCCAAGGAATCGCTCGTTAACGTCGATTTGATAAAGACGGTTGCCGGAGCTACCTTCTTGTAGATTTGAATGGTGTTTCCCTGATCGATTCCTGTGGCTTGCACGGTGGCATCGAAGCCGTCAGAGGCACAGGCCACCAAAAACACGGCGAGGACAAGTCCGCATTGCCGTTGCGCGCTCTTCGTGATTCGGTTCATGGGTCACCTCTCACCCCGTCCTTCCGGCGAACAGCATCGATCAGCCGCGTGGTTCAGGCGATTCTTTTAAGGTCGGTGAAAGTTTCAGAATCTTCACAACCCTCCCATCCAGATCCAGTTCGAGAGTGACTCGATCTCCTACCGTGACTCCTTTCATAATCTCAGGACTCACAACCGGCAAAGACAGCTTTTCTCTGCCACCGGCAGTCCTGACTGTGATGTTCAGACCAGTCGAGTCAACCTCCTCGATTGTGCTGCCGGTCAGCGTGGTGTCAGCCAGCAGTTGACCGGGAGCGCCTGAGACGAGTGTGACGACGAAGGCGAGCGCGCTGATGATGGTTATTGCAACCGTTTTCATAATGTCCTCCTCTCCCTGCTGCTTCTTCTTGACCACTTCCATCTGATCACGCAAGAGACTGGCCTGAAGATACAACTTGGGAGGGAAGGGGAGTTTAAAAAACAAATTCAAATGCATAGCGAGTCAACGCGTCACGATTGATACACAGATAGAGGAAGAAGCAGGGGGACATCTTGTCTCATGGTGTTTGTTGGCTGTCGCGTAGAACTTATTGATAGACAATGCATAATATGAATACAGAAATATTGTCCTTGAAAGACAGTATGCCTCTGGAGTCGTCAACATTTCTTCGGACAAGCCTGTCGTCTTTGGAGAAATCGGCCACAACCGAAACCTCGCCATGGCTGAGTGTCGCTGTTCACAGACTCGCGATCATTGGGGCTGGTGAGAGACTGCATCTCACGTCACATTGGACCCCCTGGTTTTTGGACCCCCCGGTCTGATGTGGCTGCTGGAGGTGGCGGGACTCATTTCATTCAGGCGATCGAGCCCCAGCCGGGCTTGCTCCACGTAATACCGGTAGGGGGGCTGCGGGAAATTTGTGATGATCGTCAGAAACATCTCTCGCGCAATGTTACGGCGCCCCATGTCCTGCGCGGCCTGACCCGTTCGAAGGGCACAGGCGGCAGCCATGGCGGACGGATCTACCGACAGACGAACGGCCGGTTCCGACGGAACCGGTTCAATACTCTCAGGTAGTATCGGCGTTGCGGGGTAGGAGATTGTATCTGCGGCACGACTCAAACGTTGCGCATCCAGACGCATCTCATCAAGGTCTTCACTTTGATTGCAATGAGTATAAGTTCCCCAGATATCCATGAATCGGGCGCTGTCGGAGAGTATCGGTCTTACGGGTGGCCTACTCGTGTCGCATCCGCTGATCGTCATCAGCAGGATCAGCGCACGTATGAGCCACCAGCGATTCGCTTGACGCATAGAGCCACGCGTTCCTTGTTCTAATCGTAAGCTCCCGGAATATGCACACTCTGTGGCTCACGCATGGAGGACTGACTGTTGAACCGCTGACGCAAGGATTTCCATCAGCGTCGTGATTTCACTTCCCTTGCGAACCCACGCGAATGCCCCCCGTTCAGTCGCCTCGTGCGCCATGTCATCATGTTCTCCGGAGAAGACCACGACAGGGGTTCCGGGCCACTTGACGCTACAGGCAGACAAAAATGTGAAGCCGTCCATCTTGGGCATGTTGTGGTCGGTTACGACGGCATCAACCGAGTGTTTCTCCATCTGCTCCAAGGCTTCCAACCCGTTCGCCGCTCCATAGACGCTGTACCCAAGGCTCCTGAGCCGATCAGAGAGGATATAGCGTATGTCGCGATCATCATCGACGACCAACACGCTTTTATTGATCCGTTCCATAACACGGCCTCCTTTTGACCTATGCCACTTAGAAAGGCGGCCCTGGCTTTTCTCAGCGGTTCCGCCGGTGGTTTGGTTGGATGGGTCTTGTGAAGCACAGTGATCATGGTATTCGTATTCCGCTCATGACGATGACGATGGCCTGAGCATGCCCATCCGGCTGGACCCATAATTGGATCCGGTCACCAGCCTGCACCAGGGCGAATACTTCTGTGTCTCTTCCGACATGGATCTGCCGTTCCACCCCAGCGGTATCTTTGACCACATAGCGATCGCCATCGATCCTGAGCAGGTCTGCTTCGAACGATGGCGGCGGGCTCAGCGCATTCTGGTTCTGGTTCGGACCGGAAAATGACAGAGGAATTGTCCAGAGTCCCCCGAGGACAAACCCTGTGGCATATGGCAGAATTTTGGCCATGCCACCGCACCTCCTCTAATCGCTCCATGCTTTCGAATCTTCCTAGAGAATCCCCGGCCCTGCATCAGCGGACGTCATCTCGCGTCATTCTTCATTCAGACAGAGCAAAGAGTAGACCGAGGACATAATACGAATGTCTATCGGCGGGGATTCAATGGAAAATCAAATCGATCGAGGAGGGGAAGACAATCGCATCGAGACGTGAAGGACCGAACGTTGCCGGGAACAAGTTGTCGTAGAACCCGCTGGAGATCAGCGGCAAGGTGTGGAGGAATGCGGAGTTTGGACTAGTGGTGACAAGTTGTCTCGCGCAGGAACGTCTTGACCGGTGCTCGGGTCAGCCTTGGCCGTACTGGCGGAGCTTGCGGAGGAGCGTCTTGCGGTGAATGCCAAGGATCTCGGCTGCTTGACCGTGGTCGTGATGATGGGCCTCCAACACGCGTTGAATATAGTCCTTTTCCATGTCCTCAAGTGTGCCCCATCCGCGAGCCTTGGCGCTGTCATGTGTCGTCGCCTCCCGGATGTTTTCGGGAAGATCTTCAGGAGTAATGACGGGATGTGGGGTTAAGGCAATGGCCCGCTCGATCACATGCTCGAGTTCGCGCACGTTTCCGGGCCATGAATAGCGTGTTAGCAAAGGAATGGTCTCCGGCGAGAGACCTGTCACCGGCTTCTCCTTCGTCCGCCCAAATTTGTCGACGAAATATCGGGCGAGAAGTGGAATGTCTTCAATCCGATTGCGCAGCGGAGGAAGAACAATGGTGACGACTTCCAGTCGATAATAGAGATCCTCTCGAAATGTTCCGGCCTCGACGAGCGGTTTCAAGTCCTTTTTCGACGCGGCGATGATTCTGACATCAATTGGACGAGCTGTCTCGCTCCCCACACGCCGGATCTCGCGCTCTTGAAGGGAGCGGAGCAGTTTGCTTTGCATCACCGGAGAAAGGTCCGCGATCTCGTCTAGGAAGCAGGTGCCCTGGTGCGCCTGTTCAAGCAGCCCCTTCTTGGTCGCGACCGCTCCGGTAAATGCGCCTCGCTCATGCCCGAAGAGTTCGGATTCGAGGAGCGATTCGGCCAAGGAACCGGTATCGATCGCCACAAACGGTCCGCCGCTCCGCGGACTGTTCGCATGGATGGCGCGCGCGATCAGCTCCTTTCCGGTCCCGCTTTCTCCCTGAATCAACACGGTGCTGTCAGATCCCGCCACCCGAGCAACGAGTTTATACACCTCGACCATCCCGGGACTGCTGCCCACAAGGTTGTCGAAGCGGTATCGCTCACGCAATTGCTCGCGCAACGAACGATTCTCTCCCACCAGTTTTTTGTGTTCGATCGCTCGCCGAACCACCAATCGAATGTCCTCTACGACAAACGGTTTGCTGAGATAGTCGAAGGCCCCGGCCTTGATCGAATCCACGGCCGTCTTGAGCGATCCATAGGCGGTCAGCAAGATCACGAGAATATCCGGCGCCTTCTCGCGCACGGCGGCGAGCAAGGCCAGCCCATCCATGCCCGGCATATGAATATCCGTGATGACCAGGTCCGGCTGAAATTCGCCAAGTTGCCGCATCGCTGATTCCGCATCCTCGGCGGTCACGACCTCGTAGCCCTCCTTGGTCACGACCTCGCGCAGCAAGGCCAATGTCTCGGTGTCGTCGTCCACCACCATTACCCGAGATGGTCGTAGCATTAGTGCCTTCCTCCATCGGTTGGAAAGACGATTGTGAACCGGGCGCCATGCCCCGGCTCGCTCTCGACATTGATCTGTCCCCCGTGCGCCCGTATTGTTTCCAGCGCGATCGCCAGACCCAGTCCGGTACCGCGTCCAGATTTTTTCGTCGTGAAAAACGGCTGAAAGATCTGTGCGATCTGCTCGGCGTCCATCCCGCAGCCTGTATCGGCAAATTCCACTTCAACGAACGATCGATGGTCTTGGTGCTTTGAATCGTCATGGGGAGAGGTCCGTACCACCAGAGTTCCGCCGGCCGGCATCGCATCGAGCGCGTTTTCGATGAGATTGATAAATACTTCCTGGAGCTGCTGGGTATCGGCGTCGACTTTTTCGACTTGCTGGCTCCACTCGGTGACGAGCGCGATACGTCTGCGCTCGAGCTCCGGCTGGAGGAGCGCGATGCATTCCGCCACACACGCATTCAAGTCAAGCGGAGCGCGAACCGGCTCCGGCCTCCTGGCATACAACAACATGTCTTGGATAATTTTCGATGTGCGTTCGATCTGTGCCTCCACCGTCTGTAACCGTTGTCGCGACTCTGTGCTCAGGGTGGGATCTTCAGCCATGAGCTGGATATGACCGGACAGCGCGGTCAACGGCGTGCCGATCTTGTGTGCGACGGTTGCGGCCATCTGTCCGATCGCCGACAGACGCTGCGCGCGTGCCGCATCGCGCTGTGCGATCGACAGCAGCTCGTTCGTGTGGGCGAGCGCCCGATTCTTTTGCATCACTTCTGTGGTCGCTTCAATGACTTTCGACTGGAGGTTATCGTTCATCGCCCGCAAGGATTCAGTCAGTTTGGCGTTGTCTTCGGTCGTTTCCCGAATGGTCTTCACCATGTCATTGAATGTGCCGGCAAGTTCTCCCAGTTCATCGTGTTCATCGACCGGCACGGCCGCGGTCATGGTTCCCCCCGAGACCGCCTTGATCGCGGACAGCACTCGCTGTACAGGACGATGGAACTTGAAGTAGAGAAAGAGGTTGATGGCAACCACGATTGCCAACCACGTCAGCAGTCGCCTGTTTCGCGAGGCGGCTTGCAAGGCATCCAGGGCTTCATCCATTTGCAGGGTCGAGAACTCGGCATAGGTCACTCCGACCACAACGCCTTTCAAAAAAATCGGAGCGGCGAGGAAAACGCGGTGAGTTTTTGGCCGATCCGCATAATCGATCAGTGGCTGCCGTTCCTCGCGCACCCGATGAACGAGGTCAGGAGCTCCCTGTTGACGAGGCAGCTCGGTGGGACCGGCGCTGGCGACCGGTAGAGGGCTGTCTCCCGATTCAGTCGGGGATGCGTAGAGCACGATGTTGAGCAGATCCGGCAGATTCGAGAGGATCTTCTCCAGTTCTTTGGTTCGCGCCTCTCGATTCGCTAGCTGGGCAAGACTGATCACGTTCTGATCAACTGATCGTCCGACGGCCAGTGCCGCCTCCCGGACATTGTCTTCAACCGTTCTCTGAATCAATCGGGCCTCAATCCATTCGGTCATTACTGCAGAGACCGTGAAGATGAGGACGATGATGACCGTGATCTTGACCTGAAGACTCAGCTGGTGCCACCAGTCCAACATGATTCTATGGTAGTCCCCCGGGGTTCCTTGTTCAATCCGATTTCGAGACAAGATGTCTGACCCGGAATAAGTTGTCTCTCATATTGGTGAGTAGGCCTCTCTTGGTCACCTCTCCCTTGTGCCGTTTACTGGGGTAAAACTCTGAATCTTCCGCAGCCTTACAGCCGTGAAAGGCAAGGAAAGGCAAGGAGACGCAAGGGATCTTTCTCAGGCATCCGGCTTGCTCCATCCTGCTACTCATAGGGCTGGTCGAACTTCAGGAGTGGCTCAACATGGCTGGCCGAATTCTTCTCGTCGAATCCGATGCCGTGTTGGGCGCCGTCGTCGGCGAGGTGCTACACCACAGCGGGCATGAGGTGATCTCCGTGAGAACGTTACAAGGCCAAGGTGAGCACATTCCTTCCGGGAGCACCGTGATTCTCGATCTCGATACGGTTTCTGCAGAGACAGAATTGGCCTGTCTCCGTTCGCTTCAGCAATCGTCCAAGCCTATGCCGATTGTCTTGATAGGACTGGAGGCCCCCGAAGATCTACGGGATCTTCTGCGCACGGATCTCGGTCGGCGGCAGCCCAAGCGTCTGACCTGGGTGCAGAAACCATTTCGGAATGAAGAATTGCTTGCTGCAGTTCAACGGGTGAACGGGAGTAACCCGGCAGGATCACCGTTTTCCGTGGAAGAATAGGGTTTCGGGGTTGTTACCAGGGCGGCATGGCGAAACTCCAGCTTCCCCGATGGTGACGAGACGCGGGTGCCAAGTACGGCAGGTAGGGAAGGAATCTCAGGCGATGCGCAATCCGGCACATATCGTTCGCGAGACAACGAAAGATCCTGGCAGGATCAAGACTGAATGGTTGGGTGCGGAGGCGTGCGTGCCTCTTCTTCCACGGTTGGCGGCGGAAGCTCGGTTCATGCTCTGGAGCCGGCGGTTGACCGCCCGCGTCGTTCTATCCTCGTTCTCGTCCGGACTCGCAATGGGCGGCTGCCTGGCGTTGTTCGCTTGTGGCTGGTTTGGAAGCCGTCTCTGCCGCGCCGGACAGGGCAAGTGAGGTGGACCATGTCGAGATTGATTGGTGGCGTCGTGGTTCTGCTGTGTTGTCTGATCTTCGTCATGTCCAGTGCACTCGCTCAGATTGAGACGTCTCTGCAAACGATCAAAGGCGATCTGTTGTCCATCAAAGGCGACGTGTATCTCATTAAAGATGTTTTCGGGAGGCTCGTGTATCTCCACGTCGACAAGAACACGAAGCGAGAACGTGTGCTGGTTCCAGGGGAAAGAATCGAGGCGGATGTTGTAATGACGGGTGAGAGAGTCGTTGCACTTCGACCGGCAAAATAAGCCAATAATCATCCTAATGAAAGGAACAGTCCGATGAGAATTGCCCAGGTTGCGCCTTTGTGGGAGAGCGTTCCGCCGAAGCTGTATGGGGGAACGGAACGAATTGTGTCGTACCTCACTGAAGAACTCGTTCGCCTCGGTCATGACGTGACCCTTTTCGCGAGCGGAGATTCGCTTACCGCGGCGCGTCTCGAGCCGATCTGCGCTCATGCGTTGCGGTTGAATGCAGGGATCTTCAATCGCGATGCGCCGATGACGATGCTGATGGAACAGGCGTTGGGGAAGACCGGGGTTTTCGACATCATTCACTCCCATCTGGATTTCCTGGGCTTTCCCCTCGGGCGGCGCAATCCGACGCCGCTGGTGACCACGTTCCACGGACGGCTTGATTTGCCCGAACTGCAACCGGTGTTTCGTGAGTATGCGGAGATGCCGATGGTGTCGATTTCAAATGCGCAACGGCGGCCCGTCTCCTGGGCCAACTGGCAAGGCACCGTCTATCACGGCTTGCCCCAGGAGCTTTATACCTTCCACGAGGAGCCCGGAAGGTATCTGGCCTTTTTGGGTCGCATCGCCCCTGAGAAACGACCGGACCACGCGATCGAAATCGCGAAACGGGTTGGCTTGCCGCTGCGGATCGCCGCGAAGGTTGATCCGATGGATCGAGAATACTTCCGGTCTGAAATCGAGCCGTTGCTGACTCATCCGCTGGTCGAGTATCTCGGGGAGATCACGGATGCCGAGAAGAATGAGTTCTTGGGTGGCGCAGCAGCGTTGGTCTGTCCCTACGACTGGCCGGAGCCCTTCGGTCTCGTATTGATCGAAGCTCTCGCCTGTGGCACGCCCGTGCTCGCCTATCGGCGTGGGTCCATTCCTGAAATCATCGAAGACCAATCCACTGGATTTGTCTGCGAAGGGCTAAGCGAGATGGTGGCGGCGGTGGATCGCATCCAGGAGATCGACCGGCACCGATGTCGTCGAGCCTTTGAGCAGAGGTTCAGCGTCGAGCGAATGGCGTTAGACTATCTCCGCGTGTATGAACTGCTGGTCGCGAAGACCCACGAGGAGCCTGAGGCAGAGGCCACGAGTGTTGTCTCCTGGCCGACCGTAGCAGCCAGTGCGTAACCCGCGATCACAATAGGGGGAATTGGAAAGTGGAAGAGCTGGAGGAAGAAGGGGAATAAACACATTCTTCAGCTGCGGTAGGAGGTGAGTATGAAACTCGTACAGCCTCTCAATACTACCGGTATAGCGGTGTGCCTGACTGTGTCCGTCATGCTGATCACATACGTGGAAGCGGGATCAGTCTCTGACTCAAAAACGGTAACAGGTGAGGTGTCCAAGGTTGAGGGTGAGTTTCATATGACCAAGGATATCCGAGGTGAGGACACACTCAAAATCGTGGACAAATCCTATGTCATTACCGATCAAGACGGGAAAGAACTGCGCCTTGAACTGAGGAATGATACCAAAGTCCGAAATAGGGTTAACCCAGGAGATAAGATTGAAGCCAAGATCTCGTCCGAGGGCCACACGCTTTCGGTCACACGACTCAAGTAACAGGGTAAGGGGTAGCCACGAACCGTAAACCACGATGCGCGAGGCCGGGCGCGCTGTTTGTTGAGGAGATTTCATCATGGGTGAGCGAGGTCTGACAGTGGAGGAGCGGACAACGTCCGGCTGGCAGTTGCTGTCCACGAAAAACTTCGGCCTGCTCTTTTCCGGCCAGGTGGTATCTCAGATCGGCGACAGCATGAATAAAGTGGCCCTCCTGTGGTTCGTCTATGAACTGACGGGATCAGCCTTCAGCATGACGATAATCGGATTGCTCCAAACCATTCCGCCGTTGGTCTTTGGTCCCCTCATCGGTGTCTATCTTGATCGAATGAGAAAAAAGCCGGTCATGATCTGGGTGGACCTCATCCGTACAGTTCTGGTCACGCTCATTCCGTTGTTCTACGCCATGGAAGCCCTGACGCTCGAACGGCTCTACGTACTCGTATTCGCCACGTCAATCGTGTCTACAGTTTTCGGTCCCGCCTTGGCGTCGGCCGTTCCGCTCATGGTATCGCGCACGCAGTTGACTGCGGCCAATGCGTTGATCCAAGGCACGGCCAATATAGGGCTTCTTGTTGGACCGGCAATCAGTGGACTGGGGATTGCGACGATGGGGGCACAAAACGTCTTGTACCTGAATGCAGGCACGTTCATGGTCTCCGTCTTGTGCCTCGTGCCGATTTCCTTGCGCGAGAGAGCCGGAGCGAGCGCAGGGCCGCGAGACGGAGCAGGTATCATTCAAGACCTTATGGTCGGATTTCGGTTCATTTTCTTCCAGCATCGGACGGTACTCCTGCTCATGCTCACTGCCACACTCTATAGTTTGGGCGCCAGCGCCTTTGTGTTCATACTGCCTGTCTTTGCGAGACAACTTCTCGACGCAAGTCCTTATGAACTTGGTTGGCTTTGGTCATCGCTTGGGATAGGTATGCTGGCCGCTTCTGCCTGGCTTGCCAGGATGAATCAGGGAGATATCCGGAGCCGGTTGCAACTGATTTCGGCCACGCTGGCCGTTGGCGCCGTCGCCGTGTGCGTACTTGGGATGTTGGAGGCTCCAGCTCTGGCGGCGCTTCTCATCGTTGTGTTCGGTGGCAGTACCGCAGTGTTTATGCCGGTCGTATGGGCGATGTTGCAAGAATTGACGCCTGAATCCTTGCTGGGCCGCGTCTTCACGACGTTCAGCACCGGTGCCATGGCTTCCGCCATGACGGGGATGGCAGGGTTTGGTTGGGCGGCGGATACGATCGGTCCCGCAGCGAGTCTCATGGGCATCGGGGTGGTCTTGTTGTGCACTGCAACCGTCGCGGCTGCTTTCAGTCAACGAAATCTTCACCCTGGCACGACGGCTCCGGATCTCTTGGCAGCGTAAGAGCGTAAGAGAGAGATGGATGGTCCCATCGTTGTTCACCGCCTGGGCTGATTTCGATGGAAATGAATGGAAAACGTCCCCTCTTCCGGCGCACCGGCAGTGATCACAGTGCGCTGCTCCTGGTCTGCTGTGTGTGTGCATTGGTCGTGAGTCAGGTCACGAATCCGATGCTCGCACAGAGTGATCAGGCTTCGATGCTGTCGGCTCAGGAGTCGAAACCGGCTCAGCCGAAGACGCAGGCATCCAAGAGTGACGAATCGAAGGTGAAAAAAAACAATGGCGAAGAGGTGACAGACAAAGAGAAAGACAAAGACAAAGACAAAGAGGGTACCGGCAAGAAAGCGGTCTCCTCGCTGATCCTCACGGTCAAACTCGCCCTGCTGGAAGATTCCCGCCTCTTTCCTTACGAGATCGAGGTGGAGGACGGATCGGACGGAATCGTCTTGTCGGGAAAGGTTTCCACCGAGGCTGAAAAATCCGTCGCGGCCGAGATCGCACGCACTGTTCCGGGCGTGAAGTCCGTGGCTAACAAGATTGAGATTCTGAAAGAACTTCCGGAAGTCTTGGCGCGCAGGCAGGACGATATCATTACTCACCAAGTGAAGGAACGGTTCGCCAAGAGTGCCACCTTGAAGGCGGCCGGCTTCGAAGTGAAAACCGAGGGGGGAGTGGTTTCGCTCGTTGGCACCGTGCGATTCCAAGTCATTGTGTTCGAGGCCGCAGAAGCGGCACGGCAGGTCCCCGGGGTAAAAGCCGTGAAGACGGCCAAGGTCAGGATTGAGAGTGAGGGATGAGGACTTGGCAGACCCTGACGATCAACCGAGCCTCGACGCGACACGACGGAACGACACCAGGAGAGGCGCGTGGTGTGAGTCATTGGCGCTTGCTTCTGGCGCGAGACTTTGGATTAGTTTGGTCCAGCCAACTGGTGTCCCAAGTTGGCGATGGTATCTCGAATCTTGCCCTCCTATGGTTCGTGTACTCAATTACCGGTTCGCCGGTGAAAACCACCATCATCGGACTTCTCCATACGATTCCGCCCATCGTCCTCGGTCCCTTCATCGGCGTCTATGTGGACCGGTTGCCGAAAAAACTCTTCCTCATCGGATCGAACACCTTACGGGCGGTGCTGATCGGGATCATTCCTTGCGCTATCTCGACCGACACCTTCACGGTCAATCTCCTGTATGTTCTGGTGCTCCTCGATGCGGTGGCGATGGCAATGTTCAGTCCTGCGCTCACGTCGTCGGTGCCCCTGATTGTTCCGCGCGCACAATTCACGGCAGCAAATGCGCTCATCCAAAGCACGACAAGTCTCGGTATCATGTTCGGTCCGGTGGTGAGCGGGATCGGAATCGCCCTGTTCGGTTCGCAGGAAGTGCTCTGCCTGAACGCAGTCACGTATTTCGTGTCGGCCTTATGTCTCGGGTTGGTACGACTGGAAGCACGGGAGCCATCCGATGGACCAAAGAAGAGCCATGGCTCAGTTCTGCACGACCTCCTGGAAGGCTTGGCCTTTGTCGCGATCAAACAGCGTGCCATCCTGCTGCTCATCGTGACTGCGGGGTGCTACGGGTTTGGTGCCGGCGCCCTGACGACGTTGTTCCCTGTCTTCGCCAGAAAACTGTTGGGTCTGGGGCCGGTCGAGGTGGGTTACCTGTGGTCTTCCCTGGGAGTGGGGTTGCTGCTGATGTCGATGATGCTGTTGCGATTTACCGAGTGGAATGTGCCGGACCGTACGAGGATTATCGCGGGGACGAGCGTGGCGAGCGCGTTGGCGATCGGGGCCCTCATCTGGACGAGGGAGCTCCTTCTAGTCAGTCTCCTTATGATCGCGATCGGGGGAGGCATGGGAGCCTTCACTCCGATCGCGTGGGGCGTCGTGCAAGAATTGACACCCGCCGCGATGGTGGGACGGGTTCTCGGCCTCTACAATACGGGGGCGATGGTTGCGACCATCGGCGGGATCAGCGCATTCGGTTGGGTCACGGAACGGTTCGGCGAATCAACGGGAGTGGCAGGCATTGGCACAACCTTTCTGGTCACGGCTTCCCTTGGAGGCTGGTTGAGTCGGTCAGTCCAAAACCGATGAGAGGACCTCATGGAAGATGTCGTTTGTCAAAATGATCAATGCCATATCGTGGCGTCCTCGTCGTTGACCGATAGCCACATCGAGGTTTTGAAACACGGCGACACGTTCAGCTTGTGTGATCAATACGGCGACATCAATTCTCTCAGAACTGGCTCGCAGGGCCTCTATCACGAAGGGACCCGTTTTCTGTCCTGCTTTGAGCTGACCATCAATGGGCAACGGCCATTGCTGCTCAGTTCGACGGTCAAGGAAGACAACGTGTTGCTCAACGTTGATCTTACAAATCCTGACATGAGCTACGACGGACAGACAGCCATCGGGCGTGGAGCGCTTCATCTCTCACGCACCCGATTCATCGGGCAAGGTCTCTGCGTTGAGCGGCTTCAAGTTCACAACTATAGCCTCCTTCCCCTGCCGGTCAGGCTGTCGTTTTCGGTGGATGCGGATTTCGCGGACCTCTTCGAAGTCCGTGGGAAGACGCGGCCCCGGCGAGGGCGACGGTTGGAGACCGTCACATCCAAGGACGGTATATCGCTGGGGTATGAGGGGTTGGATCATGTGGAGCGCTGGCTGACCCTTCGCTGTGCGCCGGCCCCCACGACGGTCGATCCTGGTGTAATCCACTGCGACACGCTTTTGCGGGCGGGAGAAGCCGTCCGGTGGGACCTCACGATCTCCTGTGAAGTCGAAAGGCGCAGCACACACGTTCCCACCTATGAGCACGCGTTCGCCGAAGTGGAACGGGCGCTTCATACTGCCAGAGCGGAAGATTGTCTGATCGCAACATCGAACGAGCAATTCAACGTCTGGCTGAACCGTTCGCTGGCCGATCTCCATATGATGGTGTCGGACACGCCCAATGGTCCGTACCCTTATGCCGGTGTCCCGTGGTTCAGCACACCATTCGGACGCGACGGGCTCATCTCGGCCTTCGAACTGCTTTGGGTTAACCCGACTATCGCACGCGGCGTGCTGGCCTATCTAGCCGCGACCCAAGCGAGGGAGACAGTTCCGGAACAGGACGCCGAGATTGGCAAAATATTGCACGAAACACGTAAAGGGGAGATGGCGGCCCTCAATGAGATTCCCTTCGGTCGCTACTACGGGAGTATTGACGCGACGCCATTGTTCATCATGTTGGCTGGAACCTATTACGAACGGACAGGAGATCTGGCGTTCATCACGCAGATCTGGCCGAATGTTGAATTGGCCTTGCAGTGGATCGACGAGGCAGGAGATTTCGATCACGATGGCTTCGTGGAGTATTGTCGCCGGTCGACAGCAGGGCTCGTCCATCAAGGATGGAAAGATTCGCAGGATGCTGTGTTTCATGCGGATGGCAGCCTGGCGGAAGGACCCATCGCGTTGTGCGAAGTGCAAGGGTACGTGTTTGCCGCCAAGCGGCGCGCAGCGCGATTAGCCCTGGCGCTGGGCCATCCGGAGCAGGCGAGGCGTCTCCTCAAGGAAGCGGACAAGCTCCGCGCGCAGTTCGAGCGAAGCTTCTGGTGCCATGATCTGTCCTCCTATGCTTTAGCCTTGGACGGTTTCAAACGACCCTGTCGAGTCAGGACGTCGAATGCTGGCCACTGTCTCTGGACCGGTATTGCCGACCAGAAGCACGGGACGAGAACAGCCAAGACCTTAGCGGGCGAAGAGTATTTTAACGGCTGGGGCATCCGAACCGTCGCAGCCTCCGAAAGCCGGTACAACCCGATGGCCTACCACAATGGATCGGTCTGGCCGCACGACAATGCGTTGATCGCAGCCGGGATGGCCTCCTACGGATTTAAGCAAGGCGCATTGAAGATTCTCAGCGGCCTCTTCGACGCCAGCCAATATCTCGACCTGCACCGCTTGCCAGAACTGTTGTGCGGTTTCCCGCGCAGGCCCGGCGAAAGCCCGACCCTGTACCCGGTCGCGTGTAATCCCCAGACATGGTCCTCGGTCGCCGTGTTTCTGCTGCTCCAATCCTGTCTTGGTCTACGAATCGAAGCCCCTCGGGCACGCCTCTCTTTTTCACAGCCGGCTTTGCCGCCGTTCCTGGAGTTCGTTGAAATCAAGAATCTCCGGATCGGCAACGCGGCCGTGGACCTCTCGCTCGAACGTCATGCACATGATGTCAGCGTGAATGTGTTGCGGAGAGAAGGCCGAGTCGAAATTGTCGTGACGAAGTAATCGGAGGCGGCACCGTCATGTTGTTCAGCCCACGAATTTGTGATGAGGACATTTTGTCCCGAGCGGATAAAGTGTACTTTACACAGAAAATCTCCTTAAATGACCGCAACTTGGAGAAAACCCGTCACTCAGTGAAATCCAACCAGTCCGCTCGTCTGTCGAAAATCCTGATTCATGATGCGCGTCACCGTGCTGGCCTGTCACGTCCTTATTCGTTGTAATCATTGCGAGTTGTCCGATGCGGACGTGTTGAGCAGGCGAAACGGTCTGGGTTTTGCAATTCTTCTCGACATCATGGGTCTGGCCGTCGCGCAGCGGAGTGGCTCTCTCAACATCGCGTTGCGAACGAGGAGCAATGGAAGAAATACATCGCCATCACCCAATGACACATTCCGGCGTGGAGAGGATTCTGACCGTTAATGGCGTACCGGTTCTGCGCAATCTGGAAGGTCACATGTGCCCCAGCTGTGGGAGTCGCCGTTACGTCCTTGTTTTTCGAGTAAACGGAAATACCCAAAGTGGTTTACTGGAAGCCCGCTGCAGCAATTGCCGTGAGCCCAAAGAGCTGACGCCAGGTGAACTCGAACGACAGTGCGGACCTGAATTGAGTGAATTGGGAAACTATCGGCAATAATACGCACAATAAGGAGGATAGAGTTATGACCGAGGGAACACGAAGCACATTGATGAGCACGACAACCTTCTTCGTTGGTCTCATGGCGGGAATCGGTACAGGCATTTTATTGGCGCCTCAATCAGGCGCCAGGACGAGACGTCAGCTTGGCAATCTGGCTGAAGACCTGGAAGAGCAGACGAGTCACTTTCTCGGCGACGCGAAGGATTCACTCAAAAAGGTCATCCGACAAGGCAAGCATCTTGTCAATCATGCGGCCCTATGAAGTTCTCGCATTAGGCACTGCCTGGCTGCGGATTATTCAGCAAGGCAAGGAGCGCGGGGCGTAGTGGAGAGGAATGGACCGGTCAAAAACAACCGGCACACCAACGGAGGATAAACAGCATGCGATGCCAACGTTGTCAGGGCTATATGGTCAGGGACCAGTTCATGGATATCCTGAACGTGAGCGGCGAGTTGGATTTCAAAGGCTGGCGTTGTCTGAACTGCGGAGACATCGTCGATCCCGTGATCGTGCACCATCACCTCTCAGTAGCGAGCACCCCTGCGAGATCGAGAAGACGCTGGTGGAGTCAAATTCGGGCTCGTGAAGGATATACCCAAGGCCGAAGCAAATCTATGCCGCAGGAGGCACCGTCTCTCGTATCGAAGTGACTGTACCATACCGCCGATGATGTGCGACGCAGAGAACACCTGATCCACCGCTCACGAATCGAGAAGAGGTTCTGAATGGAGGACCGCTCAGCCGACTTGCCGTTTCATTTCGTCTCATGTATGGAGTTGCGGGAGAGTCTTGGGAAACGGGCGCAAGATATTGAGCGGCTGCTGGAGACCATCGAAGAGGCACCGGCGGACAGCATTTATTACCACACCCACAGTTATTACCTGCGGCATCCCTATACTCAGGAACTGTACCCCAATGACTTTGCGAGTTGGGTGGCACGGCATGCACAAGACCGTGTGCTTGGCGAGCGGCTGGGAGTCGTAGACCCCTTCGACTTCGACGACATCGAGACTCTGCGGGCGGAATTGGTCGGCATCATCGGCGATCACCTGGACCATACCAGGGCGGCCTTCTCGACGAGAGTCGCCGAGCCATTCGAGTTCATTCGCTCGCATGTCTTCGACGTGGATTTGTACATCGAGGTGGCCACGCTTCAGGAATTTCGTGACGAACTGAGCCACGTGGAGATCGGAGCCGTGTACAACCACATCTGCGAAGCGCGGATGCGGAAGCGTCGACCCAGCGGGGATTTTGCCGACTGGCTGTCCTCCAAAGCGGGATTAGGCCTTGCAGAACTAGGTGCGCAGGTCGTCAACGTCGGGCGCCTCGGATTGAACCTGGAAGGTATGCGGACGCGCATCGTCAATCTCTGTGATCAGGCCTTGACCGCAATCGCCTGAGACGGTACCGAGGGAGTGAGAGCGGAATGGCACCAATGTTGGCGGAGTATCGGAATGTGGCTCCGACCGGAACAGTGGATTTCCTTCGACGGTTGGGCGAATTGGCGGAGGGCAGGACGATCCTTCACGTGAATTCCACCCGTTATGGCGGTGGGGTTGCGGAGATTCTCCACCGCTTGCTTCCCTTGATGGATGAGCTGGGTGTGAAAACCCGTTGGGAAGTGCTCACAGGAACCAACTCGTTCTACCGGACGACGAAAAGTTTTCATAACTCGCTACAGGGCACGAAGCAACGACTCACCAAAGAGATGTTCGATGCCTACCTCGAATGCAACCGCGAGAATGGCGCACGACTGAACTTGGATGCCGATGTCGCCTTGATACATGACCCGCAGCCGGCAGCGCTCATCGATCATCGCCCCCCCGGCTCGAAGTGGATCTGGCGCTGTCATATTGATCTGTCCACGCCTCAGCGCTCTGTCTGGCAATTCCTGCGTCCCTATATCATTCACTATGACGCGGCTGTGTTCTCGTTACCGAAATTTGCTCAGCGGCTGCCGATTCCGCAGTTTCTCATCTACCCGTCGATCGACCCGCTCAGTGACAAGAACAGGGAACTTCCGGAGGAGGAGGTCGGAGCCATCCTCGACCGGCTCGAAGTTCCCCGGGATAAACCGCTGCTCGTGCAAATCTCACGCTTCGACCGTTTCAAGGATCCGGTTGGGGTGGTCGAAGCCTACCGGATTGTAAAAAAGAGTCACGACTGTCGGTTGGTGCTGGCAGGCGGGAACGCCGATGACGATCCGGAAGGCGCAGAGGTTGTGGCTGAAGTGCGTGAAGCGGTGGGTGTCGATCCGGACGTCCATCTCTTGCTGCTTCCCCCGACGGCGAACATCGAGATTAATGCGCTGCAACGGGCCGCCGCGATTGTCTTGCAAAAATCCACACGCGAGGGGTTCGGCCTGACGGTCACCGAGGCCATGTGGAAAGGCAAACCGGTGATCGGCGGGGAGACGGGAGGGATCACGGCTCAGATCATTCACGGGAAAACGGGATATACCGTCAACTCTCCGGAAGGGGCAGCCTTCTATATTAAGCACCTGTTCAATGACGTTGAACTTATGGCCGCGATCGGCCGGCAAGCCAAGGAATATGCCAGGCATCGGTTCTTGATCACCAGACAGCTTCAAGACTACCTCGGTGTGATGATTCATCTCTGCCGTTCGGCTGCGTGAATGAACGAAGAGGAGGTTTTATGATCGTCGTTGATCGACTTATTGTCGTGTCGAACCGCCAACCATACGAACACTCTCGAGAGAACAATCGACTGGTCTGTAAACGGACTGACGGAGGACTGACGTCGGCTCTGGACCCGGTACTACGACGGTGCGGTGGGACGTGGATCGCTTGGGGAAGTGGATCCGCCGATCGGGATGTGGTGGGGCCGGATATGTCCGTTGAGGTGCCTCCCGAATCACGAGCCTATCGGCTTCGGCGCGTCTGGCTGACTCCGGATGAAATCAAGGATGGCTACCTTGGTTACGCCAACCAGGTACTGTGGCCGCTCTGTCACATTACGTTGGATCGTATCAACTATCTGAAAGCATTTTGGTCCGGCTACCAGTCGCAGAATGTCCATTTCTCCGATGCCGTGTTGGCTGAATTGGACCGAGAGCCGGCGCCGGTCTGGATCCACGATTTCCATCTGGCGCTTCTTCCCGCGCTGGTAAAAGCGGCACACCCGACCGTACCGGTGTCTGTCTTCTGGCACATCCCCTGGCCCGGCCCGGATGTATGGCGTATTCTCCCCGAACGTCGGGAAATCCTGCATGGGCTGCTGGCGGCCGACCGGATCGTGTTCCAGACTCCCAATTATGCCGAAGCGTTTCTCCAATGCGCGCAGGAATTCCTGGGGGCCATTGTTCATTCCTCTCGAGACCGCGTGCTGTACAACGGGCACGATACCTGGGTGTCAGCTTATCCTATCAGCGTAGACTATCGAACGTTCTCCGGGCATGCGCGCAGTCTACTCGTGGATGAAGCCGAAATGGCGCTGCGAGAGCGGTTCGCTCTACCAATGGGAATGCGGGTGGGATTGGGAGTTGACCGGTTGGATTATACGAAGGGACTGATGAAACGACTGTGGGCGCTTGATACATTCTTCTCACAGTTTCCCGAGTATCGTGGGAAATTCACCTTCCTCCAAGTCGCCGTCCCCACACGCGGCGAACTCGACGTCTACCAGCGCTACCGCGACTTGATCAGGGAAACGGTGGCCGAGATCAATCAGCGCCACATAACCTTGTTCAATGCTGAGGAGAAGGGGGAGAACGCCTGGACTCCCATCGAATTTCATGAGGGGCGAATCAGTTTCGACGACCTCCTGGCCATGTATCGGATGGCCGATTTCGCGTTGGTTAGTTCTGTGTATGACGGGATGAACCTCGTGGCCAAAGAATATGTCGCCGCGCAAGTGCATGAAAGCGGCGTGTTGCTCGTGAGTCAGATGGCCGGAGCGGCAGAAGAACTGCCGGGTGCCATCGTGATCAACCCTTACGAAACAGAAGGTGTCGCGGAGGCCATCAAAGGGGCATTGGAAATGCCGTGTGATGAGCGTCGGCGCAGAATGCGCCAAATGCGATTCTATCTCGCCGCCCACGACGTCCATGCCTGGGCGGATCGCTGTCTCAGTGACGCGTTCGTGGGCGCCCATCGCTGAAGATATGTTCTTGTCAGGCACAGCATCAGTACGCGCGCGGCTTACGTCGATAGGTCTGTCCCGGTTGGCGTTGTTTCTCGATTTCGACGGGACGTTGGTTCCGATTGCCACAAGGCCGGAACATGTCAGCATGGACAAGGCCATGATTCGGATCCTGGATCGGTTAGGGCAACATGTTCCGATCGTGGTCGTGAGTGGTCGTCCGGTGAAGGATTTGCGCCGCGTAATCGGTCTCAAGTCCCTCCATTATATAGGCCTGCACGGCTTCTCATACGGGGCGCCCCACAACCCCCCGTCGTGGTTGGCTCCTCGGCCGCCGCGTCGAATCGTTCGCACATGGAAGCAGGCACTCAACGCCGTGGCGGGAACAGTCCAGGGTGCCTGGGTAGAAGACAAAGGCATCTCCGTGGCGTTGCACAATAGAGAAGTGGCGGCTCGAGATCGTCACAGTTTACATCGCCACGCGATGGATACCTTGCAGGACCGGCTTCGTGGGAAACAGATCCGTCTGTTGCGAGGGAAACACATCATGGAAATTCTTCCGGCGACCGACTGTGACAAGGGAAGTGCCGTCTTGTGGTTGCTCAAGAAACCCTGGGCACGATCTCGAGTCCCGGTATACATCGGTGATGACATTACGGACATTCCGGCGCTCAAGCTTGTTGCGAGATCCGGGGTCGCGATCCAGGTCGGATCGATCCCGCACGCCCCCAAAACCTGGACGAGACTGGCCGATCCCGACGCCGTTCGGGATCTTCTCCGCTATCTGGCGAATCAACTCGATCGCACAAGTGCCTGGCCTTCAGCCGTACCGGTTCGACGATGTTCGTGACCATTGAGGAGGGGAGGAGCGGCCTGACTCTCTGCGCGACTCTCGTCGTGTGGGCACTTTGCGCGATGTTCTAATCCCGCGCTGCGTCAATTACGGTTTATCCGTCGACAGTTTCTTGCCGAGGCGCCTGGCCAGGCGGACCATGCTGGGGGAACGGTCGGCGGGATTCAGCAGCACGTTGAGGACGTGGATCCGGTTTTTGTCGTTGAGGGCAGTGGCAAGTCCTCGCTCGAACTCTCCTTGTGTCGCGATCCTTGTTCCAACTCCACCGCCGATCACGTCGCAGATTCGTTCATATTGCCATTCGTGGACGTCGTTGTAAGGGCCTTCGAGAATCTCCCGTTCGGTTGAATAACCACGATTATTCAGGACGATGACAATGGGAGTCTGGCCGTATCGGACGCAGCTGGACAGCTCGGAACCGGTCATTTGAAATGCGCCGTCGCCAACGAGAACGATCGGCCGGAGTGATGGGTCGGCACAGGATGCGCCCAGGGCGGCAGGAACCGCAAAGCCCATTGACGTATAGTAGGCTGGCGACAAAAATTCGAATCGCCGATGGACGTGGAGGTCTGCGGCGGCAAACAACGATTCCCCGACGTCCGCGATCACGATTGTCTTGTCGTTCAAGACGCTGTCCACGTGCAGAAACAGGCCGTTCAACGTGATGGGCGCGCCGGGCGCAATCGTTTTCGATACGGTAGGCGGAGGCGGCGGTAGCAACCGCGAGGGGAACGAGGGGAGCGAGGCCTGGCCGACGGCTCGGACGAAGTCTTGAAATCTGATTGCGTCGTATCGGTGGTGCTTGATGGCGACACGATCGGCGGTCGCGTGGATCGTCCGCCCTTCCGTCAGCAGCGGCGATTGGGCGTCCACGTCTTCGACGTCGGACAGAATCGATCCAAGAATCAGCAGGCAGTCGGACTCGTTGACGAATTGCTGCACTTCGTCGCGAGCAATGAGTCCGCCGTAGACACCGACATAGAGCGGATGGTCTTCCCGGATAATGGACTTTCCCAACAGCGTCGAGGCGATTGGCACGTTCAGCCGTTCGACGAGGCGCGCCAGATCGTCGTGCAGCCCGAACCGTCCAATTTCGGCCCCGGCGAGGATGCAGGGCCGCTTAGCTGCGGCCAGCATGGCGCGAACTTCGCCGATCGCTTCTTCGAGTGCGGCAGGATCGCTTGGCGCATCCATAATACAGGAAGGATGGGATGAGGACGGAAGCGGGGTATGGACCATGTCGCGAGGGATTTCGAGGTAGATCGGTCGGCGATAGCGGAGGAGGGCGGCAAAGGCTCGATCCATTTCACGCTCGGCCGTCAGCGGGTCATCGAGAGAAACGGCGGCGACGGTCATCCGTTCGAAAACGTCACGTTGCGTCGAAAAATCCCGCACCATGTGATGCATGTATGGTGTTCGGGTCCGTTCGGAAAGCCCCGGAGAACCGGTGAGCAGCACGACGGGCGAGCGTTCGGCGTATGCGCAGGCGATGGCATTGACGCAGTTCAATCCGCCGACGCAATAGGTCACGCACACGGCGCCGATTCCATTAATGCGTGCATAGGCATCGGCGGCGAAGCCGGCGCAATCTTCCCGGGTCGTCCCGATATGTCGAATGGGAGAGCGCTCGATGAGTTGATAGAGACTCAGGACATAGTCGCCCGGGATTCCGAAAATGTGACGGACGCCCAGTTGATGCAGCCGATCGATGACCGCTGAGCCGATCGTCGCCGTCTTCGCCGTTCCCATACTCAACTCTCATTGCTCATCGCGATAGCGCGAATCACGCAGCGCCTGGATTCAGCAAACCACAGAGGGCGCGAGCCGTCAAGCAACAACCGGTCATGAGAAGGGCTTGACCTTCGGCCTCCAGCATCGGATAAGTAAGCCATGTCGATGTTGCAGGAGGTTCCAACGGCGCGTGTGACACTGGCAAGGGCCAAAGAGATTACCGACTCGGGGCATCTCTGGATCTACGCTGGTTTTGTTCATGCCGTGAGCGGAGAGCCTGCAGCAGGCGATCTCGTCGATATCGTCATGCCCAACGGTCGATTGTACGCGCGCGGTCTGTACAACCCTGCCTCGAAGATCAGAGTGCGCATCCTCACCTTCGAAGATGAGCCGATTAACGACTCATTCTGGAGAGGCAGAATTGCGCAGGCCGTACGGCTCCGGAAGCGAATCGTGTCCGAGACGAATGCCTATCGGATGGTCTATGGAGAGGCCGATCGCATGCCCGGCCTGATTGTGGACCGGTACGGCGACGTCTTGGTGATGCAAACATTGTCTGCCGGAATGGATCAACGGAAAGAACTCCTCGCTGATCTTCTCTGCGAGGAAACCGGTGCGAGCCAGGTCTATCTTCGCAACGACGCCAAGAGCCGGGTACTGGAAGGACTTCCCGTAGCGACGGGATTCTTGCGCGGCCAAGGTCCCACGACGGTAGAGATCTACGAGGGTGCTGCACGATTTCTCGTGGACATCGCTCGCGGCCAGAAAACCGGGTGGTTCTGCGACCAGAGGGAGAACCGGCTTGCCGCAGCGCGGTTTGCCGCCGGCGGCGAAGTATTGGAGGTGTTCTGTCACACCGGAGCTTTCGGACTTCATGCGGCACTGGCCGGTGCGAAGCGGGTGGAAGGGTTGGATGTGAGTGAAGAAGCGCTTGCCCTGGCTCGCCGCCATGCCGAACTCAATCATGTGCAGGACCGCTGCTCCTATCGAACTGCTGATGCATTCGACGAGATGCGTCAATTAGAGAAGGCCGGTCGACGATATGATGTCGTCCTCCTCGATCCTCCCGCCTTTGCCCGGAGCAAGCAGGCGGTGCCGCGCGCGTTGGCAGGCTATAAGGATGTGAATCTGCTCGGTATGCGGCTGGCGAAGCCGGAAGGAATATTAATCACGAGTTCCTGTTCCCATCATGTATCAGAGCAGGATTTCTGGAGGGCCATCGGTCGCGCCGCGCAGGATGCGAAACGGCCGGTCCGGTTGCTCGAACAACGGGGACAAGCGAGTGATCACCCCATCCTGACCTCCATGCCGGAGACCCGCTACCTCAAGTGCTTCATCCTGCAAGTGCTCTAACCCTCGATTTATATCTGGTCAAATTCAGAGAGAGATTGAGCAGCTGTATCGATCCTGTAGGACTATAGTCTCAATAAGAAGGGAGCAGCTAAATTTGAGAAATGGTGGAAGTTCTTGCACCTGAGGATGCTCAAAAAGACCGCTCTCTCACCCACCCAACCCCGGCGCGCCGAGACGCACCGTTCCACCGTAAGGCCGCAGCAAGTGAAGAGGCGATGGGTACATACCGCACTTCGTGTGACCCGTTCACCAATAGCATGGGTCTTGGTGAACGGATAAACTCCGCCAGTGATCCCAGCTTTTCGAGAAAATCAATTCCCCGTGGAGCCTCTGAGCGCCGCGAGAACGACGCTGAGGGGGCTTTTTCGGCATCCGTCTAGTCAGTGGGCGGTTCGAAGTGGCCGGAAGGGCGATTCTGCCAGGGAATGGTTGATCGTCTCGATTGCTTGACCAGGCTCTTGAGACTCATTTCTGCCGCCCGGAGCAACTTGGGTTCGCCGCTTTGGATCAGTGCGGTCAGCATCACATAGAGTGAACGATCCATTCGAGATCCGGTCAGGATTCGTTCGGTGACGGGATCTGGACCATCCGGAGGAAGACTTTCTGGTTCGTCCGGTTCGTGGAAAAGCAGTTGAAAAGCACTGGGATGGGCAAAGAGCCAGGCGGCAGGAACTTTCAGGGCCGCTGCGAGAGATTCCAATATAGTGGTGGAGGGATCAACGACTTCTGCTTCGATTTCCGCGATGGTCTCAGTCGAAAGATCAGCCTCGATGGCTAAATAATCGACGGAAAAACCCCGAAAGAGGCGCCAGGCCTGGATTTGTGAGCCGATTGCCATGGCCGATAGTACTGAATTTAACATTCCTCTGCAACCGGGACATTCAGCGCTCATGGCTGATTATCAATGTAATATCAATAAGTTATGGAAGAATTCTCGTAGTGGAAGATGAGTAATCAAATCAGGTAGAATAAGGCCCTTATTCTATTCTCTCGAAGTTTTGAGGAGGCGCATCATGTTGGGAACCGATATCCGCGGAATTATGGCCGAAGAGGAGGAAGTCCAGCGCCGCAGGCAGGCACTGAAGTCGCTCCTTTCCATGCGAACGAAGCAGTTGCGTGAGTCGTTGGAACAACGGATCAAGCGGGCCAAGAGCGGGGGCGATTGGATCCAGCTCTCGCGCGAAGAATGTGCCATGCTCCACAAGCAGGAGAAGGCTCATCTCAAGTCCCAGCTGGAACAGTTGCAACATGAAGACGACCGGACGCGCGGCAAGCTGACGTTGCTCAAGCGGGCAAAGGCTCGCGCCCAACGGATTCGAGCGGCAGAGGCGGCATCTGGCCGTAAGCGTCGATAGCCGGCGCTGATCGGTACCGCACCGCTGGCGTGTCTTCTTCCATGTCTACCGTAACGCGCGCGCAGATCGCGCGCGTTCGAATTCTCATCAAAGATAAGCGGGCTCGTCAAGCAGAAGGCGCCTTCGTCGTCGAAGGCGCCAACGCAGTTCGCGATCTTGCCCTTACCCATCCCGCCAAACTCTTGATGCTCCTCATGACCGCCGAGTATCAACGGCGTGAAAGTGACCAGAATCGGCGGATTCGTCATTCGGTCGATGTCCCGTCGTATGCCTGTACGGAGCGGATGTTCACGACCATCTCGGAACTCGAAGCTCCCCAGGGAATTCTCGCGGTCGTGCGGCAGCCGAGTTGGAGCGAAGACGAGCTGTTCGCTCGCCCAACATTGTTCGGGTTATACGGGGAGCAGTTGCAGGATCCTGCGAACGTCGGGGCGATCATTCGCACAGCGGCGGCGTTAAATGTCAGCGCCCTCTGGCTCACGCCTGATTCGGCCGATGTATACAACCCCAAAGTTGTGCGCGCGACGAGCGGGGCGCTGTTATCCCTTCCGATTTTCATGGCGGGCGATGTGACGGGATTTGTCCAGAAGGGGTGCGAGATTTTCGCCGCGGAAGCCGGAAGCCGTGACGCAGTGCCGATGGAAACCATTCAGTCCGTTCCGCAGCGCATGGTCCTCGCTGTGGGAAATGAAAGCCGCGGGCTCTCCGCCCAAACGAGCAGGCTGGCTTCCTGCCGGTTTACGATTCGGTTGAGTCGACAGGTCGAGTCGTTGAACGTCGCGGCCACTGTGGCCATTGCGACGCATTACCTCGGGGGCCTCCCGAAACGGGCGTAGCCTTCCTCGCTCAGCCTCACTCCTCAAACGTCTTGCGTCTATGACCAGAAACTGCCGGCCCGGTCACGAACCGCGGCCGCATCAGAATCGCGCGGTCATGCCGATGCCGACGTTGGTGTTCTTGGTGGAACTCGACTCGAAACTCTCCTTGCGGCTTGAACGCTGGACCCCAGAGAATCCCTGAATCGAATCTGTCACGCGATAGACCAGAATCATTTCACCCTGGTAGACATTTTCATGGGCGCCATTCCGTTCATCGCCTACCAGACTGCTGGTCCAGATGTTGTGTTCATAATGAGCCGCTGTGAGGAGCGAGAGTCGTTCGGTCAGTTCAACGTCGACGTCCGCGGACAGGTAGTGGTTGATATAGGACACGTCGTCCTCGAACTGCGGCTGGTTGCGCCCCTCCGCAAGTCCGCGTTCATAATGATAACTCAGGCCGAGCTTAATTTTCGGCGCGACCAGCCAGTCCACGTGGGGGCCGATCGTCCAGAAGTCGGTGTTGCGTTCTGAAAAAGATTCATTGTAACGCCGCAGGCCATATCGTCCGAGCAATCGGACCGAAAGATCCGGCGTGACATCGTGGATGAGACGGGTGGACCAGATGTAGCTGGTCAGTTTTTCAGCCGTCAACAGTTGTTGGCCTGACTGCCGCTCGTCATTGTCGCCGAGGAATTGATCCGGAGCGTAGTAGAACCGCGCCTGCACGCGGGTGCTCGAGGATAGCTCTTGAATCGCTTGGAGCCGCAGCGTGCCGTGGTTGAACTGCGGATTCTCCGTGAAAATGAAGCCCTGGCCTTGCACGTTCAGGTTGAGCCGTCCAAGGCCGTTCGTCAACGTCCGCGTCACGCTCAACAACGGCTCGAAGGCCATGTCCGATCCCTGGTCTGTCAGCTTTGAGTCGATGGCCGGCTGGGTCGGGTCATCGTCCCGGCTGAGGCGGCGAGTGGCGGAAAATAATCCGACGTCATCGGTATAAAAGAGAATCCCCCGACCTTCGAACGACCATCCTTCATCTGCAGAGACCGGCTGGGGCAGGAGCCACAGATCTGCGAGGAGCATGAACAGCACGACCGCTCTCGCAAGCGAGGTTACCGTAGCGCGTGATGGGAGATCGTGCATAGAAAGACTGGCCGTGAGTCCGAAGAGACGCAGCGTATAGTTTGAAATCGTACCTAAATCCAGAGACGATATTCGTGTCCGTCCTCTTACGGCCGGCGCAGGAAGAGAGTTGTAACAGGGATCATGTTCAAAATTCACCCGCCAATTTCCCGTGATTGTTACCTGAGTTCTTTGATCGGTATCCACGCGAGTTGCTGAACCATCTGGCCCGTTTGGGCGGGCTGGTCAGCCTTCATTTGTCTCAAAGGGACAGGTATGATTGTGCCTGCTTGGAGCCACCCATTTGCGAGGCTCGCCACGAAGCGCGCGCCTCAGCGATAGTTCTCTTGTGCCGGGGTGGATGGGCGACAATACAATGCCTCGCGACAAGACGAAACGACCCAATCGATCGACCAAGGGCGAGAACGATAATGGGTATTCCTCAAGGGCCAATGCTTTTTCCCCCGAGAATTACTGAATCCGGACACCGTTCAAATGGTTGATACCCCCACAACTAGAGGGAACAACCGCAATGCGTTGATCGGACGTTTTGCGCCTGGTCTTCGGCAACTCCTGGAGTACCGGCGTGAATGGCTGGGTATCGACCTGGTGGCCGGCGTTTCGGTTGCTGCCGTGGCGGTACCTACCGCGATCGCCTATGCGCAACTGATCGGCTTCGAGCCGATCGTCGGGCTGTATGCGGCCATTCTTCCGCTTGTAGCCTATGCGTTGTTCGGTACCTCGCGTCAGCTTATCGTAAATCCCGACGCGGCCACGTGCGCCATCTTTGCCGCCACAGTGCTCCCGCTCGCTGCCGGCGACTCCGACGCCCTTCGGTCACTGTCCATGGCGTTGGCGGTATTGACCGGGCTGGTGTGCATCGCTGCGGGGATCTTCCGACTCGGCTTCCTTGCCGACTTTCTGGCAAAACCGATCCTGGTCGGTTATCTCAACGGCGTGGCGATCAGCATCTTTGTCGGCCAGGTCGGCAAAGTGGTCGGCTTTCCCATGCACTCGCGCGGAATCATCCAGATGCTCATCGAGCTTGGCGGGAAGATACATCAAATCCACCTGCCGACACTTGCTGTGGGACTGACGACCCTCGCGGTCATCATGGGGAGCAAACGCTTGTGGCCTCGCGCGCCGGCGCCGTTACTGGCCACGGTGGGGGCCGTGGCGCTGGTCTATGGCCTCGGTTTGGAAGACAGAGGTGTGGCGGTCGTGGGTGAGTTGCCGGCAGGATTGCCGGGCCTCAGCTGGCCCCGATTCGACTCGGAAAACCTGAAACTCCTTCTCGGCGGCGCTTTGGGCGTGGCCCTGGTGAGCTTCAGCAGCGGGATGGTAACGGCGCGGAGCTTTGCCGCGCGGAACCGCTATGACATCGACGTCGACCAGGAGTTCATCGCGCTGGGTGCCTGTCAGATCGCCTCCGGCTTGTCGCAGGGGTTCGCCGTAACCGGGGCCGACTCGCGAACGGCAGTCAACGACGCCATGGGCGGCAAAACTCAGATGGTTGGGCTGACCGCTGCTGTAACGATAGCGGCGGTGCTCTTCTTCCTGACTGAGCCCATACGGTATCTGCCTGTGGCTGCATTGGGGGCGGTGCTGATCGTTGCTGCCATCGGACTATTCGATATTGGCGCTGTGCGCAAGATGTGGCGTGTGAACCGAGCGGAGTGCGTCTTGTCCCTGTTCACGATGGTCGGGGTGATCTGGCTGGATTTGCTGCAGGGCATTCTCTTGGCCGTGGGGAGCGCGTTGCTCTTGCTGATCACGCGCGTGTCGCGACCGCCGGATACGGTATTGGGGCGAGTACCGGGGCTAAGAGGGTGGCACGACATGACTCATACTGGAGAAGCTACGACCCCTCCCGGGCTCATCGTCTATCGGTTCGGATCCGGGATCGTATTCTTCAATGCGGCGTACTTCAAGAAACGGGTCATGGAGCTCATCGCCGGCCACCGCGACATCGAATGGTTCATTCTGGATGGAAGCACGATCAATGTGGTAGACGTCACGGGGGCTGAAATGCTCGAGTCCCTTGTCGGAGAACTGGCCTCAAGCGGCGTCCGCTTCGGTCTTGCGAACGCTCAGCATGAGGTGCGCATCAACCTGGAACGTGCCGGTGTATTGGAACGCATCGGCGCCGATTTCATCTTTCCAACGCTTAACATGGCGAGCGAAGCGTTCCATTCCCGCACGCGGGCATGAGAAGGTGCCACAGGGCCGGAACAGGGGAGTGGATTTCCAGGGAGTCAGGAGTGAAAGGGAGGAGGATTATCGCGGGGTCGATTCGAGCTCTGCCGTATGACCAGGCAAGAGTTCCTTCGGACTCACCCTCTCGTCAGCCAAGGGGAGCGAGCCTTCAGACCATGCCTCAAGGATCTCGCCGGTATGTCCATCAACATAGACTTTGACCGGGCCTTCTGCGGTCAGTAATTTGATCCTCCAGTGAACTTTTTCAGGCTTTCCTTTCAGCTTCGCGTCGACCACGGTTCCTCCGATGCGCACCAGAACGACTGCGATCGCCTGAGTGATCGAAACGGAACATGCGCGAGCCAGAGTACCCATTTTCTTGGTTCGCGCAATTGGATCGTTGCTAATGTTCATGGCACCTCCAAGTAGTAGGTTGTCCTGAAACTGCCGATTTCCAGAATCTCAATGCAATAACTGAAGAATAAGATGAAGAACCGGATGAGATGGTCCCCTAGGCTATGTCAAACGGAAATAATCTGTCAACACGCATGCGCAGTGCGACGAATCGAGCCCCGCTCTGCTTGCTGCGGATCGAAGCCTACCCTGGACTAACCTGAATAAGGTCGACGTTGCATCCGCTGTCTAAGCTGGGAATTCACGTTGTAAAATTTCTTGTTCAGCTTCCAACCAATCCTCCTGCGCATAGCCCTCTCTGTAGCCTCGCTGGGCATACAGCTCATACGCGCGTGCGGATATGCGGGCGTGCAAATCGTCGAACGAGGCTTTTCTCTGAAGTGCGGATTTGCTGACCGCCAAGGCCGCCTGGTCCTGGCCGGCCATGATCCCTGACGGCTTCTTCGCACCTGTCTGTTTTGCCGGCGAGGACTTCATACTCATCCTTCTCCTTTCATCTGTGGATTAACTTCAAGCACGATTGCCCACTCAGTGAGTTAAATACCGGTTTGGTGACGTGCTCTGCGGTGCGTTGTTCGACAGATCAACCGTGTAAAGACCTCGTCCTTTGGGCGTCAGCTTGAGCATCCCTTCGCGGCTTAAGCGATCGATAGCGATGAAGATTTGGTTCCAGGTAAGGCTCGGGCATTGGAGCGCGATATCATCGAGCATGCTGCCCGGTGACCGAACGATGACTTCCAGCACCTCATGATCGATGTCATAGGCGTTCGACATAACCCTGCCTCCCGATAAGTTTGGTGCATGGTCAGCGTCTAGTGCAGCTTCAATGCCTGGTGATGGATTCCGAGGACGAGCACAAGTGGAAAACTGGAATAACAAGGGCTTCCGTGCCTCGCGACGGACACGATGCGACGACATCAATTTGAGGGGTGGGGTGATTTGGGGCAGCTACGTAGAGGAAAGCTGTAGCTGTTTTCCGCAGCCATGCCTGTTTAGGCAGGCAGCAAGACGTCTCCATTGCTTCTTCTACAACGGTCGGTTCGGGCAGGAGCCACAGACCTGCGAGCAGTAGGAACGGCACGACCGCGCGTGCCGGCGTGGTCTCCTAGCGCCTGCTTGGAGATTGTGACTCTTCAGACACAGGCGAGAGGCCAGAGAGGCAGGCTTAGTTTATGGTTTGATGTCGTAGCTAAATCCAAAAATGATGTTCGTGTCCGTTGTCTTCTTGCCTGCCACCGGCAGGGTGTTGTAGCGGATGTCATACTCAAAGTTGATCCGCCAGTTATCCGTGATCTTCACCCGGATCCCCTGATCGGCATTCACGCGGGTTCCTGACCCGTGCCCCAGGTCCTTAAAGCCTTGATGCCTATGGAACAGGATCACGTCATCGCCGCGGAATCTGAATTCGGCCCGTAGTGCCCACGTGGCGGAGGGGGTAATCGTGGCAGGGGTCGTGGTGAAATCCTGATACACCGCTCCCGGGCCAGCCGCCACAGATAGCAGCTGTTGTTTGCTCGCAAGGAGGTCATAGCCAAGGCCGAGACCTGACGTATTGCGCAGTGACAAGTCCTGAAATTGGTCAGTTTCCGTGAGATTGAAGGCGCTTGTGAAGAGTCGGCGGGTGAGAAAATAATCGTATTTAATATTTATCGCACCATTATTGGCCGTGTCTTCGTTGTTGGCTTGCGCGCGATTATATTTTCCATCCAGGATGAAGCGGTGTTCCTCTTTGCGGTAGGTGAGCGTGCCCGAGAGGTTAAAGGCCTGCGTCTGCGTGTTGCCAGACGTCTGATTGCCGCCCGCCGAGATGTAACCGTAATAATCCTGTTCCGCGAGATTGATGCTCCGCACGTCTTCGAGGCGAATCGGCCCCCCCTCTTCAAGGGTCTGCAGAATGATCCGGTCGCGAACGCGCTTTCCGACGCCCTCGGGCATCTCCACGTCCCCATAATGTTGAATCGACATCGGCCGTTCCGACGTGATGCTCCGGACATCCTCCCAGTCGATCGTGATGTTCGTGGACGAATATTCGGGATCGATCTCGAGCTTTTTGTCCTGCATTTTGACGATCAGACCGGTGATCCGATCGCCGTTCTTGAGCACGACGACCGCAGCTTGCACCGAGACGGGAATCGTCGTGAAGACAGTGATAAGGAAGCAGATCGTGAAGAAGGTATTCAGAAAATGCTGGCGCATCTATTAATGTGTGCGAGTCGTGCGGCGGTGAGCAAGAGAGCCGCACGATGTCCGATAGCCGGAAGATTTGCGGCTGCGCGCAACGTGCGCCAATGTATGAAGTGCGCATTCTACGGAACACCTGTTGATCTTTCAAGATAACGGCATTCGCAGATCTGTGGCTCCCGCCCGAGCCGGCCGCTCCAGAAGAAGGAATGACGGCAACCCAATCGCCAGCGATTCTAGGATCAGTTTGCCCGCCCCCTCATTCTTTAACACTCGTCTTGGGATCGGGAGAACTACAGTCATTGACGCCAATCACGATGGAGACATCCTGTTGCCTGCCCAAACGGACATGGCTGCGGAAAACAGCTACAGCTTTCCTCTACGTAGCTGCCCCAAATCACCCCACCCCTCAAATTGATGTCGTCGCATCGTGTGCGTCGTGAGATACGGAAGCACTTGTTAATCCAGCTTTCCCACATGTAATCGTTCTCCGGATCTATCACCATGCACCAGGCATTGAAGCTGCACTGAACGCTGAGCGTGTACCAAACTTATCGGCAGGTCAGGCAGGTAGGGTGAATCTCACGGCGTCGAGAAAACTAACGAGGAGGCGAGTATGCGTCAAATGATGGGAGCGATTCTGGCACTCGTGTTTGTAGTGACTGGTTGCGCCGCAACCCAAGAGGCGAAGTCGGTGGAAAAGTCCGGCTTCCTCGGGGACTATTCGCTGCTGAAGGAGGGGGAGCGCAGTACGGTGAGCGGCGGGAGCGCCGAAAATCAGGCGTTGTGGATCTACAAAAACCCTGCGGCGGATTGGCGTAAGTACAAGAAGATTCAGTTGGATCCCGTGACTGTCTGGATGAGTCAGAAGGACTCTCAGCTCAAGGACGTGTCAGTTGAAGATCGGCAAAGGCTGGCGGCTCTGTTGTGGTCCAAAATCGACGAGCAACTCAGAAAAGATTATGAGATGACGAGCCAAGGTGGTCCGGACGTATTGAGGATCCAAGTTGCCATCACCGAGGCCGGAGAATCCAGCGCCGTAATGGATACAGTGACGAGCATCATCCCACAGACGCGGTTGCTTTCGGGCATGAAGAGCCTCGCGACCGGGGTGTCGGCGTTCACGGGCAGTGCGAGCGTGGAATTAAAGGCCACTGACGCAGGAACGGGCGCAATCCTTTCAGAGGCGGTTGATCGCCGGGGGGGTACCAAGAGCTTGAGTGGCGTGACGAATTCCTGGAATGACGTCGAAGAGGCCTATCGTTATTGGGCCGAGAAGCTCCGCTACCGATTGTGCCAATGGCGCGGGGGCATGAACTGCGTCGAACCGAAAGCCTAATCAGCAACCGACACATTTTCCGCTGAGGTCCTGAGGGATATCAGCGGATTGTGAGCGATACTCGATACGGTCGGTCAATGGCTTGAGCCTGCATCATCGATCCCGCTCATAGGGGGGAATGGTTGATCATGAATGCTGCCGGCTCTGAAGAAGGGGGACGTCGTTTTCATGAACATCCGTCGATTGATGGTCAGTAGCCTCTGCGCGGCATTACTCACTGCCTGTGCCCACTCGCAACAGGCAGGGGGATATGGGAAGGTCGAACCGTCCGGGTTCCTGAAAGACTATTCGAAGCTTCATCCGGCGAAGGATGATACGGAAGCGTCGCTGGTGTATTTCGCGCCGGATCCGGACAAGACCAAGTTCAAAGCGTACACGAAGGTCTGGCTGGAGCCGGTGCAGGTTTGGCGAGGGGAGAAGTCGGACGCCAAGGATCTCGACCAGGAGGATGCTCAATATGTGTCGCAATATCTCTGGTCGCGTCTCGATGAAGAGTTGCGCAAAGACTATATGATGACGCGAGAACCGGGGCCAGGCGTGATGCGGATCCGCGTTGGGATCACGGAAGCCGGGAAAGGCATCCCGGTTCTGGACAACCTGACCGCGGCGTACCCGGGTACGCTCCTGATGTCCAAGGGGAAGAAAGCCATCGGCGGGACCGAGAGTTTTGTCGGGAAGGCGTCGGTTGAAGTCGAGGTGACGGATAGTCAGACCGGTGAACTGATGGCGGCCGGCGTGGATCGGCGCGGCGGAGGGAAGTACGCCTGGAAAGCGCTGAACCGATGGGAAGATTTCGAGCAGGCCGCGAACTATTGGGCCAAAAAGTTTCGCTGGCGGGCCTGCGTAAAGCGCAACGAGGCCAAGTGCGAGATGCCGGAGGACTAGCCCAATTGGGTCAGCGTCCGCGCCGTGGCGCGCCGACGCGTCGGCAGGATGCCGGGTGAAAGAGCGGGGCCGCATCTGTCTACGTGCGGGTGCGGCCCTACTACTATGCATATGAACAGGCAATCGCAGCCCATGCGTTTTTTTGGGCTAACCCACCAGAATTCATGAGGTGTATCGATGGCAGAACGGCAGTTTGAGCTGACCCGCGATACGCTGGCGGTGGTGTTCCTGTTTGCCTTGATCGCTGCGTCGGTCTGGATCCTGTTACCGTTCCTTGGAGCCATGGTCTGGGCCACCATGATTGTCGTCTCCACATGGCCCGTATTGCTCGCACTTCAACGCTGGTTCCTGAATCGGCGTTGGCTCGCGGTGACGACAATGACCCTCCTCTTGCTGGCGGTGTTCGTTGTGCCTTTCTCGATTCTTATCGGTGCCCTCGTGCAGAACTTCCATCAGATTATCGACTGGACAACAGGACTCTCCAATTTCACTCTCCCCCCGCCGCCAGACTGGCTCGGAAAGATACCCATGGTTGGTCCGCGCATGGCGTCGGGCTGGCAGCAATTCGCGGCGTTGAGTCGTGACGAAATGACGGCTCGCCTGTCACCGTATCTGGTTGGGGTCATTACATGGGTGGCCCAGCAGATGGGCGGTCTTGGATCGTTGCTTGTCCAAATCATCTTGACGGTGTTCGTCTCGTCTGTGTTCTACGCGACAGGGGAATCTGCCGCAGAGATGGCGGTGCGATTCGGCGCTCGACTCGCGGGCGAGCGGGGCGAGGAGGCCATTCGCCTTGCTGGACACGCGATCAGGGGGGTCGCGCTGGGGGTGGTGCTGACCGCATTGGTCCATGCGTTGCTCGGCGGGATCGGCCTCGCGGTGGTGGGCGTGCCGTTCACCGTCATCTTGAC
>JAWOMO010000132.1:0-6159 GCA_033852435.1 Nitrospira sp.
TCAATAACCTCACGAAACATCTCGTCGGCAGGGCTCGTCCTAAGTTCATGCATGCCGGCACGCTTGAACTGTCTCCCGTCGGCGGGAGCGGGTGGGATTCCTTTCCCTCAGGCCATGCGACGGCATCATTCGCCGTGGCAGCCGTGTTGGCGGTGAAATTTCCTAAACTCCGTTATCCAATCTGGTTTGTTGCCTTTGCGATCGGCGTCAGTCGAATTGTTCGGGGGTCGCATTATCTGACCGACGTAGCCGGAGGGGCCCTGCTCGGCTGCCTCATCGGTTCGTTAACGGCCAATCGCTGGAGCGATTGGCGGACGTCGCTGGAGTCGGCATTGTTTGCGCTCACACCGTTTCTTGCCGCCCTGCTCACCATCGTGTGGACCATCGGCCATCATCCTTCGGGCCTCTGGATGGCTCCACAGCTTATTGGTGCCGGAGCGATCGTCAGCATCCTTGGGCTTGTCGGACATGTCCTCCTTGCGACAAAGCCTCACATCCTTCCGGCTTTGTTCACGCGACCTCTCGCACAGAGTCTCATCGGATGCGGGATCGGAATGTTCACGGGGTCAGTCTGGGTCTCTGTCACGGTACTGCTGGTCTGCGCAGCATACTGGCTGTGGCCCGAGGTGAAAGGAGAGGAAGCCGTTCTCGCTCCTCGCACACCGTGGCTTCGAGAGGGGCTGTTCGGCATTGCAGTACTGCTCGTACTTTACGCAATGACAGAGTTGCGAGGTGCGCTGCCGATGCTCTAGCGGATGAGAATTAGTGACCGGGGATTGAGACCGCAGGAGGCGGAACTGCGCCGTCTGGAAGAGTAACCATTGGTTCGTTCGACAAGAGGACATATCCGAATCGTTTCAAAATTGGCTGGTACCGACGGGCTTCCGCGGGTAATTTTTCAAGAAACGACTCCGGCAACAGAATCATCGTACGCCCGGCCTGCCCGAGCTGCGATCGGAGCCGATCTTCCTGGTCTTGGGGAATATAGATAATTTTCCGTTTCGCATAAAACGTGGCGGACGGCCTGGTGGCTCCGTACATGATCAATTGGTCCGCGGGACCAAGGTTCACCCCCGCCGCATAGGCCAGTTCCTGCGCCGGTGCAATGAAGTACCGGTTGGCGAGCGGCAGCGTCAATTGAAGGACGGTGAGCGCGACAAGAGCCAGTGTGGCGCCTGCGGCCCAGAATGCTCCTGCCCGCCGTGACTCATTCAGGCCGAAGTATCCCACCAACGCCATGCCGATCAAGAGAATCAGTGCAGCGGCATGGGGTCCGGCTGAGGGGGCACTTGGATCGAGGAGCCCTGCGGCTGGAAATTCCTTCAGCATCTTGTTGAGAAACCGCGAGTAGAGCCAAGGGACCGAGGCGAATCCCACTGCGAGAATGAGGCCCAATCCCATCATGAAATGAATGGCCATCCGTGCCCCTCGCGCAGCGGGGTCGAGCAGGCTGCGATGCCAGGAACAGGCAGCGAGGAGTGCCGCGGCTGGAAACAATGGGGCGATGTAATGTTGCAGTCGCGTCGATGAGAGGGTGAAGAAGCAGAACGACCCGATGAGCCAGAGGGCGGCGAACAGTTCGAGCTCCGCTGCCGGGGAATCAGGATTCTCTGCGGAGGGTTGAGAATCGGAACCGGCAGTAGCTGTACGTGAGTTGCGCCAGTTGACGTAGACCTGTTGCAACGCCATCGGCAAAAGGCCGGACCAAGGGAAAAATCCGAGTAAGAGTACGGGAACGTAAAAGAAAAAACCGAACCCATGGCCCTCCATCGGACTCATGAATCTCCCGACGGTTTGCGATTGGGCGATGGTCACGTAGGTTGAGCCGTGAATGGCCAGCATCGTGGCATACCAGGGAAGGGCCAGAAGGATGAACAGTCCAGTGCCGGCGAGAGGGAACCCGCGGCGCCAAAATTGGCTCCATCGCTTCGTCACTGAGAGGTAGAGAATGATCGTCACTATCGGGACGATGAATCCGACCGGTCCCTTCGCTAATGTGGCCAGCGCCATGCCCGCATAGAGACACCAGAGCCAATGTCGAGCGCGGCCTTCGCCGTGGAATCCCATCCAGAATCCCAGCTGGGCCAGCGTTGTGAAGAACACCAGGACGCTGTCCGTCAACGCCATCCGGCTCAGTCCGATGATCTCAATATTCAGCAGCAACATGAGTGCGCCGAAGAGACCGATCTGCGCATTGCGGTATCGCGAAAGAAACCAGTACTGCAACAGAATCAGCGCCGTGCCGAAGAGGGCGGAAGGAAATCGTGCCGCAAATTCATCGACGCCAAAGGCCGCGTAGGAGCCGCTCATAAGCCAATACACCAGAGCCGGCTTGTAGAAGCGGGGTTCGTAGTTGAAGGTCGGCGTGATCCAGTCGCCGGTTTCCAGCATCTCACGTCCGGCCTCCGCATTGCGGCCCTCGTCGCGATCGGTCAGCCCGATCGATCCCAATCCGAGAAAGAGAAGCAGGATTGCGAGGGCCAGGAGAACCGCGATGTTCACGGCATATTTGGAGGTCGGCGTGGAGGATGATGACATAGGGTGATCAGTGTCGTCCGCGTGATGAATCAGGAATTTCCAGCGGATGGTGCGGGGTTTGTCCTCGGCGAGGTACCAGCCCGTCGAATCAGTACGAGATTTCTAATATAGACGACAGCACCAACGCCCTGACCCGCGATGAAGACGGGATCCTTCCTATAGATGGCGTAGGCTAGCGTGATGAGTCCGCCGATCAGGCTCATGTACCAGAATGCCAGCGGCACCTGACTCTTCGCTTTCCGTTCGGACACGATCCACTGAAGGACCCAACGCCCGAAAAAGAGCCCCTGCCCGAAAAATCCGATTGCAATCCAGATTGTTTCCGTCATCGTCATAGTCGTGAGGTTCGAGGTGGATGGACTCAGGAATGCGGCGAGGGATGTCGATACTGGTATCGCAAGACACGATGTTGCATCCACCGCACCGCGATGAGATCATACAAGCCCTTGAAGAGTCGATTGCCGACGCCATATTTGGAAATTCCGTGTGCCCGAGGATAGTGCCTCACCGGTATCTCGGTTACGGTAAAGCCATGCATGAGTGCCAGGGCCGGAAAGAATCGGTGCATACCGGTGAACAGCTGGAGTTTATCGACGACAGCCCGCCGGAAAATCTTCAACGAACATCCGGTATCGTGGACCCGGTCCCCGGTTATCGCACTCCTGACCGCGTTGGCGATACGAGACGACAGTTTCCGCACGAGATTGTCGTTGCGCGTGATGCGCCAGCCGCAGACAAGATCGTAGCTCTGTGTCAGAGGAAGCAAGGTGTCAATATCCGCGGGATCGTTCTGAAGGTCGCCGTCCATCGTGATCACGAGTGCGCCCGTAGAATGTTTGAATCCGGCATCGAAGGCTGAGGATTGGCCGTAGTTCCGGTCAAAATGCAGGACGCGAACGGCGGGATAATTCCTGGCCAGTTCGTCCAGCAGCTCACTGCTGCCATCGGTGCTGCCATCGTCGATATAGATCAGTTCATAGGGCGCCGAGCGCGACTCATTCCGTGCGCCCAAAACCTTCAGCACGCGTTCGGTGAGCGGAGCCAGGTTGTCTCGTTCATCCTTGATCGGGATGACGACGGAGGCCCATGGGCGGGGTGCATCGGTCATGACGAACTGAAACGCTCGGCATTTGAGAAGGATAACCGAATCATCGGCACATTCTACAGAAGGCCTGGAGGGGGGTCAAACAACGCGGCGTGGCGGGGACTTCGCACAGAGAGGAGTCCCCGCGCCTTTCATGCCCGTCTCGCTACTGCTTGTCCGCAAGAATCGTGAACCGCATGGTTCCCATAAGGCTCATTTCGTTGATCTGCTCGCCCGCGTGAATTTCCACCTTGTATCGCCCCGGTTTCCACCCGCCTTCAGGCGGGGCGAGTTTCAGATAGCCTGATTCATCTTCAAGGGCGATGTACATGGCATCCTGGCCGACCATCGTGTGCGGATCGAGCCCCGGCACCGACTCGGGGAAGCAGCGGCCGAACACTTGAAACGCCTGATAATGTTGATGGAGCTGGAAGACAATAAAAATTCCTGCAGCGTCAGAGCGAAACTGCTCAGTCGGTTTGACGGGAACGATCTCGTGCGTGTGACGAAATCCCAGCTCCTCTTCGAAACCCTCCGCTGTCGTGATGGTGAGAAACATTCCTTGGGGAGGCGCGTCGAAGTCATAGGGCATAGTGTCTTGCAAACGATTCTGGAATTCGGGGATCGGAGGATTCTTGGTGATCGGGAACTCTGCAGCCTGAATCGACGCGGCCCCGAGAAGGCAAGAGCATAGGGTGAGTGACGCGGTAACGGGGAGGCGCATGGCTCAGTTCGTACACCGATGAATAGGGGCTGTCAAGGAGCGGAAAAGGCTGATGACTAGTTGCTCACAGCTACAGGAAAGCCCGTTGCGGCTGTTTCCAACCATCTGCTAGAATTCGCCTCCCATTCGGAATCCATGAGGAGTGTGGACGGACCATGTTGCAGGATGCGGACGCCTTACCCCAGCTGATCGGCGACTATAAGCCGGTCGACCAGTGGCAAGTACATATCAATCAACTCTTCTATCGCCTCCGCGGCGATCAGATCCGCCGCTACTACCAAACGTTTGCTTCGGCGGATCACCGGCTCGCCCATGCGCTGGCGGCTGATTATTACGAACAGGTTGTGAAGCGCGAAAAATCGTCAGGCGTTAGGCGCCAGGCGTCAGGCGAGAGTATGTCGGATTCACCCCTCACCGTTATGGAGTGGGGGCCCGGCAATGGCAACCTCGCCGCCTGTTTTCTGAGCCACCTGAAAACGTTGGACCGAGACGGGCTGGTCTATCCCCGTATCCGTTACGTGCTGGTTGATTGGGATCAAACCATGCTCGATGCGGCGGCAGCCCATCCGGCACTCGCCGCCCATCGCGATCGGGTGGTGACGCTCTGCTCCATGGTCGATCAGGTGGCAGGGCTGGCCGATGGCACGGTCGATCGCATTTTCTGTAATGAGTTATGGAACGATTTGCCGACGAAGCTCATGTCGCGTCAGGGCGGCGAGGTCGAGGAGGAATTCCTGAGGCCGAACCTGAGCGAGGCGCTTCATGCCAAGATTCAAGACTGGGCCACCTTCGTTCGCGCATTCGACGCCAAAGACGTCGAGACCTTGAAGACCTTCCCGCCGTTTTTCGACGATCTGGTGTGGGAACGGGAATATCGGGCTGTGGAATGGAAAGAAGTTCCCTATCGCAAGACCATCACGGAATTTCTGCGCCGGATCGACGAGCAGGTGGTGGTGCCGGTGAACATCGGTGCCCATGCCACCATCAAAGAGGCCAAACGTCTCTTGGCGCCCGATGCGATCGGGTTCAGCAGTTTCGATGCAGGCACAGCGGATCTGAAGGTGTTGAACGATCCCGACAAGCCCTGCTCCGGTCAGTTCGGCGGCCAGCAGAGCTTCATGGTGAACTTCGCCCTTGCCGAAGCCGTCGTCAAGCAGGTGGAGGCCGGCACGGTGTCAATTGAAAGCCAGCGTGAGTTCATCGGACGAAGCCTTGGGACGAATGTCTTAACGCTCATGGATCTTCTGGCCACTCATCCGCTCGCCGGGTCTAAGATGGAACCCTGGGAACAGGATCGGCTGATTCTGAAGACCATCAAGGCGTTGAACGAAACGTATCAGAGCCCCTACGCGAGAAGCATCGAGTTTCCGATCCGAGCGGACATGCCGACAGAAGAGCGCGACGCGCTCCAGGCCTTGGTTCGCGCGCTCAAGCCCGGTGGCGTGCCTGATACGGTGGCTTACCTCACGGAAGAAGAGCTGACGCAAGCTTCCAAAGATCTGGAAGATGTCGGGTACGATCCTCAATCATTTCTCATCGCCCTTACGGCACCACCCAGCCCGGTAGATTATTTTCATCTCTCGATACGACCTCGCTGATCCTCTTCAGACCCTCTAGGGCCGAATGGCCTAATACGTGAAATTAGACTGTAATCCCACAATGATAATGTCCGCTTCTACCACAATAGAAATGTCCTCTATAGACTGCCGGCTCTTACCAGGAGGGCCGGATGATCGGAGAGGACAGGGTCATGATGAGCGTCAAGGAACTTCGGCGAGTGCATGTGATTCGCCAAGCGATGGAGAAGAAGCTC
>JAWOMO010000147.1:0-7978 GCA_033852435.1 Nitrospira sp.
ATCCTGCTATAGTCGCGCCCATGGCACGAGTCGATTTTTACAGGGTCCTTGGGGTCACGCGAGAAGCGTCGGACGAGACAATCAAGAAAGCCTACCGGAAGCTTGTCTTCGAGCACCATCCCGATCGCAATCCCGATAGCAAGGAGGCGGAATCCAGGATCCGCGAAATCAACGCGGCCTACGAGATCATTGGAGATCCGGAGGCGCGACGCAACTATGATCGGCTCAACTGGGGCGATGAGTTCAGGGAAGACGTTGCCGATGTCTCCATCATCCTCGACGAGATGGAGAAGAAGCTGTTCGACGAGGGGCGAAAAGAACTTTTCGCCGTCCTCGTAAAAGAAGTGGCACGGATCAAGGCGGAACTCGCCCTCATTCGGGAGCGAACTGTCGCGGATCAAGGGTATGATTCATTCAAGGAAGATCTCATTCATGCCCGCGCGGCGGAGGTCATGCACGAGTTCGTGACCGATGAGATGGAAGGACGCAAACAGCGGTTGGTCGACGTGGCGACGCAGATGATGGTCTCCCAAGGTGTCGTGGGGAAAAACGATGAAGGCGGGCTCCGTTCTCTTCGCGGTCGGTTGGACGAGCAGTTCCGCAAAGGACGCCTGCACGGGTTTGCGTCGGCGTTGGAACTCTTCTATGAAAGACGGTGAGGCGGTCGCCCCTTACCTCTCACGTTTTCGAGAGCGGTCCTGCCACAAGCTTGCCCGACTTCATGACGCCGACGATTCGGTTGCGGTCGCGGAGCAGTTCGATCTTCCGCAGCGGATTGCCATCGAACAGGATCAGGTCCGCTTCCTTGCCTCGTTCGATCGTCCCTACGACATCCTGAACCCCGATCAATCGTGCAGCGGATGACGTGGAAGCCAGGATGGCCTCCATCGGACTCATGCCGAACGCGACCATCCGTTCGAGTTCCTGCGCATTGTCGCCGTGATAATTGAATGGCGTGCCGGCGTCCGTGCCCATCGCGATCAAGAGGCCGCGGCGATGGGCCTGTTTGAAGCTGGCCTGATGGCGCTTCGTCATGGCTTTGGCCTTGTCGAGCGCGCTGTCGGGAATTCCACACCCTCGGCGGCAGGCCGCGGTCGTGGCGAGAGCGGAGAGGGTTGGCACCATGTAGACTGCCTGTTCGTTCATCAAGGCAGCGGATTCTTCGTCCATGAGCGTGGCATGTTCGATCGAATGGACGCCAGCGCGAACCGCGTTCTTCATCCCGGACGCTCCGTGCGCATGGGCCGCCACCTTCAGCCCCCCTCGTTTGGCTTCATCGACGGCGGCTCGGAGTTCCTCGACCGTCATCTGGGCTTGGTCCGGAGAGGTGCCGGGAGTGAGGACACCGCCTGAGGCAATGACCTTGATGACCTGCGCACCGGCGGCGATCTGGGCTTGAACGACCTTGCGAACTTCCTCCACGCCTTCGGCTTCTTGTCCGATAAATCTGGCGTGTCCGCCGACCATGCAAATGGCGAGTCCGGCTCCGACAATGCGAGGCCCCGCCGTGAGTCCTTTGTCGATCGACCGTTTCAGCGCAAAGATGGAATGGTCCCGGGAGCCGACATCACGGACGGTGGTGACGCCTGCTTCCAGGGTTTGCCGCGCCATCTGACTCGATTTGAGCAATGTTTCGGTCGGAGTTTCCTGCTCGATGGCCTGAACGACATCCGGTTCCGCCCCGAGACAGAGATGGACGTGGCAATCGATCAGGCCCGGCAGCAGGGTCAGCCCACGACCGTCGATGCGGGTGGCGCCTCGCGGGATCGAAACGGCGCGACTGGGACCGGCTGCGTGGATTTTGCCCTCGCGAACGATGACGGTGGCCCGTTCGATGGCTTGCCCGTTCCCGTCGATCAGGCGGGTATTGTGGATGGCGATGGCCACGGCCCTATTCCCCGATCGGAAACGTGATGACGATACCGCCCATGACATCGTTGATCTTGAAGTCTCGACGGGGACTGTTCGGATGGTTGTTGTGGCAATCGACGCAGGCTTGCGACACGGCGAGGTCGGCATAGATTGCTTGAAAGAGGCGGAGCTCGCCTTTTCTGACGAGACCGTAATGAGGTCGTGAGGGGTCTTTTTGGACGGCAGTTAACCCGACCCGTTCCAGATCGCTGTTGGCCCCGTTCCAGACGTAGATCGGTGTCAAACTGGCCAGCCGAAACGAAAAATTAAGGTCTTTTTCCGCGACGAGCCGGCCTGTCTCTAACAAGAACTGCGCGGGCAACGGCACGCCCCGCTCATCGCGCCAGTGCTCATGAGCCTCAACGCCGTCGCGCTGAAGCTTGACGACGACGTTGTCCGTATAATTGTTGCGGTTGGCTTCCAGAATGGCATGGATGAATGATGCTGTTTTTTCGGGCGACACCTGGTCGGACTTCATCTGGTTCGCGAGCGTGAGTGCGAAGATCCAGTAAGAAACGATGGCGACGAAGGCAAAGGCTCCGCCTCCGAGCACCCAAAGCAATGGTTTGTTGTTCATACGGTCGATCAACCTCCGGTCATAAATTCGCGTGGCTATAGACTCTGGAGGCGGCTTGCAAAGCGACTCCGGGAGCCGTCAACCAGCCGCCTCGAATAAAAAGTGATTCCAGCGTGTTCAGCAAGGTCAACACGTGGGCCTCTGTCGACGATTCACCCATCAGGCCGATTCGCCAGACCTTACCCTTCAATGGTCCTAATCCTCCACCGATTTCGATGCCGTAATTCGTCAGCAACTCTGCGCGCACCTCTGCTTCCGGAATGTGAGAGGGAACAGTCACACAGTTCAGCATCGGCAGCCGCTGGCCTATTCGCGGAAGGGGAGTCAGCCCCAGTTCTTCCAGTCCCGCCACCAGCGCATCGCTGTTCACGCGGTGACGGTTGAATCGAGCCGGCAGTCCTTCTTCTTCAACGAGCCGCAGCGCTTCTCGCAGAGCATAGAGCATCGAGATAGGGGCAGTGTGGTGATAGGCTCTGGTCCCTTCCGCCCAATAGTCGGCAATGAGGCTCATATCCAGGTACCAACTCTGGCAAGGGGTGCGGCGCTGCTTCACCACTGCAAGCGCCCGATCGCTCATCGTAAAGGGCGCGAGCCCAGGCGGGCAGCTCAGGCATTTCTGTGTGCCGCTGTAACAGACATCGATGCCGATGCGATCGACCTCCACCGGCACACCGCCCAGCGATGTGACGGCATCGACAACTAGGAGGGTGCCGTGGTGGTCACAGATCTTGGCGATGTCATCGAGCGGTTGCCATGCACCGGTAGAGGTTTCTGCATGAACGACCGCCACGGCTTTGACCGGCCCGGATCGACAGATGGCCTGGTCGATGGCTGAAGGTTCGAGGCATTCGCCCCACGGCGCTTCCACGCGGATGGCTTTTCCGCCGCACCGTTCGATGACCGAGGCTAATCTGCCGCCGAACACGCCGTTGATTCCGACGACAACTGCATCGCCCGGTTCGACGAGGTTGACAATCGATGCCTCCATACCGGCCGATCCGGTACCGGAAATGGCGATGGTGAAGCGGTTGCTGGTTTGAAAAACGTTGCGCAAGAGGGTTTGAATGTCGTTCATGACCGTGAGAAAGGCGGGATCCAAGTGGCCAAGGAGCGGCGCGGAGAGAGCCCGCAAAACTCGGGGATGGACCATGCTCGGACCGGGGCCAAGGAGAAGACGACTTGGGGGAGTAAAGTCCTGAAGGTTCATACGACTCCGTAAGAAAAGAAAAGGTAGTATAGCGGAGTCTTATGCCAAGGGGCCATGAGTTTATGTGCGACGAGGGCCGGCCGTTGTTACTTTTGAGGGGTTTCTGGCTCGAAAAAGGCCATGTTATAGTTCAGCTTACTTATGGATGACTTCGTAAAACCATTATCCCAACCGCCGGCGTCCCGCTCCTGGTGGCGTGAGACCGAGGTTCCCCCCGCAGTCGGGCAGTTTCCATCGCGGTTTTCTCCGCTGATTAGCTGGCTTGCCGCGATTTTCTTGGTCGCCTCGTTAGCCTCAGTGGTGCTGATGGCATCCTCGATGCCGAAAATCGATCGGATCGAAGCGCCTGAACGAGCCCTCAGCCTGATGGTGGGTCGGACCATGGAGGTGCAGGAAGGACTCAAGCGTGCACCGGCATGGGAGCAACAGTGGCTGGGTTGGGTCTCCGGCAACGGGGAAGCCGAGCAGGCCAGTGCCATCGAATGGTATCGCGAGCTGGCAAAACAATCAGACGATCCGGTCGTCCCCTTGAATCTGGCCATTCTGCAAGCAGAAACCGGGCAGATCTCCCAAGCGCTTCTTTCGGCGCATGAGTGGAACGAACGGGAAGATCCACTTCCGCGATTCGCAGAACTGATCCGTGCGGCCTACAGCGAGGACCTTTCCCCTGATCCAGAGGTAATCGAGGCGATGCAAGCGGATCTGCCGGACCTGTTGCCGCAAGGCTGGTTTTACGATCGCTTGGCGATCAGGCTGGCTCAACGCTCTGGCAATGCAGAGTTAGTGGCCAGACTTCAAGGGCAGTCCGCCATCCAAGCCGATAGATTGTATGCTCGTTCGAGAAGGCTGACGCTGTTCGAACTGGGAGCGATACTGCTCGGGACCGTGCTGTTGTTGTTCATCTGGCGCAAGCGGGGCACAAATGCCAATCCCATTCGACTTCATGAACCGGGGATTCCCCCGCCCTGGCCCGGCCGCGTCGGCGCGGCAGTGTTACTGCGCGGCGGCGCTATCGGGGCCGTGGTTATGGCTGTCTGTCTCATGTACCTGCCGCCTGAGAACGCCTCATTGAGGGCGCTCGCGATTCCTATGACGAACGTGCCCTTGCTGGCCTTAGCCTACTATCATCTGTTCAGGCCGGCCGGCATGACCTTCGAAGAAGGGTTCGGTTTGAGCCTTCCCTGGAGGCACTTTGGCAGACTGCTCTTCGCGGTTCTTGCAGTTGTCGCTGCCGGTCTGTGGGGCGAATGGAGCATGGATCGCCTGTCGGAACAATGGCATCTGACGAGCCACTGGACTGAGTGGTTTGATGGAGATTTGGTCTGGGGATCTCCGTCCGTCACCATGGTCAGTCTGCTGGAGTATGTCATCTTTGCGCCACTGTTCGAAGAACTCGCGTTTCGAGGTTTGTTGTTCGCCATTCTGCGGCGCAAGTTCCGCTTTCTCCCTGCGGCCCTCATCAGCGCAGGTATTTTTGGGCTCGCACATGGGTATGGTGCGGTCGGTCTGATCAGCGTCTGCTGGAGCGGCGTGCTTTGGGCCTGGATCTATGAAAAAACAGGAAGTCTCGCGCCCGGCATTCTGGCCCATGCGATCAATAATCTCTTGGTGTGCCTCGCCGTCATGGCGCTGCTGCGCTGGTAGTCCTTTATTGCTCGAGTGCTTCCAAAGCCGTGAAGAGATCAAAGTGTTGAACGCGAACGCCAAGCTCTGTGGTGAGCTTGTGTGTGTTGATTCGTTTTCCAGGTGCGTCCGCCTGCGATCCTCTTCGAAGGGGGACGCTCCATCGCTCATGCGCGGTGGAGCAGATGACTTCCCAAGTATGCGGGTGGCCGTCGCTCACGTTATACGTCTCTCCCGGTTTTCCCCTCTCCAACGCCGCGAGACAGGTCGCCACTAAGTCATCCACATGAATCAGATTCACGTATTTTCGTGAGGGCCCGACGCGACCGTTCTTGATCCAGTCAAGCGGATTGCGCCCCGGTCCATAAATGCCGGCCACGCGAAGCACGATCGCATGACACTGTGTTCGCAGGAACTCCTCTCCCTGTACGCGCGATTTACTTCGATCGATCGGAGCCGATTCGTCGAGCCAGGCCGGCGGATAATTGTGAGAGTCGCCGACGTCGTAGGCCGACGTGCTGCCGAGTAGGACGATCCGGCGGGAGGGAGCCTTGATGGCTTCGGCAAACTGATGAACCAGGTCGAGCGGAGTGGCAGGAAAGCACCACAGCAGATCGGCGGCGGGAGGTATATGTGCCCAGGTGGTAGGCCGTTCCAGGTCAAACTCGATCCGTTGCCGTGCCGGAACGTCATGTAAGTGCTCCTCCGGGCTGCGGCTTGTGACAAATACGTATGGGTAGTGCCGAGCGGCTCTAGGCGCGAGGAAGCGGCCGGTATAGCCTGAGCCGAGAATGACGAGAGCATGGTTTTCCATCTTGGTGCCGGCCTGTTTGAAGGTCCCGACAGTCTGCCAGTGACCATCCGCCGGAGTCCATTGAAAACATTTCGTTCTTTGTTTGGCACACTGTTTCCATGGTGATATAAACAATGTACGTGTAAATAAGCGCGGTTGCCAAACAGAACCTACGGTGGCTCTATGACCAGCATGAGACTGCTCCGCTTCCTGGCAGCAGCCTGCCTGATGCTTGCGGGATGTAACAACGGTGGTGGTGTGACCGGTGGAGGCATTAACCTTTCCGCAAGCGGGACTGTCGTGTATCTCGCCGATCAAGAGACCGACGGAGTGTTTAATCTGTATTTGGCCTCGTCAGGAGCGAGGCTTAATCCGCGGCTCACGTCCGTCGGAAATGTGATCAGCTTTGCCCTGACGCCGGACAAGACTGCCGTGGTGTACATCGCGGATCAAGACTCAGCCGGCGTCTTTGAGTTGTATCAAGTCAACATTGCGACACCAGGGGTGAGCGTCAAGCTTAACGGGAAGTTAATACCCCCTGGGGGTAATGTCACGAGTTTCGCGATCACGCCAGATGGCACGTCGGTCGTCTATCTGGCCGACCAGCGGATTGATCAGGTGTTCGAGCTATTCCGGGTACTCTTCTCGAATCCAGCGTCGAGTACTTTGCTCAACACTCCATTGTCTAGCGGACAGACTGTCAAGCAATTTGCGGTGACTCCAGATAGCACCAGGGTTGTCTATATTGCGAACCAAGACCCACTTAATCTTACTGTGGACGAATTGTACCAGGTGGCATTTCTGAATCCGCCTAGCGACAACACGAAGCTTAACGCATCGTTGGTAACGGGAGGAAATGTCATCGATTTTGCCATCTCTCCCAACAGCGTCTCAGTGGTCTATTTGGCCGATCAAACCACAGTCGGAGTCTTTCAGATTTATCTAGCTCAAGTTTTAGTGCCAGGGAGCGGGAGCGTGACGCCGCTGAACGGGACTCTGGTTTCAGGTGGCAACGTCACCACTTTCGCTGTGACGCCCAATAGCGCCGCAGTGATTTATCGAGCCGATCAAACCACTAACAACGTATTTGAGCTCTATCAAGTGGCGTTCGTGACTCCCACGCAAAGCGTAAAACTGAACGGGACATTGACCGCCGGAGGGAATGTGTCCACCTTCACCATCGCCCCGAACGGCTCAGCCGTGGTTTATAGCGCCGATCAGGTTATACTCGGGGTGGTGGAATTGTTTCGTGTGGCTCTCTCCCAGCCACCGGGACCAGCACAGAAAGTTAATCCCGATTACGTTGCTGGCCAAAAGGTCACCGCGTTTGCCATTACGCCGGACAGCTCTGCGGCGATCTATATGGCCAACCAACCCGCCGTTACTACTGCTGTCCAGCTGTTTGAAGTTTCATTTTCTTCGCTGCAGGTGTCAAGTCCGCCCCTTAACGGGACGTTGGTGTCCGGAGGGAACGTGGCGAGTTTCTCGATCACGCCGAATAGCGCGAACGTCATCTATCTAGCTGACCAAACGACGCTCGGCGTCGAGGAACTGTACTCCGTCAATGTGGGATCTCCCGGGACATCGTCCAAACTTAACGGGCTGTTGGTGCCCGGTGGAAACGTCACAGCCTTCACGTTCTAATAGGTCCACCGTGCATAAAAGTTCCTGGTTCCTGTTGAAGTCCCCGCAACCGGTGATTTGGTGATTGGAAGCTGGCCCGTGTTATCATGACGGGCCATGCCGCTTGCCCGATTCCATCCTCTCATCGCTGAGTGGTTTCAATCGCATGTCGGTCAGCCGACTGACGTACAACTTCAGGCCTGGCCTGCCATCCAGTCAGGGGCCGATGCGCTGATCGCCGCTC
>JAWOMO010000045.1:0-4120 GCA_033852435.1 Nitrospira sp.
GCGTTTGAGGCTCATCGCTTCGTCTCCTTCACGCCTTGAGTATGACGACCCGGTCTTCTTCGCCTGCCTCTTCCAGCAACACCTGGATCTTCTCTTCCCGTGAGGTCGGAATGTTCTTTCCGATATACGTCGCTTTGATCGGTAACTGCCGGTGTCCCCGATCGACCAAGACCGCCAACTGAATTTCTGCCGGCCGGCCAAGATCGATTAGTCCATCCATCGCGGCGCGGATGGTCCGTCCGGTGAACAGGACGTCATCGACCAGCACGATGATCTTGCTCGAGATGTCGAACGGCACGGACGTCTTGCGAAGAATCGGCTGCTCCTTTCGTAAGGCCAAATCATCCCGATAGAGCGTAATGTCTAACTCTCCGATAGGAACGGCCACGCCCTCGATATCATGGATCCGTCGCACAAGCCGGTGAGCGAGATGGACACCCCCCGTTCTGATTCCCACCAGTGCGAGATCCTTGACCCCCTTATTTCTTTCGAGAATTTCGTGCGCGATGCGGGTGAGCGCGCGGGCAATGTCGCCCGATTCCATCACCAATCGTTCCTGCTGCCGGTCATGTTGGGTCTGTGTCTTCATCTGAAATCCGGGCATAAAAAAACCCTCCCGCCGAGATTCGACGAGAGGGTCACAGTTCGCTGACGATGAGAGGCCTGAATGAGGCCCATGTTCACTCCTTGCTCACCTCTCAGGATGAGCATTAAAGGTTGAGGCATCATACTGAGGCGGAAGGAAGGCTGTCAAGCTTGAAGAGGATCGTCTGGTCCTAGCGAGGCTTCAACTCTTCCTGCTAGGCCCTCTTCACATGAAAGAGCGTCAGCCCAGGCTTGAGTCGAGCTTGAGGCAGGATGGTTCGATGCATGCGAAACGTCGGCAATTGTTCGACGCTCTCCTGCCAACAGACAGCAAGTCCGCACGCTCTCCACAAAGCTCCCAAGACGGCCGGCCCTACGACAAACGCCTGGCCTGCTTGGCTCAAGCATTTTTGAAGCTGTTGTATCCGAGCCATCAGAGCAGGATGATCCCCTTCCAGAGGATATGGCACCCAATGATAGACCAAATCGTAGCTGCCCTGTGAACCGGAAGAACCATCAACTTTCGCCGTCGGCAGAAACCTGACTCGTTTGAGCCAATCCCAGCGCTGCAACTCAGCACTCGTATTCCATAAATGCTGCGCCTGGCGTTGTGCAAAGGACGGCACGCGCACCAATACGTCGAAGTCCCGCGGCCGATCAAACGGAATGCAAGTAGCGATAACAGCATCCCCATTTTCAATCAGGATTCGTTCAGCCCTTGCGATCGCAGCTCCGATCTCGCGATCTTGCTCTGCAAGGTCTTGGAGATAGTCGGCCACAAAGGGCTGGGCTGCCAGTTCCCCGATTTCTGTTTCGTCCTGCGGATAGAACAGTACTGCCCCATAGGCCTCCCGCGGAGCTATCGGTGGCACTCCGTTTTTGAACAAACTTCTCCAATCAACAGGGCTCATCGGAACTGCTTGTGCCGGCTGCTCCTGGCATTCTTTGGGCGGGACTATCGACAAGGCAGTTTCACGATCACGATCTTTGAGGACCACTGTTCCCTGGATGATTCGCACCGTTCGATCGCAAGGGGCAAATCGTCGATCTTTCGGATTGAGAAAGGACAAGCCGGTGGAATCTTCCGTCATCGTCAATTTTTGGAGCATTGCCCCCTGAACAGTCAGGCAACAGCTGTGCGTCCCATCAAAATACCGCCGGGGTTGGGTCGGCGAAGGAGACCACTCGACTTCATGCGCCCTGGTTGGATCCATAAACACGGTGAAGGGATCGCTTGACCCGCCTGCCGTCGGCCTGAAGAAGCTGCTAAACAGTCGGAACGCTGCTTCAGACGGATAGGTCGGGATGCCCCGATACCGGAGAGGTCGTGGGACCGGCAGGCCTTCATTCTGATCGTCGTAAAGCCCACGGATCAGCTCAAACACCGCCGAACCGGTGCCAGGGAGAAGCGACTTGAACAGCTCAACAACGGGCAGGAAATCAATGGCAGCCCAATGCATCGCTCCCATGCAAGACATGAAACGAGCGCGGTCGAAATCTCCGTCGTCCAGTAGATAGAACGCATCCTTGCGATGTCGAATCGTCGCCCGTCCTGTCGGGCCGATCACCACATCCTCGTCTCGATAGAACCACCGGACCTCATCGAGAGGAACGCGGAGCGCTTGTGCCGCCATACCTCTCAAGTCGTCGGCCTTGAGCTTCTGCCATCCCGGCTTGGTGGCCAGATTGAGACTCATCTCATTCACCAATCCGGCCGGTTTCAGGCCCACCCACGCACCCCAATCTAGCTTGATGCGAGCGCGTAGCAGGGTCACCTCCCCCTTCACGTCCAGCCCCCAGTCGCATTCATGTAAGGGATTCCCGGCAGGATCGGTTGCGAGGAAACGTCGTCCATCGGACCGGTAATAGACCAGATGGCCTGTCGATTGTCGGACGACGCATCCTCCCGATCGTTCGAATTCATTGATGAAGGGAAGATTGGCAGGAAATCGGAGAGAGCCGGGGATCTTGAGGCCAACGGCGAGGGGATCGGCTGACATTTACTCCCGGACTTGCCCGCTCCCCAGCACAATGAACTTGGAGCAGGTCAATTCTTCAAGCCCCATCGGTCCACGCGCATGAATGCGAGCCGTGCTGATCCCGATTTCAGCACCAAGCCCGAACTGGTAGCCATCGTTAAGCCTCGTGGAGGCATTCACTAACACGGCGCTCGCATCGACCTCCCGAAGGAACCGCATGGCTTTTTGATAGTCGGCCGTGACGATGGCTTCCGTATGGCGGGAACCGTACCGCGTAATGTGCTCCATCGCTTCGTCGATGTTCTTGACCACTTTCACCGCCAAGGTGAGATCCAGAAACTCCTTCCCGTAATCGCTGTCACTTGCCGGCTTGGCCGCTGACGACAGCGCGCAGGTCTTCTGACAGCCACGGACCTCGACCTTCGCCCCTACCAATTTGTCGATAAACGCTGGGAGCCACGTTCTCGCGATGCCTTGGTGGACCAGCAATGTCTCCATCGCATTACAGGTCGAAGGTCGCTGAACCTTCGCGTTGAAGCAAATCTCTTCAGCCATCACAGGGTCGGCATCGACGTCCACATAGATATGACAGACCCCGGCATCGTGCTTGATCACGGGAATCGTCGAATGCTCTGTGACGATGCGCATGAGCGATTCGCCGCCACGCGGAATAATCAAGTCAATAAATTGATCTTTCTTCAACAGCACTGGTACCAGTTCACGATCCGGTCGCGTCACAAAACTGATTGCACCAGCCGGAATTCCGGCCTTTTCGGCTGACTCGGCCAACACTGCCGCAATCGCCGTATTGGAGTGGATGGCCTCGCTTCCTCCCCGAAGCACACAGGCGTTGCCGGACTTCAAGCAGAGTGCGGCCGAGTCCGCCGTCACGTTGGGGCGAGACTCGTAAATAATGCCGATCACGCCGATCGGCACCCGAACACGACCGACTTGCATGCCGTTCGGCCTGGTCCACATTTTCGGCATTTCTCCGAGAGGATCGGGAAGCTTCGCTACCTCTCGAATCCCGGCTGCCATGTCGGCGATCCGTTCAGGCGTCAAACGCAAGCGATCTGCCATCGCTTTCTTCTCCGGCGCGGTGCCGAACGTCTCGATATCGAGTTGGTTGGCCGCAAGCAGGTTCTCGGCTTGTGCCTCCAATGCATCGGCCATAGCCAGTAACGCCTGATTCTTCACGGCGGTGGACAATGTCGACAGCCGGCCGGCTGCCCGCCGCGCACCCGTCACGAGTTCTTCGACATATTCCGGAATCGGCTGAAGAGGAGCCTCTGCTTGTTCCCCTGAAAGAGCTGATTCAGAAACGAGATCAGGTTGGCTGCCGGGATCAGACATGAATCAATGACTCCTATCTGTGGAATTGAAGACTCTACAGGATACAGTGGGAGTTTCGAGAGGGTCAAGGCGCTTCGGGGGGAACGCTCCTATCGGAGGTTCGGCTCGTCGACTTCACTATTACTGAGGGGCCGGCTGAACTGGCTGCATCGATCCGTCCTGCTGAGGCACAGACCCGCCTGAATTCATGCCGCTCGGAGAGG
>JAWOMO010000029.1:0-7980 GCA_033852435.1 Nitrospira sp.
GCCCGCCCAAGTCGCTGTTGGTAATCAAGTAGTAGGCGTGTTTGTGATGTTGGCGCTCGCTGATGAGATAGCCGATATCGTGGAGGATCGCCGCATACTCCAGCCAATCGCGCTCCCTGGCTCCCAATCCGTGGAGACGTTTGGTCTGGTCGAATAATCGCAGCGCGAGACTCGCCACGTGCAGGCTATGGACTTCCGGGGCCTGGCAGCGGCGGGCGAGCGACAGCACGTTGCGGCGCCGGAGATCGGGAATGTCGGCTTCGGCTTTGAGCCGTTCACGATGGCGGACAATGAAATCGTAGATGACGCCTTCTCGAATCGCTTTATCGCACAGAATGAGTTCGTCGCGTCCGGTCAGCTCCATGAGGCAGCGCAGGACAATGGTGGCGGGAAACAGCGTATCCACGCGCTTCGAGTCCAACCCGGGGATCGCGAGACGCTCCTTGATCGTCGAGCGCCGCAGGTCCTGTTCGATTTCTTTGACATCTTTTAAGGAGACCGTTGCGAGATTGAGTTGGGGCAGGGGACGGTTGGTCCGTTTGAGGTGAATGACTTCCGCCAGGTTGGCGGCCATGCCGGAGGTCGCAATCAAGGCGTCGAAGCGTTTGGTCTTGAATGAGTCGAGCGCCCGTTGCAGTTGCGTGGTCGTGATCTCTTCGAGCGCGCGCAGCGTCGTATCGGAAGGCGGCGTCCGTTTGAGAAATTGATCTGCCAGGCGGATGGCGCCGAGCTTCAAGCTCTTGGCGTGGAGCAATTGCTCGCGGTTGCCGACCATCAGTTCAACGGATCCGCCGCCGACGTCCACGCCCAGCACCGGTTGTTCCGTGATAGGCACGCTGTTCTGAATGCCTAGGAAGATCAGGCGCGCTTCCTCGGTGCCGGTGATGACACGGACGGTGAGGCCGGTCTGTCCTTTGACAAGGTCGATAAAGTCGCCGCCGTTCTTGGCTTCGCGAACGGCGCTGGTGGCGACGGCGATGAGGCGGTCGTACCCTTTGTTCTTGGCCAGGGTGACTAAATGACGGATGACTGCAAGGCTTCTGGTGATGGCCTCATCGGACAGGTGCTGCGAGCCGAAGGCGCCATCGCCCAGTCGGGCCATGTTCTTAAATCGATCGAGAATTTTGTAGCTGAAGTCGGGCAAGACCTCGGCGAGCACCATATGGATGGAGTTGGTCCCGATATCGATGACGGCGATTTTAGACATCGATCATGCCCGCGATATCAACAGTTTATCTCAACAGTGCGGTGATTCGATAGAGGAAAGGTGCCCAGTTTGTCAGTGGAAGGACCATAGTGAAAGACCGTAGGACTGTCAAGGTGGCCGATGTTAAGTTTCTGTTACAATCCGCCGCTTATAGAAAGGAATATGAGATGACCGGGCACATCTCTCCTCGTTATGTATTGGTGACGGGCGCGTCGACCGGAATCGGTGCGGCATGCGCTCTGGGCTGTGCCCGGCATGGGATGACCGTGTTTGCCGGCGTGCGTAATCTTGAAGCCGGAGAAGCGATGAAAGGCGGAGTCGATGGCTCACTCATTCCGGTCCAACTCGATGTGACCGATGAACATTCGATCAGGCAGGCTGCGGATCTCGTTCGACGGACGGTCGGGGAGGCTGGTCTTAGCGGGTTAGTCAATAATGCGGGGATCGCGATCGGCAGTCCGCTCGAGGTCATTCCCCTTGCGCAGTTGCGCAAGCAATTGGACGTGAATGTCATCGGTCAGATCGCCGTGACGCAGGCGGTGCTGCCGTTGCTGAGGCAGGCGCGGGGACGCATCGTGAACATGGGATCGATTGCCGGCCGCGGGGCAATTCCGATGATGGGGCCGTACGCAGCGTCCAAGTTCGCTTTGGAAGCGTTGACGGACGCGTTACGCTTGGAACTCCGTCCCTGGGGGATCGAGGTGTCGATCATCGAGCCCGGCGCGATCGCGACACCAATTTGGGAAAAGTCGTTGAAGACGGCGCTCGATGTCGAGAGCACCGTGACGGAGGAGGGAAGGCGTCTCTATGGCGAGGCTGCGCGTCGAGTGAGAGAGGCGGTCGATCAAGCTTCGCAGCGGGCGATTCCAACCGACGCCGTTGTGGAGGCCGTGTTGCACGCGCTAACGTCCGGCCGTCCTAAGACGCGGTATCTCGTGGGGACTGACGCGAAGATTCGGGCGATGATGGTGAAATGGTTGCCGGATCGAGTGCAGGATTGGATATTGAGAAAAGCGCTCAAATTGCCGCGATAAAAGTGATGAGCGTGGAGAGCAGAGGATGAGGGGCTTCAGCCGACGAGATCCGGATTCATCCGGCTCATCGACTTGATCGAAAGGGCTTTGATCTCATTGTAGATGATGGTGCGTCCTGCCTGGCGGAGTCTCGTGAAGATCCCTTCGACGATGACCTGATCGCCTTCCCGTACTTCAACCTGCCCGAGTCCGATGACTTTGACCGTTCCCGCCTGATCTTTGAGCAGGAATCCGTACGCCGGCTGTCCTTGTCGGTTTGTGGCCAACTGCACGTTGGTCACTTGGCCGGTCACGACGACTTCCTGACGATCGTACTGATCCGGATGGGTCAACAATTCGGCGATTTCCAGCATGTTCGCCGACACACTTGCAGCCGTCAACGTCACGAGAAGGAGAGGCACGATGAGAAACAGCTTGATCGGGGAATCAGTCGGCTTGCGTAGACAGCGGAGAATGGAAGCGAAGATCCCGTCCATACAATTCAAATTATACCTGTCATATTCGTGAATTTCAAGACAATGCTGCTACCATCTTCCACCGTTTGCGAGGTCGTTATGCGGTTCGCCGAACATGCTTCTGAGGACATGCTCTCTCATTTCCGACGATGCCTGATCATCGGTCGGTTTCTCCTCCGGCAAGGCCACCTGGCCCTCGTGCGCTTTTGGCGTGACGCGGGCCAGCAATGCCTCGTCGAGCGTCTCCGGCGACGAGTCAAGGTCGTTCAGGATGGCGGCGAGCCGCTGCATGCCGAACAAGTTTCTGGTAAGGTCTGAATGCATGGCGTTGGAGCTGGCTCCGTACACCAGCGAATTCCAGAATTTGGTTTCGATGTCTTCGCTCAAGCTTCCCCACGCCAGGAGCGTGAGCTTGTCGATCAGATTCGACTCCGTGCGTTCCAATCCATCATAGGTCGACGTCGATCGTTCGACCGGACGAGTGGCCAGGACGGCAAACGTCTCCTTCCAGAGGTCCAGGGGCGCAGTCTGGGGTCCGGCATCTGGAGCGATCTTCTCCATGGCGGCGCGAAGCGATTGTAAGAACAGCGCGAGGTGCTTCACCTTGCGTGCTGCCAGGCTGGTGGCTGGAATGCCCCAAATCTGGCCGAGTTCGTGGTCCTGGAGTGGAGAAAAGTCGGCGGTCTGGCGTTCCCGCTCGGCCAGATGGAGCCGTTTCCGGTACTTGTCCGCCAGACGGAGCTGGCTTTGCATATCGATCCCCAGCCGTTTCTGCTGATACTCGTCCGCGCTAATTTCGTCCGCATCCCACTGTTGATCAAGGGCACGGATGGCGGGTTTGGGTACGGCGGAACGGGCCTCTGATTTCAGCAGTGCTATTTCGTCGGCAGAGACCGAGAAGCGGGTCGCGAGCAAGTCGGCCGCCCGATCCGCCAGGGCGAGGCGGAGGGCCAAGAGCTTCGTGAGGCAGTCGCACTGGAGCCACGTCCGTTCCCGTTTCAGGCGGACATACCGACGGTAATCGTCGCGTTTGTCCCGGACGGCCTTGATGGCTTCCTGCGTCAGAATATTGTACGTCGTTTTCGAGCCGGCGACGCATCGGGGATCGGGACGATCCATCGTCATGTAGTTAATTTCTTCTTCCGTGACATCGAAATGCTGGAGCAGGATCAGCCGCAGCATGATTCTGCCCTGGATCGGCATGGCGTCGATGACGGATTGGATGAGGGCGGGAGTTAACGGTGATGTTGTGGCTGTTGCAGTTACCATCGGCGGTTAGGCTGTTCCTGTTCGTTGAGTTTCGAGAAACGTCGCCACGTATTCACGGACGTCCTGGACGGTTCCGTTTGTAAACAATTCTCTGGGGATCTCTACACGCGTGAGCGTTGTCGGGTCGACTCCGCGTTCGGCCGCGTACTCCTCGTCAATATACAGACTGACGGATCCGTCGGAGTGGCGTATGGCGTAAAGTGCGTTGTTATCGGACATGACGGCGATCGAGGGGGTTCAAGTCCTCGTCCACTCTGCTTCTACACGTAACATACGGAGAATTCCCCTGTCAAAGCCGCCGTGCGGTTACCGAAGACTGGTCGCCAGCAGAATATGGCGCCGCCAGACCAGATAGATCGTGGAAAGCACAATGGCGACGAGGAGGGTATTCCGAATGCGGCCCGGGCCGAAGCAGCTGAGATTGACCAGGCCATTGGTAAACCCATAGGCGGCGTAGACGAGGTAGACGAGGAGCGACCATCGGCGCAACCTCATGAAACCATATCCAACGGCCACATGCAGCGCGGGGGAAATCGCTTTGGTGAACAAACCGGGAAGGCCGGCGAGTTTGGTGCAGTAGAACGGGAGGAGATAGTCGAGATTGTTCAAAATGATCCAGCTATCGTTGAGCGCACTGATCAGGAGCAGAAGGCCGAGGAAGCGGATGTCATGTCCTTGCTGCCAGACTTCACGCCAGGTCCTTTGCCAGTTATTGAGTTGTTCGCTGGGCCCAAGGAAGGCGTCGTAGCTTTGGATTGTCCACCAAGGCAGGGTCAGCACCATGAAGAATACGACTTCAGCGGCGCGGCCGGAGATGCGACCGAGGTCAACGCTGGCGGCCACCAGGAGTAGGGTGACGGCGAAGGCGCCAAATGCTGCGAGGCGGCGCCCCTGAACGAATTGTCCTAAACCTGGGATCAATGCGGAGAGGAGGGCTGCGCGAGCGTTCCTGGAGATCGGCATGACAGAAAATACGAACGGCCTTCGATCGGTTGATCGAAGGCCGTCAATGTTTACATATCCGGAATGGCTGTTATCCGCCGAGGGTATCGAGCGTTTCTTTCAGGCTGCGGCGAATGCAGGTGAAAATCGGCGTGTCGCGCAGCGTGTACCGGGATCCTTCCGTTTCGCGCAGGGCCATGACTAAATCTAGGAAGTCTTCCGGTTTGTCGCTCTCAAATGCCACCACCCACTCCTGATCGTCGAGGCCGAATGAGTAGGTTGTGTTGAGCTTCACGGACGGGAAGCGATGTCCGACTTCAATGTGCTCGTCCATCATGCCTTGGCGCGCCGCTTTGGTGAGCAGGAACCACTCGCGTGTTTTCAAGAACGGATACACGAAGATGTATTTGCTTTTGCCCGGGACGACCGTGAGCCGCTTGCTCTCCTGCCCCTCGTGCGTGTGGTGGTCGACGTAAATCGAGCGCTTCGTCATGGAGAGATAGGAATAGGGGGTGGTGAGATATTTCCCCAATCCCGACGCGAGAATCTTGGTGCTCATTTCCTGGAAGAGCTCCAGCTCGTAGCTGATGCGCCAGAGCATGATGTCGCAATCGCCGCGGATGCCGACGGCGGAGTAGGCGATGACCAATACCTTGCCGGCATAGTCTTCGACGGCGCGCAAGAACTCTTGTTTGCCTTTCGTGCGTTCATCCTCCGGGAGCCGCCGCCAGGCCGGATCGATCTTGTAGAACAGGAAGTTGACGTATTGGCGTTTCGGTGGCTGTTGCGACGGTGTTTGTTCAGCGCCTCCCATGGACTCCTCCGTGTAACGTCTTGATAAAGCAGATTAAGTAAAGACTGCAATCTGTAACACTTCGTCTTTTGTTTTGTCAACGGGGCTTGAAGGCCTGAAGTGGCTCGTTGACAGGGAAAAACCGATCTGTTACTGGCTCCCGTATGATGAGGAACAATCCGGGGGCGATCGCCATCGTTCTCGCAGTGGTTGCCGTGAGCTTGGTCCCGGCGGTGACGGCCGCGATTGAAACCCAGCCGAACCAGCAACAGATTCGCGTGGCGGTCGAGCGAGGCACGGAAGCTGCGAAAGAACATAGCTCTCCCGATGCCTTTTATACCCGTTTCGGCGCGACGGATGATTTGCATCCCAGCGGGTTCCTCGTCACGAAGCTCGCCGGCCTCTCGGTCATGGCCACTCATATGGCGCTGCGCGGATTGCAGCCGACGGAAAGTGACATCGCGCAGGTTCTGGACGGTAAAACCATGCTGGTTAGCGCGACCATTTTCGGCAATGTCCCGAACTTCGCCGTCGATAGCTATATGGTGCTGGATCAGGCTGGGAAGACCGTCAAGCCGGTGACTGTTCGCTTCGACGGGCAGGCCAACCGGAGCGCTGCGTGGCCGGCGTCTCCCAAGTTCAGAGCCAAAGTCGTCGCGTCGTTCGCCTTTGCCGACTTCGATCCTAAGGCACCAACCACGATCACGATTTTTCCGGCCAACGGCGGCGAGGTCACCTTCCCGCTCGATTTTTCACAGATTCAATAAGCCGGCCGCTCTTCTTTCTATGCGCCGATCATCCGCCCGCAAGACTTTCCCGATTGCCGAGACGATTGCCATTGGTTCGGAACTGCTGATCGGCGGGCGAAACGACAGCAATTCGCTGTTCATCGCGGAAGAACTGGCGAAACTCGGCATCGAAGTCCGTTTCAAATCGGTGGTGGGCGATGATCAAGCCGATATCGTGCACGTGCTGAAAGCGGCGGCAGGCCGCGCCCAGGTGGTGGTGATGACCGGTGGATTGGGCCCGACCGTAGACGACCGCACGAGGGAAGCTGTTGCGAAAGCGGCCGGTCGCCGGCTCGGTCAACGGGACGAAGCGCTCGAAGGCATGAAGGGGCGGCTGGCACAGTGGGGAAGGACTCCGAGTAAGGGACAACTGCGACAAGCGCTGATTCCCTCCGGCGCAACAGTGCTGGCGAATCCGGTCGGTTCTGCTCCGGGCTTCTGGCTCTCCTGGAAGGGGACGACGGTGATCTCGCTGCCCGGAGTGCCACCCGAAATGGAAGCGATGATGAGAGACGGAGTGATCCCCCTGTTGACCTCACAACTGGAACGTCACGGGCGATCCCACCGGCAGCCGATCACGCGTCTGGTGTTCCATACGTGGGGACTGCCCGAGGCGGATGTTGATGAGAAGCTCAAGGGACTTATTCCCAAGGGGGCTTCGATCGATCTTGGAATGCTGGCTTCTCCGATGGGGGTGCTCGTGTCGCTGACGTCAACGCCGCGGGCCCATGCCGATGCGGCACTCATGCAACGGTTCGCAGATGGAGTCCGGTCCCGCTTGCGCGAGTGGCTCTTTGCTGAAGGACGGGACAGCATGGAAGAGGTGGTCGGGCGGTTGTTGTCGGAACAGAAGCGCACGGTTGCCCTAGCGGAGTCCTGTACCGGGGGATTAATCGGCCACCGGCTCACACAAGTGCCTGGATCGTCGGCCTATCTGGATCGCGGCCTCATCTGTTACAGCAACAAGGCCAAGAGCGAATTGCTCGCGGTGCCGCCGGAGCTGATCGACAAGTATGGGGCGGTCAGCGCCGAAGTCGCAGCTGCAATGGCCAAAGGCGTGTGTGAACGCAGCGGCGTGTCAGTCGGACTGAGTGTGACCGGTATCGCCGGGCCAGGCGGGGCAACCGCCACCAAGCCGGTTGGGTTGGTGTATGTCGGACTCCATGCGAAGGATGGAGCGTCCATCACGAAAGAACATCGCTTTCACGGTGATCGGACCGTCATCAAGCAACGGTCGTCGCAAGCCGCCCTCGATCTCCTTCGTCGTTGGCTGAAGGATCAGACCACTTCATGATCCGGACCTTTCTGGCTGTCGAGCTGTCCGACGCGCTTCGAACGAACCTGGCGAGACTTCAGCTGGATCTCAAGCAGCGGCTGAGTCGGGAGATCCCCAGGAACGTCCGAATGTCCTGGGTCCAGCCGGCATCGATTCATCTCACGATGAAGTTTCTCGGTGACATCGACGAGCAACTGGTGTCACCGATGCAGGAGG
>JAWOMO010000070.1:0-29584 GCA_033852435.1 Nitrospira sp.
GGAGGCGGGTCCAGAGAGCTTGGGGGTTTGCTTGAGATCTTGGAGGGGTTTTAGGCTTCCCGCTCGATCCTGGCGGGCCTGCTCACCGCCCCTACACCTGACCTCGACATCCTCGAGTGTTCCTCTCTCCGAGGCCTCCGCTCGATTATAAGATAACGTTCTTTCGCCTTCGATCAAGGAGGGAAGCTGGGACGGACACCGGGCCGGACACCTTCCCGACAAACGCCGCCCAAAGAGCGTAAGGAATCGCTTCACACTCATGGCACCACTCTATAATCGTCAGATATCTGCCGGAATGATTCGAGGGCGGGTGATATTAAGCCCTGCCGATTAAGTAGCTTCTCCTCTTTTCTGATCTCCAGTCTCTTCTGAAGCCGGAACAGGCACGGGAACCGGAGCTCCATGAGGCAGTGCAGCACGGCCGGGCTGTCGAACGGCTGCCACTCCCAGAATCGCGAGCAGAGCCGGGATCCCCACCCAGACCAATTCCGTCATCAGCACCGTCAGTCCTCGTTGCGTAAAAAACCTGTGCGGCTCGAGTGGAGACACCTCGATGGGGCGGAACGGAAAGAAATATCGCGTATTGTCGAATGGCGCGAAAAAGGCGACTCCCACCCCCCCATTGGTCATGGCATCCAACACCCCGTGTGAGCTCATCGCCAGAAAGAAGAACCAACCGAGACGGCGCCGCTCGACTCGGGAAGAGTCCCGGTAGGCGATCTGCAGAAGTCCGAGACTCACGGCTGCCGCACAGGCGATCGAATGAGAGAGCCCGCGGTGGCCGAGCGGATGCTCGTAGGGAATGCCCAGCCAGAATCCAATCGTATCGAGATCGGGCAACACCGCGCACGCCATTCCCAGCGCCAGCGTCCCCCAGAGACGCCATGGCACTCCCAGCAACGACCCGATCGCCGTGGCCGCGACGGCATGTGCAAAAGCAGAAGCCATCTGTTCCTGTTCCTCCGGAAATCGTCGAGCGTCCGGCTGAGAGGAGAAAAGAGCCGGAGGACGATAATTGTATGCTACCACCCGAAGAGGAAAGATGAGGGAAGGGTGGATCGGAGGGCGGGCCGACCGGGATGCTGTCGGAACAGTAGAATGTCCCGGTTGTGAACCTTATTCGCGAAAGAATCCGACGATCAATCCCGCCAGGCCGACCATTACGCCCAGGAACAGGAGAAATGACTTGGTCTCAGGAAGGCTAGGCTCACTCGGCGGTGGCCAGTCGATGAACATCGCCAGTGTGATGAGTAAGGCCCCCAGGGCCACCAACACCTTCCAGCGCAGCGCCATGCCCCGTATGGTACTCCTCAAACGTGCGCCGGTCGACCGGCTGTCTTCTTCATCTTCCCACCGATGACGCGAACCCTCGCCTTCGAATCGATACAGCCGATTGAGGTCGTGTGAAAAGACTGTCGACCCATGAATGACCACCGGATTGCTCACTCAGGATTCGGCACTCAGAACTCCGCCACCCTTTTTGTCACGACTTCTTCCGGTACACGTTGAGCCCAACCTTTTCCTCCCGATTCGGAATCGTCACATTCCCCTCCGTCGAGGCGATGATGATAGTCTTTCCTGACGCAGAGGGCCCAAACTCCTTCGAGAGATCTACCGTGATCGTCAGCTTCGTTCCCTCGACGGTCATTTCAACGTTCTTCATGATGGTGTCCTCCCAGTGATGTGCAGAGGCAGAAACGGTGACGGCAAACGCCTTCCCATTTTCTGCTCCTTCATGTGTTTCATGGAATCCCCAGGATCCACCCTTCAACGCTCGCCTGCACGCGACGACAGCCACTGAACATGGTGCCTGACACCTGTTCTTTGACTGGCACGATTGCAGCGCAGCGCCTGGGGGAAAAGGAACGTGTCCCCGCTGTCTTGCTCATGCTTCCGGCAGCATGGCACTGAGGACAGTCAGGGGAGGATACATCGGGGAGGAAGCTTTTCGATAGAGCGGCGGCTCTTAGCCTGCGTTCAGGCTGTCGTTCCAGTCCATGCCGTTCGACTGGCTCGTTTGGTCGATCCGATCGGTTTTGCTTGTCTGGTCCCCCATTTCAGAACCCGGAACTCATAACTCAGAACCGTCTGTAGAAGTTCATCGTTGGTCATTCAGACCCCGGACAGCCTGTCTTGCCCGGGACACTCAATCCTGACGATCTGTCCCCCTCTGCCGTCTTCAAAGATCCGATCGCCGTCTCGAGGACGAACCTCTCCGCGACGCAAGTGTTCGGAACCTCTAAGACTTCTGGCATTCAGCACGAGATCAAAGGGAGCAAGGTTCGATCTGTCGATCCCCTTGGCATCCTCCTTGCGCATTCGAGGTAGATGTTCCTGAAGACCAACCATGCACAAGGACAGACGACTCTTGACTCCTGCGGAGGGCCAACATGATCGCCAATAGGATGACCGCATGTCGACGAATCAGCTCCCTTGTGATCGGCCTCCTGCTCGCCGGCTGCGCGACGCCGGACTTCTACGACAGCAGAACGCAGGCGATCGAGAAGCATCACAGGGGGTTTCAGACGAATTTGCAGAACAATCGCTTGGAGGATGCGCTTTTCGAAAATCAACAAATCGAAGCCATGGCCAGTCAGGTAGCAGCGGCGATCAAAAAACGAGGCCAACCGTTGTCGACGAAGCAAGTGGATCAGGAATGGATGCTGCTCAATAAGGCGACCTCAGCCGCGGTGGAGAACCGTCTGGCGCTCGGACGACATCTGACCGGGAAGAAGAAATATGATCAGGCCATCATCGTGTATCAGGGGATCATCGACAGTCACGGCGACGCCGGAGGAACCTGCCGGAGTCGAGCGATGTACGAACCAGATAATTTCAATAACACCGGCACAGGAGGAGCGTCGTCCCAACTCGCCGCCGATCGGTAACAGGTTGACTCCCACGAGAGCCTCCCTCTGTTCAACGGGCCTCAAGGGAGCCAGATTGTTGTGTTGCCCAGAGTTGAAGAGGCGACTCGAGGTCATCGACGGTTTCAAAATATGAAATGGGGCCGGAACACCGCTTTCTTCCCACGAGACAAGAATCTACTAAAAGATTGTCCCTCAACGGTTTGCGTGATAGTTCAGAGTCAGATGTGCGATCACCAACAGGCAGTTTGAGGCAGACAATGGATCAGCTCATACTGTGGCTCCGCTACCTAGGGCTGTTGATAGGAGTGCTCGTTCTGGTTGAGTATCTATTCTTCAGTGCCCCCGAATTTTTCAAAACAGTCTTCGGAACAGTCGGACTAACTGGTTATGTCGGTTTCCTGTTGGGAGTCGGGGGATGGGTTTGGGTTGGATATGGCTTAGTCCATCGGGATTCATTGACCCCGGGTGAAATCGTATCAGTTCTGTCGTTGCTTTGGGGTGGCATGATCGGGGCAATGGTAATCGGGCACACACGAAGGGAAACAACGAAGACCCCATTCAAGGGACAGAACGCGGCGACTTTTTCCTCAACATCGACACGTATTTAAATCGCTATTCCTAGGCCAGTCGCTTATCATCGATGCTCGCAACTGCAAGCTGATCCGAAACACCACAAACTCGCCAGGCAACGACAACGCCAGGCATCCATCGCAAGTCGCCACAGTCCATCATCTTCACTTCGTAGTGCAGTGGAGGATGATGACTCGGGAACGAGCATTGGATAACGCCGCGGGCTTCGACAAGTTGCGTCCCGACTCTTCGGCTATGCCGTCGCAAGTCGCAGTCGCCCCACCATCCTTGTTGGAACGAGGAGAGGGCCGCCGGAATGGTTCTTGGGCGGATTCGAGGTCGGCGAGGATTCAGGCTCACCGATGAAGTTGCCTCTTCCCTTTTCTTCTTCCAGAGGCCACCGCAGTCGAGATCCGTTATGGTTTCGGGACTTCGAGATCCTTGCAAATCTTCTAAGCGAGGAAGTCGTTGAGCTCCCGATGACGAGGAATCGTGGATGTTTTACCTGCAGCACGATTGACGTAGACGCTGTGATTCCCGCCTTCACGTAGGAACTGGACACCGTGGCGTTCGAGGTGGCGGCATCTTTTTCCATCCGAGTGTCCACGGTTGTTCACTGACTTCCAGCCTGTCCTATTGGCTCGCTACCGTGCCAGTGGCTGGCTAAAATATTTCCTTCACAACAGACTTCCGTTGCTCTGGCGTCTCCACCGCATGGGGGAACAGTTCTCAGTTCTGGGTTCTGTCTTTGAAATGAGGAACGGGGGCGAGAGGAGCGAGACTATCGGGCCAGTTCTGAGATTTGGGGAGCGCCTCACGCCTAACGCTTCACGTCTAACAGGTCCGATTTGAAGGACTAGCGCTGAGGGGAAGCAGTGTGAAATGAGGAATTACGGAGCTACAGAGGTAGGAGTTGGCTATTCGACGGTCTCTTTGAAATGGGCGACGTGGGGGGGCGTTTAGAAATGGTAGCCGACGCCGAAGGCGAGAATGTTCACTCCGTAGTCTGCCTTGAACCCGCCCGCATTTCTATTCGGGGCCAATGCGTCGAAGTGAAATTTGACAAAGTTGGTTTTCCACTCGCCGAACACTGAGAGGTTCTGGGTCACTTTGTAGCGTAACCCAAGCTGGGTGTTCACGCCCACATTGGTGTCGGAAGTCGACTCTCCGCCCGACGAAAGGTGAGCAAAGTACACTCCCATGCCCACCCCTGCATACGGCTCGAACTGCCCCGCCTGGTATCGCATCACCACCGTGACCGGTGACCAATTCAGGACACGGAGAGTTGAACCAGGGTTGTTGAACGTGACGGACCCTGCCGGACCACTGGCCGTGATGTTCTGTTGTTTTGCATTGGGGTTGGTATTGAACACCTCGGTCTCGAGTCCCAACCATTTCATCGATTCAAAATAGTAGCCCAACTTGGCACCGTACATGACTGAATCCTGAAGACTCACATCGGAAAAGGATGTCCCCGCATTCGGGCCTGTGCCGTGAACTCTGGCGAGATCGTTTGGGAATGTCACGCCAACCTGACCCGCGACATACATCTCCGCCAATGCAGGGCCGCTGAGAGCTGTGAGCGAAAAGACCCCCGCTGCCAGCACCACAAGCACCCACGCGTACCGTACTCGTGTCTTCATTCCGGTCTCCTGTCGCATGTCGCTAGGCGTGATGCAGCGCATCGTATCTCCACAGCAGGGCAGACATCAAAAAGAAAGCCAGCGGACAGACCAACAATCACAGCCGAGAGCATGTTCATGACAGCCCCGGGCACTCGATACCGGAAGTCTTCTACCACGGCGTGGAACAGATTGTCCGTTCACGGTTTGAGTCAAAATCTGTATCCAATTTCCACAATATACATGTCGACGCCGAGAGAGTCCGGCCCGTAGACGCCGGCGTCGGAGAAATGCTGGGCACGAAACCCCGCATACGCATGAGCAACAGGGTTGATCGTGATCCCGATGGTCGCGACGATTTGCACGGGACCGCCGAAGTTTTGAACCCCGAATTTGTACCGGGAAAACACACCCAGGCCGGCGCCGGCATCGAACGACACGAGCCCATTCCATCCACTCAAGGCGAGCTCCGGCACAAGGGTGGCCATCAGGCCTGTGTCGCCCCCTCCATCGATGGCTCCGGCGCTGGTGAGGAGTCTCGACTCCAGCTTCCAGGTACTGTCACCCAGCGGCGATTGCCAGGGGAGCCTGAGGAGGGCCGCGACGTCATACAGGTGGAAATAATACTTTTGCTGTTTTCCTAACAGCGGGGTTGTGGTGCTGAACCCGATTCGAGGGCCCACCGAGATGAGGACCGACTCTTCTGCGAGGGCGGAGGCACAGACGAGAACGGTGAACGACAGGGCCGCAACGACACTAAAGGCGCAGAGTCGCTTGAAGCCGCCGCTCACACGCGGCCCACAGGGCCTTCGCGCGATCGTGACATGGTGCTGCCATTCCGCTCGCATATAGGTTCGAGGCTAGCACACAGAACGTCGATCACCGAGATAATCTGCTTGCTTGACCATGGGTCTGTTTTGGAGAGAGAAGATGGGGGCAGATAGAGGGACGAGAGTGAGGCGTAAGGGGTGAGGCGAGACGAGCGGGACTGGCGAGACGAGCGAGAGGAGCGCGAAGAGCGTGAGGCGAACGTATAAGATGTGCTGAGGGCGGGAGGAGGAAGGAGGAAGGAGCAAAGAGCTGATGGCTGATCGCAGCCCGAAAATAGCACGCATTCTGCGCGGGGCGCTGTCCGAGTTAGGCGGCCCGGCCGGATTTGCGGCGGCCTTCCCCACGGATGGTCTTGGCGAGGTCGGTTGAACTGACGCCCAGCAGGAGTAGCGAGCTGACTAAGAGATCCATCGACACAGACGGATCTCCGGCTTCCATCTTGGCAATTCGTGACTGGCTGGATTGGAGTCGTTCCGCCAACTGGACTTGCGACAGCCCATATTTCTTCCGACGTTCGCGAAGGCTGCGGCTCAAAGCCAGCTTCATCTCAATCAACACCGCATCGGCTTCCGACAGGCCGAGAAAATCCTTTACAGACCCCCCGGTCCATCCCGCTGCTTCCAACTTTATCCGCTTACGTTTCCGCATGGCTACTCCCCTGCCTCACCGATTCTGTCGTAGTCACGCAGTCGACGCTTGCAGGCTGCAATGACTGCTTGGGGTGTCTGTGCCGTCTTCTTTTGAAACACATCGAGAATGATCACGGCATCCCCGTCTGCACGATACATGATGCGAAACGTGCCGGTCTCGTCGATGATCCGTAACTCATGGCACCGAACTCCAATGACCGGCATGGGCCGTGAGTGCGGAAGCCCGAGCGACTCGCCCTCCTGCAGCAGCCTAAGCAAATATCCTGCTTCAAGACGCGCAGCCTGAGAGAACGGTGGGGTCTTGACCTCGCCTTTGAGCCAGACTAGCGGTTTGCTCCCCCCTGACCCGCCTCACACTTCCACCCGCGTCGGAACAGCACCGTATGTCATATTTGACATAATGTCAACTCCGGGACGTTGTCGCATTTTTCGACCGCCTCAACGAGAGACCCTCTCTCCGTTCGATTGCACGGAGATACCGCGTTCGTCGAATGCAATCAACGACGCGCACGCTGAAATGGTTGGATTGACAAGGGAGCGGCACGAGTCGCAAAGGGGGCGCGGAAGTGCTGAGTGCTGAGGATGGGTAGGCGGGAGGCGTACGGATAAGATGTGGTGAGTGCTGAGAGGCGGAAGGCGAGACGCGCGATCTCTTGTGAATTGTGACCCTGTAGTTCGTAACGCCGAGGGGAAGATCAGCCTTGTCACCCCACATCTGGAGCGGCTCATCGTGCCATCCTCTGCAGAAATCAAGGTGGTAGGCTGAAGAAGAGGAATGGGAAATGATTTACGGTTAACATCGTCTGTTCATTATGAACTGACCTGCGGTTTACGAAAGCGGTTCGACTCCATTACTGCGGGATACGATAGGCTACAGCATGCTGGAATGGCAATGATTCAAGGGCCATGGCAGATACTGCATGACACAGCAGGTAAGAACAGCTTACGCTGGTAACCGTGACAAGAACCGGAAAGATCCTTTTCCTGATCCTGCTCCGTGGGGAATGAAGGGGCCGGCGGTTTCAGGCAGCGCCCGCCGGCCTTTGTGGGGGGCGGAGGGCCTAAAAAGAGAACCCGACGCCTAGTCATGCATCTATGGCAATGTGGTGTGAAGAGAAGACGGAGGCTATTACGATTTGAGAAGGGCTATCTGTCCAGAGCCGCTGCCCCATCGTTCCAAGCATTACGGGGGCCGCGCGGACGAGGCGAACTAGGTTCCTGACCCTTTGCCTGTTCTCTTGAGCGATTCCCGAGACGATGAGCCGTGTTGCTTCTGCACGAACCCAGCGACGATTTGCTCGATTCGATCCAGATCCTTACGCGGTGGAGCATCGAACTCCACGCCGAACTCCAAATCCTTGACCCATTGCACGATGGCCTGGTCGATCCTTAATGGTTCGGGCTCCCCCGGTAGAAACACTCGCAAGGCCAGAGGTATGCCGACGGTGACCGGTTCATTCCCCCTAATCTGCCACCCGCTCAGCGAAAGATCCTTGACCATCCCCTCACCCACGACCCCCTTTCCCCGATACAGCACCGGCACCGACGCTCGGAATCGTTGGTTCTTCCGCATGACAAACCGACCCATTGGCACTCCTTTCTTCCTGGATCACCCTTCCGCACTGAGGGCCACTCAAATGGTTCCAGGATCGAGTCAGATACCGTAGAAACGTGAGCTCAGACTGACACCGTTATCTGTCCCCCAAAACACCACCATCTCCCCGTTTTCTCATGCGACAGCGGTGATCTTTCGCCAGGAACTTCGTCGCCTCTTCGACCATCAACGGCTTGGCGAAGTAGTAGCCTTGGCCGTATTGGCACTTCCACGCTTTGAGGCGGGCGACCTGCTCCGCTGTCTCCACCCCTTCTGCGATGACCTCGGTTTTCAAGGTATGGGCGAGTGAAATGATCGTGTGGAGAATCTCCACGGTCTTGGCGTCGTCGCCAATGCGGGCGATAAACGACTGATCGATTTTCAAGTAGTCGATGGGAAGCTGTTGGATGTAACTCAGTGAGGAATATCCCGTCCCAAAATCGTCGATGCAGGTTCGGATATGATGGGCCCTCACTTTCTGAAGGAGCGCCGCAGCGGACTCGATGTTCTCCATCATGACGGATTCCGTGATTTCGAGTTTCAACGCCCCTCGGGGTAGCGCCGTGTCCTTGAGGACTCGCGTGATGAACGGAAGGAGATCGGGGTCGTTAAATTGTCGGCCGGACAGGTTCACGCTCATGGTGATCTTCGCCCAGGCAGCGTTGTGCGTTCGCCAGTTGTGGAGCTGCTGACAGGCTTGGAGGATCGCCCACCGTCCGATCGGAAGAATTAAGCCAGTGTCCTCCGCAACGTGAATGTAGTCCACGGGGGAGATCAGTCCGTGGTCCGGATGACGCCAGCGTAACAAGGCTTCAAATCCGGCGATCCGACCCGTTTTGAGCGAGAGGATCGGCTGATACTGGAGGAGGAATTCTTCTCGTTCGAGCGCCCGCCGGAGATCTGCCTCGAGCTTGAGCCGCGCCATGGCATGGGCATGCATGGTCGAGTCGAACATCGCAAAGCGACCTTTGCCCATCTCCTTGGCCCGGAACATCGCGGCGCTGGCGTCGCGAAGCATCGCTTCGGCTTGGTCGTAGCCGGTCGTGCTTGCCGTGATACCGATACTGGCGGTCAAGACCACCTCACGCCCAGTGGCGGTAAAGGGGAGCGCAACTTCCTGCTGGATACGAGTGGCCACACGACTTGAATTCGTGTTGATCTTGAGGTCGTCAAGCAGGATCAGAAATTCATGGCTGCCAAGGCGGGCGACCGAGTCGATGGACCGGACGTGCCGGGTGAGCCGCTGACTGACTTCGATGAGCAATTGGTCGCCCACCGAGTGGCCCAATCCATCGTTGATGACGGTAAAACCTTCCAGATGGAGAAGCAGCACCGCGAAGACATAGGTCTTATCCCGCTTGCCACGCAGCAACGTCCGTTCCAACCGTTCTAAGAAGAGCGCACGGTTAGGAAGGCCGGTCAGCGCATCGTGAAAGGTCTCATAAAAGAGTCGGTCTTCCACGGCTTTTTTCTCTTCTAGAAGCCGTTTGCGTTCCAGGGCGTGCGTGACCGCCGGCCCCAAACGACCGAGGCGGTCTTTCAGCAGATAGTCGCTCGCGCCGTCCTTCATGCATTGCACGGCCATTTCTTCGCCGATGCACCCCGAAACCACGATAAAGGGAATATCCAGACCACGGTCCTTCATCAAATGGAGCGCCCGTCGCGCGTCGAATCCCGGCATGGAAAAATCGGACAGAATCAAGTCGGGGGGCCGATCAAGCGCAACGAGGTAGTCCTTCTCGGTATCGATACACTGCGATTCCGGATCGAACCCGGACTCGCGCAGCATTTCCAGCATGAGCTCCGCGTCGGCAGGGGAATCTTCGAGAATCAGCAGGCGAAAAGGAGCAGGCATAGTGTCCGAATTCCGTTGAAAGCCAATGGAACGGTCGACTCGATGCCGAGCGAACAGGTCTACATAGGACAATCCCGCGCAAGCCAATGAAAGACAAGAGAAGGCAATACCAATTATTATAGGCCTCATCGCTGTCAGGCCAAACGAAATGAGAAGATTCTGCACGCGACTGGAGGCAGCAGCCGCAATCTGCATTATTTTGTCCAACCATTCGAGTTGCGCTGAGGGTTTCGTAGGCTGCATCCAAGTGCGGGAACACGAAGTAATAATGTCTGCCGACGAACTCTGTTTCCTCTTCCGCCACTCCCACGGCGGCATCGGGTCAGGGTCTGCCCGCAACCCACGCCGTGAGAACTGCAGGTTTGGCCGAGGGCGCATTGCCGCCACCTTGACTGCCCGAGGAGTTCCCACGAAGACAGGCGCGCCATGGTCGCCGCAGGCAATTCGAAATATTCTCGGACGGGAAAACCCGCAACCTGACGTCCTCTCCTCTTTGTTTAGACTGACATCTCAGGCTCCTATCGCTCCCCGTAGCGGGGACGCCTCCGGACACAGTACGATACGCACAATGAGTTCCAAAAAACTTCTCATCCTCACTGGTCTGCTCCTGGCCTGGGCATGCGCCGGCTGCTCCAATGTGAACGTGCTTCGGTTGACCTCCGAGACATTTCCTCCTCGGGCTGTCGATGAAGTCGAGATCTTGAGCCAAGAGCCGACCACCGAACACCTCCGAGTTGCTGAACTGAGCGAGACTTCCACATCATCCGTGGATAAACTCCAACGGCATATCCTCAAAAAAGCTGCTGAATTAGGCGCTCACGCGGTCGTGTTTACCCTCCCGTCCACGCATACCGAACAACGAGTGGCCTATCAGCCAGTCTATAGTCCGTGGGGATATTATGCCCCCTATTATTATGGCCCCGGTCCTTACGGATATTGGGGACCGTGGGGCTACGGCTGGGGTTATCAGTACTATGTGCCGGTGTGGTACTTCGTCCGCGTCACGACGCTAAAAGGCCTCGCGATCAGGTACTCGGGGTCTTAGAGCTTGAAGCCAACACACTGTTAGATGGGAGGGATGATCTGTGAATGTGCATCGGCCAATATTGATCGGGCTGGGCTTGTTGGCCGCCTTGGGATGTGGCGGGCCGACCGTGGAGAGGGAGGGGGGACGGTCAGGCGATCCCGTGGTGGAAATGTTGCACCAGGGCATCCTTGAGCTGGATGGCAACATTGATGAACTCAATCGCCATATTGCGGAGCTGCAGGAGATGCCGGCGGTCTTAGATCCCAGAGTCCAAGAGTTGCGTGCGCTAGATCTCTCGGGCTGGCAACTGCACCTGCAGCAGTGGATTTTGCAGCGTGAACATCTCAAATTCTCGGTGAACCAGATTCAACAAGTTAAAGCGAACCCGCGGGAGAAATCCGCGATCGGGACGCAGTGGACCAATCGACAACAGCACTTCGTCAAATCGATGGATGATCTCCGGACTCAACGGCAGACGCTGGAACGGAAACGTTTTGAGGTGGAATCACAGGTGCTGGGGCAATATTTCAAGTGAGCAAACGGCCGAGTCACCCAACGGGGGCAACGGTCGAACTGATCCCTCGATCGGCTGGTGTTCCTGGCGTTCGTGCCTCCCATCCCCTAACCAGGAACCCGACAGGGACCGGTATGCATGGGACCCGCGGGTTGGTGTTGGCTTAAAGGGGGATGGAGGAGCGGCTTGTGAAGTCAGAGCTTGTGCAAGCCGGGTCTCTTTAATCGCTTTAAAATGTTTCTCAAGTTCTAAAAGGCGGATCGATCACCCCTTGCGTGTGCGGATCGACGAGCAATCATCCATGCCAGCTAGTGCGCCAAATTGTATCGAACGGCACTGAGTAATTCGTCCATATCTATGGGCTTATGAAGCGTCTGACGCGCCCCCAGCAGCTTGGCCAAGCTTAACGCAGCCTCGCTCTTACCGCCGCCGGACATGGCGATGACTTTGACATCGCGAAATGCCCTCGTCAGCTCCATGATCATTTCGAGTCCGTTCATCTCAGGCATGACAAGATCGGTGATGATTAAGTCCGCTGATCGCTCTCGATACAGCTCAAGTCCATGACGGCCATTCGACGCTTCGAGAACTTGGTGGCTGTCCCCTTCCAGAACGGCGCGGAGAAGAGAGCGGATTGGTTCCTCATCATCAATGACGAGTATGGTTGCCATGGGCGTCTCTCCCTACACGTCCTCCACATAGCCATGGGGATGACACATGTGTCCCGTTGGCGGTTGAGTGTCAAAGGCAGTCGACCCTTGTAAGGCGAATCAGGGCTCGCCCATCCCCGAGACCCGTCGCATACCGCTCGTACACGGTGGGCGGACTATAGCGATACTGGTCCGTGTGATCTCTGCAGAGGATAGCGTCCAGAAGCCCCTCTTCTTCGGCGCGCCATCTTTCCGATTCAGCCTGATCATGGGCCTGCATTCTTTGCCACCGGCACCATTCAATGCGGGCTATGATACAGGTGTTCGTTTGTGCCCTATGCTCAAGGTCAGGCGAGCCACAATACGGACACCGCGGAACCGTCTTCTTCAGATCTTTGAGAGCCTTCATCAAGAGTGGTGGCAATATATTCATGATGTGCCTCCTGGTAATGCTGATAAGAACGTTCACCGCCGCCTCATCATTTCTGAGACGAAGGGGGCGCAAGGACGGCGTACGATTCAGCGGAATTACAAGGACGCAGCGGGAGGATCTACTTGCGAGGGACTTGATGTGTACCGGTGATGTGCTTGGGATGGCATGTAATCACCTGTCAATGAAACATGCTCCCATAGCCTCGACGCGTAAGCAAGGACTTTTTGGCCCGTCATGGAAAGAACTTTTTCGGCGGCTACTCCACCTTCCTTCTACGGACAGGCTGTCCTTTGAAAAGACAGAATGTCCACTTTTCAATTACGTCGCGCAGGAAGAATCCTGCGGCGAATCGTCAAGTCATTGAATCTGCTTTTTTCAGATCCGCGTTCTTATCGCCTCCGCTCTGGCCAACGCTTTGCATACGACACCGACTAGCCTAACGGAACGAATCTACATCGGTATTTCGCCGGGCGCATTGTGTGCTTGCTGGTGGCTGCGTACTCCCTCGATTCAGTGCACCGGGAAGGACAACCAGATCCTCTTATCCCTACCTCGGCCCATGCGATCAGGGGGAAACTCTGTGGTTTCGCGATCACCGCGATGCTCTGGAAGGAGTCTCTTATGGCCAAGTATGGGAAGAGCGCACAGCGATCGGTCAAGCGGGCGATGCATAAACTTAAGCAAGGTCGTTTAAAGAGCGGGAAGAGTGGTACGCGAGTCAACAACAGAACGCAAGCCATTGCCATTGGACTCTCGGAAGCCAGGCGCAAAGGAGGAAAGGTGCCCACCATATGAACTACTGATTAAGGACCACTATCTTCAATCATTATTTTCGAAAAGGGATGCACTGAGAGAGGAGGAAGTTCTTTCTTATGGAGTGTTTTTCTACTCCGATCGGGAAACGTCTCGCACAGTGCCGGACTCAGCAGATGCAGGCGACAACACAGGAAGAGGCAGACAGATTCCTCGCCGAAGAAGAGGGACTCATCGATGCCATGCTGGGCAGGAATCGGTTGGAAATGTACGGTCAGCACCAACAGTCTCTGCGAGAACATTATGAAATGGGTTTACTTGACGGACAGATCATGATGAGCCGGCAGTATGGGACCCGCGAAAGGCCGTCGATCTTAAGGGCTCTTAAACAATGGTTGAGCACGCACATTCCTTTTTCATGAGAGCATGCCTTTTTGTTCATGAGAGCGCGCAGTTCATCGCAAACCATGGAGGAGGGCATCATGGAAGCATCTCCCTTGTCTACCACTATCGAAGTCGATGGTATCAATCACACCGAGTTGGGGATCATTGTCTTCGCCACTTCTTTTCAATTGCTGTACCGAAACCAACAGGCAAGGGTGCTGTGCGAGCAGATCAACCAGTGCGGGGATGTGAAGACGGCCAGTGGTTTGTTGCCGTTGGCTGTGACGAGTCTGGCTGAAGAAATCCGAAAGCTGCTTCGGATCAGGACTGAGTCCAAGGACTGGGAACAGATCCAAATCAGGCGTGTAGCGGGGAATCCATATAGTCCGGTGCTGCTGTGCGGCTTCGGATTGATCGAAGCCGACCTATCGAAATCGACAATCGTAATTGTACTGCAGGAAGCCAATCCAAGGTTTTCACATAAAGGCATTCTTGATCGAGCGAAGGAGAAGTTTCACCTAACCCTGCGCGAAGCGGATATCCTGCAGCATCTATTCAAAGGTTGGACCAACAAGGAAATCGCAACTGCACTACGAATAACCGAACAGACAGTGAAAGAGCATATCACTCACCTCATGGCTAAAACAGGCATTACGACCCGTACAGGCCTGGTCATGAAGGCGGTGCTGTGCGGACTGCAAGATGAAACCGAGGTGTTGCCGTCAGATACTTTACAGGTTGCCCGCCTATCTGCCCCGCGGCAGTTGGACTCACAATTGCAGGATCGGCATTTCGAAGAAGCCAGCGAGCACTGTAAACAGGGAGACTCTGAGAAAATGCCAGCACTGCACCGGAATAAAACTGATCTGATATGTTCGTCGAATTATAACTCTCGCGCGAGGCCCATACCTGTTCAGTGTTAAGAAGTGTTGCCTTTGAAGCATCGATCATCTTGTCGATCACAGTGCCAGGTGATGGCTTTGCGCAATCTCGGAACCGGGCAGTCACGCTTTGCCTCATGAACGCATCGGCCCGTGTTTCCTGGCGCGGGTGCTGCCTTTCTTCGCCAGAAACCCCACAGGAGGAAGTATGAAGTGCCGCTTCATTCTGATCTCCCTCTACTACTTTCTGCTCGGCTGCGCGTCCACGCCGCAATCCGTGCCGCAGATCGAGTGCCGCGATTCGGCCGGCACGATCACCTACCGAGGGACGTATGACGAGGAGTACGGCAACGTATACGTGCGCCGGCCGTCGGAGTATGTCACGGACACTTACAGCAAGGCCTTCTGTCAACGGTCTCCTGAACCCGTGAAAGAAGTGAATCGATCCCCTGAAGCCGCACCAACAGCGAGCAAGTCTCCCGAGCCCGGAAAAGAAGTCAGCCGATCCCCGGGGCCGGTAACAGCAGCGAGGAAGTTGCCTGCACCTGTGGAAACCCTCAATAAGTCGCCTGAACCGGTGAAAGCATTCAGCAGGTCCCATGAGGGAGCGGAAGCACTCACCAAATCCTTGCCAGAGAGGAGCGCAACTGCGAATTACCTCCACAAGTTAGCTGAAGCAGGGAACATGGATGCCCAGAACTAAGTCGGTCTGCTATATCACGAGGGCCGAGGTGTGCCGCAGAACTTTAAACTAGCGAGCCTTTGGTTTAGGAAGGCTGCGGAGCAGGGACATGCGGGAGCGCAAGTCAACCTCGGCACGCTGTATCTCCTTGGACGCGGGGTTTCGGCAAGCGACCGGGAGGCTTTATTCTGGTTTCGCAGAGCCGCAGCACAACGAGATGCTCTGGCTTTCGCGAAACTTGGGCGCATGTATGAACAGGGCCGAGGAGTCCCCCAGGACTTTGTGCAGGCCCATATGTGGTACAACCTTTCCGCGGCACATGGAGAAAAGCGAGCAGTAGAAATTCGTGACGCTCTTACCAGACAGATGGACCCAGACCAGATCGCCCAAGCCCAGCGTCTTGCAGTAGAGTGGAAGCCGGAAGACAAATGGGGCTTTTTCCCCACATCAGCAGGCCGATAGCCCTGACGATGCCTTAGGGGTGATAGCCCGTGCCCCTCGCCTCACGCTAACGAGAATCGCTATCATCGGCACCGGACATTGAGGCCCTCTAGATGTGGCGAATAGGGAGGAGCAGACCAGCCTTGATGTTGGTCCGATTTAGGGTCGCTGACAATTCCCCATCCACCGATGCCATCCACTACCGTTTCCGGTGCCTCTTATGGCGGGAAAGGTGCCACGGGGTGTGATCTGCCCTCTCGACCACCTGAGCAGGGCTAAGGACGTGCAGTCAGGGAGGGGCTGGAAGGATCACGCCGAACAGCGTAGTATTCCCCTACGCTGTTCACGACGCTTTTTAACAGCCCAAGGAACAACGGCATCGTCAGCTGTAGTTTCAGTTCCTTGGCACATCCGGCCTGGGGTCTGGAACAAACCCATTGTGATTCGGCATGCGGATGTTGGGCAGTGAATGAGCATCGAGGACGCTGTCCTCTGCAATAATGCCGTTCTGGTAGAGCAACCATGCCACCACCGAGTACACCTCGTCCGACGAGAGACTTTGGGGAGCGGAAAAGGGCATGGCGCGGTACACATAATCAAAGAGCGTCGTGGCATACGGCCAGTAACTACCAATTGTTTTCACAGGCTTCTGGCTGCCTAACGTGCCCGCGCCTCCCACCAGGCGGTCCATCGGACCTTCCTGACCCGTCGGTCCATGGCAGGATGCACACTTGGTGGCAAAGATCGCGGCACCTTGTTTGGCCGTCCCGCGGCCGAGGGGTGATCCCTCGCCCATCGGCGCGACATCAATGTTCCACTGTTGAATCTCTACATCAGTGGCGGGCCGTCCCAATCCATAGCCATGCATTCGATCGTGCTGATCGGCCGCCTCACTACTCCAGAGGATGCCCACGCTCAGGACGGTGATCAGTCCCATCATCATGACATTACGCATGCACATTGCTCACCTCTCCATCTGCGGCAATTTTCCAACTCTGGATCGCATTATAATGGTAGACGGAGTTCAGACCACGCACGGCAACCAATGCCGTACGACTGGGTTGCACGTAGCCCGTTTCATCGAGACAGCGACTCTGCAGAATCACATCCTTTCCATCCCACCGCCAAGGGAAACTGAATCGTGTATGGCACTTCGGCAAAATGGGGTCGTGTAAGACTGCCTGTTGCCAGGACCTTCCGCCATCCGTGCTCACCTCCACCTGGGCGATACGGCCTCGACCGCTCCACGCCAAACCGCGGATGTCGATAAAACCCGGCTGTACTCGCTGTCCACCCGATGGAGACGTAATCACGGATTTCGCCTCCATGACCATCGTAAATTGGCGCGCCGTGCCGTCCGGCATTAAGTCCGTATATTGCGACGTTTCCTCGCGGGTCATAAAGGGCGCTGTGCCAAACTTGAGTCGGCGTAACCATTTGATGCATGTATTCCCCTCCCAGCCCGGCACAAGCAGACGGAGTGGATACCCTTGTTCAGGACGGAGGGGTTCGCCGTTTTGCGCATAGCAGAGGAGCGCCTCCTCGATGAGAGGGGCGAGCGGAAGGCTCCGTGCCATGGCCGCCGCATCGCTGCCTTCTGCCAACATCCATGACGCCTCCGGTTTCACACCGACTTCTTGAAGGACCGTTTTCAATGCCACGCCGGTCCATTCGCTTGTGCTCGTCAGGCCATGGGTCTGTTGCACGGTCTGTCCCGTCGGCGCCTTCCATTCGATCGACGAATTGCCTGAACATTCGATAAATGCCAGCCGCGAGGTCGCGGGAAACCGTTTCAAGTCGTCCATGGTGAAGGCCCATGGCTGTGTAACCAAGCCGTGAATCATGAGCCGGTGACGCTCCGGATGAATGACCGGCACACCGTTGTGATGCCGTTCGAAGTGTAAGGCAGACGGCGTGAGCATTCCGTGCGAATCCTGAAGAGGCGTCAAAGAACCCCACCATGAGCGCGGGAGGCGGACGGACTGCTCAAACGTCGACCGTTGCCCGTACGCCGTCGGCGCCGCACCTGGCACTCGCGTCGGATCATCCGGCGTAACCGGCATGGCCGCTTCGGCGAATCTTGTTACCGAATGCGTGACGATCGCGCTCATCAAGCCGGCCATTCCGGCGAGCAGGCTGCGACGATTCAACAAGGCCGTTTTGCCAGGTTCGTCTCGTTTTTCCTTTTGGATTCTGTTCATCATGGGCATCTCCATGATCGAGCGATGAGAGAAGGTGCTTCGTCTAGGCCCGATTTATTCATCACCGTTGGAGCAGATTTCTTGAGACCATTTTGGGAGGGCTCCAGGCCTGCCAGTTGTTCTGCCTTCAGAATCGGCTCGTGAACCTTTCCAGAAGTACGCCCTTTCCCAATCAGCAAGAAGGTCACTCAATTCGCTAGAACCTCGATGCCGTCAGCGTCACGTCCGTGCTCGCCCACACTCGGCGGAAGCGCGCTTCCGCTGCGGCCGCTTCGGTGTTCTTCCCCTGCGCCCGGAGCGCCTGCGCGAGCCCGAACAGGGACCAGCCGTTCTCGGGGAAGCGCCGGAGGTCCTCGCGATACACCTTCTCGGCCTCGGCATTTTTTCCCGCCTTCAACAGCCCGGCGCCGAGCGAGTGTCGAATCGGGTAGTACCACTTGGGCGGTTCGAAGTAGAGTCCCGCGTCCTCGATCTTGGCCGCCTCCCGGAAGTGGTTGATACCCGCGTCGGGGTCGCCGCGGCGGGTGGCGATCTCGCCGGACAGCGCGTGCACGGCGATCGAGAGCGCCGTCTTGCCATCGGCACCTTCGGGAGTCGCGGCGTTGATCGCCGTCACCATGTCGAGCGCGGCTTCCGCCTCCGCCCACTGTCCCTTGGCGGCGTGCGCCACGCCGCGGGCGTAGTGCGCCATGGCGTACGAAAAGCGGATGTCCTCCGGCGGAAGCGGTTCGGCAAGCACCTCGTCCCATTTTCCGAACGTCGTGAGCGTGAGCGCATGGTACGGCAGCATCTCCTGCAGCATCCCGACCTGGCGCGCGGCGTCGAGGTTCACCTTGGAGGTGAGTGTATTGGACGCCTCGATCGCCTGCGCACTGCGGCCCGCCATCGTGGAGGCGAAGGCGAGGAAGTGGATGTTGTGCGGGTAGTACGCGAGCGGATAGACGCCCATCGGGTGCTGCCCTTCGATGTACACCTCGTCGGTGTGGATGGCGTGTTGGTTGGCCTCCACGGCGTCGTTCCACCGTCCGACGCGGATGTAGATGTGTGCGGGCATGTGGACCATGTGCCCTTCGCCCGGCATGAGCCGAGCGAGCCGCTCGGCGCACGGCACCGCGGCTTGCGGGTTCACCGCTTCGACCGCGTGGATGTAGTAATGGCACGCGCCGGGGTGGTTCGGATTGCGCGAGATGACTCTCCGGAGCTGGCGTACGATTTCATTCGTGCCGGGATAGGGAGTACCGTCGGGTCGCCAGTAGTTCCACGGGCGGAGGTCCATCAGCGATTCGGCGTACAGGGTCGCGGCGTCGAGGTCGTCGGGGTAGGTGTTGGCGACCCGCTCCATCGCGCGCGAGTACAACGTGTCCAACCGGGCACGATCGGTCGACGGAACCGCTTCGTAGCGCTGCGCGACTGCCTCGATGTACGCGCGCTCAGGCGCCGTGGCGTGGGACTTGAGCGCCAGCGCTTTCTGCGCCGCCGCGTACGCGGCGACTCCGCTCGCCGAGTCCATTGGAGCGTTGACGTGCGGGCCGTAAGCGAGTGCGATCCCCCAGTAGCACATGGCACAGTTGGGATCGAGCTCTGTAGCGCGCGTGAACGAGCGGATTGCTTCCGCGTGATTGAATCCGTAGACAAATCGCAGACCCTGGTCGAAGTACTGCTGTGTGGCCGGGACTCGAGTGGAGATGCGCTTGTGGTGGGAGCCGAGGTTCGTGTAGAGAGGGACCATGTCAGAAAGGCTCTTCGGCGGCGCGGGCGACACCGTCGACTCTGTGGCCGAGCTGGGAGCAGCACAGGCGAGCAGAGCAGCCGCGGCGAACCCGATGATGTGGGGTGATTTCATGGCGTGCGTCCTTCCTCTCGCGGGCGCGGACTGTAATTGGTTGGACCGTCGGGTGGTGCGGATGGTGATGGCGAGGTGAGCTGTGACCAAATCGTAAATCGTCGTCATCATGCTGCTCCTTGTTGTGAGTGGATGACCCTCTGCCGAGTCCCTACCGCAACATCGATGCCAGCACGGTTGAATCGAACGAGACGATATAAGTTCAGCGACTTAGAATCAAGTGAGGGGAAATCGGCCAGTGCTGATATCCCATGACTTGCGAAATCTCGCGAGAAGTTGTGTGAAATCTCGTGAATCGGTGAGGCTGAAACTCGGGAAGCATGTCATGAAGAACGAGCGACGTGAGATGTCTATGTGGAGGATGGGGACGACCCCTAAGATTCCATTGTTTGTCCTGCTGGCGGCCTTGCCAGAGCAGGCCGCCAGCAGATTACGCACTTTTAGGCCACTCCCACCTCCTGCGGAAGCTTGGCTCCCAGCACCTCTAGTTTTTCTATGGAAGGCGGCACGGCCAACAGATTTGGGGAGTTGGCCATGAGTGCTTTGGCAATGGGCCCGTTGAAGTGAGTTTGCCTTCCCAACTCATCGTGAAACGCATCGAATACGCCGAACGTGGATGGGCCCAGGCGAAGCGCGAACCACAGCGGAGTGGTCGTTTCCTGATTTGCCATTTCAAGACCTTGCTTCAAGAAGGCGGCAACCTCTTTTTCCTTCCCCGGTTTCGCTTCAAGTCGTACAAAGAATCCAAGTGAAAGCAATTTCAATTCTCCTTTCCAAGTAGGTGTCTCCATTGTTCAATTTGAGGTGCTGATCGTACTCAACTGATACGACATGTGATTCACGCTACGGAGGGCTTCTGCCGCCTGGGAGAGGAGAGAGCATTCTCCAGAACCTGTGAAAGGGCGACCGGCTTCTCAAGGGGGGGCTCCTTCAGATTCCCATCATGGCATGGGTGCCGTGAGTGATCGCGCCGCCCGCATGCAACGCCGCAGCGGCGAGCACGTTTTCGGCAATCTCCGGTTCCGACGCGCTCTGCTTTCCTGCTCGCTCCACAAGGCCCTTGCCGCTTCCGGCGCGTGAACCTCCGACTGTTTCAGCCTGCTCAGATTCTTCATGTCGTACATGATGGCCTCTTTCATTGTGTGAATTGGCAGGTGTCACGCTTCTCGGGGTCCACTCTAAGGGCGATGACTGGTCACTGCCTTATCCGGAAGTCTGGTTCTCTTGACAGAAGCATGCGAGGCTTCATTTCACTTGATGGGGCGTCCTGGATATTTTGCCGACCGGCTGCCACAGTGGGGGCTATAGATGGACGTCTTGTCCGAAGTGCTCAAGGCCGTCAAACTTGACGGAGCCGTGTTTTACAACGCCGAATTATCCGCACCTTGGTGTTTTTATCGCCTCCTTCTCCTGCGCTTGCTCCCTATCTTTCCGCAGGTTCCAAGCACGTGATCATCTTTCACCTGTTAACCGAAGGCCGCTGTTGGGCACAAGTCGAGCGGGACGAGCGGGAAGACGTGAGGCGTGAGGCGTGACGAGAGCGAAGAGCGGGAGGCGTAAGGAGTTAGGAGTAAGGGGCATGGCAGGAAGGGGTGAGGGATAAGGCGCGACTAGCGAGAGGAACGCGACAAGCGAGACTGCCAGGACGAGCGGGAAAGGCGGAACGGGCGCGAGTCGTGCGATGTTGTGCTACGTTGTTCTTTGACTGGGGCTAGACAGTACGGGCACTATGTCGGCGGCTGATCGGTGAAATATCGGCTGGAGCGGAGGGACATTCCCGGATCGTTTGTCCTTTGGGAGGGTTTGTCCCGATGGGAGGCGGAGAATGTTTCGAGTCTGCCGTTCCCTTCTCCCCTCTTCAATCTTCTTTGGTATCTAACGCAAACACCGCGTCGAGTTTCAGCCGTGACGGGGCCGCCGCATCGGCGGCTCGCCTCCATGCCCACTTCAACGTATCACCCGCCTGGGAGTGAATGTCGCAGAGCGGAACGAGGTGCCTTTCGGTTGCCGGTATCGGCTCAATGCTTGTGACGGTGATCTCGCAGTTCTTGTTCGCCTTGTGCAGGCACCCATCCACTATACACATGACAGGTTAGTTCGATGCTGTGAGGGGATTCGTCCGACTCGTGAACACCGTTTGCGCCTTCACTTCTAATTCCTTTACGAGACTCCTTTGCAACGTCAGCCTCCGAGAGGGCAAGACATTCTTTCACCGACCCCACGCCCATCCTGCAGCTTCCGGCTTTGACTTCTTCCCTTTTCTCACGACTCCTTCTCGTCGTCATACTACCTTTCCGTTCATCCGAGAATGTTATGTCATATCTGACATCGTGTCGAGCCCCGCCGCGAGCGAGGGAGCACAGATTGCCTGACTTCTCTCAGGTCTTGAATCCGATGCGGCAGGATTTCGGCTCAGGCTCTGCCATGAGCTCCCGGATCGCCTCAAATACGACTCGCAACTGGGCGTCGTATTTCTTCTCAAGCTCAGCGAGCCGCCGGGCTAGAATCTTGTTCGAGCGGATCATCCCCCGCAGACGAACAAAGGCTCTCATAATGGCAATGTTCACCTGAATGGCTCTCTTGCTTCGCAACACGCTGGAAAGCATTGCCACACCCTGCTCGGTGAAGGCATAGGGATAGGCTCTCCTGAGACCGCCCCAACTTGAAATCACAATTTGTGATTTCAAGCGGTCGAATTCCTGCTCCGTCAGTTGAAACATGAAGTCGGCTGGAAATCGTTCCCTGTTGCGTTTCACAGCCTGGATACGTACACGCGGCTCAACTGCATAAAGACCAGCAAGGTCTGTGCTTAGCATAACTCGATGACCACGGATCAGGAGAATTGTCTGTTCGATTCGTTCACGAGGTACCAGCGTGCTCATGTGTTCTCTCCATCCATCACGAGGCCGAAAAGAGATACCCTGTTCCCTCCGCGAAATCAACGAATGGAAGACAGAAATGGAAGCATTATGACGGGGATTCGTGCGTCGGCCCTCGCTACAAAACACGGATGATCGGACAAGAGATGTAGCTCGTGACGCAGGAGCCGATCATCAGAACTCTTCTCAGAAGGTCTGTGGCTCAGTGGGATTGGTGGCTTCGGATTGGTACGGGTGCGCGCCCAGTTCGGTGGCGGGCGTGACCTGCCCTGCATCGAGGAGGATGGCCACCAGCATGTCGCTCATGACGTTCACCCCTGAGCGAGCTCTGGCGATGATCCAATCCACCGTCATGATCAGGGGAATGGCCGCGAGGATGACGTGATCCGGCAATCCCGCAGCTGATAGGACGAGCGGCAATATAATGATACCGGCTTCCGGAATTCCGGCGACGCCGGCTCCGGCGATGATCGATGCGACGATGATCAAGATCTGATTCGCCATCGGCAGATCGAAGCCCAGCGCTTGGGCGAGAAACAGCGCGGCCATCGCTTCATAGAGGGTGATGCCGTCGTTGTTGAGGTTCGTGCCGACACAGGCTGCGAGGCGCGACGATTGCGGCGAGACCTGCATGCGCTCGAGGCACCGGAGCGTGACCGGCACGGTGGCCAGGCTGCTGTTGCAGGACACGGCGGTCATGATCGCGTCGGCCCCCTGCCCCAGGTAGACCTTCGGCGACTTCTTCCCGACGAGCCACGCGATCAGCGGGTAATACATGAGCGCGTGGACGGCGAGCCCCGCAAGCATGGCGGCGAGGAAGATCCAGAGGATGGAGAAGACGCCGACCCCCGCTTTTCCAACGACCTGCGCGACGACGCCGAAGACGGCGAGCGGCACCAAGAGGATGATCCACCCGAGTATCTGCACGAGCCACGCATAGATGTGCTCGATGGTTCGCGTCAGCGTATGGACCGCGCCGCTTCCGTGGTCTGCATGGCTCCGCAGGCGGCGAAGCGTGGCGCCGATGACCAAGGCGAGGAGGACGACTCCGATGACGTTGCTGCTGGAAAACGGGGCCATGATGGTGCGGGGAATATAGGACGCGAGGTCCTCGAGCGGGCTCTGCGTTCCGCCGGGCGTCGGCGCGAGGTTGGCCGCTGATGGCGCGGAGCCTGGCACGAGCTGCAACAATTCGTCAACGTGGCCGTACCATTGGAGGCCCGGCTTCCAGCTGTTCATGATCACGAGCCCGATCGTCATGGCAACGGAGACATTAACGAGGCAGATGATGAGGAGCTTGGTCCCCTGGCGCAGCGGGAGGCTGGTGCGGATGAGCGCATCGAGGATCGCGAAGAAGATGAGCGGGACGGCGAGCGTCTTGAGCACGGTGACGACGAGCATGCCGAGCCGGCCCAGATCCTCGTTGCGGAGGCCGCCCAGATAGGGCTCCTGACCAAAGGCCATTCCGAACAGGGCTCCGCCCGTCACGGCGATGAGCACTTGGATGTAGAGCGGCAGCGGGACCCAGCGTGTTGTCGGCTTCATGTTGGTCTCTTGTGGGAGGCGGAAGAATACCCGTTTTTCTGGATGAAATCATGCACCCGTTCCGGGAAGTACTGAAATATGAGTGCTGAGAACGGGAAGGCGTGAGGCGTAAGGGGTGAGGCGGGAAGATTACTCGGCCTGCAGCTCGTGGAGCTGGTCGATGAGCCGTTGGAGCTTGGTGACGGCGTGGTGGCGCTGGTCGGCGGTGAGGCGCTGATCGATGGCGAGGGCCATCGTTTTGACGGCGGCGCGCATCTGGCGGATGGCGTCTTGATAGGCCGGGGGGGCGTGCTGGTCCGGATAGACGAGGATGGTGCGCAGTTCCCCGGCGACGCGTTCGGGGGTGCGAGGCTGGTGGAGGACGGCTAGGAGTTCCTGCTGGCGCTGTTGTCGATAGGCAACCCAGGTCTGCTGCGAATCGGGAAGCGCGAGACTCCATTCGCGGATCTGAGCCTCCTGGTCTTTGGACAGGGATCCCAGCCAGTCTTCGAGCCAGTCAATGGTGTCATGGGCCCGCTTCTTGAGCCGCTCCGGTGCGGGGGCCTGCAGGAGGCGCGCGGCTTTCTCGTTATCCTTTTGCAACGCTTCTTCGAATGTCCGCACCTGTCGGGAATCGATGGAGGCGAGAAAGACGCTGCCGTCAGCGACGAGCCGGTCGAAGAGGTCGGCACGCAGTCGATCGTAGCTCGCATAGACCCAGTCGACATCCTGGCTCGTGAGCCCCCGTTCGACTCGCTGCCGGATCTGCTGGAGGAAGTTTTCGTACTGCGGAATGGCTTCGTGCCGGTGCCGGGCGAGCAGCGGCGTGAGCCGTTGGGCCAGATCGCGGCGTTGTACGGAAGTGAGATCGAAGTAGTGATCGACCTCCCAGAGGATAATCCAGTCGGCATAGCGATAGGCCGAGACGATTGAGCAGCCGGCGAGGAGGAGCAACAGGCCGGCCGCGCACCACGCCCGGCAGCGGTGCCGCCCTGCCCTCTTCGTCTCCTCTGTCGCGCCGTGCGTCATAACGCGTGTGCTCATGTTCTCAAGAGTCCGGCGTCGATTCAAGGGGAAGGGGCATGGCAGGAAGAGGTGATGCGTTAGGTGTAAGGGATGAGGCGGGAGGCGGGACGAGCGGAACACGTGAGGCGTGAGGCGTAAGGGGTGAGGCGAGACGAGCGGGAGGCGGGAGAGGTAAGGCGGAAGGCGAGAGGCGCGATATCTTGGGGATTGTGACCCTGTAGTTCGTAACGCCAAGGGGGAAGATCAGCCTTTTAACCCCACAGCTGGAGTCCATCATGGTTCCGTTTCCTGGGAAATAACGGTGGCCGCACAACGTATCAGCTTTTTTCGTCATCAACTCGGTGCTCTATCGCAGGATTCCGTGTAGCGTACGGATATCGGAACGACGATTATGCAACACCGTGTTGCTTAAACCAGTTCTGCAATCGTCTCCACCCATCCTCTGCCGGTTCTTTTCTGTAACTTGGCCGATAGTCCGCATAGAACCCGTGCGGCGTATTTGGATAGACCACGATCTGCGAGGGGTTACCCGCTGTTTGCAACGCCTGCCGCATCTGCTCAACGGTGTCGAGCGGAATCCCACGATCCTCCGCCCCATAGAGTCCCAGGACCGGGGCTTTGAGTGACGAGACCTCGTCGATGGGGTGTTTCGGTTGCAAGGTGCTGGGGTTGCCGGTAATCCGCCCATACCAGGCCACTCCCGCCTTCAGTTTGGGATTGTGTGCCGCATACAGCCACACAATTCTTCCTCCCCAGCAGAACCCCGTGATCCCGAGTTTCTCGATGTTCCCTTCTCCCGATTCTTTTGCCCAAACCACAGCTGCATCGAGATCGGCCAGTACCTGTGCATCCGGCACGTGTGACACCACCTTGGCAAAAATTTCCTGGCTATCGGCCAGCTTTGAGACGTCACCTTGGCGAGCATAGAGCTCGGGTGCGATAGCCAAGTAGCCAAGCTTGGCAAACCGGCGGCAGATATCCTTGATGTGTTCGTGGACTCCGAAGATTTCCTGTACGACGAGCACAACCGGGAGCGCCGTTCCCTGCTCCGGCCTCGCTCGATAGGCCGGGATGCGACCATCGGCAGTTTGGATCTGGATCTCACCGGCAGTCAGCCCCGTCTGGTCTGTCGTGATGGTCTCGGCCGAGACCGGCCTCACGGCCAATGCGAAACCTGCGGCGAGGGTCGCCATTACCAAGCCGCGCCGCGTTATCGTCGCCTCTGAGAGTGAGGTGGAGACTTGTTCGAGACTCCGATCGTAATCTGCCATGTCCCTTGCTCCTCTTCGTTGTGAAGCTATGGACGGCTGTCGACGCAGAATAATCGAGAACAGGGAATGAGGTAAAGCACAACTATCGTGTGCTGTGAGCAGCGCGAGGTGTAGGCCGGGGGCAACTTTCCGAGAAACTGGTCGGGCTCTTCCAGATCTGTGTCATCCTGACATGTCGTGCCGAATTGTTTCAGCAGAAGTCAGATGCCCAGTTGGCCTCTCCGCTCACTGAGAGAGATAAGCTCCTGATAAATCGCACTCCAAATCCAGTATCCAATCGTGTCACATGGATGGATCGGGTTGGCATCCTCATTGCACAGCCACATACCCGTGCCCATCGCCATACACCTCGGCTGGATATCAACAAGATTCACGAATCATTATGCCGGCAAGGGCACGACGACGGTCTATTTGGAAGCGATTTGCTCCCCAGCTGTCTCCAGTTACAAGCATGTATGTGGCACCCCGGACGATGACGGGAGTCCCATGGTACTTCAGGAGGCGGAATGAACCCCACGAGGAAGCTCACAATGAAGTAGCGCAGCGCCGCAAAGATTCCGAGGAAGGAATCCGTCGTTGATCACGAGACGCCACCGGACCTGTCACGCAAGGGGAGAGGGGACTTCCTCGCCATGAACGCGTATAAGTTGTATGAGCAACGAGGACGTATAGATAGTCACGATTTGGAGGATGGGCTCAAGGCTGAGGCCATCGTCAACGGCACGATCACGTGAGACGTTCGGAGGTAACACCAATCAAAAGACATACGATCACCACGTGCACGCCATGATCACACGACAACCATTTACTCACCGAAAGGAGGCAGCATGAAGAAGCTACTCGCACTGTTCGGGTTCACGCTGATCAGCAGTATCGGAATCGCAACCCTCTCTTACGCAGCCGGCTCCAAGCTGGTTGAGGGGGACGTACTGAAGATTGAGGGGGAGTTTTATACCGTGCATGACACGGCGGGCCATGAAGTACGCCTGCATGTCGATAAGACCACGCATCTGGAGGGCGGCGCCTTCAAGGCTGGCGACAAGGTCGAGGCCCATGTGACGGATCAGGGCCACGCCCGGTCCATTATCCACTTAACCGCGGCCGGTAAGATGGAAACGTCTGGCTCGAAGATTGTCGAAGGGGACGTGCTGAAGATTGAGGGGGAGTATTACACGGTGCATGACACGGCTGGCCACGAAGTGCGCCTGCACGTCAATAAGACCACGCATCTGGAGGGCACGTTCAAGGTTGGCGACAAGGTCGAGGTCTACGCGACGGATAAAGGTCATGCTCGGGCCATGTACCATATCAAACACCTACAGCCGGCCCCGTAGGTTGCGGGATACCATAAGGCGCGCGCTTTCTGGCTTGGGCACCGGCACGTTGTCCGATGCCCAAGCGGCGAAGGGACCTGACCCAAAACCCGAAAAGTAGGCCAATGTCTAGTTGAGGAATCATGTTTGGGTTGCACTAGCTTTTGGGTTTTGGGTCAGACCAGATGGCCACGAAACAGCGGTGGGCCTATGGCGACGGACGCCTCAGGCGCTCTTGCACGACAGATCGCGAACAGACCAGCAGCCGGGTAGTTTCCCACGAACCCAGGAGGAGGATCGCATGTTAGCGTACTTTTTTAATCGTCCGCTCCCGCCGGGACTCGAGGGATTGGACGATCTCGCGCTCGATTTGCGCTGGACCTGGAGCCTTGCCACCGACCGGCTGTGGGAATGGCTGGACCCCGAGGCGTGGGAACGGACCGGGAACCCGTACTTTATTTTGCAGAGTGTCTCGCAGGCCCGTCTGGAAGAGGCCGCCGCAGATCATGATTTTCAAGAGGAGCTGCAGCGATGGCGGGCGCAACGGCAGCAGTATCTCCAAGATCCGGGCTGGTGGGGGCGTGAAGGTCGAGCGCGGGGGCTGAAGGGGGTGGCCTATTTCAGTATGGAATTCGGGTTAGGCGAAGCCCTCCCGATCTATTCCGGGGGCCTGGGGATTCTGGCGGGCGATTACCTGAAAGCGGCGAGCGACTTGGGGGTGCCGGTGGTGGGCATCGGGCTGCTATACCAGCAGGGGTACTTTCGCCAAATCCTGCATCCGGATGGCCGGCAAGTGGAGACGTTTCCGTACAATGATCCCACGAGCCTCCCTGTGACGCCGGTGCCAAACCGCGAGGGAGGCTGGCTCAGAATTCGCTTAGCATTGCCTGGGCGGTCGATTTCGGTGAGAGTCTGGCAAGCTCGAGTCGGCCGGGTGATGCTGTATCTGCTCGATAGCAACGACCCGCTCAATTCCCCTCCCGACCGTGGCGTCACGGCGCTGCTGTACCCCGCCGAAGAGCGACCGCGTTTGACTCAGGAGATTATTCTGGGCATCGGCGGATGGCGAGTGATGGAGGAACTGGGGCTCACAGTCGAGATCTGCCATCTGAACGAGGGGCATGCCGCGTTTGCGGTGCTCGCACGCGCGCGCAGTTTCATGCGTGAGACCGAGCAGCCATTCTCCGTGGCCCTCCGAGCGACCCGAGCCGGCAACGTCTTTACGACCCATACGCCGGTCGAAGCGGCGTTCGACCGGTTTCCCGCCGACCTGATTCGCCCCTACGCGACCCTGCTCTCGGGTGAGCTACGGGTGCCGCTGGATGACCTCCTCGCGCTGGGTCGCAAAGAACCCGGCAACCGGGATGAGCCCTTCAACATGGCCTTGTTGGCTCTGCGGGGGAGTGGCGTGGTGAATGGTGTCAGCGCGCTGCATGGCGCCGTCAGCCGGGGCATTTTCCAGCCGCTCTATCCCGACTGGCCGCAGGACAATGTGCCGATCGGACATGTGACCAACGGTGTGCACGTCCCCAGCTGGGATTCCGAGGGGGCAGAGGCACTCTGGGCGCGCACCTGTGGCAAAGACTGCTGGCTGGGCCAACTCGAGGACGTGCGCGCCTCGATCGAGCAGCTCAGTAATGTCGACTTGTGGTCGTTCCGAGCCACTCAGCGGCAGGCCCTCATCCAGTACGCCCGCCGCCGACTGGTTCGCCAGATGCAAGAACGTGGCGCAGCCGCCGCGCACATCCAACAGGCCGAACACGTGCTGGA
>JAWOMO010000039.1:0-7860 GCA_033852435.1 Nitrospira sp.
CCACGCCTACTTCGATCCCACGGACACGCGCGACTCGTCGCACCTGGTACGCCGCAGATGCGGGGCTGATATGCGGATCGAGACCGCTCCCTGAAGCGGTGACCAAATCCACCGGAAGGGGAAGAGGGTTGTCGGGGTCGGCAGCCTTGAGCGCGTCGATACGAGCCTGCACGGCTTTCATCAGCGCGTCATTGGTCGGGCCCAGATTGGACCCGGACGAGGCGGCTGCGTTGTAGGGAAACGGTGCCGTGGCGGAAGGACGGCCCCAAAAATACTTCGGCGCGTCGAACGGCTGGCCGATCAACGATGATCCGACCGGCTTGCCGTCGACAAGGATCAGGCTCCCGTTGGCTTGCCGCGGAAACAGCACCTGAGCAAGACCTGTAATCACGAGCGGGTACAGGAGCCCGGTGATCAGGGTCAGGGTGACGAGGGCCACCAAAGCCGGGCGAAGTTGGGTCCACATGTATGCCTCCTCAGACTAAGCGCAGGGCGACAAGCAACAAATCGATGAGCTTGATTCCCACGAATGGAACGATGATCCCTCCCAACCCGTAGACCAGGAGATGCCGGCGAAGCAGCGGCGCGGCGCCGATCGGGCGATACTTGATTCCTCTCAAGGCGAGCGGAATAAGTGCGATAATGACCAGCGCGTTGAATATCACGGCGGACAACACGGCACTGGCCGGCGTAGCCAGTCCCATAATATTGAGCACGCTGAGCGCGGGATAGGTCGAGGCAAAGGCCGCGGGGATAATCGCGAAATACTTCGCGACATCATTGGCAATACTGAACGTGGTCAACGCCCCGCGGGTCATCAAGAGTTGCTTGCCGATTTCGACGATTTCGATGAGCTTGGTCGGATTCGAATCCAGATCGACCAGATTGCCGGCTTCTTTGGCGGCCTGCGTGCCGGTATTCATCGCCACGGCGACATCAGCCTGAGCCAGCGCCGGCGCGTCGTTCGTGCCATCTCCCGTCATCGCAACGAGCCGGCCGCCCGCCTGCATATCGCGAATCAGTTTGAGCTTGGCTTCCGGCGTGGCCTGCGCCAGGAAATCGTCCACACCAGCCTCCGCCGCCACGGCCGCCGCAGTCTGCGGATTGTCGCCGGTAATCATCACGGTCTTGATGCCCATGCGTCGCAGCTCTCCGAATCGTTCTTTGATCCCGCCTTTCACAATGTCTTTGAGCGCGATGACACCGAGGACTTTTGGCCCCTCCGCAACAACCAGCGGTGTCCCGCCCTGGATGGAGATGGCATCCACGCTCGACCGCACAGCAACAGAAAACTGTCCCTCATGCGCTCTGACATAGGATTCGATCGCATCGGCTGAGCCCTTCCTGATTTCCCGCCCGTTCAAATTGACGCCGCTCATGCGGGTTTGAGCCGTAAAGGGAATGAATGTCGCCCCTAACTCGTGAATGTCGCGCGCGCGTAATCCATACTGTTCCTTGGCCAGGACGACGATACTGCGCCCCTCCGGTGTCTCGTCTACCAGCGACGAGAGCTGGGCCGCATCGGCCAGCGCCTGGTCGCTCACCCCGTCAGCCGGAAGGAACGCAGTCGCCTGGCGATTCCCCAATGTGATGGTGCCGGTTTTGTCGAGCAGTAACACATCCACATCGCCGGCGGCTTCCACAGCTTTGCCTGACATCGCGATCACGTTGGCCTGAACCATACGATCCATGCCAGCAATGCCGATGGCAGACAGCAATCCTCCGATCGTTGTCGGGATCAGACAAACCAGCAGCGCAACTAAGACCGTCACCGTGACGGGGGCCCCCTGACTGACCGACTGCACACTATAGAGCGAAAAGGGGAGCAAGGTGGCGGTTGCCAAGAGGAAGATGATCGTGAGTGCCGCCAGCAGAATGTTGAGAGCGATCTCATTCGGCGTCTTTTGGCGCGTGGCCCCTTCGACCATCGCAATCATCCGGTCCAGAAAGGTCTCCCCGGGGTTGGCCGTGATCCGTATCACCAACCAGTCCGACAGCACGCGTGTGCCGCCTGTCACGGCGCTCCGATCGCCGCTCTCTCGAATGACGGGGGCGCTTTCACCGGTGATGGCGCTTTCGTTCACGGAGGCGATACCTTGAATGACCTCCCCGTCGCAGGGGATAAAATCGCCGGCCTCCACCAGCACAACGTCTCCCCGCTTCAAGGCGCTCGCCGGCACGATTGAGGAGGGAGCACTGAGATACTGGTCGCCGGACTCCGGCTTCCCCAGTTTCCTCGCGTTCAATTCACGGCGGGCACTCCGCAGTGATGCTGCCTGTGCCTTGCCTCGCCCCTCCGCCATCGCTTCGGCAAAATTCGCGAAGAGCACGGTGAACCAGAGCCATAGCGATACGGTGAGGATGAACCAGGCAGGCGCTTCGCCTGTCCCGAGCAGCGCCTGGAAGAATAGGATGGTCGTCAGCACACTCCCGACGGCGACCACAAACATGACCGGATTGCGAATTTGGTGGCGCGGGTCAAGCTTCCGGAATGATTCCAGTATCGCCTGTCGCACAAGATGAGGATCGAACAATTGCCTTCTCTTTCCTTGCGTTGTCATCTCGAAATCCTCCACGCCATTGCCGTTATCGGCTCACCATCAGGATGTGTTCTATGATCGGTCCCAGGGCAAGTGCGGGCACGAAGGTCAGCGCTCCCACGAGCACGACGACGCCGATCAGCAGCACAATAAACAGCGGCGTGTGGGTCGGCAGGGTTCCGGGCCCGGCCGGTACGAGTTTTTTCCTCGCCAGCGCTCCGGCCAATGCCAACGTGGCAATCGCCAACCAGAAGCGGGCGATCAGCATCTCGATCCCGCCGGTGAGGTTGTAGAAGGATGTGTTGACATTCAGCCCACCGAACGCACTGCCGTTATTATTCCCCATGGAACTATAGGCATAGAGCATCTCGCTAAACCCATGAGGACCCGGGTTTAAAATCGAGCTGGTGCCGACGCTGGTCACCGACGCAACTGCCGTGAAACCGAGGACCACCATCGGCATGATGAGAATCAACAGGGAGGCCATCTTCATCTCATAGGGTTCGATCTTCTTGCCCAGGTATTCGGGCGTGCGTCCCACCATCAGTCCGGCCACGAACACCGCAATGATGGCGAAGGCGATCATGCCGTAGAGACCCGAGCCGACCCCGCCGAACACCACTTCCCCGAACTGCATGAGGAAGAGCGGCACCAGTCCTCCCAAGGGCATGTAGGAATCGTGCATCGAATTTACCGAGCCGTTCGAGGCCGCCGTAGTGGTGGCAGACCACAGGACGGAGTTGGCGATGCCGAATCGTGTTTCCTTCCCTTCCATGTTCCCGCCGGATTGTCCTCCACTGGAAGCCTGATCGATCCCCAGAGCGGTGAAGGCCGGATTGCCGCCTTGCTCGGCCCACAGCCCGAGCGGAATAAAGCAGAGCAGGAGAATCGTCATCGCCGCGAGGAGCGCCCAACCCTGGCGCGTATCTCCGACCATCATCCCAAACGTGTAACAGAGTGCCGCCGGGATAAGCAGGATCGCCAATACTTGTAGGAAATTTGACCAGGGCGTCGGGTTCTCGAACGGATGCGCGGAATTGACGTTGAAGAATCCGCCGCCATTGGTCCCAAGCTGCTTGATCGCAATCTGAGAGGCTGCCGGTCCGACCGCAAGCACCTGTTCTGCCGCCGTCGCGGGCTCCGTTTTCGGCTGACCCTGTTCATCCAGCAGCGGCTGCCCATTCGCATCCACCACTGGCTTGGCATAGCTGACCGGCTGGAGCAGTGTGGCAGTCTGGTATGACGCGAACGTCTGGACGACGCCTTGTGACACCAACAGCAGGGACAAGAGCAGGGCCAGCGGCATGAGAATGTACAATGTGCTGCGGACGAGGTCCGTCCAAAAGTTGCCGATGGTCAGGGCGCTCCGGCGAGCCAGGCCCCGGATCAACGCGACCAGGATCGCCATACCGGTTGCCGCGGACACAAAATTTTGCACCGTGAGCCCAAGCATCTGAGTCAGATAGCTCAGCGTCGTTTCGCCTCCGTAGGCCTGCCAATTGGTATTGGTCACGAAGCTCCCAGCCGTGTTGAAGGCAAGATCGGGCGGGACGGCTCCCAACCCCGCTGGATTCAACGGCAGGAATCCTTGGAGTCGCTGCAACGCATACAGCGCGACCAGCCCCATCGCGTTGAATAACAGCATGGCGATCCCGTACGTTTTCCAGTCCATCTCCTCGGCTTGACGCACTCCGCACAGGCGATAGATAAGCCGCTCAAGAGGGCCCAACACCCGGTCAATCCCGCAGGCTTGGCCTTCGTAGACCCGTGCCATGTACCATCCCAGCGGCTTGGCCAGCGCGAGCAGCACGACAACGTAGAGTCCTATTTGTACCAGTCCATTGATCATCATCAGAACCACTCCGGTTTCAGCAACGCGACCATGAGATAGACCAATAATCCCAATGAGAGAATGCCGCCGAGCACATACATCGCATTCATGGCCGTCCCCCCCCCTTACAGCCGATCCAACGCCGAGATGAGCCAACCGGACAGGAGAAAAAATATCACTGCGATAGTCAGAAGGATGAGATCCATGGGCATACCCCTCAATCGGCGGCAAAGAACATGTTGACCATCTGTCTTTTTCTACTTGTCCGTATTCATAGTAAAGTACAGGACGTAAAAATGGCGTAAAAACCGCGGAGCCTCTGGAGCAATTTTCCTCTCATTCGACACTCCGTCGACGGTGCCAGACTGGCTGTAACGACGACCCGCACGCTGCTGGGGCCGTTGTGACATTGTCCCAGCCTCTCTTGGAGGTTATGCAATGCTGCCCGCATTTTTCGTCTGTACTGTTCGCCACCCAAGTGGTGGCGGCCGGCATTACCACGCCGTCGGTCCTTGATTGCATAGGTGTTCGTGTTCATCGTCCCTATCTCTAGAAAACCGTGTCCTTCTCAGAACAGGTAGATGACTTCGAACGACAGGGTTTCTTGATTGTTGACCGGCCGGCTGCCATACAGGAAGACATTTTTATCGGATTTGTCGTACCGGAATTCCACCCGGGTGATGAGCGACGGTACCGGCTTGAACTGCAGTGTCGGCGTGAGTTCCCACAAGGTCTGGGAAACCGGTACCGCGGGCGTGGTATTCGTGGCCCCGGCGCAGGTGTTCGTCCCGCCCGCGTTATTCCACGTTCCGCCACAGGTCCGAGATCCCCCCGCATCCTCGAAAATCTCGGCGCGGAACCGCCCGCTCCATTGCTCGTCGAAATCGTGGATCAGGTAGCCGGCCAGGCCGTTCCAGCGCGCATTCGCTTTCAACCCATTAGGCCCACCCGCCACGGGGTTGCTGGCCTCATTTACGTAATACGGCTCCAGCACCACCGTGTCCTTGTCCGTCGGTTTCAGCGTGATGATCAAGCCATTGGCAAAGCGTTTGGCGGAGGGGTTCCCCGGCGCAGCGCCTCCCTGGGTAGGATCACCGAATTGTCGATTCGCCTGTTCCGGTCCATAGGATCCGTACCAACTCACGCCGAATTTTTCGTGCGGCGTCAGAGCGACCAAGTACTCGATCGTCTTGCCCCGGTTGTTGTCATCGATATTGTCCCAGCCGTTGACCACCCCGAATGAGGTCGTCACGAGGGGATTGAATGTATAGGTGAATCGCGCCCCGGTCGTGGTGAAGGCCTGGCCCAATCCGAACATGAAGGAGCGGGAGAAGTTGACGTTCTCCCAACTGTTGATCACCTCATAGCCGATCAGCGTGTTGATCTTGCCGAACTGAATCTTGAGACCATTGCCGACCGGGAGGATGTACTCGGCATAGAGCTCCTGGAAATCCAGCTCGTCGTTGCTGGTGCCGGTTTGAAAATTCGTTCGAGCTCTTGTGACCCGCGCATCGGAACCGAAGTTCAGCCGAGCGCGAAAGCCCGCCCGATCCAATGCGCTTCCGCCCGCATCAGCCGGCCGTTCCAACATGAGTTGCGCCAGGTGCGGCATGAAGGAATTGGCGTCCGTGTCGAAGATGTGTAGTTGGTTCAGGTCGCTATTGGGGTTGTTGAAATTTTGCGTGTACGCCACGTCCACGAACCCGGAGGCCTTAAAACCCAAGGTCTTCCAGATGGACGGGGCATCCACTTTCTTCTCTAAGGCATCCAGCCGCTCTTGCACGGTCGATGCACTGGGAGACGGCGACGCAGCCGGCTCCGCGCCGAAACTCACAGGCACCAGCACGGAGGCAACAATGGCTCCTACAATCAGCACCACACCGACACGCCTAAGTACGTGCGTCAACGACGCTTCTGGTCGCATTTGGATCCTCCTGTCTTCGTTGCAATGGTTGAATCCCATTGGTTCCCTGTGCGTCAGTCGTTTCCGACATCCTCGTCAGCACGCACACCTTTTTGCGTCATCAGTACGGCTCCGGCTCTCCACACTGGCTGGCTCTCTCTCGCTCTCTTTGTGCAGCCCCGCCTCCTTCTCAGACCTTGCAGAGGGAGCCTGGATTGCACATTCCCGCTCTCTCACTTCAGCATGTCGCGATGTCCCTTGGCCAACAGCTCGGCTTCTTCGGCTGCCTTCGTATACATGCCGGCAAGGGTCTCGCAGTGCTGAATCATATCGATTTTGTTGGAGACTGCACCCCGAGTACTGAAACCTGGATTGTTTCGATACGCTTCCGCCATTGCCAACTCGTCCTTCGCTTGTTGGCGAAGCCGGGCCGCTTCCTTTTCATGCCAGACGGCCTGTGCAGCGTGATCATCAGGGACAATTTGACTTACGGGAGGATGCTCAACCATGGCGCAGGCGACTAACCCTCCTAGCACCAAGCCCCATAGAACACCACGCTGAATCCTTCGGTTCAGAATCTTCATAATCCCCTCCTCGCCTCTCTCAACCGACGACATCTTAGGCAAGAACCGGAACTGTCATCGTCCCTGCCACAAACAATAAGATTCTGCTAAGCCACCACACCATTTGCACCATGATCTCTGACCTTCCTTCCTCTGCGCCTTGCGTCGTCTCGTTACGCTACCTTGGACTCGCGGTGTGCTGCCTCCGCGGGCGGCTTGTCCTGCGCTCGTGGACTCTGTCTTTTCGTCTGGTGGTCCGCCCGCATGATTTCTATGACCATTACCCACAGAAGACCGACCATCCCTAGCAGCAAGCCCAGTACAACCAGTGTCATCGAGACTCCCTCACTGTTTTCCTAACCGTCTGAATCGTCGCTCTTCATGACGCGTCCCGTGTCGCGTCGAGAAACTTATCAAGCCCTGTGTAAGAACGGTGTTAAAGAGGACCCAGAAGGTGTTAAGACGACATAAAAACAGATGGCAGAAGCTGAGGAATGTTTGGGAGTTCAAACACCTCACAAGCAGGGCTGTGCAGGATGATTACCTAGAAGAACGGCAAACCATTTGGTTGACAAGACTGGATGTCTGGAGGCGTGTCACAAAGGGCGTGATGAACGAATGGCTATTCTTTCGATTCAGTTGAAGATCAATGGTAGCGGTCGAAGGGGTCAAAAAGAACTAATTGTGAAACCGAGGCTGACGCATCTTGATAATCTGAAGAGGAGTCTTCAGCCTAGAGGGCCATGACGCCGTCCAAGTCCCGTCGCTGGAGGGCTTCCTCAAACTGCTTAAATCCGCCCACGATCTCATCGACAGTCTTTTGATCGACTTGGAGAGAGACGGAATCATTGATGTACGTCCCGTGCAGGTCTGAAACGGAAGTCAGACACCCTTGCAGGGTCAAGAAAAGTCCGGCCAAGATCCACACGAATAGCCCTACCCTCGACATGCTGGTCTCCTAGCCAGGTCAGTTCGGGAAACGGACTCGTGACGCCTTATCTACCCCATGGCCTGTAGGAGGTA
>JAWOMO010000087.1:0-2886 GCA_033852435.1 Nitrospira sp.
GCACGCGCTTTCTACGCCGTTATACGCACTCACGGCAAAATAGTAAGTCGTGGCCGAGGTAAGACCGCTTATCGTAACCGCAGGCGATGATGCATTGGCCAGGGACGCGAGAGAGTAATAGGTACTCTGTGTGTATGTGCACGATCCAGCCGAATTCGGTGATTGCAGCCCATAATGCACGTAGTATCCCACAACACTGGGGTCCGTCCCGGGACTCCAAGATAACGAGGCAGAGGCTGTTGAAGTTGTGGATGCAGATGTCGAGGTTGTGGACGTCGACGTTGAGGACGTGGATGTCGAGGTTGAGGAAGTAGCTGCCACAATGGTCAAGTCCACTGGAATGGATTGCGGTGTGTTGGTGGCGCCAGTTCCGGTGATGGTGATGGTGGTCGAATACGTTCCTGCAGCTAGTCCCGCGACAATCACTGTGGCAGTGAACGAACTGGGTGCTATCCCTGAGACGGAAGAGAGGGCGATCCAAGGCGCAGTCGTGCTCACGCTCCAGTCCAGTGTTCCGTTTCCTGAGTTGGAGATGGTCACAGTCTGTGCTGCTGGGTCGCTTCCGCCTTGAACGGCTGAAAAGGCGAGGCCGGTTGGGCTCACGTTGATCGTAGGATTTAAACCATAAGCATGCCCCTTTCCAGAGTTGGCCAAGCCCCCGAGGACATCTCCGGAATTCCCACCGTCAGCGCATCCCATGAGCAATGGAAGGCAGAGGGCAATCAGTCCTAGACCTATTGATTTGAACAGGAGCGAGTGACATGTCGTGGCTTCGGCCATTGTCCGAGGGCACAGCAATAGCGTGGTCAAAACCATAGTGGAGCCGCAAAATCCGTTTTTGGCTGAGCAGGATTCGGTCTAGCTGGGCGCGGTGCTGAACCCGCAGTCCGAGCTATTTCGTATCAGGCAGTAGCAATTGGTGTGCCAACAGGAACGGGGAGTGCGAATGCTCTTCTCCGAGCATTTTGGGAAGAACTTTCTTGTCTCCCGTATGAGTGCTGGTTCAATCGTGAACAAGATGTAGGGGAAGACCCTCCAGCTATTTTGAAGAGGCCAAGCGCGTCTGATAGACGCCGATCTTGCGCGAAAAGAAGTGGATTGTCGCCTCCCCCCGTGAAGTCGATGGTATCAGAATGGTTGACATGATTCTGCACGGCTTCCTTTCTCTTGTCGGCCAGTCGATGCGAAGGAGCATTTGATGAATGGGAATGCGGCTCCATTGGGGGAGGTTTTGGCGTTCGGGGGGTAAGACACTACTTCATCAGTTGTTCCGCCTTCGATTCTTGCCGAAGGTCTCTGAGATAAGCCAATACATCAATGATTTCATCATCTGAGATGTGTGGCATTGGCATCATAATTGTTCCAGGTATACCGTATTTAATGGCCCGAAAACGTTGTTTGTCGGTTGTGAGTTTCAAGCTCTGCGGATTCCTTAAGCTTGGCCGTTTGGGATTCATTTCGGCAACCTGCCCAACCGTCCTATCGAAACTTTGATCTACTTGCCCCAGGTCTCCCTGGCAGGCGTCGCAAGCACCCTTTCCGTTAAAGAGGTTTTTCCCCTTCGTCGCGTCGCCAAGACCATCTCGCAACTCGTAGGGAAGGTCTTGTTTTGCAGAAGCATATATGTTCCCCGACGTCGGGTCTTGCACGGTCAGTTCGCAATTGGCGATATCGCGCTGGTTTCGTGTTCTAAGTTCGACGGACGACATCTGACCTGCAGGCAAAGGATCGCGCGCATACTCTCTTATTCGTTGGGTAACCATCACACCATCAATGGATTTGAACATAGCCATGACGGCGGGGATCTGATTGGTATTGGACTGATTAAGAATCTCCCCTTTCACGACGATGTGCGGGCCTTCTTGCGCCCAGAACCAGGAGAGGATTGTAATTCCTGCGTTCTCTGCAAACACGGGTATGGGAGAATAAAGCAGGGCGGTTCCGGTTGATAATAGAAACAGCAACCATCTAACAGTGGTTATCCCCTTGACCTTTAAGATGGTTGTTTCTTCGATCGACATGGTTTCGCGTTTACGGCCATTCTGACTCACTTCTGCTTAGCCACAATCTGATCCTTGGTCGCTGTTGGCATCACGATGTGCTCATCACTGCCGGAGATGGTTTACGGCTTCACCTCTAAGGGCGGAACCTCGCTGCGGATGTACGCAACCAGATCATAGACTTCCTGATCGGTTAAAACGGGGTCCCATGCGTGCATGGGCGTGAGGTTTCGGCCCTGTCGGAGCGCTTCCTCCAATTCACGCGTGCCTCTTGCCAAGGTGAGGTATGTGTGAAAGTTGGTAGGCCGCACGCGAAGTGAGTCCGCGTCCGGCCCGTTCCCATCCAACTTCGCTCCATGGCATCTAAGGCAGTGCTGCTTGTAGAGCTTCTGGCCGTGCATGGGATTGCCTGGCGGCGTCACGGCAAGAGCCGATGAGGTGATCACGATCATCAGCCCAGACATGAGAACCAGAAGCCAATCTGCTTTCATCGCAATCCCCTTCTTCCTTGAAAAGTGAACGCCCAGCTATGTTAACAAAATCGCGCTCTCAGAAGAATCACTTCTGCTTCGCCACAATCTGATCTTTAATCTTGTCGTAGGTCGGCTGCGGGATGATCTTCTTCTGCACTAATTCATCCTTTCGCTTGTAGGGGGTGATAATCTTTTCCGAGTAGGCGTCACCGATCCCTGGTAGGGCTTTCAGTTGATCGCCACTCGCGGTGTTGAGGTCGAGGGGTTCGGTCTTCTCGGCGGCCAGCGCGAGCGCAGAACTCATTGCGGTATTAGGTGTAAAGGCCGAACTGCGTACTGGTCCTAGTGGATCAAGGATGACGAGTGTAGTGATCGCTACCAGCGACAGCATCAGTCGCGTGAGTGTCTTCATC
>JAWOMO010000074.1:0-57836 GCA_033852435.1 Nitrospira sp.
TGAAGGGAAGAGGGTGCAATTCCCTCGCGGTCCCGCCGCTGTGAATGGGGACGAAACCCGTGAGAGCCACTGTCTTTGCAGACGTGAAACGTTAATCGTAAACCGTTAAACGCAGCACAATGCTTCGCGTTTAGCGAATAGAGATTGACGGTTACCGTCTTCAGATGGGAAGGCACGGGGAGTAGGGTGAACCATAAGCCAGAAGACCTGCCCAAGAAGATGATCATCGTTCCCTCGAGGGCTGGGGAACGGGCGAGGATGAAGAAGCGGGTGCAATCCTCAAGGTCTGTCCCAGGCCTTGAGGATTTTTTATTTGCGTGGCTCTGCACGACAGCATCGGTGGTGGGTTGGGGCTCTGATCGGGGCAAGTGTGCTCGTCGTTGCAAGCACATCGTTCGCGAGTACAGAGCATGAGAGTTCGGGCATGAAACGTCGACAGCAAGGCATTCTCACCGGCATGCCGTTTATGGCGAACGTCTCAGCACGCGCCTATGTCGATGACGCGGGCCGACGCCTCTATCTCGCCAAGCCTCCCGCGAGGATCGTCTCGCTGGCGCCCAGCATCACCGAAATGTTGTTTGCCATGGAGGCGGGAGATCAGATCGTCGGCGTCACGGACTTTTGCGACTACCCGCCCGAGGCTCTGAAGAAGCCGAAAGTGGGGTACTCCAATCCGAACCTGGAATCGTTGGTGGCACTCCAGCCTGACTTGGTGGTGGCACCGAATGATTTTCTGAAACCCGATGTCATCGTCAGGCTCGAGCAGCTGAAGATTCCCGTGTTTATTCTGGCTGACAAGAACGTTGACGATATTTTTGTTCATATCCAGACACTTGGCCGTATCGTGGGGCGATCTCCGAAAGCCGATGCGGTGGCGATGGACCTTCGGCGGCAGGTTGCGGCGATTAAGCAGCGTGTTCAAGGTATGGTCCCTGTGCGGGTGCTCTACGTCCTGAACAGTCAGCCATTGATTACCGTCGGGCCGGGAAGTTTTATCGATCAACTGATCGGAATGGCCGGAGGTATGAACGTGGCCGCAAAGAGCGCAACCCCCTATCCGCGCCTCAGTTTGGAAACAGTCCTCCAAGAAGATCCCGAAGTCCTGGTGTTTCCAGTCGGCAAGGCGGAAGGCATCCCAGAGAGTGAGCAGCAGACCTGGTTGCAGTGGTCGACGATGACCGCGGTCAAGCGGGGCCGGCTTCACCAGATCCCTGCTGATTGGCTCAACCGGCCTGGTCCGCGAATCGCCAAGGGACTTGAATCGCTTGCGGCAATTTTACATCCGGACAGCGCTATAGACAGTCGCGCCCACCGGTAACGCGAGTCACGTATGGCAGATCTTGTTTCATCATGGGCGAATGCCGGCACAGTGCTGACGGTGTCTCGTTGGGTGACGGTGATTGGGGGACTGCTGCTGGCGAGTCTGGCTATACTGGTTCTCTGCCTGCAGTTCGGTGCCACGTCGGTCGACGTGAGGACAGTCGCAACGGCGATCGCCCACATGTTTCGTAGAGATGAGAGCGGTTCCACAAGCTTAGGGACATCCGAAATCATAATGGTCCAGATTCGGTTCCCGCGGGTGCTCATGGGTTTTCTCGTGGGAGCCAGCCTGGCGGCAGTCGGTGTGACGCTTCAAGCCCTGCTGAGAAATCCCTTGGCCGATCCGTATGTCCTGGGGGTCTCGAGCGGCTCCGCCTTAGGTGTCTCGTTGGCGATCCTCTTTGGAATCGGATCCGCCATCATGCTGTTCCCGTTGCTGCCGATCTTTGGCTTTGCCGGGGGGCTCCTGGCACTCCTGCTGATCTATCGGCTGGCGCAGTCGAGAGGCCGACTGCCAATCCATAGTTTGTTACTAGCTGGCGTGATTCTCAATGCGATCTTGACGGCCTTTATTATGTTCATTACTTCCATCATGGAACCGAATCGTTCAGCGGGATTGATGGCGTGGCTGATGGGATCGCTCACTGCTCCTGGGTATACGGCATTGGGTGTCTTTTTCATGTACGTCGTGCTCGTCCTTGCGATCCTTATGCACAAGGCACAACTCTTAAATGTGCTCACTCTAGGCGAAGAGACGGCTCGCTCGTTGGGCGTGGAGACCGAAGGGGTGAAAAAGCAGCTCTTTGCCCTGACGGCATTACTGACCGGTGCAATTGTGTCGGTGAGCGGGATGATCGGGTTCGTGGGAATGGTCGTACCGCATGCGGTGCGGTTGCTCATCGGATCGGATCATCGATTGCTGCTGCCGGCTTCAGCCCTAGTCGGTGGTATGTTTCTCGCCGTGGCCGATACATTGGCCCGGACCATCATGGCGCCGGCAGAAATACCGGTTGGGATTGTGACGGCGCTCGCTGGTGGTCCATTCTTTCTCTATCTCCTGCTGTGGCGAAAAGATCGGATGCTATGAGATGACAACCGCCCGGATCGGAACAACGCAGGCCTTGCCCTCGATGGATTGTCCTGCCATGGAGGTTGAGGGACTGTCGTTTCGTTACCACAAGAGGGAAGAACAAGGGAGGATGTGGACGCTGGATCATCTTTCCTTCCACGTCGATGCCGGAGAAATTCTTGGTATTGTCGGGCCGAATGGGTCCGGGAAGTCGTCACTATTGAAAGTGTGCGCCGGACTTTTGCCGGCGGGCGAAGGGCAGGTTCGGCTGAGTGGCGTCCCGCTTGGGAAGCAGAGTCAATCCGACATCGCGCGGAAGGTGGCGGTAGTCCCTCAAGAATACGTCCAGGTGTTTCCATTTACCGTGGCCGAAACTGTGTTGATGGGGCGGTTTCCCCATCGCACTACGCGCTGGTGGAGCCTGGGAATCGGGGATGAGACGGCAAACGATCTCGGCTGTGCGCACCAAGCCATGATTGATACCGATGTGCTGCCGCTTGCTGATCGGCTGGTGTCTGACTTATCCGGCGGAGAACGGCAACGAGTCATGATCGCCAGAGCCTTGGCTCAAGAACCGAGCATTCTTCTCCTCGACGAACCGACCGCGTTTCTCGATATCAATCATCAAATCGAGATCTGTTCGCTCGTCGCGCAGCTGAGAGCTGAGCGGCAATTGACGGTGGTCTTGGTGTCGCACGATTTGAATGTCGCCAGTCAGTATTGCGATCGCGTGTTGATGCTCAAGGAAGGCCGGCTCTGCCGCATCGGTCCGCCGGATGAGACGATCCGTCCGGACATCCTTCGGATGGTCTACGGGTGCGACGTGGTGGTCGATGCCCATCCCCAAACGGGGAGGCCGCGTGTGACGATGCCGATCAACGCAGCTCGAATTTAGAAGGCAGCCAGGGTCCTGTCCCCGGCCAGGCTGTAGTGCATAAGGGGGGACAATCAGTTTTTCAAGAAAGGGCGTATTGATGAAGCAACGCGGGTGACGGGGAAGATGGTGCAAGTCCATCACGGTGCCGCCACTGTAAGCGGGGAGTAGCTCTGCATCATGCCACTGCGTGCCTAGGCACATGGGAAGGCGCAGAGACGCGACAATCCGCAAGTCAGGAGACCCATCCCGTAGTTGATTCGACTCAACCCTTCGAGCACAAGGGGGATTTGTCATGTCGAGTGTTTTGGTGCGTTGGTGCGCGTGTCTATGCGTGCTGGGCCCCCTCCTTCCTTCCGGTACGGTCCTGGCCCAAGAAGTGGCGCTCGCCGATCAAGAGGAGATCGTCGAAACTCGAGAGGTCGTCGTGAGCGCGACGAAGACGGAAATTCCGGTCAGGCAAGTCACCAGTGCCGTGGAAGTCATGACCGGCGATCAACTACAACAGCGGAAGGTGAAAACGGTGGCAGAGGCACTTCGCTGGGCTCAGGGGCTTGCGGTATTTCAAAGCGGAGGGCCGGGAACAGCCGTCGATGTCCGGATGCGCGGCGGAACGCCGGAACAGACGCTCGTCTTGATTGATGGGGCGATCGTCAATAGTGCCACTCTTGGGTCCTACGATTTCGCGAACCTGACGACGGACAACATCGACCGGATTGAAATCTTACGGGGGAACCAGAGTATGCTATGGGGCTCGGATGCCATGGGTGGCGTGATCAACATTACGACGAAGCGCGGCCGGGACACACCGAACATCTCTGCGTTCTCCGAGTACGGGTCATTCAACACAATACGGGAAGGTGCCAGTCTGAGCGGTAAGAAAGGGCTGGTGGACTTCAGCGGATCGCTCTCCCGTTGGGATACCGCCAGCTTCTCGGCCATCAATTATCGACGCGGGGCGACTGAGCGGGATGGCTACCATAACTGGCAAGGATCCGCTCGACTCGGCGTTGAGCTTCCCAAGGACGGCCGCTTAGAATTCAGTTTCCGGTGGCTGAAAGGGATCGTGAACTTTGATGGTTTTGGGTTCGACCCGACTACGAACCAATTAACTCCCGCCGATGTCCTCGGCGCAAAATCTCAAGACACGCAATACGTCTTTGCTGGAAACTACACGCAACCGATCACGAGCTGGTGGTCACAAAAGCTGAGCATGGCGCATGCGACCGACAATCTTGTTTCGAACAATGGCACCGTCTCGCAGGACTTGGTGACGGGATTTACCGGAGCGCCCTTCCAGGCTATCTCCCAAATCGAAACGACGAGCAATCGGATTGAATGGCAGCACAACTTTCAAGTTGCAAAACCTTTACTGGTGACGGCCGGCTACCAATTCCGTGAGCAGCAAGGTGAGAATTTTGATCTGCTCAATGCCGTGACGACGGTTCCGAACAAAATCGTGAGCAGTAATGCGGGTTTTGCCGACGCTCAGCTGAATCTTTGGGATCGCCTGTTCGGTACCGCTGGCATTCGGCAGGACGAATACAATGTCTTTGGAAGCGCGACCACCTATCGCATGACAGGCGGCTATCTGCATCAAGAAACCGGCACCAAACTTCGCGGCAGTTACGGCACGGGATTTCGCGCGCCTACGATCAATCAATTGTTCTTCCCCGGTTTTGGCAACCCCAACTTGCAACCGGAAAAGAGTCAAGGACTGGATGTGGCCATCGATCAAGCCTTGCCGAATAATCGAGGCAGCATCAGCGTTGGTTATTTCTGGACAAGGTATCGGAACCTTATCCTTTCAGTCGCTGATCCTGTGATCTGCGGAGTTGACCCTGTCTTCGGGACAAACTTCTGCGCCGTCAATGCTGGGCTAGCGAGAGCTCAGGGAGTCGAAGCCAGTGCAAAGGTGAAGCTCGTTCGAGACGAACCGTGGATCAAGAGCTTAGATCTGCAGGTTCAATACACGTATACGAGCACCGAAGATTTAACAAGTGGTCAGAATCAGAATACCCGCCTGCCGAAATGGCCGCTGAATCAATGGTCGACAATTCTCAGTTATCAACCAATCGAAGTAGTCAGGGCCAATCTGGAGGGCCGATATGTCGGGCAACGGTACAATAATGTAGGGAATACTCAATCGATCCCGTCATTCTTGGTCTGGAATTTTTCGGCAACCTATGACGTCAACAAACAGATTCAGGTCTATACCCGTGTTGACAACATATTTAATGAGAAGTACGAAGAGGTTTTATTCTTCGGAACTCCTATCCGTTCAATTTTTGGTGGCGTCAGAATGAATTTTGACGTCCCCCTTTGACATCCCATGAGCTGTTATCCACGATTATTCATTGCGGGCACTCACAGCGGCGTTGGCAAGACGACGGTGACATTGGCGCTGTTGGCGGCTCTGAAACATCGGGGCCGCCTGGTGCAGGCCTTCAAGGCTGGGCCGGACTTCATCGATACCGGTCATCATAGTGCGGCTACCGGTCGTCCGTCTCGCAATTTAGATGGCTGGATGCTGGGGGAGGCTGTCAACCGTTCGATCTTCGTTCATGCCGCCGCCGATGCTGACATCTCCATTATCGAAGGAGTGATGGGACTGTTCGACGGCAGTTCGCCGGTGAATGAGATCGGCAGCACGGCTGAACTGGCGAAACAATTAGATGCGCCGGTTCTCCTCGTCATTGATGGCAGTGCCATGGCCCGCTCCGCTGCGGCGATGGCGTCGGGCTATGCGAAGTTCGATTCCGCCTTGCGAGTGGCCGGCGTGTTATTCAATCGGATCGCCAGTAATGAGCACTACCGGCTGTTGAAGGAAGCGGTTGAAGCTGAAACCAACCTGGCCGTCGTGGGGTATCTGAGGCCGGATCCATCCTTGTCGGTTTCGGACCGGCATCTTGGATTGGTCACTGCCATCGAGCAAGGATCGAAAGATCTCTACGAGCGGCTTGCCAAAGCGGCGGCAGGGACGCTCGATTTGGATCGGGTCGAACAGATTGCTCGTTCAGCGAGCGAGCTAGACTTCTTTCCTATCTCTCCCCCACGAAGCGGAAGGGTAAGGGGGGGAGTGCGTGTCGGTGTGGCCTATGATCCGGCCTTTTGTTTTTATTATCCGGATAATCTTGAATTACTGGAAGCCGAGGGAGCTGAGTTGGTGAAATTCTCACCATTAAACGATCAGGTCTTGCCGGATGTCGATCTGCTGTATCTCGGCGGCGGCTACCCGGAACTCTATGGCGAGAAGTTGGCAGGGAACGTGGCTATGAGGAAGGCGATCCGTTCGTTTGCCGAGCGTGGCGGAGCGATCTACGCAGAATGCGGGGGGATGATGTATCTCACGCAAGCCATCCGCGACTTTGCCGGCTTATCGCATGAGATGGTCGGGCTGTTTCCCGCTGAAGCTGTCATGCAGAAGCCAGGCCTGACCTTAGGCTATAGGACGGTGGAACTCACGCAAGACTGTATCCTCGGGGCCTCTGGCACTACCGCACGCGGGCACGAGTTTCATTACTCTACGCTGGCTCCGAGAGGATCGCTGGCCTATGCCTGCGCACTCAGCGATGCGCGCGGGGACTCGAAAGGCCAGGATGGGCTCGCAAAGGGCAATGTGCTCGCGCTCTACACCCATCTGCACTTTGCCAGTCGGCCGGAGATCGCGAAAGCGCTGGTGGCTTCTGCATGTCGGGCGACTTCACGGGCGTCGGTGAATGGGACTCATGCAAGATGACGGATCAGGCAGAGCATAAAGCCAAGATGGAACGGTTGAAGGCGTCGGTGGATCGACGCATTGAGGCAGCTCAAGAAGAGAAAGGTCTGTTGATTGTCTATACTGGCGCCGGCAAGGGAAAGACGACTGCTGCGCTGGGGATGGCGCTGCGCTGCCTTGGCCATGGAATGAAAGTGGCAGTTGTGCAATTCATTAAAGGGGCGATTGATACGGCGGAGGAACGGGCGCTGAAATCTTTCGGCGATCAGATTACCTTTCTGCGCATGGGCGAAGGGTATACCTGGGAAACGCAAGACCGTGAGCGGGATACGAAGTTCGCCCAACAAGCCTGGCAAAAGGCTGCCGAGTTTCTACGCGATCCCTCCTATGCAATGGTGATTCTGGACGAATTCAACATTGCGTTGCAGCATGGCTATGTCGATTTCGCGGATGTATTGCCGGTGCTGCGCGCTCGCCCACCAATGCAACATGTCGTCATTACGGGACGCGGTGCGAATGAGAAAGTGAATGAAGAGGCTGATCTGGTGACCGAGATGAAGCAGGTCAAACATCCCTTCCGAAAGGGTATCAAGGCGCAGGCCGGCGTGGAATTCTAGTCGAAACCAGCGCAAGAGGAGTGTCCATGAGAGGACCAGTTCAAAAAACCTGCGAAGCCTGCGGCGCAAACTTTGAGTGTGGCCAGTACGGCTGCTGGTGTTGCAGTGTTCACGTCACCGAACAACAGATGGATTGGATTGCCGCTCGCTTTCAGGACTGTCTTTGTCCTGCTTGTTTGAATAAGGTCACTATCGGTGCACTCGAGAGTCTTCCTTCCAAATTAATCCGTCCCGCGCGAGGCGAGTGACGTGCGTTTATGGACGCCATCGTGAATGTATGCCTGAGGAGCGGACATGAGTCGGCAAACTGACATCGTGTGTGGCAAGGGAACATTTTCCGATGACGAACGGGCGGCCGTTTACCGCGTGATCTTCGAGCGGCGGGATGTGCGCCGGAACTTTGTGAAAAAACCGATCGCTGATGATGTGCTTGCAAGGATTTTGACGGCCGCGCATCACGCGGGGTCTGTGGGGTTCATGCAGCCGTGGGATTTTGTGGTCATTCGAGAACGTGCCACCAAACGCGCAGTAAAACAGCTTTTCATGAAAACGAATGCCGAGGCGGCCGTGCAATATGAGGGCAGCCGCGCGACCCTCTATCGAAGTTTAAAGCTTGAAGGGATCGTGGAAGCGCCGGTCAATATTTGCGTGACCTGCAGCCGTCAGCGGGGAGGTCCGCATGTGTTGGGTCGTTCCACAGTGCGTGATACGGATTTGTACAGTACCTGTTGTGCCATTCAAAATCTTTGGTTGGCAGCACGAGCAGAAGGTATCGGGGTTGGATGGGTCAGTATTCTGGACCATGGAGCATTGAAGCAGGTGCTGGGTATTCCGAGGTCAGTCAAAGTGCTGGCCTATCTCTGTCTCGGCTATGTCTCTGGGTTTGCCACACGGCCTGATCTGGAAAAAGCGGGTTGGCGGAGCAGGATTCCAGTTGAGCAACTGATTCACTGTGAGTTGTGGGGAAACAGGATACAAGGTGTGAGGAGGAACAGGGATGCGCATCACCAGAGTCTACACGAGAACGGGGGACGCGGGAAAAACAAAGTTGGCCGGAGGGCAGGAAGTATGGAAGGACAGTCTTCGAGTTGAGGCCTACGGCACGCTCGATGAGCTCAATGCTGCGATCGGAGTTGCGCGGGTGATGAATGCCGAGCTGGTGGGGAGTTTGGCGGAGGCAGAACAACTCGAGGAAGATCTCCGATGGATTCAGAATAAACTATTTGATCTCGGGGGGATCCTTGCGACGGTTCCTGGTCAAGAGTTCAAGAATATGCCCCAGGTGACGCCGAAGGACGTGACTCGATTGGAGAAGCTGGTCGATCGCTGTCAAAAAGATCTGCAACCCTTGAAGGAGTTCATCCTGCCGGGTGGTGGAAAGGTGTCCGGCTTTCTCCACCAGGCCAGGACGATTTGCCGAAGGGCCGAGCGGCTGTGCGTGCGACTGTCACGTGAAGAACTGGTAGATCCGACAATCATTAAATATGTGAACCGACTGAGCGATGCGCTGTTTGTGTTGGCCCGCTGGGCGGCGAAGACACAGGATGAACCGGAGTTCTTGTGGGATCGGGATGTCAAAAGCCACTCGAAGTAAGCGCGGGATCAAACATAAGGCGACCGGCCAGATCATTCTGATCGTCGGTGGTGCAGCTTCCGGTAAGAGCGATATCGCGTTGCAATTGGCTGGAACGAAGAAACCGAAAGCGTTCCTCGCCACAGGACAAGGGCTCGACGATGAGATGGCGATGCGGATCGCCCGGCATCAAGCGACGCGCGGATCCGATTGGAAGACGGCGGAAGTGCCAACTGAATTAGCCGCGTGGTTCAAGCAAAAGGGTACAGCGTATCAAGCCATCGTCTTGGATTGTGTCACACTGTGGTTGAGCAATCTGCAGGAAGCAGGTGTATCCGCGACGGCAGTGGCGAGGAAGGTCGACGAACTCCTTGCGGCGATGCGGAAAACCCGCGTCCGGATCGTGGTCGTCAGTAACGAACTAGGCTTGGGTTTAGTGCCAATGAATGGAGCCGCGCGGGGGTTCCGGGATCTGGCCGGCCGTGTGAATCAGCAGATTGCGGCAGCAGCCGACGAAGTCCATCTCGTCGTGGCTGGCATTTCACTTCGCTTGAAGTAAACGAAGGGACAATACGATGTCGTTGCAAAATCTCCTCAGCCGGATCCAGAAGCCGGACCCTCACTTGCTTGACAAGGCGCAGTCCCGTCTTGATCGTCTAACCAAGCCGCTCGGCAGCCTGGGTCGGCTCGAGGAACTTGCCGCCCGCTATGTCATGATCACCGGTGAGTTGAAGCCGAATCTCCCACGCGGGGCAGTCTTTACGTTTGCGGCCGATCATGGTGTGGCTATGGAAGGCGTGAGTGCCTACCCGCGTGAAGTCACGCCGCAGATGGTGTTGAACTTTCTCCGTGGCGGCGCCGGCGTGAATGTACTGGCGCGCCATGCTGCCGTGGATGTACGGGTCGTCGATATCGGTGTGGCCTACGACTTTGGAGCGATCTTGGGGCTGATACAGAAGAAAATCATGCATGGGACCAAAAATCTCTTGGCCGAGCCTGCCATGACGCGCGCACAAGCCGAGCAGGCGATCGAAGTGGGTATTGAACTCGCGACCCTTGCGGCGCAGGAAGGTATTGGCTTGATCGGCACCGGTGATATGGGAATTGGTAACACGACACCGAGTGCCGCAATCACGGCGGTCATGACCGGACGGCCAGTGGCTGAAGTCACCGGCCGCGGGACAGGGATTGATGATGCAGGCCATGCGCGAAAGGTGGCGGTGATTCAGCAGGCTTTGGATCTCCATCGCCCCGATCGCACCGATGCGCTGGATGTCTTGTCAAAAGTCGGTGGATTGGAGATCGGTGGCCTGGCGGGGTTGATCCTCGGGGCTGCTGCCGAACGAGTGCCTGTAGTGTTGGATGGCTTTATCGCCGGAGCAGCAGCGTTGATCGCTGTCGGTCTTCAACCGCGTTGCCGGGAATACCTGATCGCCTCGCATCGTTCCGTCGAGCGAGGGCATCAGGCAATCCTCGACTATCTCGGGGTAAAGCCACTTCTCGATCTTGACCTTCGTTTGGGTGAAGGGACAGGAGCCTGTTTGGGCATGAGTCTTGTGTGTGCCGCAATCAAGATCTATGGCGAGATGGCGACATTCGACGAGGCGGGCGTATCTGAGAAGGAGTGACTGAGATGGGGGTGGTAGCCAGGCCGTTTGTCTTCGCATGGCATTTCCTGACTGCCATTCCGCTGAGCCGTGAACACCATGCCCCGACGGCTCCGGAGTTGGCGGCGTCGATGGCCTGGTATCCGGTGATCGGGCTGGTGATCGGCGGGGGGCTGGCTCTAACTGATCTTGCCCTAGCAAGGTTTCTCTCGCCGACTGTCGTGAATGTGCTCTTGATCGTCCTGCTCGTGCTGGTGACGCGCGGACTGCATCAGGACGGGTTGGCCGATACGCTCGATGGATTGGCCGGCGGGCGGACCCCGGCTGAGCGTTTGCCAATCATGCGTGATCCGCGCATTGGAGCAATCGGCGCGACGGGATTGTTCCTGTCGTTGCTGCTGCGGTATGCCGGACTGATGGCATTGCCTCAAGCGCTGCGTCTGCCAGCTATCATCTGTATGCCCGCATTGGGGCGTTGGGCCATGGTGATGACGGCCTGGTCGTCTCCTTATGCAAGAGCGGAGGGAGGTCTGGCCGCACCGTTCCTCGCGCATCTGTCGTGGTTTCATGTACTGCTGTCTAGCGCGATCATCGCGCCGGCGCTGGTGCTCGGATTCGGTCTGTCTCATGCCGCTGTGGTCCTGGTGACCGGTGTGATAGTGCTCCTTGCGGTCTGTGCCGGTTGTCGTACCTGGTTTGGCGGGATTACCGGGGACGCGCTTGGCGCGACGAACGAACTGGTTGAAATCCTCTTCCTGCTCCTCCTGCCGCTTCTTCTGCTGATGTCATGACTGGCGGCGATCTTCTTATTGCAGCGGCAGTCGATGCGGCGGTCGGTGATCCTCGCTGGCTACCCCATCCGGTCCGTGGGATGGGGTTAGCGATTTCCTGCTGTGACGAACAGTTTCGGCGGTTGTGCAAGTCTTCGATAAGTTTGCGAGTGGCAGGATTGTGTCTGGCGATCGGATTGCCAGCTCTGGCTTATGGGATCGGGTGGTTCGCGATCGAGCTTGCTGGATCTGTCTCGACGCTGTTAGGACAGGTGGTGGGTATCGCTCTCGCATCGGCTACGTTGGCCTGGCGGGATCTTTGGGATCATGCCATGGCCGTGACTCGTGAATTGGCCGAGGAAAATATGCCAGAAGCCCGTCAGGCGCTGGCGATGATTGTGGGACGCGATACTGCATCGTTATCGGAGACTGAGATCGTTAGGGCGACAGTGGAGACCATTGCTGAGAGTTCGGCAGATGGTGTGATTGCACCGCTTGTGTATTTGACGCTCGGAGGTGCGCCGCTGGCCTTGGCCTATAAAGCGATCAACACGTTAGATTCGATGGTCGGACATCGGGACGAGCGCTATGTGGATTTTGGCTGGGCTTCTGCTCGACTCGATGATCTTGCTAATTGGATTCCCGCCAGACTGACGGCTGGCTTCATGGTGCTCACTGCTGGATTGGCTACAGGGCAATGGGATCGGACTATCGAGAGCTGGAGAATTCTCCTCAGAGACGGGGCCAAGCATCCGAGTCCGAACAGCGGGAGGCCGGAAGCGGCGATGGCGGGTGCATTGGGCGTTCAACTCGGCGGAACAAATTACTATGACGGACTTGCGCACGAGCGCCCCATTATGGGTGATGGTACGAGAATGCTCACGCCAGGCGATATTAGGTATGCCTTGCGGATTATGACAATGACGGCTCTGCTGGGTCTCGGCTTGGCGGTGGTGTCTCTGTGGTTCGCTTGAAGGCCAATGGTCATGGGGGCGACGTGTATTCTGCCTCGCGTGAGCTAGGTCGTGACGTCGATCGGCTGATCGATTTTAGTGCCAGCATCAATCCCCTTGGACCCTCATCGCAAGTCTGGAAGGCCCTGTCCGGGGCTCGTGTAGCGTTGCAGCACTATCCGGACCCAGCCTGCCTGGATCTTCGTCAGGTTCTGGCAACGCGGTGGCGCTGTTCGCCTGAGGAGATCGTGGTCGGCAACGGATCGACAGAGTTGATTCATGTGCTGCCATCGGCACTTGAATTTCGGCACCTCCTGATCGTCGGTCCGACTTTTTCCGAGTATGCCTCGTCCATGTCGCTGGTGGGTGGACGGGTCACGATGGTCTGTGCCGAGAAGGACCAGGGCTATCGCCCGCCGCTCGAGCGTGTCGTGGCTCTGCTAAGCCGGAGAAAAACCACACATCGTGATATTGGTGCCGTGCTCTTGTGCAATCCCAATAGCCCGACCGGACAGGCTTGTGACGCCGAGGCCGTTCTAGACTTGGCTCGATTTGCGCAGCGAAGAGGTGTATGGCTGATCGTGGACGAGACGTTTGCCGATTATTGCCAGGAGCGATCAATTCTTCCAAAGCATTCTTCATTTTCGCGGGTGGTGGTCTTACGCAGCCTCACGAAATTTTACGGGTTGCCGGGGTTGCGAGTTGGCTATGCGGTCGCAGCCCCAGTCATAGTTGAGAAACTGCGGTCTCGTATGCCTCCCTGGTCCGTGAACGCCATGGGCCAGGTGGCGGCAGTGGCGGCTCTCAATGACGCAACCTATGTTACGAGGAGTCTCTCTTTCATGCGCAATGAACGCGCCAGGTTTACCGCAAGACTAGCCCGATTGCCGGGATGCAAGGTGTTTCCAAGTCAGGCGAATTTCGTGCTTGTGGAGTTGCCACGTCAGTGGGGTGCCAGGGAAATGGCGGCTCAGCTTCGACCAGACGGGCTGCTGATTCGCGATTGCTCCCCCGTGCCAGGCCTGAACGCCCATTCGATCAGGGTCGCCGTACGAACGAAGCGAGAGAACGATTGCTTGGTAACGGCGCTGTCCAAGTTGTTGGTTCATCGGTGAACACATGAGGTCACGGACGAAGGCGCGCCTTCGCACTCGTTATCGAGTCGTCAAGAATACACTGGTGATCGATCTTGGTGGTTTCAAGCGGATACTGTCATCCGCTTCGCAAGGCGGAGGATTCCAATCCGCTCGGTACATTCTGAATCATCAAGTCGAAGCTCATCCCGTTTCTGAGGCCCACGCTCGATCGAAGCGTTTGACTGACCCGGCGCGGTACATGCGCCGGCTTGCGACGATGCTCGGTGTCGGGGAGAAACCGATCGGGCTCATGACGGCGGTTCCGATGAAACAGCTCGTGATCTCACGTGAGCGCTTCGGTGACACCTGGGTCGAATGTTTCGCAACAGTCGGGGTGACGAATGCCGTACGGGCAGGGGAGTGGCCGGAGAGAGAGGGCAAAGGCAAGCAAGCCTCTGGTGCCGGAACGATTAATTTGATGTTAATCACGAATGCCTGCTTGTCTGGCGCGGCGTTGGTGGGGGCGGTCCAAGTTGTGACTGAGAGCAAGACGGGAGTCTTGCGAGATCATGCAGTGCCAAGTTGGACAGGGGAGTCGGGTGCAACTGGGACAGGGACCGATGTGGTTGTGATCGCGTGTGGGCTGAGAGGGCGGGGGCCATGGCATCGCTATAGTGGAACTCATACAATTATTGGAGCCATGATCGGGCGAGTGGTCTCCGATTGTGTGAGACAGGGGTTGGCACGGGAAAAACAATGGCGCAAATCTCAAGAAGTACGTCAACAGTGAAGGCTCAAGCTATTGCAATACTTGGAACAGGATCAGATGTCGGCAAGAGCCTGATTGTCGCTGGTCTATGCCGCCTGCTTTATCGAGTTGGTGTACGTGTCGCGCCTTTTAAGGCGCAAAACATGTCCAACAATTCCTTTGTGACGCCCGACGGAAAAGAAATCGGGCGTGCCCAGGCATTGCAAGCCCAGGCCTGCGGTCTCGACCCTCACGTGGACATGAATCCGATCCTCTTGAAGCCGGAGTCGGATCGGCGTGCCCAAGTGGTGGTGCAGGGGAAGGTGTGGAGCACGTCAGACGCACATGATTATTTCCAACTACACAACGAACTGGCTCAGCGTGTGTGCGAAAGCTACGATCGCCTAGCGGCGCAACATGCCATGATTGTGATCGAAGGGGCGGGGAGCGCGGCGGAAATGAATCTCCGTGATCGCGATCTGGCGAACTGGTTTTCAGTCGAACATGCCGATGCGAAGGTCCTGTTGGTGGCTGACATCGATCGCGGTGGAGTCTTTGCGCAAGTGATCGGCACGCTTGATCTGCTCTCGCCGCACGAACGAAAACGAGTCCTCGGCATCGTGATCAATAAGTTTCGTGGCGATGCCATGTTATTTGCCGATGGGGTGTCATTCATTGAACAGCGTACCGGAGTACCTGTCCTCGGGGTGCTACCGTTTCTGCGCGATCTGGCATTGGAACAGGAAGACAGCCTTGATATCGAGCGCCGCCGACACACGCCGTTTGCCGCCGATCGCGTGAATATCGGAGTCGTCCTGCTGCCACGCATGAGCAACTTTACCGATTTTGATCAATTGGCTGCAGAAGAGGATGTCAGCCTGCGCTATGTCGCCGATCCGCGCGAACTGGCCGGAGCTGACGTCGTCATGATTCCTGGGACCAAGAACACGATCGAGGACCTTAAGTATCTTCGGCAGGCTGGCTACACCGATGCGCTTCACAAGCATGTGGCTCAGCGGCGGGAGGTGGTCGGGATTTGTGGAGGGTACCAAATGTTAGGACGTAGCATAGCTGATCCCGATGGAGTTGAGGCTGGCGGGATAGCCGCAGGGATGGGATTTCTGGATGTGACGACCAGACTCTTGAAGAAGAAAGTAACTCTACGGATCGAGGCAGCCTCACTTCACCTGAATGATGAGCCAGCTCCTTCTGTTCGAGGTTATTTCATCCACATGGGTGAGACGGAACGCGGCAATGAATCTCCCTGTTTTCATATACAGTCTGTGATCGGTCTTTCGGATCACCAGGAGCGAACATTTGGAGATTTGATGGAAGGTGCTGTAAGTGCAGACGGATTGATGTGGGGGACGTACATTCACGGAATATTCGACCGGCCTGCCTTTCGCCGTGCTTGGCTGAATCGTGTTCGTCAACGTCGAGGCTTGCCTATTCTGAGCGTCGAACAATCCGAAGGAGTTACCCAACGACTCAGTGCAGAACTCGATCGCTGGGCTGACCACCTCGAGCAGCATGTGAACGTGAGTCTCATCTTGAAGACCATGAATTAGTTGAAGCCGACAGCGATTTGTATTGAGTTGGGCGCTGACAGTGAAAGAGGCGCTGCGATGCTACTCTGCAGCGCCTCCTCATGCGGCGCAATAAATGCTAGAAACTGCCTCATTTATTCTTGACGTCCTCCGAGGTTTACCGCCAGACGATTCGACTTAGCATCCTCCTCAATGAGTTGGCACAATTCTCAGAGTTGACTGAGGACGAGCCCCGCGTACTTCCGTTTTCAAGATAGGGCGTCTCATCGCTAATATCGACCTGCCGGTGGGCGTTCACCACGGTCGTCCTGCCATCCGGCTCCCGCAAGGCAGCTAGAAGCCGATCCTCGGTATGTTCACCTTCTCGTGCCGTCGTCTGGTCCTCCTTCTTTGGTGGATAAGAGGACGCTGCGGGCTTGCTTTTCGGGTTTTGGGTCGCTTCGAAATGATGAGTAGGCTTTCTTCACTACACAATGAACGAGAATCGCCGACGGGTGAATCGCAAGTTGCACATTTTCAGGGAAGCGTTGCTGTCATGGAGTCAAACGAACGTTGTCGGTTGCAGAAACATGGAGAAGGTGGTGTGCGGTGGGGAATTCAAACAGAGAACGGAATGAAAATGATGTTTGGTCAATTTTTGTCCAAATGCCATCATTTTGTCGCAACTTGAACAATCCTGTGCCGAAGTGTGGCGAATGGTACTTCACAAGAGGATGCTTAACTGTCTGATACAAAATGAATTTCCGCCTTGGTTTTCCGAAGATGGAAAACGCAGCGTTGTTGAGCACGGGCTTTGCAGATTGGCCGGTTGCCTTACGTGGTCACGCGCGGTTGAAGAAATCAGGGACCATCGCGGTCCTGCAATAAAATCAATATTGCTAGGCGATTCGAACAAAGAGTGGGAAAAGAGACGATGAATCGGGAGTAGAAGCATCTAATAAGGAGGATGGGTATGAACGCGACACGGTTTAGCTGGCGGATCTTGAGCGGGGTGGCGGCCCTGGCGCTCAGTGCAACCCCGGTTTTTGCGGGGAACGAGGCCGAAGTAGCGGAGCATTTGATCGACCTAGTCAAGATCGGCCGTGGCGTCATGTCCGAACAAATGGGCAACATCAATGACGCTTCGAAAGCCGACAAGGGCTTTACCGGCGACTATATCGCTGGGCAAGTCATCGAGCGATTCAAGAAGAAAACCAAGATCGACTTACGGATTCCCAACGTCGTTCCCCAGGCAGGCCTCTATCTCGCATTGGTCGAAGCGGAAAAGGAAGTGGTCGACGAAGCCCAGCCGATCATTAACAGGCCTGGGATCGGATTTAAGGGTTTTATCCCCGCCGTTTTTGCTCGTAAAAGCGGAGAACATTTCTACAAGAAGTCGGGCGTCAGGTTGAAACTCACGGGAATCGATTATCGCAATATCAACAACCGGCCGGACGACTTCGAGTCGGAAGTGTTGCGAATGTTCAGCGATTCCCGCCATCCCAAAGGGCAATCCTATGTGCGCAATACGATGCTCGACGGCAAGCCAGTGTTACGTATGATGGATCCGGAATATGCCGCGGCATCTTGCTTGTCCTGCCATGGCACGCCCAAGGGTGGAAAGGACATCACGGGTGGTCACAAGGAGGGATGGAAGGAAGGGGATTTGGCCGGAGCGATCAGCGTGGTGCTTCCGCTCAAGTAAAAAATCTGAATCAGAACTTTTAAGCAGCCAGAGGTATCAACCCAGAACCAAGGAGAAGCAACGATGAGTAAGATCGTGGTGGTGGACGATTCCTATGCCGAACTCCAAGTGATTGAAGGCGTATTGAAGGGCGCTAGCCATACGGTGGTGTCCTTTCCGAATACTGAGAAGCTCGAAGAAAAAGTTATCGGCGAAAAGCCCGACTTGATCGTCCTTGACGTCGTCATGCCTGGCCGCAACGGGTTCCAGGCTTGTCGAGATCTCAAGAACGACGATCGGACGAAGAGCATTCCCATTATTCTCTGCACGTCGAAGGGGAACGAAAGCGACAAGTTTTGGGGCCAACAGCAGGGTGCCAATGCCCATATCGTCAAGCCGTTCAAAGGCGAGGAACTATTGGCAGCCGTCAAACGGGTGCTGGGGTAACGGACATGGCTGCTGCACAGAGCTCTACATCGGTCGTGCCGAGCGCATCTGGCGCCGTGGTCCCTTCCCCGGGGGGCGGCACTGTGCAAGCAACGGCCGCCGCTACTGTGCGGGCTGCGATCGTGTCGTTGGGAGGCGAGCTCTTTACCATCGATTTGCAAAACGTACGAGAAGTCTTTGTGGTGGAATCCATTACTCCGGTGCCAGGCATGCCGTCCGGCTTGGTCGGTGTAACAAACTTGCGGGGCTCTGTGGTTCCGCTGCTCGATCTACGACAAATGATCGGCCTCACTGCCGAGACCACGCTTAAGTATGCCGTTGTCGTAAAGCATGGCAACTGGCAAGTCGGCGTCTTGGTGGATACGGTTCCAGAAATTCGCACTCTGTCGAAGGATCAGTTCATCCCAGCTCCGACCGGAACAGGGGATGGGGGAAATCCCTTCGTGTCGACAGTCGTGAAGTTGGAGGACAGGCTACGTGGAGTTCTGGAAACCTCGGTCGTCCTTTCCCATTTTGAAGGTACAGGATAGACAGGAGATCGCACACACCGGACACCCTACTTACGGGTCGATCACATCGCTAGCGAGAAGGAGGAGGTTCCCATGCTGAGGCTCAATGTACTTCAACGGTTCGAAAACCTAAAAACACAGGCGAAACTGCTGACGGTGTTCGCCCTCGTCGGCGTCATCATCGCCGCCATGGCCGCTGTGGGCATTGTCACGAACAGCCGCCTGGCTGCCCAAGCCGAAACCGTGTATGTCGATTACACAGTGCCTTTGACCGAATTCAACACCCTTCTGTTTAACATCAATCGCTATCACGAAGCCTTGATTGACGTGGCCAGAACGCCGCGCGCTTCGGACTTCGAAATCGAAATGAAAGACCTCGCGCCATTCCATGCTGAGGTCGATCGACTGATCTCGAACTATGCAAACACGACTTTACGCGTATCAAGCACAGGGCGAGATGAAAAGAAAGAGCTTGACGAACTCAAGGATGCCGTCAAGACGTTTTTCGAACAGGGCGATGCCGCGGTCAATACAATCAAAGAGAGCTTTGAGAGCAAAACGTTGACCCCTTCCCAGGCCCTTGCCATGCGGGAACTGGGGCAGCTCGCCATTACGGTGAGTTTGGCTCCTGCCTACGAGAAGGTGACGGAGCGCCACGCGGAATCGATTAAGACGATGGCAGAAGTTGCGAAGGACCTTTCCGAACAGTCACGATCGATGGCGTCTAACGCCACATTGATTCTGATCGTCGGCGGTATCGCCGCCGTGCTTTTAGGGTTGGCGCTCGGTTACTGGGTCGCGCACAAGCTGTCACTGGGTATCGGACAAGTCGCCAGCGTCGCGCAGCAAGCGGCGGGTGGCAATTACCAAGCCCGAGCCAAGATTACGTCAAAAGACGAGCTCGGTCAGATGGCCACTTCGTTCAATACCATGTTAGACCGTATTACAGCCCTGGTGACGTCGGAGGGTGAACGCGACGAGATGCAAAAACGGTTGATGAACTTTCTCGTGCTGGTGTCTGACGTCGGTAAAGGAGACCTGACGAAGCGCGGAGAGGTCACCGCCGACATGTTCGGAAACCTGGCAGACGGGTTCAACCTCATGATCGCCAGGTTCGGACAGTTGCTCAAGCAGGTCCGTGAGGCGGCCGAACGTGTCAACAAGTCGGCCGGTACGCTGCGAGACAGCGCTGGTCAGATGGCCGGAACTGCCAAACACCAAGCGGACGAATCGGTTAAAACGTTGAGTGCCGTCGAACAACTGGCTGCTCAAATGCGTCAGGTTGCCGAAACCGCCGGCGCTTCTTCGGAATCAGCCAAACAGGTGTTACAAGCGACAGAACGCGGTCGTGTCGCGGTGCAAGAAACCGTGCAGGACATGCAGAGCATTCGCGCCGCGGTGCAACGCATGTCGAAACAGGTAAAGGCGCTCGGTGATCGATCGTTGGAAATTTCTCAAATCGTGTCGACCATTCGCGATATCGCGAATCAGACGAACCTGCTCGCGTTGAATGCTGCCATCGAGGCGGCCGGCGCAGGTGAGGCGGGCGCCCGGTTCGCCGTCGTGGCCGATCAGGTCAGAAAGCTGGCCGAAAGCTCGACGCAGGCGACACGTGAAATTGCCGAGCTCGTGAAGGTGATTCAGACCGAGACACAGGATGCCGTGGTCGCGATGGAACAGGAAACACAGGCGGTGGAAGCGGGATCAGCTTCCGCGCTCCGTACTGGTGAAGTGTTCAACGAAATTTCAGGCATCGCGCAACGGTCAGCCGAATTGGCGCAAACCATCGCCAGTTCCGCAGCGACGCAGACAGCCTCGACGGACCAGGTAGGTCGCTCAATTAAGGACTTCACCGGCGGTGCCGTGGCGACGCAGAAGGCCACCGATGCTGCACGGATGACCGTCGAAGACATGGCCAAGCTCGCCGATGGTCTGACGGCCTCAGTTGCACAGTTCAAACTAGCCTAGGGTCTGGTACCCGGGGGGGCGTCGCAGCGACGCCCCCCGGGTGAGAAAGGATAGGGATGAGCTCCGAACTGGACCGGCAGGGCCTTCTCGATATCTTTGTCACAGAAGCCATGGAAGCCTTGGCGGTGCTTGCCGCAGCGGTAAATCCTGCCGGCGAAGCATTGCCGAGCGCACAAGATCTCCAGAACCAATATGTGTGGGCGCACAAGGTGCGTGGAGCCGCCGGAATCTATGGGTTTTCCGGGCTCTCGCTGTTGGGAGAGCTACTCGAAACCGCGCTGGAGAATTCCACGACAATCGATCCGACGCTTTGGCCGAAGACGGTTGGTGCATTACGCGGGATGGTCGAGGCGTTTCAAGCTCAACTCGAGATCGTCAGGCAAGGCGGTCAGGAAGATCCCAGGGTCAGTGAGCGGTGGAAAGCGGAGATGGCGGCGCTACTGCCGGCCCCGCCAGAGACATTGTCTACGGAAGGAGCCGCTTCCGACCAGCTTCCTTTAACCTATTTAATTCCCACCATTGACGCTGAAGTCCTGTCGTATTTTGCTCCGGAAGCCGACGAATATCTGCAAACGTTGGAATCGTTGACCAATCGTCTTCGAGAGAATCCCGGCGATGCGGAAACGATTCAGTCCCTCTATCGGACTGCCCATACGCTAAAGGGTTCGGCTCATACGATCGGGTTCAAAGTGATCGGGGATATCGCTCATCCTGTCGAGGCCTGCATGATCGCGGTGCGAGACGGGCAGATTCCTGTTTCCATTGCCCTCTTAACGACCATCGGCGAAGCGGTGAACGTGGTTCGGTTGCTCATGCGCCGGGACGATAGCAAACTCGCTCAACTTCAACATGATGTGTCTGGGGTTACGCAGACACTGCATGAGATATGCAACGGAGAGCCGGTTGGCGCACTCGCCCCTTCGTCTTCTGCCATGGCGCAAGACAAGTCGGTGCCACAGGTCGCAACGGCAGTCTTGGAGCCGCCTGCCGATTCAACTGAGACAAGCGAGGGCTCATCGTCATCTCCTTCGCCTCTGCAACTGACCGATGAATATCTTATGCCGAAACTGGATCCGGAGGTGCTGTCCTATTTCGCGCCGGAAGCTCATGAGTATTTGGAGTCGTTGGAGGCCCAATTGCTCCGGCTCGAGAAAGAATCGGAGAATGCGGAACTGATCAATCAGCTCTTCCGCACCGCTCATACACTCAAGGGATCAGCCTATACGGTCGGTTTTCAGGCAATCGGCGACATGACCCACTATGTAGAAGACTTCATGGGAGCAGTGCGCGAAGGCCGTGTCAAAGTCCTGCCAGGCCACACTGATGTCTTGCTTCGGTCGGTCGACGTGGTACGTCTGCTTATGCGTCGCGATCCGACCTTGATGGGAACATTACGGCAGCGCTTTGCCGCCGCTATGGAGGGGCTCAAGCAACTGGAGCAGCCAGCTGCGGTCGAAGCGGTGACTAAGGCGGCAGTCGCTCAGCCGGCAGCAGCGCCGGTCGTCAACGAAGCACCAGAGCAGCCGGAAGCCGAGCAGGCGAAAGCTGGTGATGCCAGGGCCAAAGATTCCAGCGGCGAGGATCGTGAAGTCATCCGCGTCAGCCGGGATCGATTGGAACGGCTGCTGAATCTCGTCGGCGAATTGGTCATCGGCCGCGGACGGCTTGAACAGCGGTTGCAAGTATTGGAACAGCTTTCGCAGCAGGTATTGGCGTGCAAGGGCCGATTGATGGATTCAGTGCGGTCCTTCGAGGAGAAACACACCTTCACGCTTCCTTCGTCCGGAGCCAACTCTGCGGACGGGGCGAAGACAGGTTCGACAGTCGGAGCGGCCGGGTTGACGGGGTTAAGCGATTTCGGAAGTCTTGAGTTCGACAAGTACGACGACTTTAATATTCTTGCGCGGCGAATCAGCGAAGTCACGGCCGACATTTCCGAATCGATGACCCAGTTAAGCGGATCGATTCGCCGATCGCATGAGGACATGAGTCAATTGCAGCAATTGACTCTTGGTATGCGGGACGAGATTGCCCGTGCGCGAATGGTCCCGATCGGCACGCCCTTTACTCGATTCCGTCGGGCGACACGAGAGATGGCCCGGACGACGGGCAAAGAGGTGACGCTGGTGACGTCCGGTGAACATACCGAAGTCGATACCGGAGTCGTGGAGCGCTTGGTTGATCCCTTGGTACACCTGGTTCGCAATGCGGTCTATCATGGTATCGAGCCAGCTGCCTTGCGGGTCTCGAAAGGTAAGCCGGCTGCCGGGACGATCTATCTCCATGCCTCGCATCGTGGCAACGCCGTGCTGATCGAGGTTGAAGACGACGGGGCCGGTCTCGACATCGACAAGATCAGGGGGAAGGCCGTCGAGCGGGGTCTCGTTAGAGCCGAGGTCGCGAAAAATCTTCCGGAAGCTGAAGTGATTAAGTTTATTTTCATGCCGGGTTTTTCGACCGCCGAGCAAATCGGTGATCAAGCAGGTCGGGGCGTCGGGATGGATGTCGTCAAACGTGTGATCGAGAGCATGAACGGGCACATCGACGTGGAATCCATCCGCGGCGTCGGGACCAAGTTCACCCTCCACCTCCCGTTGACCCTGCTGATTGCGACGGCGTTAATGGTTCGGTCCGGCGACGAGCGGTACGGGATTCCGCTGCCCAGCGTACGGGAAGTGACCATGCTCACGACCGGTTCGTTCCAGCAAATGGGCGAACGGTCGATGTTACAGATCGGAGACGAAGCGATCGATGTGCTGCCGTTGCAACAACTGTTGTCCAGGGGCAGTGCCAGCCGGGTCGAAGTCGGGAAGCCCGTCGTCATCGTGCGCACCGGCGTCGGACCGGTGGGCCTTGCTGTCGATGAGCTGCTCGGTCGCCAAGAAATCGTCATTAAGCCGATCGGGTCGCTCAAGTCGCTGCAGCGTTCGTGCTTCGGCGGTGCCACCATCGACCCTGAAGGTCGGGTGGTGCTCGTTCTCGATCCTGCACGATTGTTGTCAGGGAGCGAGAAAACCGCGGCGTTGTTGGATGTCACAACCGAGGGACCGTCATCGTCGGAGAATGAGACCCCGATTGACCAAGCGCCTGCGCAACCAGCGGTTGAGCAAAAACTCTTGCTGATCGACGATTCCTTGAGTATCAGAAAATTCGTCGGGCGCATGTTGGAAACGGCCGGTTATGAAGTCGACACGGCTGTTGATGGCGAGGAAGGGCTCCGCAAGGCTTCCGCGAAAAATTATCGCTTGATCTTGACGGACCTTGAAATGCCAAAACTCAATGGATACGAAGTCATTCAAGCATTGCGCAGCCGGCCGCAGACACAGCAAACGCCGATCATCGTCATGACGACTCGGGCAGGAGATAAGCACCGCCAGATGGCGCTCAATATCGGAGCCAGTTCGTATATCGCCAAGCCTGTGGAAGAGCGGGCGCTCATTCAAGAGCTTGAACGATGGATCGGGCAGGAGTCTGCCGCGCGGAAGGCCTGACGGTTGGACTCTCGCTGAGTCTCGGGCAGGCGGGATACGAAATAGAATTCCCTATGAGCTTGCGAGGACATCACAGGGCGACGACTGCCACCGTGCGGTCGGCCAGTTTTCTGGTCGTGCGCTTTGGCACGAACTTTTGCGCATTGCCGTCGCAGGGAGTGCGCGGCGTGCTCACCATGCTAGAGGCGGGACACGGCCAGACAGTCACCGCCGTAGGCGTAATCTATCAGGATGTCGATCTTGCCGGGCGTTTCTCGACTACCTTGGATCTGACTCATCCGGACACGCGCACGGTTCTGTATTCCAACGGTCAGTCCCATGGAGCCATTCGAGTCGAGGAAGTCATCGGCATGATCGATGTGGAACAGCATCAGTGCAAGCCGCTGCCACCGCATTTTCAACAGGACGAACGGACTTGGATCTCCGGAACGATATTTTTGCGCGAACATTTGGCGCTGATTCTGAATCCTGAATGGGTGTTGGGTGAACTTGGGGACGAGGTGGCGGTCGGTGGGAATCGCGAGCAGTCTAAGGCGATCTCTCATGCGACTGGAATCGGTGGACAATGCTAAGAACTGCGCGTCAGCAGGATCAGGCGGTGGCGGCGAAGAAATCTTGGAACGTCGTGGTGTTTTCTGTCGGTGGCATGAAACTGGCTGCGAGAACCGAAGATGTCGGTGGCGTGGCGGCCTGGGGTGAACCAGTTTCGGTCCCGAGCCGTACTCCATTCGTTGGAGCGATGCTCAAGCGGGAGAAAGACGTGATGCCGGTATACGATCTGGCGACTCGTCTTGAACGCGAACCGGAGGGCGATACGTTGTTGTGTCTTGTTGCCCGCCATATTGACGGTCCCATGGCCATATGCATTGACTCGGCAATCCCGACGCTCAAAAGCATCGAGATTACCCAGATTGTTCCGAGCAAGCGCATGGATCTCGAAACGCTCGGTAGTTTCAGCGAAGATGGGCGAGACATCGACATCCTCGCGCTCCAGAGGCTGGGACGTAGACGACAAGACAGCATGCGACCATAAGGTCCAAGCTGAAAGGAATATGGAAATGCCGAAGGTGTTAGTGGCTGACGATAGTATAGCCGTTCGCAAGGTGGCAGAGCGGCTGCTGACAGAGGCCGGATTGGGCGTCACGTTGGCGGCGAACGGTGAAGAGGCACTGGCCAGTTTGGTCAAGGAAGTGCCGGATTTGATCGTGTCAGACGTGATTATGCCGGATAAGAGCGGATACGAGGTCTGTGCGTTTGTGCGTGCTCAGAGCGCGTTGGCAAACACACCGGTTTTGCTCATCTCAGGGATCGTTAATGACGAAGTTACAAAGCAGGCTGAGTCCTGCCATGCGGACGGAGTGCTGAAGAAGCCCTTTCAGGGTACGTCGCTTAAGGATCGCGTTCTCGAACTGCTCGCCAAGAAACACGGTCAAACAACCGAACCAGCACAACCGGCGGCGCAGCCCGCTCCTCCATCGGGGGCCGAGAGAGGTTCGCGTGCCTCGGACGAGCAGTTGGCGGCGTATCACGAAAGCGTCGCCAAGTTGAAGCAGGTTGAGGAGGAACTTCACAAAGAGCGCCAGCAATCGGCACAGTTGACTCAGCGCATCGCTCAACTTGAAGGCCAGGCTGGCCGTGTCAAGGAACTTGACGCCATCGTGGCAAGCGAGAGGGAGCAGTCGGCGCAGGCCAAGAAGGCTGCTGAGGAACTGGTGGCGGTCGCTCAGCGAGCAAAAGAGCTTGAGGCGTTGCTGAAGCAGGAGCGGGAACACGCGGCGCAAGTCAAGAAGCAGGTGGACGATCTCCGAGGTCAGGTTACACGCCTGCAGGAACTTGAAGTATTGCTGAAGCAGGAGCGGGAACACGCGGCGCAAGTCAAGAAGCAGGCGGACGATCTCCGAGGTCAGGTTGCACGCCTGCAGGAACTTGAAGCGGCTTTGCAACAAGAACGGGCTAAAACCGCGCAACTTCAGCAGCGCGTCACCGATATGCAGAAGTCCGTGGCGCGCGTGCAAGAACTGGAAGCAGCCTTGTATGCCGAGCGTCAGGCCGCCACCCAGCTCGTTCAGCAAATGACGGCGATGGAAAAGGCCGTGAGTCGCTCGCAAGAGCTGGCCCAACAATTTGCGCGAGAGCAACAACGAGTGGAAGAGCTGACTCATCGCTTAGCTGAGAGCGAACGCGGGAGTGCAAAAGCGAAAGAGGTCGAGCAACTACTGGAAACGGAGCGGGAACGGAACGCGGTGTTGGCGCATCGGGTTTCGGAAACGGAAGTGGCGGCGCAACAGGCGACCAAACGATTCGAAGAGATGGCCAAGAAGCTGGGAGAAATCGCAGGCTTGGCTTCGCAGTTGGGGAATGGAGCAAAGCGGTCATAATGATTCGTGCTCAGGCGGAACGGGCTAAGAGGTTGATTGCGTCCACATGGGTCTATCCTCGTCTCGCGCTGTTCGGAGACGCTGGCCGATGGACAGAAGAAGAACGACTCGCTTCCTTGTCGCGATCTCAATCGACGGCTTTGTGTATGCCCTCCGCGTTGCGTGATCGACTGCTCATCGATTCGCGCAATTCATGCATTACGGTCGCCTCTCGGTGAGCGAACAGCGTGCATGGATGAGGATGTGGATTCATGTCGGGCGATACATCAGATGAATTCCAAAAGGAGCTGGTTGACCTCTTTGTTCAAGAAGCTCATGAATGGTTGCAGAATATTCATGTTGCACTCGACGAGCTGCAGCAGGCACCGCCGCCTGAGCGGCACGCGGTACTTATCCAGACCCTGACTGCCGGCGTGACCAACCTCGGCGGATCCGCCGCCACAATAAATCTTCCCGACGTGGAACAGGCCAGTTTCGCCGCTCTACCGTTCATCGACGCCATCAAAGATCCCCAAAAAAACTTGTCGGTCCAGGATTTTCTTTCGCTGTGCAAGCAGTTGGGACTCATTCATACCGCCTTGACGAACGCCACCGGTGTGGCATTTGATGCGGAAGCCGAAGTGGAAGTCGTCGAGGCGGTCGCGAGTTTGTCTCCGGCAGAGTTTCTCCAATCCTTGCGAACACTTCAGCAGAATCAAGGTGCGGCCACACAGGGGGACAGAAATCTCATCAAAACGATGATCGAGCAAATGGAGGGGCAAGTCCAAGCCGGTGTCCAGCATGTGGGCGTGGACGTGATTCAAGGATTTCTGGACCGCATGTCGGAATCGGAAGAAGCCTTCGTACAAAGCGTTGATGCCCAAATGCCGAACCTGGCAGCCAAACTGTCCGGTCTCGCAGCATCAGTCGATCCCGCGAGTGATGTGATCGAATCCTCGCTCAAAGAGGTTATGCAGCTGAGAACTGAGGCCCAGCAGGTGAATGCCGGAATCGCGATGACCTTTTTAGGAGGATTGCAAAGCCTCTTGTCGGTCGTGGCGCAGCATCGTATACGTCTTGCTTCCACTAGGGTTGAAGCGGTGACGGCTCGTCTGGGTGTCATGAAAGAACTCATCCATCAGTGGGTGGAACATGGACGAGCAGAGCGGACGGCGATCGGTCATGTGCTGCCGGTGAATCGCTGATGATCATCCGACGACCGGCTCCTCTCTCCAGCGTCTCCGTACTTGACTCGTTCCCCCGTCGATTGCATGCTGTGATCAAAATATCCAATAATCAGACGGTTCGAGCATTCGAATAGGCATAGGGTATGGAAGAGCGACGCGCATCTGACATCTACCACCGGGCCGAAGAGCAACTGACTGCGGTTGCGACGGCGATTCAACATCAGGATCCGATCGATTTGGATGGCCTGTCGACTTTGGCGCTGGAAATCGCCGACTCGGTCGACCGTGACGATCAGTTGGTCGTACAGGCGTTGGCCGGTCCGAGTGGCTCTACGTTGGTGACCAATTTGATCAACGTCAGCATTCTGGCCACGAAGGTGGGAATCGGCCTGGGCTATTATGGGAAAGAGCTTCGCCGTCTGACCTTGGCTGGGCTCGTTCATGATATTGGACTGTTCGCTGTGCCGCAGTCTGTGGTCACAAAGTCCGGTCGGCTGACGCGTGAGGAGCGGACCCTGATCGAACAGCACCCCGAATTGGGCTATCAGGTGATCCGGAAGCTGGGTGGTGATTGGGAGTGGTTGGCCCGTGCGGTGCGCCAAGCTCATGAGCGATGGAATGGGAAAGGCTATCCTAACCGGCTCAAGAGCCGCGATATCGGAGAGTTTGCACAGATCATCGGGGCGGTCGATGTCTTCGATGCCCTTGTCACTCCCAGGCCCTATCGTCGTCGCTTCTTTCCCCATGAGGCGGTGCGTGAATTGTTGGTGGCTGAGCGCACGGCCTTCCCACGCGAAGTGATCAAGGCCCTCGTCGAACAATTGTCGGCCTATCCGCTGGGAACACTGGTCCGACTGACGACCGGCGAGGTAGGGACGGTCGTCAAGATCAACACACGAGTTCCGCTTCGTCCGATCGTGGAAATTGGAGGGGGAACAGGGCAGGGAGGCGGTCACGAAACCCGGCAACTGGACCTCAGTCTCCTGCCGCTTGTTGCGATCATTGAAACCATCGAGTCTCCGACAGTCGCGCGCGTACCGTTTCCATCCGGAATCGCAACTGATCGGCGAACGCAACCTGTCCCATCCGTATCCGACCAGTTCTCATCGTTGCTGGAAAGTTTGGATGCGCTGGCGAGTGCGATCCAAGGGGTCGTCGAGACACGGACTCCTCTTGCATCAAAGGGCGTGGCCGATGCGCAGGAACCGGATCAAGGTAGGGTAACTCCCCATCCTTCGGGGCGCGATCTGGCGGATGTGAGCTTTGAAAAAGAAGTGGTCGGACTGTTTGCGCTGGAAGCGCATGAATGGCTGGCGCAGATCCATTCTGCTCTGAAACGGCTGGGAGAATGCACGAACGGATCTGTTCGCCCTAAGCTCTATGGCATCATGTTGCAGGGGCTTACCAATCTGGCCAAGTCCGCGGCGACCGTTCATTTGACGTCTATCGAAGATATGGCGTCAAGTCTGTTGCCGATCCTTCACGATGTCGGGCGACAAGAACCGCGATCAATGGCTACGGCGCTGGCGTCCCTGCAAGCGGGCCTTGATCGTATTGCGGCTGCCGTGCGTCATGCGGAAGGGGGACCGGAACCTGAAAAGCAGGAGGAGTCTGGCGCTGGTGAAGCAGTCGCCGGTTGCAAAGAGGAAACAGATTTGGAAACTCCCATGCCAGTGGCGCCAACACTCTTGGCTCCGGTGATGGGAACCACGGGCGTGTCGTTGTTGAATGCCTTGCGGGAGCTTCAACATGTCCGGTCTCGATCGGTGCAACCGGCTCGCGACGTATTGGAGGCCGTTATTTTTCGAGCCGAACAAGAACCGGGGATTCTTACGGTCGCCGGTGTCCGCCGAATACTGGATGAACTGGATCGCATGGATGAGCGGTTTCTCGAGGAGGTCAACCAACGGGTTCCCGCGGTGAGCCAGGTGCTCAAGGATCTGCAGAAAGACAGCACCATGGATTTTGTCACGGCTTCGCAACTGGATCCCGTGGTGCAACAGGTCGAAGCGCTGCAAGCCATTGCGGGATCGGTGCAGGCCGGCATGATGACCATGTTCCTAGAAGGACTTCGATCGTTCTTGCTGGTGGCGGCCTACCGCAAGGCGACAACCCTCCCGCAACGATTGGCCACCGTCGAGGCGCGAATCCAGGCGCTGGTTCCAATGGCCGAACAGTGGGTCAGTATCGGCCGTGTTGAACGTGGAGCGATCGCAGAAATCCTGCAGGCTTCCTAGAGCATTCGTTTTATCCTGCTGTTCACATTCCGAAGACATATTCTGTTCCATCTCGTCTGCGAAATCTCGCAGTGTTGCTCCTCTGTGCGTCGTCGTTCGAACGAAACCACACATCTTATTGAAAAATAATCTTTTAGATTGCCCAGGACTTAGGCAATGTGCGAAGCACTACGCTGTGAAGCAGTATTAAGTTTTCATCCACATGGTTATCCCCATGCCATGCACAAGTTTTGGGGACACAAAAATTCATGCCACAGTGCAGCTGGAAAATTGTCGTCAGACTGGTCATGCAGACATGCAACTGGAACATCGCGAAAGCCTGGGCTGCAAGGGGTTGCACGAACGGTCCGCATGTTTTCTGCGGTGGCGTGACAAAACACGATATATGAGGATGAAACCCCAGTGATCATCGAGGTTGTTGCAAGAGCGCGGATGAAATAGCCGTCCACTCCTATCGATTCCGTATACGAGGGGTCAGTCCTTCAATCGATGCCTCCAGGAGACCAACAATGCTATGATGCCGGACGCAAGTTCTCGATGGTAAAGATGCTCTGGCCATCTGTGTGAAGGGGGAAGTGTCGTGCCAAAACTGGTGACGGTGTGGCGGGAGCAAGATATCCAAGCACAGGCGCGTCAGTATGTCCGGTCGTATATTCTTTTTCCATCCGGTCTTTTAGGCCTTGTCTGCATGGTCGGCGGGATCGGTTCGTTGGGATATCAACTGGTCGCATCAAGCACCTATACCTGGACGACATTCTGGTCGAGTTCTGGGCTGTTGGTCCTCGGCGCCTGTTGCGGCTGGGGTCAGACGAGATACCATCGGTATCTTCTAGCCGTAGTGCCCGATGTGTTTGCCGCGCGCATACGTAGTGCTGTCACACGGAATCAGAAAAAGAGGAAAGGGGATTCGTCGATTCCCGAGATCGAACATCCGGGCCGTAGTTTCGTGCCGGTTGCCTATGTCCTTGGAGGCGGGCTGTTATTGACTGCTTCGGCTTGGGCAGTGGTCTATGGTTCCCTGGACGTGGTTCCCGCCGTACTGATGCCGTGGGCGGGGTTTTATTGGGGAAAGCTCTTCTTTTGGCGCGGGGTGGTCAGTTGAGGCGGGAGATGGTCGGCGTTCGACTACTTGCGGCGTCTTTTTTTGCGTTCCGGTGTTGGGGCAGCTGCCTGCGCGAGTTGGGATTCTAAGGCGGCCACGCGTTGTTCCAGACTGCGGACGAGCTGCCGCAATTCCGGAAGACGGGGTATCACGGCCTGAGCTTTCATCCAGGTTTCATGCGGCATTACCGGCGCACCTGAAACGATCTGGTTCGGTTCAAGGCTGCGGTTTACGCCCGCCCTGGCCGCAATCATGACCTGATCCCCTATAGTGATGTGATCGGCCAGGCCTGCTTGCCCTCCGATCATGACGTGGTGGCCGATTGTCGTGCTGCCGGCAATCCCGACCTGGGCCACGATGATGTCATGTTCTCCCACCGTCACGTTATGGGCGATTTGCACCAGGTTATCGACTTTGGTGCCCCGCTTGATCACGGTTTGACCGAGTGTCGCGCGGTCGATTGTGACATTCGCGCCGAGTTCAACGTCGTCTTCGATCGTCACGCCTCCCAATTGTGGAATTTTGTGGTGCCGCCCTTCATGCTGTACATAGCCGAAGCCATCGGATCCAATGACGGTTCCGCTATGGACGATCACCCTGGCGCCGAGAGAGCAGCCCTCGCGAACGACGACGTTCGGGTAGAGCACACAGTCATCCCCGACGATTGAGTTGTCGCCTATAAAGACTCCCGCATACAGCGTCACTCTCGCTCCAATCCTGACGCGGTCCCCGATTGTTACGAACGGCCAAATCGAAGGGTCCGTTCCGATGGTGACATCAGAGCCTTGCGTGACGTTGTCGGACAGTCCTCGGGGGGCTATGGTACGTACGAAAAAGGCTTGGGCGACCTGTGCAAATGCGAGCAACGGGTTCTGAACCACGATCTGCGGCGCCGCGATCTCGGGAAAATGGCGATGGACGAGGAGTGCACCGGCCACAATTGCCTTCGGGTTCTTGGCAGCTTTGTCATTGGTGATGAAGGACAGGGCTTGAGGCGTGGCTTCGTTGAGGCTGGCAAGCGAAAACAGGGGAGTGCCGCCGTTTCCGTGAAGGGTGCCGCCTACCAATTGTTGGATCTTCGAGAGAGTCAGCGTTGTCGTTGCGGACGGTGATCCCATGGCGGGCTACTTCTTTTTGTTGCGCTTGGCCGCAGTCTTTTTATGCGGCGACGATGCGATGTTCTCGGCTGGAGCGAGTCGACCCTGGACATAACCGGCGACGGCTCCCACGGTTGTGAGGCCAGGCAAGTCTTGATCCGGAATCTGAAGGTTGAAGGCTTCCTCGATCTTATAGAGCAACTCAATCACCGCCATCGAGTCGAGCCCGAGATCATCCCGCAAGTGGTGTGAAGCCTTGATTGAGGCGGCATCGCGTTTGAGGTATTCCGCAAGGGCTTGAATTATTCTTCCTAGGATCGCCTGATCAGTCATTGTCCGGTTTCCTCGTTGCGATGGGGTCTGTCCGTCCGTAGTCGTCAGGCGACATAGCGCTTAAGGACGACAGCAGCATTATTGCTGCCAAATCCAAACGCATTCAGGAGCGCCACTTTGATCTTGCGCTCTTGAATGGAACGACTGATCCCTTTCAAAGCGCAGGCAGGATCAGGATCATCGTAATTGGCGGTTGGATGGATCTGTCCAGTCTGGATGGCGAGCACTGACGCAATGCCCCCGATGGCCCCGGCCGCTCCGAGCGTGTGACCCACCAGCGATTTCGTGGCACTGACGGCAATCTTGTCCGCACGCGAGTTGAACAGTTGGCGAATAGCTTTGGCCTCGACCGCATCGCCGATCGACGTTGAGGTGGCGTGGGCATTGATGTAATCGACTTGTGCCGCTGTGGCGCCCGCGTCGGCCAGGGCAAGACGCATCGTCGTCGCCACTTCTTCCCCGTCTTCTCGTGGAATCACCATGTGATAGGCCTCGCTCGTTGCAGCATAGCCAGCCACCTCGGCGTAGACGCGTGCTTTGCGTTTTTTGGCGTGGGCGGTAGACTCGAGTATCAGGGCGCCGGCTCCTTCCCCCATCACGAAGCCATCACGCAGACGATCGAAAGGCCGCGATGCCTGTTCCGGGCGATCGTTGAATTTTGTGGAGAGCGCACGGAGCGAACAGAAGCCGGCGAACACCAGCGGGGTAATGCTGGCGTCGGCCCCGACCACAATGACCACGTCGGCCCGGCCCTCCCGAATGCAGTGCAGCCCTTGTCCCAAGGCATGCGCGCTGGAGGAACAGGCGGTTGAAATGGTGTAGTTCGGTCCCTTTGCTCCGTAGGCCATGGCCACGATGCCGGAAGCCGAGTTCAGCGTAATCACGGGAATGAAATTCGGGTGTACACGATGGGGGCGCTGCTGCTGGTAGAGCTGGGTGATCTCCCGTTCCCCCATGACCATGCCGCCCATGCCGGCGCCGACAATGACTCCGACACGATGGGGGTGTTCCTTGGCCATCTGGAGACCGGAATCCACCAGTGCCTCTTTGGCGGCGACGAGGGCAAATTGCGCGTAGCGGTCTACTCGTTCCGCCTGGACGCCGTCGATGTAACGTTCCGGAGAGAAGTCATGGATCTGTCCTGCGACCTTGGAGCGGTATCCGTCCATCGAGAAGGGGGCGAAGCTCGTAATGGCGGAGATCCCGGACCGTCCAGCCAGCGCGGCTTTCCAGAACTCGCTGGCCCCGATACCGATAGGGGAGACCACGCCTAACCCTGTTACGACGACTCGAGCCCGCATCGTGTCTTGTTCTCCAGTAAAGACCGCGTTCTTACTTACCGGAAGCGTTGGGATCAGTCAACCAGCCAATACATGGTCGAGGGAAGCGCCCCCGATACTCTCACGTAGACAGGCCGTGGTTCGGTTATGCGCAAATGACCTGTGAGAAAAACAATCCGACGTCGATGACCATGGATCAGTAGCGAACTTTGAGCATCAGATAGAGTGCATAACTGAGGAAGAGAGTGTTCGTCGTCCATCCGGCGACGATCGGAGGGAGTGCCCCGCCGCGGCCGAAGGCGATGGCAACGGAATGCGCAGCCCAATAGAAGAAGCCGACCATGAGTGCCTGGCCAATGCCAACAGCCATGCTGCCGCCTCTTGTTCCGCTTCGACGAAGACTGAGAGCGATTCCGACCAGTACCATGATAATGGTGACAAAGGGAAACGCGATGCGTCCATAGTAATCAGTCAACAGGCGTCGGAATTGTGCGCCGTTCTGGTACAGACGGCTGGTATAGCCGAGAATGTCACGAAAGGTCATGGACTCGGATTCCCCTGCGAACGCTCCGACAAAGTCGTTGGGAAGGAGGGTCAGGGGAATCGATTGTTGTTCGAAATGCTTGAGTGTCACGGTGCCATCCGGATTGAATCGCCGGTGGAAACCCCGATACAACGTCCAGGCGTGATCGGCAAACCGTGCTTCTTCGGCTTCGGCCATCTCGATCATGTGAAACGCGTGGTCGAAACGGAAGAGTTGCACCCCGCCGAGCGTGCTTCCCCCAATGGCTGCGCTGCTCACGTGCAACAAGGTGCCAGCGTCCACCCTGGCCCAGGGCTGGGACAATTTCAGCGTAGCGGACGGCGGTTTTTTCTCAATGCGAACGACACGGATCTCTTCAGCTTCGTTCGAGGCCAAAGGAATGACGATCGCGCTAAACAGTAGGAGTACCAGGGTGATACAGGCAGCGAAGGCCAGAAAGGGGGATGTAATCCAAGGCAGACTGATCCCGCAACTGCGCATGGCGGTGATCTCATGGTTGCGAGAGAGTAAGCCGAGAGTCAGCAGAGTGGCCATCAGGATGGCGAGCGGGGCGATCTGAAAGGCAATGCCCGGCATTTTCAGCACAAAGTAAATGAGGATGTCCAGCCACTCGGCATCGTGGCGAAGGAACCGCCGTACCCTCTCGAAGAATTCGATGACGAGGTAAATCGTCATCAAGCCCGCAAAACACATGAAAAAGATCTTGGCGTATTCGCGAAGCAGGTAGCGAAACAGGATCGGCATAGGGCTATTGTCGGCTCATGTTGTAAAACCACACCAGCGTGACGATGGCAAACATGCCATTCGGCACCCAAGCTCCAGCAAACGGGGAGATCATCATGGTCGTCACCAGAAATTCGCAGGCAACGTTGATGACGTAATAGATGATCACGACGAGCACCCCGACGGCAAATCCGCCGATCCGCCCGGAGCGCTTTGACACAATTCCTATAGGAACGCCGAGGATACAGAAGATCAAGGATGCAGTCGGAAACGCTAGATCCTTGTAGTACTCCATCAGCCGCCGGCGTGCGCCCGGGTCACGCCACTGTGACTGGTTGAGTTGTGTCATCAAGACGTCGAATGTGGGCCGTTCATCGGCGGAGGCATACCCGCTTTGATTGAGCGAGAGCCTGAGGTCGTAGCTGGAAAAGGAGGCGAACTGATACTGGTCGATTGCATCGGGTCGGCTGTGGATCACGCCATCCTGCAACCGCAAGGCCACTTGATCGGTCGAGCTATCCATCAGCACTTGGTAGTGCTGTGCCACGATGATCCGGGGATCCTCGGGGTTTCGTTCGTCAGAGATAAAAATGCCCGCGGCGGACGGCTCCGTACCTTCGTCGGAGACGTAGATCATCATTTTGGGAATCGGCTCGGTGAAGGAACCCCGTTCGAGGGCCAGCACTAACTGATCACGAAGTAAATTGAGAGCCACTTTCTTGAGATTGGTCGAAGTCCAGGGTTGACCATATTGGGCTAGCCACAGCGTCAGTGCGAAAACCAGCAGGGCAAAGAGGAAGACTGGACGTGCGAGGCGGAGCAAACTCAGGCCGGCGGCGCGCATGGCCACGAGTTCCTTGTCGAGAGACAGGCGACCGAACGCGGTGATCGACGCGATGATACCGGCGATCGGGAGGGTTAAGACCAGAAATGAAGGGAGGAGATGGGCAAAGACTTTCATAACGGCAAAGACCCCGACGCCTTTGGAAACGAGCAGTTCCACCAATCGCAGCAGCTCTCTGGTCAACATCACGAAGCAGAGGGCGCCTAGACTGAGGCTGAAAGGAGAGAGCAGTTCGGTAAAGATGTAGCGGTCGAGCAGCTTACGGAGCAGCATGAGGGGCAGGCATCTCCAAGTTTAGCGCGGCACTATAGCAGGATGAGGAAAAAGTCCGCCAGGGTCGGTTTCGCATTGTTCAACGATGCAGCATCCCCAGCGGGTACATCGATTGCGAAGCTGGACGCGCTGCAGCTGCCGGACGATCTCCTCGATCATCCGCCGCCTGTCCGGTCAGGCTCCATGGTCCAGTGTCAGAGCCTGTTTCACGTCGATCGATGATGGTTCTATAACCTTATAGGGGACTGTTCCGGACTTGTCTATAAGTCGATGAGTTGGCGGGACGTCAAAGAATGGCTTGACAAGATTTGAAATCCCGTGGTAGATGCTGCGCGATTTGTAACCAAGATGGGTTTCGTGAGCACTTCTTTTTTTCTGCAAAGAGCCCGCCCATCCGCTCCTGGTCCTTGTTCTATTTTTATTCCTTCTTCATCCATTCGGTGTGCGTCAACTGGGTTGGGCCCGGTCACGTAACGGTGCGTGATCGTTGAGGAAAGGAGGGGTTTCGTGAAGACAAAAGGTACGGTGAAGTGGTTCAACGATCGGAAAGGATTTGGGTTTATTCGACTGGATAGCGGAGAGGATGTCTTCGTACATTACTCTGCGCTTCAAGGCGAAGGGTTCAAGTCTTTGAAGGAGGGGGAGAACGTCGAATTCGATATCGTTCAGGGGGCGAAGGGGCCGCAGGCCGCCAATGTTATGAAGATGTCGATCGCCGCGTCGTAACTCCTTCACTACTTGTGATCAGTGCAGAACGAAGGCCTGCCGATTCATCCGGCAGGCCTTCGTGTTTCTAGCGATTCTCACGTAGAAAGTCGTTCACGTCGTTTGGCCATTTCGTTGACAAAAACCATTGATACTGTTAGCGTTTGTTGAACATTGGAGGTCCGCCTTGGGCATCGACCGCAGTAAGGTTCTGCACAGCGCCCAGCTCTTTGCCTCAAAGGGTCAATTCGACGCCGCAATCAGCGAATGGAAGAAACTTTCGGCTGAGTCGCCGGCGGATGGAAGTATTCACAATTCGATCGGCGAACTGCATCTGAAACGCAATGCCACCGTGGATGCGGTGAACTCGTTCATTCAGGCCGCCAACGCCTTCCGTGCCGAGGGGGCGACCCTCAAGGCCATTGCCACCTACAAGAAAGTATTGAAACTCGACCCCTCCCGCTACGATATGTATCGGCACCTGGGTGATTTGAATGCCGAGCGGGGGCTGCTGAGCAGCGCCGTTCAGGATTACCTGACGCTGGGCAAACATTATCTCAAAGAGCGTAAAACCAAAGAAGCGCTCGAAATTTACAAACGGATTGTCAGTCAAGACCCGTCCAATCTCGATGCGCAGCAGCGCGTGGCCGAACTGTGCCTGCAGGAAAATATGCAGGACGAGGCGACAAAAGTCTATCTCCAGCTCGGCCGCGAGCGGTCAGCCCAACAGCGGTATGCCGAGGCGAAAGAAGCCTACCAATCTGTCTTGCGCATCGATCCGAATAACAGTGAAGCCCAACAATTCATCGAGCACTTCGAAAAAACCGGCGGGGCGCCGGCACGACCTGCCAAATCAAACGCCAGCGTCGGAGTGAGCGTCGGGGAATCGCCGGATTTGCTGGCCGAGGCCAGCCGGCGGATCGAGGACAAGCAGTATGCCGGCGCCGAGGCCATTCTTAATCAATTGTTGACCAAGGAGCCAGGCAATCCTCAGGTGTGCCAATTGCTGGCGCGATTACATCTGCAACAAGGCCAACTTCATGTCGCCTTGGGAGAATATCGATTCTTAGCGGGGGCAGCCTTGCGGGCTCAGGAGTATCAGCAAGCTGAATCGTTGATCGCTGAATTCCTCGCCGTCGAGCCCAACTCTGTCCCGCTCTTGGAACTGCACGGCGAACTCTACGAGGAAAAAGAGGAAATTGAGACGGCTGTTCAGCACTATGGAAAAGCCGTCGAGGTACTGCTGACCCATCCGGAACCGGGCATGCCGACGCTCCACGAAGAAATTTTCGAGAAGATGTGTTCGTTGGCGCCGGACAGCCCGACGGTTAAAAGGCTCTCAGCCCTGATGAGCGGAGGCACGGCTGCTGTCGAACCGGCCGCTCCTGCGCCGGCCCTGCCCCCATCCGCGCCAAAGGTGGAGTTTTCCATCGAAGGCGCGACACCCGACGATGCCTGGAGTACGCCGACGGCCGTCAGGCCGGTGCAGGACCGGCATTTTGTTGAAGCCGGTCTCACAGTAGAGTCGTCTCATCCGGTGCAGGATGACCCCGCAACATTTTCCATCAAAAATGCCGCACCGGATGAAATGTGGAGCACCGTTGCGAAGCCATCTCATACGACAGAACCGAAGAAACCTGCTCTCTCGACGCTGGAACAGTTCAAGGCCTATATGGAAGCGGGACAGCTGGTTCAAGCCGAGCAGTGGCTTGGGACTGTGGTAAATGCAGAACCGGACGACGCCGAAGCTCGAGAATTGCTGGGGCAGGTGCTTGAGGCGAAGGGGGATGGAGCCGGTGCAGCCTTGCAATATGCCCGTGCGCTGGAATTGCGTACGGCCCATACGGACAGTGCGGATACCAAGCAGCTTTCAGGATTGTACGACAAAGTGAAGGAACTGGCTCCTGCCAGTCCGATCGTGGCGAAACTCGCAGCAATGTTTGCGCCGCCTGCACCAGCCGCGGCACCTCCGGTTTCCGAACAGGCGGCCGATGGACTCGATCTGGAAACGCATTACACGCTAGGGGTCGCCTATAAGAACATGGGGCTCCTCGAAGAGGCAAAAGAGGAGTTTGTGTTGTCGATGAAGGGCCCGGAAGTGTTCGTGGATTCCTGCCTCATGATGGCGGTCTGTCTCAAAGAACAAGAACAATTTGAAGCGGCCTGTGCCCAACTCGAGCGGCTGCTGACCGATCCGCGCAGCCAGGGAGCCAAGGGTCAGGCCATTCGATATGAGTTAGGCTTGCTCTATGAGAAACAGGAGCAATGGCAACTGGCCACGACCATGTTTGAAACGATCCCTACCTTCCACGACGTGCCGCAACGGCTGTCATCGATACGCGCACTGCCTCAATCGACAGCCTCCTCCGCCAAAGTCCTCCGGTACGCGAACTAAGCATTCATGTCCACTTGATTGGGTGCGGGGCGTCCGCCGAGCACCGCCTCGATGTTGTTGAGACAGATCATTCCCATCTCCACTCTTGCCGTCATCGTTGCTGATCCTAAGTGGGGGAGCAACACGACATGCGGTAAGGATACCAACTCCGGAGGCAGCGCCGGCTCCTTTTCATAGACGTCGAGTCCCGCTCCTGCGATGTTGCCATTGTGTAACGCCGCTACGAGTGCGCTTTCATCGATAATCGGGCCGCGAGCCGTGTTGATGACAATCGCGGTCCGACGCATCTGCGCCAGTTCTCGCATGCCGATGAGGTGATGGGTATCCGCCGTCAGGGGCACGTGGATCGAGACGAAGTCCGATGCGCTGAGGAGTTCCGGGAGTGTTCTACGTTCCCACGAGGCGGAACCGGGCGGAGGGACTGCAGGCCGTCTCGCATAGTAGAGCACTTTCATGCAAAAGCCTGCCGCCCGGTGAGCGACGGCCTGACCGATCCGTCCCATTCCGATAATGCCCAACGTCTTTCCGGCGACGGCCGCGCCCAATAATTGAGTCGGCGCCCAGCCGCTCCAGTGGCCGCTTCGCACAAGCCGGTCCCCTTCGACCACGCGACGTGCCGTGCCTAAGATCAAGGCCCAGGTCAAATCGGCCGTCGCATCGGTCAACACATCGGGTGTGTTCGTAACAATGAGACCGCATCGGTTCGCAGCAGCCAGATCGATGTTGTTATAGCCGACGGCATAGTTCGCCAGGATTTTGAGTCGTGGAGCGGCGTCGATCGTTTCGGCATCGATCCGGTCCGTGAGTGTCACGATTGCGGCGTCTGCCTGCCTCAGTCCATCCCGAAGCGCAGGGGCGGCAGCGGGAGCATCGATCGGTTCCTGCACGAGAGTGAACCGTTCACGGATCATCGCCATGACCGGATCGGGGAGCAGACGCGAGACATAGAGCAAAGGCTTCTGAGCGGTCATGGCATTCACATCTTAGCGAGTCGCGTGACGAGGCTCAATCGATGTCGGATGGGTTGGACTCACCGGACCAACATGTCCACCTGCTGGCGGACATTTTCAACATCCTGTTAGAATGCGCCGCCATGCTGATCATGCCCGACATTTCTCGCGCAGTTGCATCCGACCTTCGCCGTCTGCTCGGCAGCGATGTCGTCAAGGACGACGAGGCGACGAAGACCGCTTATGCCGTGGATGCGAGCATCTACCGGATGACACCGCAGGCCGTCGTCCTGGTGGAGTCGGAAGAGCATATCCAAACCGTCATCCGATACGCGGTCTCACGAGGGGTTGGACTCACGGCGCGTGCCGCTGGGACGAATCTCACTGGTTCGGCGATCGGTTCCGGGATCATTCTCGACGTCTCCCGGCTTCATCGAATCCTTGAAGTGAACCGGGAAGAACGGTGGGCTCGGGTACAGCCGGGGGTCGTCTTGGCCGAGTTGAATAAGCAGCTTGCACGCCAAGGGTTGATGTTTGGGCCGGATCCGTCGAGCGGGGAGATGTGCAAGCTGGGGGGAATGTTAGCGAATAATTCAGCTGGCCCCCATACCCTTCGCTATGGTGCGGTGAAGGACAATGTGGAGGCGCTTCGTGTCTGTCTCCAATCCGGCGAGTGGGTGGATGCACGCGATTATGCAGTCGACGATCCTTGTCTCTCCGCACTCCTGTCCTCTCATGCAGCCCTTCAAGAGACCTGGTCACTTGTCCATGCGCAGAAGGCTTTGCTCGAGCAGAAGCGTCCCACGGTCAGCAAGAACAGTTGCGGGTACAACCTCTTTGGATTGGCTGAGGGCTTGATGCGCGGCCGGTTTGATCTGCCGAAGCTCTTCGTTGGCAGTGAGGGCACCTTGGGGTTGTTCAGCGAGGCGACCATCAAGCTCGTCGAAAAACCGCGGGCGAGTCTGACGGCGTTGATTCATTTCAAGCGGTTGGAAGAGGTCGGCGATGCCGTGCCGAAGTTGTTGGAGTTGGCGCCCAGCGCACTGGAAGTGATGGACGCCAACACGCTCGATCTTATCGGCCGAGCAAAACACGGCATTCCGGCTGACGCAGCTGCCACATTGCTGGCTGAGTTGGACACCGACGGCCTTCAGATCGATTTGCGGGCTCAGGCCGAGCGCATGGCTGCTCTCTGCCGTGGGTACCAGCTTTCTTCGGAGATCGTCATCGCTTACGATCAGGAGCAGCGTGATCAGCTTTGGAAAGCCCGCAAAGCGCTCTATCCCACGCTCTATCGATTTGATGCGAGAAAGAAGCCGATTAATTTCGTCGATGACGTGGTCGTCCGGGCAGAGCGGATCAGCGAGCTCATGCGCTATCTGGAAGACTTCTTTCACGGCCAGCGCGTGCCGGTCGCGATCTTCGGACACATCGGCAACGGTAACGCCCACATCGTGCCGTTGCTCGATGTGAACAACGAGCAGGATTTCCAGAAGATGGTTCAGGGCTACCACGAGATTCATCAGACCGTGTTGGACCGATTCGGCGGATCGATCTGCGGGGAGCATGGCGATGGTCGCGTGCGGGCCGAGTACGTCCGCAAAATGTTCGGTCCGGAACTCTATGGCCTGTTTGTCCAAGTGAAGAGAAGTTTCGATCCGGCAGGAGTGCTGAATCCCGGCATCAAGATCAGCGACCGTCCTTTCACCGAGCAGATCGACTACACCAGGCTCTCAAAAGCCTGCGCTACCTGTGCCAAATGCAACGCCGTCTGTCCGGTATACGACGTATTCCGATCCGAGGACATGAGTTCGCGTGGCTGGTTTGAAATCGTGACCGACAAGAACTACAGCTACCTTCAATCGAAACGAGTCGTCGAGGCCTGTCTCAACTGTAAGTCTTGCCGGACTGCCTGCCCGGCCGGCGTCGATGTCTCACAACTGATCCTGGATCGGCGCGCAGAGCATCCCAATAAACTCGCCTGTCTAATATTCAGATTTCATGCACAATCAAAGTCATTTGGAATATTCTTAAAGTTCTTAGCGATATTTCAGCCGGTCTGGGATCGCCCGGGCATCAGGCGACTCTTGGATATCGTCACGAAGCCGATTCTGCGGCATTTGGCAGAGACGGCGAGGTGGTCTCCTCAACTGGTTATGCCCACATTGGCCCGAAGGCATCTTCGCGATCGTTATCCGGGGTTGGTGCCACAGGCTGGTCTGGCTCCTCGATCCAAGGTCGCCTATTTTCATGGCTGCGCCGCCAATTACTTCGACGACGGCGTCGGGGATGCGGTCATCGCCGTACTGCGAAGGCATGGGGTGGAGCCGGATCTGCCGCCGCAGCGCTGCTCCGGCACGCCGATCGAAACCTATGGCCATCGCGAGTTGGCGCGGGAAGGGGCTCGCGTGAACCTCCGGTCGCTCGCCGGGTATGAAACGATCGTAACCGGCTGTGCTTCCTGCACGCTCGCACTCAAAGATTATCCGGCTCTGTTTGCCGGTCAGCCCGAGCAGCAGGCGGCTGAGGCGCTGGCCACAAGGGTGAAACATATTTCTGAATTTGTAGCGCAATCGCCGGTGAAGCCCCCGATGGCGGGTCTCACATCAACGACCGGCACGGTTACCTATCATTCTTCTTGCCATTTGCGGGCGGCGGGTGTGACAAAGGAGCCGCGCCAGTTGCTCAAGAGCCTGCCCGGGGTCAAGTACGTCGAGATGTCCGATGCAGATCGTTGCGCGGGCGGGGCGGGGACATACCTCGTGAAGGACTTCGACAGCTCTCAACGAATCGTGGACCGGAAGCGCCAGGCGGTGGAACAGAGCGGGGCCGGTACGGTGGCCACGAGTTGTCCCGCCTGCATGATCCAGTTGCAGACGGGATTGCGAGGCGCGGCCAAGGTCAAGCATATTGCTCAACTGTTACAGGAAGCTTATGACGCCGCCGATCCAAAGAAAGCGATGACCCAATGAAGCTTCGTAAGGTCGATTGGCTGTTTGTGTTGTTCGCCGTCGCCGTCGTGGCGGCGGTGTCTATGTTGCCGACGCCGAAAGACCGGAATCCGATGATTCCGGCAAGCGCCGAGCATCGCGCCATCTCAACCGAGAAAGAGTGTGCGTATTGCCATCAGACCGATGGTGTGAAGCCGGTGCCGGCGCGCCACCCCAAGCGGCAGGATTGTTTCCGCTGCCACGCCCGTGCGTCGACGTGAGGTGTGGTGTGAACGGAAAGGGGCGAAGGACAGTCACGCTGAGTGCTCACGGCTGAAAGCCGATAACGGATAAAGGACGTCGAAACCATGGTCACAGTGCTGATATTTGGGCTGACACTGCGCGACGCAGTCGGTGAGAGCGAGCTTGATCTCGAACTTTCGGGAGCGACGACGGTGAAGAAACTCGTTGAGGCCAATCAGGACCGGTTAGGCGGGCTCGCACCGTATATGGCAAACAGAGAAGTGCTGATCACGGTGAACAAGAAAGTCAGTACCGATGATACGGCGGTGAAGGACGGCGATGTCGTGAAATTCTCGTTCCAATCGCGCACGTCCTATGATGGCACGCGCGACATTCCGACCTAACGCAACACCTTAATTTCTACGTCTGCGCACTCTCATCGCGGCTCTTGTATTCCAGGAAGAGCTTGCTATGTCGATTGCCCGTGAGTTCCAGCGTCAAGGTACCTTCCGCCGTCTCCCAGGCGGCATGATAATGCAGGTGTCCGATCATCACGGCGACACCCCAGTAGTCTGGAACCGGCTGATAGAGATTGTTATCCCACACGATACGGTCGTGGAGCGGAGTGCCGTAGGTCTCGATTAACGTGCGCTTCAGCGCTTCGTAGTAGCCGATGAATTCATTCAACCCGTTCAAAGGCCGTTGCAGGACGATGTACTGCCCCCGCACGAGCGATTCCCGCTTGAACTCATAGCCCTCCAGCACTCCATGGTCTGAAATGTTGCGGAGATAAATGAGCGTTCCTTGTTCGTCTCGCTCGATCTCGCCTGTGACAGCGGTCCGAAGCCTGTCAGGGGTATCCCCCCAGTGACTATGGAGGTTGTCCAAAAAGGCGAGCGCTTGTTTCGTGACTTCCGCCTGCAACGTAGTGTCATCGATGTCGTCGAAAGGCACTCCGGCATCGGGAGGTCCGAAGTCAGGCAATTCCGCCAGTCCGATCGCCGGGATCGTCGCGATGGCCAGGATAAGGAAGGCAGAACAAAGACCGCCCATGTATTGCACTTTAGGTTCCAATAGGGGGTTCGGTCTATCCTACGAAAGTGCAGGAGTCAGCGCGAGCGAGGCTTGACCCTCGCGGTCGGTGGAGCGGCGAGAGGATCGTCGGGCCAGTGATGTTTGGGGTAGCGGCCACGGAGTTCTTTGCGCACATCCTCATAGACGTTGGTCCAAAAGCTGGCGAGATCCTTGGTCACCTGAACCGGCCGCTTCGCCGGCGATAACAAATACAGCATGACGGGAACTCGTCCGCCTGCCACACGCGGCGTTTCCTTGCAGCCGAACATTTCTTGCAGCCGCACGGCGAGGACCGGCGGGTCTGGCGTATCATACTCGAGGCGGACATGCGACCCGCTCGGCACGGTGAGATGCGTGGGAGCCTGCCGCTCCAGCTGGCGTTGCTGCTCCCAGGTCAGGATCGCATGGAGCGGTGTCGAAAGATCGAGGCGTTTCACGCGGTCCAGGGTGGTGATGCCCTCCAAATAGGGACCGAGCCATTGGTCGAGTGTTCGCAGCAACGCTTCATCCGACAGATCCGGCCAGGTTGCATCTTCACCTTCTATCCGCCTGAGAAATTGGACGCGAGCACGCCATTGTTGCAACTCAGGTGTCCACGCCAACGTGGCAAGCCCCGCTTGACGTACTCCCTGCAAGAGCGCCGTCGCAATCGATGACGGATCCGGTTTCGAGAGCGCCTGTTCCGACAACACCAGCGCGCCCAGCCGCCGTTGCCTTGAGGCCAACACTGCCTTGGCTCGATCTTCCCACGCGACGGCTTCGCTCTGTACGATGTCTCCGGCATAAAGTGACTCGATGTCCTTGAGTCCGATCGGTGCGGCCAGATCGATTCTTGCCCACTGTGTTCGCCCGTCGAGATTGGCAATGACCAGATATGGCTCCGACGCGAGCGGGTCCGGATTGGCAAAGAGCGCGCCGCGTCCGTTCGTCATGAGGTAGCGTGCCTCGGTTCCGGCCTGACGTTGGGCAATTCGATCCGGATAGGCCAGCGCAAGCAACCGGCCGGTGTCATCGGCATGGTCATGACCAACGGCCTTGACTGGTTTCATCCCTCGGCCGAGTTGCTGCCGCCAGCGCTCGGCCGTTCGTTTCACTCGCTGGCAGGTTCCGCGATCCACCGTGGCCCCCGCCGCATGATCCGGCTGCCCATGTAGCACATCCAGCCGGAGGCGAATATCGGCGTTCCGCCAGCCGGCCGGCCCGCGGAGAATGTCTCGCTCGCTCAGCAGCGCGGCGATGTCGCAAGCCAGAGTCGTCGCCTGTGGAGATCCTGCCTTGAGCAGCATGTGGGAAAGGCGTGGGTGAAGCGGCAGCTCAGCCATTTGTTTTCCGTGCGGGGTGATGCGACCTGTTACATCCAAAGCTCCCAGTCGAGTGAGTAGGTCTCTGGCCTGTGCCACGGAACCGGAGGGAGGTGAGGTGAGCCACGACAGTTCCGACGGATCACTCGTTCCCCACAGCGCCAACTCCAACACGAGCGGTGCGAGGTCGGCATCCAGCATCTCAGGAGGCCGGCGCGCCGTGAGCGATGCCTGTTCCTTTTCTGTCCAGAGGCGATAGCAGATTCCCGGCTCCAGACGACCGGCCCGGCCCCGCCGCTGCTCGGCAGAATCCTGCGTCACGCGGATCGTCTCCAGCCTCGTGAGGCCGGACCGTGGATCGAAGCGAGGGACTCGTAGCAGACCCGCATCGATGACGACGCGTACGCCGTCGATCGTCAAGCTGGTTTCGGCGATGGATGTCGCAAGTACGACCTTTCTGGTGCCGGGCGCGGCAGGCGCAATCGCCGCATCCTGCGCATCCTGCGGCAAGTCACCATGCAACGGGGCGAGGTGAATGGACGGACTCAGGTTCGCATCGAGAAGCTTTCGTTCGACACGTCGAATCTCCGCCATGCCGGGCAAAAAGACGAGCAGGCTGCCTGGGTCCTGTGCCAGTGACCGTCTGATGATCTGTGCGACAGCTACGTCGAGGTGGCCTGAGAGGGGTTGATCGAGATAGCGCGTCTCCACCGGGAACATGCGACCTTCACAGATGATCACCGGAACTCCGCCAAGCAGGTCGCCGACCGGTCCACAATCCAACGTGGCCGACATCACGAGGAGGCGAAGCGTCGGCCGAAAAAGTCGTTGCGTTTCGAGACAGAGCGCTAAGCCGGTATCCGCCTGGAGGCTCCGTTCATGGAACTCGTCGAAGAGGACGGCGCCGTACTCGTTGAGCGAAGGATCCTGTTGGAGGAGGCGGGTGAGAATGCCCTCCGTTACGACTTCGATGCGCGTTGTTGAGCTCACCTTCGTGTCCAGGCGCATCCGATAGCCGACTGTGGTGCCAACCGGCTCTTCCAGTGTTGAGGCCATGCGATAGGCCGCAGCACGCGCAGCGAGCCGGCGAGGTTCCAGGAGGAGCAGTTTCTTGCCTTCCAGCCACGGCGCGTCGAAGAGTGCCAGCGGCACACACGTGGTCTTTCCCGCGCCTGGCGGGGCCGTGAGGAGGGCATTGCGGCCGACCGTCAGCGCGTCGCGGAGTCGTGGCAGGACATCTTCTATTGGGAGTCGGTTCATGCTAGGGTTTGCCGTCACGAGGAGACTGTAGCAGAAGCCGATCTAGAGAAGGAATGGCGGGAGCCACGAAGCTGATGGTGGAGAAACAACAGGTCATCGAGCACATCCGGAATGCCTTTCGCGACACGGTGCATCCCGGCGACGCGTTTTTGCAGGGCAGCCAGGAAGGCTGTGAGCCAGGGGAAGCGATTGCCCCGTTCAAGGGTCTCGCCCACTGGATGCAGGTCGATCCTGCGATTCTCGATCCCGCTTACACGGCTCTGAGCTTCCTATCGGAGGGGGGCTTCCGGCATTTTCTTCCCGCGTTCTTGATTGCCGATCTTGAAGGCCGTTTGCAAACCGCAGATCCGGTCTTCCATCTCACGAGCGGATTCTCCGACAAAATCGTGAAGTTGTCGGCCGGGACGAGGGTCTACGAAAAGACGATCGGGAAATCGGCATTTGTGAATCCCAGACGGTATGGGGCGATGACGTGGCTGGATCATGCGCGCGGACAGTTGTCCATCTTTACGCGGGAAGAAGCCGGCGCCATCGTCACCTACCTGGAATACAAGCGGGATGCCGATCCGCACGGACTTAATTGCGAAGAGATCAATGCGGCCCTCGACAGCTTTTGGCGGGATCGGGCCAAACAGGCGCCGCCGCATGAAGCACTGCGGCAGTCTCTGCAAGCGGAAGAAGAGTATTTCAAAAATCTCAGAGTGTAGGGGTTGTCCCTGCCGGAAAGAACCGATGGCGATGTATCAATGGACGACGACGAAACCTACCGAAGCCGGATGGTACTGGTTTCGGGGGCAGGCACACGAGGCCGATCCCTTTATCGTGCAGGTGGATGAGGTTGGGCAGTTTCAATGGCCGGATGGGGGATATCAGGAGGTGAAGTTGGCCAAGGGGGAGTGGGCGGGGCCGATTGAGGAGCCAAAAGAATGAGAAGCGGGTCCTGCCGCCAATCAGCCCACCCGGCTTCGCACCTCGCCCGGTGTGGGGACCAGGCTGCAGCCGGTTGGGCACGCAGATTGGCGTCACCCGCAAGAGAGAGTTTTCAATTGCCCGTAGTGAGAAGAGTAAACGAGCGAGCTTGGAAGGAGCATTGAAAGCGGGTCCTGTCGCTGACTCAATCCATTCCTCCTCGCTCCACCCATCCCCCAGTGGGTCCCTTCCGCTGCGGGCGAATGGATTGAGTTAGCGCCACCCGCGCTGCTGAACTCTCAATCGGCCGAAGGGAAGAAGGAAGTACGAGTGAGCTAGGAGGGAGCATTCGGCAGGGACAGCGTGGAGGAGTCGATCTGTAGTCATCGAGGAAGATGATTGATGCGGGAACAGCCGGTTGAGCCACATGTGTTTGTCATTGTCGGTGGGACAGGCGATCTGACGCACAGGAAACTCTTGCCCGCGCTCTACCATCTGCGCGGTCAGGGTGTGCTGGAAAAACAGAACACGCTGATCGTCGGAGCGGCATTGCCGGAGATGAGCGAAGAGGCGTATCGCCTCTGGGCCTACGAAGGTCTGCAGAAGTCTGGCGTGCGCCATGACAAAGAACTCCGGGCCTGGTGCGAAGCCTGTATCCATTATCAGTCCGTTCACGAGGGGAAGCCGAAGGATTTCGAAGCCTTGGCCGCCTCCATCCGGCGGTTGGAGCGGTCTCGCAGCATGCCGGAAAACCGCATCTTTTACCTGGCCTTGCCGCCCGAAGTAGTCCCGAGCACCATGGAGCGGTTGGATCATACGGGACTTCTGAAGAGCCACGGCTGGGTCCGTGTCGTATTTGAAAAACCGTTTGGACACGACTTTCATTCGGCGCGGGCATTGAACACCACACTGCACCGCTACCTGGACGAATCCCAGATCTATCGCATTGACCATTACCTAGGCAAAGAGACGGTGCAGAATCTGTTGGCGTTTCGTTTCGCCAACCCGATTTTCGAGTCGCTTTGGAAGCGTGATGCCATTGAGAGTATTGAAATCACCGTCGCGGAAGATCTCGGTGTCGAGCATCGCGGCGCCTATTACCAGCAGGCCGGGGCACTGCGTGATATGGTGCAGAACCATCTCACTCAGCTGATGACGGTCGTGGCCATGGAAGTACCGGTGTCGTTCGACGCGCTGGCCATCCGGAGTGAAAAATTGAAGGTCCTGCATTCTATCGCGCCGATCAACCCGCACGATGTCGTCTTCGGCCAATACACGGCCTGGAGATCCGGCAGCGTGAATATTCCTGGTTATCTCGAGGAGAAAGGCATTCCGAAGGATTCGACGACGGAGACGTTCGTGGCCCTGAAGGCGGAAATCCACAATTGGCGATGGAAGGGCGTGCCGTTCTATCTGAGGACCGGCAAGCGGCTTCCGCGCAAGCTGACCCAGATCGCGGTGACATTTCACGAAGCGCCTACGCAGGTATTCCGCTCGCTCGATCCCGGGAGCATTCCGCCCAACAAGTTGCTGATCACGCTGCAGCCAAACGAAGGATTCGCGCTCTGTTTCTCCGTCAAAACGCCGGGACGCCCGTTCCGATTTACCGACCACGCGCTGCAATTTAGTTATGAGGAGGCGTTTGGCGAACTGCCGGAAGCCTACGAGACGCTGCTACGCGACGTGATGATCGCTGATCAGACGCTCTTCGTCAGTGCCGAGTTTACAGAAACTGCCTGGCGTCTCTATGATCCGATCATTGCCGGTGAACATACGGTGCACAACTATACCGCTGCGACGTGGGGGCCACGCGAAGCGGACATGCTGGTGGAACGGAACAGACATCGGTGGCAGCTGGGATGGTAAGCATGCGATGTGCAAGGAGTAGGAGTGGAGTCATCAAGAGGAGGTTTGATTGATGGGGCGTTCGATGGGCGATCCGATACAGCGATTGATGGGTTTGATGTTCAAAGCGCATCCTTGGCACGGGGTCTCGATTGGAGAGAAGGCGCCGGAGGTGGTCACGGCCTATATCGAGATCGTGCCGACCGACACGGTGAAGTATGAGGTCGATAAGGACAGCGGATTTCTCAAAGTCGATCGCCCGCAACGGTTCTCAAATTTCTGTCCCGTGTATTATGGGCTGGTGCCTCAAACCTACTGCGGCGAGAAAGTGGCAGGGCTCTTCTCCAAGCGAGCGAAGCGGAAGGACATGGTCGGCGACCGCGATCCCCTCGATATCTGCGTGCTGACAGAAAAGACCATCCCCCACAGCGACATTCTGCTCACGGCGATTCCGATCGGCGGATTCAGCATGGCCGACGGGGGTGAGGCGGACGACAAGATCATTGCCGTGATGAAAGAAGATGCGGCATACGGAGACTTCACCGACATCGGAGACTGTCCGATCACCTTGATCGATCGCCTCCAGCATTATTTCCTCACGTATAAGCAAGCGCCAGGAGCGGTGCAGCACAAAGTAGAAATTACCAGCGTGTACGGCCGCGACGAAGCGTTGAAGGTAATCCGTGCCAGCCACGCCGACTATCGAGAGAAGTTCCCCGAGCTGGAATCCCTCTGGCCGAAGCAGATGGCCACCTAATCACAGAAAGGTCGCAAAGACATCCGATGAAGCACGATCAAAACCATCCGCCCGCTGCAACCGCAATCCATGGATTCTCGCCCGGTTTCGCCGCATTGGGGCTCGAAGCGTCGTTACTCACCACGCTCGAAACGCTTGGATATGAAGAGCCGACACCCATCCAACGCGAAGCGATCCCGCCGCTTCTGGCCGGGAAGGACCTGCTGGGTCAGGCGGCAACGGGAACCGGCAAGACGGCCGCCTTCACGCTGCCGCTCCTTCAACGGATTGCGCATGGGGCTAAGGCCAAACCGGCGGCGCTCATTCTCGTGCCGACCCGCGAGCTCGCCATTCAAGTCAGTGAAGCCGTCCAACGCTACAGTAAAGAACTGCGTACCAGCGTGTTGGCCATCTATGGCGGCCAAGCCATCGGCCCGCAGTTCCATGCATTGAAACGGGGGGTGGATGTGGTAGTGGCGACGCCGGGGCGTGCGCTCGATCACATCAGGCGCCAAACCTTGAAGCTGAACCACGCGCAGATCGTCGTGCTCGACGAAGCGGACGAGATGCTCGACATGGGGTTCGCCGAAGATCTCGACGCCATTCTGGAGCAGACTCCCGCGACGAAGCAGACCGCCCTGTTTTCCGCAACTATGCCGCCGCGCATCAAATCCATCGCGCACCGGCACCTTAAGCAGGCGGTCGAGATCACCATCGCCAAGGAACCGGTGAAGGCCGGCGCTGCGCCGCGCGTCCAGCAGACAGCCTATGTGGTCACGAGACAACATCGTGGCGCCGCACTCGTGCGCATTTTAGATATGGCGGGGCCCAAGTCTGCCCTGGTGTTTTGCCGCACGCGAGTCGAAGTGGACGATGTCACGGCCATGCTCAACAGCCGCGGGCATCGAGCCGAAGCTATACACGGCGGCATGAGCCAGCCCCAGCGCGATCGCGTGATGAGCGCGTTTCGAAGCGGGCAAACGGAACTCCTCGTGGCCACCGACGTGGCCGCGCGCGGTCTCGATATTCCCAGTGTCTCTCACGTCATCAATTACGATTTACCGTCGTCCGCCGAAGTATATGTGCACCGCATCGGGCGCACCGGCCGTGCCGGCCGCGAAGGTGCCGCCATCACGATCCTCGATCCCCGGGAGCAACGGCTTCTCCGCAGCATCGAACAACACACGAAAGCCAAAGTGACGGTGGCGCCGGTTCCGTCGGTCGCAGACCTCCTCGCGAAACGACTCGAGCGAACCAGGGCGCTGGTCCAGGAGGCATTGCAAGCGGACGATCTTGACGGATTTAAGGGTGTCGTGAAAGCGATGGCCGCATCGGGCGATCCCATTACGGTGGCCGCTGCGGCGATGAAGCTGATCTTTCAAGAGCAGGGTGGAGAGCGGGTCGAACAAGAGATTCCTGCCATGCCGATCCGTCAGCCGGAACCCTACCGGCCGATGCGGCGACCGACCGGTCGTCCCGAGGAGCGGTATCGTGGTGCACAGGCCAGATCCGTCGGGCCTCAGCAGATGGCCAGACCTGGCCGGGGCGGACGGGAACCAGGGATGGTGCGGGTCTATGTCGGGGCAGGACGGGAAGCCGGTATCAGGCCAGGCGATCTGGTCGGCGCCATTGCCAACGAAGCGAAAGTGAATTCGAACATGATCGGCGCGATCCAGATCGAAGATCGCTTTTCCGTTGTGGATGTGCCGGAGGCGGTGGCGCAACGAATTGTTGAAGTGCTGGGGAGGGCGAGAATAAAGGGACGGAAAGCGTCGGTCCGGTTGTTTAGAGAATAAGAAGGCGTTGTGCCGGGTCCTGTCGCTGATGGAACCCATTCGTCCTCCCTCCACTGGCCATGCCGATCCAAACCTTTACCGCACAAGTCGATGCGATCAAAGATCTCACGCATGACGTGCGTCAGCTCGACCTGCGCATGATTGAGCCGAACACCATCAGTTTCAAGCCGGGCCAGTTCGTCTCATTCGAGATCCCGCAAGCCACGCCCGGCCGCTCGGTGACGCGGCCCTACTCCATTGTCTCGCAGCCCAGCCGATCGGACGGCATCACGCTGTTATTCAATCTGGTGCCGGGGGGACCTGGTTCTACCTATCTGTTCAGCCTCAAGGCAGGGGACAGGACACAGTTCAAAGGTCCGGCGGGCAATTTTCATCTGCGGGAGGATCCGGGGCGCGAGCTATTGTTCGTTGCTACTGGCACCGGGATCGCGCCGATCTGGTCCATGCTGCTCGCCAATGCAGAGCGTGCCGAGCCAAGACCGGCGACGTTATTCTGGGGACTGCGCAGCCAGCGGGATCTGTATTATCAGAGGGAACTCGCTGGACTCGCTCGAACGAGCAAGACACTGAACGCGATCACGACGCTGTCCCGACCGGAGCCTGGCTGGTCAGGCGAATCAGGCCGTGTCCTGCGGTTGATCGAATGGCAGGTCTCGTCGGTCAAGAATCTTGCCGTTTACCTCTGCGGGAACAGTGCCATGATCGCCGACGCCACAGCTCTCCTGCAGAAGAAAGGGCTCTGCCCGATCTATCGTGAGAAGTACTATGATGACAGTGGCTCGCCGGAAGATTGAGGGGGGAACCAGTAATTCTCCCGTGCGGCGCCTGTTTCGCTTTCTCAGTGGAGAGGGGAGCAGCAAGTTCGAAAGTCCACCTGTGTTGTGATGTCGCAGGGACAGTCAAGCGAGTGAGGTGAAGATGAAAAAGCAACCGCGCAAATCAGTCATGGTTGTCACCGGGTCCACGGCGGCCGGCTGGAGAAGATCGGCCGAGGCGATGGCCGCGGCCTTCGACTGTGAGTTGCACCGAGTCAATCTGTCAGGAGTCGTGAGTCAGTATGTCGGTGAAACGGAAAAGCAGCTCAACCGCATCTTTGAAAAGGCCGAAGAAAGCGGGGCGATTCTGCTCTTTGAGGAAGCCGATGCGCTGTTCGGGAAGCGCAGCAAAGTCAAGGACGCACACGACCGCTATGCGAACGTCGAAACCGCCGCGCTGTTACAGCGGATAGAAGCCTATGATGGCCTCGCCATCCTCGCGACGAACCGGAGTGCGAAGGTAGATCCCGCGTGGCTCTGTCGCGCGAAGGTTGTGAAGCCGAAGGTGTCAAAGAAGAAGGCTACGGGCATTGATGGCGGAAGCGCCTGGCTGGGCCACCCCACAAGATTTATCCTGGATGCAGTGCCTCCGATGAAAGGACGAGGACCATGGCGACAAGGCAATTGACTCCGACGAGCATCATGCAACTCGGCCTCGGCTTCTGGGGCTCGAAGACCCTGCTCAGTGCCATCGAACTCGGTCTGTTTACGGAATTGGCGAAAGGTCCGCTCAGGCTGCAGGCGCTGACCACGAGGCTGAACCTACATCCCCGCAGCGCACAGGATTTCTTCGACGCCCTCGTTGCGCTCGGCATGCTGAAGCGCACCGGTACCCGTTACGCCAATACGCCCGAGACGGCGCAGTTCCTCGACCGGAACAAACCCTCCTACGTCGGCGGGATGCTGGAGATGTCCAATGCGCGGCTCTACCGCTTCTGGGGCTCGCTCACCGAAGGGCTCCGTACCGGGAAGCCGCAGAACGAAGCCAAGACGGGGGAAGATTTTTTCGGAGCGCTCTACGCTGATCCGCAGCAGTTGGAGGGGTTCCTGAAGGCCATGACTGGCCTCAGCATCAGCGCCGGTCGCGCGATCGCGAAGAAGTTTCCCTGGAAGAAGTACCGCACCTTCGCCGATGTCGGCTGCGCGCAAGGCGGCGTTGCCGTCGAAGTGGCCTTGGCGCACAAGCACCTCACGGGTTTCGGGATGGATCTGCCGGTGGTGCAGCCGGTGTTCGAAGCCTATACGCAGGAGAAGGGGGTGGCGCCACGGGTGAAATTTCATCATGGCGATTTCTTCAAGGACTCGCTGCCGAAAGTCGATGTCATCATCATGGGCCATATCCTTCACGACTGGAACCTCGATGAAAAAATGATGCTCCTGCGCAAGGCGTACGATGCGCTACCATCCCACGGAGCGTTGATCGTTCACGAAGCCCTGATTGACGATGCCCGCAAGCAGAATGCATTTGGCCTGCTCATGAGCCTCAACATGCTGATTGAAACGCATGGCGGCTTCGACTTCACCGGCGCGGATTGCCGTAAATGGATGAAGGAAGTGGGGTTCAAGCGGACGCAGGTGGAACGGTTGGCGGGGCCTGATGGAATGGTCGTGGGTTATAAGTGAGGGATATGTGACGTGGTCTGGTGACTCGCTGTGCTCGCGGAGCATCGACAATAGAATGTGAGAACAGCGTCCGCATGGTCCTGTGCTCCCGGAGTGCGCATGCGGGACTCATCCGTATTCTCAGATTACGGGCGGTCCTCCCTCCATAGGCGCAGTTGGACCATTGCGGACGCCATTCTCCGAAATTAAACCAGGCAAGTTCGCTCGGACCATCGATAAGGTGGTTGCGCGCGAAGCCTTCCATCCGCACCACTTGAAGGAGAGGGGAGAACGAGCGAGCTGGGAAGGACCATTAACTTCGCGGAAGCTATCCAGCGGGCGTGCCACCAGACAATCTTGACATCAACGCAGGCCACCCAGTAGAAAATTAGACTTTGTCTATTTGGGGATTATTCATAAAGGAATCATTCATGGAGCCTCTTACCCTCCCTGCATCTTCCAAAGCCATCGTGCTGGTCAGTCCCTCGGAGAATCCCACGCGAGGGGTCAACATCGATCTGCGATTCGTGATCGCCACGATCGTGATCTTCGCCGCTGTAGCGACCACCACGATCCGGTTTTCTCATGAAGTCTTCGACCCCCTGGCCGAGTCCCTAATGATCCAGGGCTGGGCTGCCGTGATTGCCCGGCCGAGCCTGCTCTGGTTCACCATGGGTATGCTGCTCATCGTAGTCCGGACGTTGCTGTGGCTTCGCTATCATCCGTTCGCTTCCGTGAGCGCAGAGGAGGCGCCGCGGATGTCCATCATCATTCCGGCGTATAACGAAGGCCCGATGGTCAGAAGGGCCGTCGATGCCTGTGTCCGGGCCGAGTACCCGCGGGAACGAATAGAGATTATTGTCGTCAACGACGGCAGCACCGACGACACCGGAGCGCACGTCGACCGAGCCAGGCAGGACTGTCCTGACCTCGTGCAGGCAGTCCATCTGCCGGTCAATGGGGGAAAACGCGAGGCTCTGGCGGCCGGATTTGCGCGTGCCACGGGAGAGATTCTCGTCACCATCGATTCCGACAGTCTGATAGAGCGGGGCGCCCTGCTCGCTCTCGCCGGTCCGTTTCGTGACCCGCGCGTCGGTGCCGTGGCCGGCAAAGTGTCCGTGCTCAACCGATTCCAGTCGATCCTGCCCCGCATGTTGCACGTCCGGTTCGTCCTGTCGTTTGATTTTCTCCGCAGCGTCCAATCCTCGTACGGCACGGTGTACTGTTGTCCCGGCGCCCTCTCCGCCTACCGGACCTCGGTCATCAAGCCGCTCATTCCCACGTGGCTCCGTCAATGTTTCCTTGGAAGCAACTGCACCATCGGCGAAGACCGGGCGCTGACGAACGATGTACTCGCCTCCGGCTACCGGGCGGTCTACCAGCGTACCGCCGTTGTCCACACCCTTGTGCCCGAGACCTATCAAAAACTCTGCAAAATGTTTCTGCGGTGGGACCGGAGCTACATCCGGGAAGAAATCCGGTTATGGAAGATCATGTGGAAACTGCCGTTCCCTTCCTTCGTCCTTACGATGCTCGAAACTACCATCACCAACCTTCGTTATCCCGTTGCCTATGCCTCACTCTTCCTGATGGTCTATATGACGATGCAGGACCCCTGGACAATCCTGCGCCTGCTGCTCTCGATCGGGCTCGTCTCCCTTTTCTATACGCTGTACTTTCTGCACAGCGAACGGTCGCGCGAGTTTCTCTTCGGCATCGTCTACGCCTATTTCTACTTCGTGAGCCTGCTCTGGATTTTCCCCTATGCGTTGATGACCGTACGCAACCGGCGCTGGCTCACGCGCTAAGACCCCTATGTGAGTCACGGCAAGGCCCGCGGGATGAACAGCATGCGGGCCTTGTGCTATTTGCAGGCAACAACTTCAAAGACAGTTATGCCGGACGGCGGCTTCGACATCCAATTCTATGAGCCGTCAGATTGTGTCGCACTACCTAGCACAGGACGGGTGTCGGTCCGATTCTGATCGCCCACACGCCTGTCAAGCCATTTGAAAATCTTACCCAGAGGGCCATTCGTTGCGTCATGACCAAATCTTACCGGGCGGCAGACGCCGTGCGGCGCTGGGCCCGGTGTTGTTGCTTCAGCCGATCACTAAAGATCCAGTCTCGCCATGGCGTCACCGCGCGAGGCTGGGCCACTTTCGGCATGGTCGCCCGCGGCTGCCGGGTCACGCGATGGGCCAGCTGCCAGACCTGTTCCAATTGCGCATCGATGCGTTGGGAGAGCGCAAAGGGATCCGTCCGAGCCAGCATCCGTCTGAGGGCCGCGACCTTAACGAGATCTGCCTCGGCGCACGCCAGCACGCGGGCCCACGGGGTCTGGGGCCGATCATAGCGGCGGACCAGCCGGGAGCCGTGCCGGCTCTTGCGCAGCAGCTTCATCGACGGCTGAAACAGATTCTGGAAGAGCCGCAGGTCCGCATAGAGCGCCTGGAGCGCCGCCAGCGCCGCGGGGCTTTCGTAGCGATCCCAGCCGACAAGCTTGCGCACATGGGTCCAGTTCTTCTGCTCGATGTGCGCATTGTCATCCTTCTTATAGGGGCGCGACCGCGTGAACTGAATCGGGGGATGTGCCCGCTGGCAGAACGCCCACAGATGATTATTGATGAACTCACTGCCATTGTCCGAATCAATCCCGCGCAGCGCGAACGGCAGCTGCCGGGTGATCGCTTCCAGCGCGGCAAGAATGCCCTGATGGCCCTTGCCCCGGACCGCGTGCCGCTCGACCCACCCGGTGTGAATGTCCACGGCGTCCAACGTGTACAGGTACTCCCCGTCTGCATTCGCACCCGAGTGCGACACCAGATCAATTTCCAGATACCCGGCCTTCGTCACATCCCACTGCTCGGTCCGAATCGGGATCATGTGCTTGAGCAGCGAGCCAGGCCGCGTCGTGCCATAGACGCGCCGCTTCACGCGCTCTTTGTGGGCGCGCAAGCGCCGCTCAAGCTGCCGGGGGCTGATCGCCAGGAGCTGACGCTCCTGCTCCGGTGACAGGATACGGCGCCGGCGCAGCCAGGGCAGCCAGGTCGGCAGCGCCGCCTTCAGCCGTACCGCACACAGATAGCCCGACGCCGTCCACAGCTCCGCCAAGACATCGATGACCGCCGCGCTGTACCGCGGCCGCCGCGTCGAGACCCGGCGCGGCCGTCGCTCAGGCAGCGGCCGGTTGAGCAGCCCAATGGCATATTTCCGGTGGTAGCCACAGACCCGCATGAACTCATCCAAGATCCGCTGCTTCTGCGCTCGACCGCTGTGTCGGTAGCGGACATAGATCGACTCCAGATACTCTCGCTTCGATTGCTGCGCCATCCGTCTCCTCTCCAT
>JAWOMO010000128.1:0-16581 GCA_033852435.1 Nitrospira sp.
AGATCATCCGTCAAAAGCATACGCCGGATATCGGGGAACACACATGCAATCCGAATCAGCCGACCAGGACAATAGAGGATGGCGCTTAGTTAAGACCTGGGACTTTGGGTGCCTCTGGTGGGGGCAGGTCACGTCTCAAGTAGGCGAGGCCCTCAGCAAAGTGGCCTTGCTCTGGTTTGTCTATGAACTCACCGGGTCGGCGATGATGATCGCTCTGGTCGGCCTGTTAGAGACGATTCCGCCACTGGTCTTTGGCCCCCTCATCGGCGTCTATCTCGACCGTCTCCCGAAGAAAACCGTGATGATCTGGGTGGATCTGACTCGCAGCGTCATGACCCTCCTCATCCCGACGTTGTGCGGACTGGGGCTGCTGAGGCTTGAAGGGTTGTACATCTTGATTTTCTTGACCGCGACGGTCTCCACGGTGTTCGGTCCGGCGTTGGTATCGGCGGTTCCGTTACTGGTCAGACGGTGCGAGCTTGTCTCAGCCAATGCGCTCATCCAAGGCACGAACAACCTCGGCATCCTGTTGGGCCCGGCGATCAGCGGGGTGCTGATTGCGCTGATTGGTGCGCAACACGCCCTGTACGTGAATGGCGCGACGTTCTTCCTCTCGGCGCTGTGTCTCATGCCCATCCGCTTCAATGAAACACGATGGCGGACTCAGGAGATACCCGCGCGGTCGGAAGCGGTGCTGAGGGACCTCACGGTGGGGTTCCGGTTCGTGTTCGGGGACCGCTCGACGGTGTTTCTGTTGGTGATTATTGCGGCCCTCTACAACCTTGGAGCCAGCGCCTTTGTCTTTGTCCTGCCCGTGTATGCCAAGGAGCTGTTGCATGCCGAACCGGTTCAGCTCGGCTGGCTCTGGTCTTCCCTGGGCGTCGGGATGCTTATGGCCTCCTCGTGGCTGGCCTGGAGACGGAAGAACGATGTACAGAGCCGGATGCACATCCTCATCCGCGGCACGACCATGGGGGGACTGGCGGTCTGCAGTCTCAGCCTGCTGGAGTCCCCGCTGATTGCGGCGGCAGTCGTGATCCTGGTGGGGGCAAGCGCGGCAGTTCTCAATCCGGTGGTGTGGGCGCTGCTGCAGGAGGCCACACCATCGCATCTCATGGGGCGAGTCCTCACGACCTTCAGCACCGGTTCGATGGCGGCAGCCATGATTGGCATGACGGGATTCGGGTGGGCGGCGGATGCGATCGGACCGGCGGCGAGTCTCGTCGGCCTCGGATTTGTGCTCCTGCTGACGGCGGGGGTGGCGACCCTCTTCGCCCGCCAAGCCATGAGCATAGAGGTGGCGGCCACCTAGCCGGGATCCAGGGGTCAACGGTTCTCCTTCTCTTCAGCGTGCTGTTCCGTCCCTCTGTTCTTGACCGCCGGACCGCGGCATCGTTATCGTGTAGCGAGGTGAGGTGACGACCGCAGGGCGCGCGTCCCAGGAGATCGCCGCCGGGGGAGAACAACGTCAGTGGGGCTCGGCCACGACCAACGCACCGCCACCCAGCCGACCGACCTCGAACCCGGTCCGGCGGGCACCGGTTCGCGCGTCGAGAGGACACGGTGGCTGCTGACGCGTGATTTCAGCCTGATCTGGTGGAATCAGGTGCTGTCGCAAGTGGCCGACGGCGTGAGTCGGTTGGCCCTTCTCTGGTTCGTGTACTCCGTGACGGGGTCGCCGCTGAAGACCAGCATCATCGGCTTACTCCAGACGCTGCCGCCTATCCTCTTAGGCCCGCTCATTGGTGTCTCGGTCGATCGGCTGCCCAAGAAAGCGATTCTGATCGGCAGCGACGTTGCGCGAGCGATCTTAATCGGGTTGATACCCTGTTGGGTATCGACAGACATGTTCACGGTCGAGCGCCTGTATGTCCTGGTCTTCCTATATGGCATTGCAACGGCGATGTTCGTGCCCGCACTGTCCGCGTCCGTCCCCTTCCTGGTCGGCCGATCGCGGTTCACAGCGGCCAATGCACTGCTCCAGAGCACAACCAGCATCGGCATGATCATGGGGCCCGTGCTCAGCGGCCTGGGCATTGCCTTCTCCGGGTCACAGGAGGTCCTGTGCGCCAATGCGGTGACGTATGTCGCGGCGGCACTGTGTCTCGTGCCGATCCAGCTCCCTCGCCCCATGATGGCGCACACGCAGAGCAGCCCCGTCGCCGCGACGCGCGGCGACCTGACGGAGGGGATCCGGTATGCGCTCCGCTCCCAGCCGACCATCCGGGTGCTGATTCTGATGGCGTCGGTGTACACATTCGGGACGAGCGCCTTGACGACGCTGTTTCCGGTCTTCGGGAAAAAGATGCTGGCGTTGGGCCCGGTAGAGGTCGGGTATCTCTGGGCCTGGTTGGGCATTGGGATGTTTCTGGTATCGCTCGGTCTCGTATCGGTGACGCAATGGGAGGTACGCAAGCGCCTCCAAGTCGTGTCGGTCTCCAGTGTGATCGGAGGCGCGGCGCTCTGCGGACTCACCTGGACGCAGGACTTGATGATGGCGACGGTGCTGATGGCCAGCATCGGGATGGGGTTCGGAACATGGACCCCCATCGCTTGGGGAATGATCCAGGAAGTCTCGCCGGCTTACATGGTAGGGCGGGTCATGGCCATCTATACGGCGATCGCGACGGCCACGTCGATGGCCGGCATCGCGTTTTTCGGGTGGCTGACGGAGCGGTTCACCGAAGAGACCAGCGTGATCGGGATCGGGTTTGTCCTCTTCCTGCTGGCGCTGGCAGCCGCCTGGTTTAGTCGCCGGGTCACGGATGCGGGTGATCCCGCCGACGTCACAGAACGCGAAGCCCGTACGATTGTCAGAACCTTCGCCGATGAGCCATTGACGAGGCAGGGCAACGGGTGTTTTGCTTCTCCTTGTCCGCCTCGAACGGGGTGAAGCAACCGAAAGACGGGTGCCGTGTCGACCATGCATGCAATCGCGTTCTCCGATGTTCTCGAGCCGAATGTGCACACTGCGACAGTGGAGGAGAAAATGTCGGCAGAGCCTCACTCGAATCCCGTGGAGAAACGGTTCATCAGGAGCGGGACGATCCTATGCGACGGCACGTTCGTTGAGCAATGAAGGGAGCGATGCGCACGCTCTAGCGAGTTGACTCAAGGAGGCCCGATTAATGTTCGAGACGATGTTGAGTTATGCGAGTCACGTCGGATTCTCTGCCAAAGAACTGTCGCAGAGCGGCGAGCACCTGCGATATTCCCCGCAAGGCTTCAGCCATAGGGTGCTCATCAGTGCCGCTTATACTCTCGATCCAGGGTTGAGTCGGCGCTCTCAAATAACAGGTTGAGATGCCAGAAGAGAACATCATGCGCGAGACAGACCGGCCTTTCCAGTTCACCGGATGCAGCGAACTGCGAGAGATCCTCGGGGAAGAAGCGGAAGACGAAAAGCGGTTGGTGGAATTGCTTGAGGCGGTTCCGCTCGATTCGATCTATTTTCATACGCACAGTTATTTTCTCAGGCACAGCTATGTGGAACGGGTGTATCCGAACGATTTTGCCCAGTGGGTTGCGATGGAAGTACGGGACCATGTGTTGGGAGAACGGCTGGCAGTGGTCGACTTGTTCGAGTTCGAGGGACTCGAGGCGCTTCGCGCGGAACTCATTTCAATTATCGACGACCATTTGTCGAGGACGCCGATCGTGCCGCGAGTGATCTTCGGCGCGCCGTTCTACTTTAATCAATCCCGTATTCTGGCGGTGCCGACTGGACTGGAAGTACGGACGCTGCGGGAGTTTCGGGACGCGCTGGGTGAGGTGGAGGTAAGCGCGATCTATTTTCATATCTTCGAAGCCCGGCATCGCCTCAAAGGCGAAGAAAGCGACTTCTCTGAGTGGATTCGCGAGAGTCTCGGCATGCCGGAGCTGGCAGAGAGATTGCGCGCCATCAATCCGTATTTGGGCAGTCTCGAGCGCCTGCGTTCCGCGCTGCTCATGGTGTGCGATGAGTTTTTGGCTCGAGAGCCTATGCGCTAAATGAGCGGAGGGAAACAGTGCCAAGGGCAGATCCACTCTGGTTCAAAGATGCGGTGTTTTACGAACTTCACGTCAAAGCCTTTTATGACGGGAATGACGACGGCATCGGGGATTTCCTCGGCCTGATCCAGAAACTGGATTACCTGGAATGGCTGGGAGTCGATTGCCTCTGGTTGCTGCCCTTCTTCCCCTCTCCCTTGCGTGATGACGGTTACGATGTCGCGGACTATCGCGGAATCTTTCCGGACTACGGGTCGATGGAAGATTTCCGAACATTCCTCAAGGAAGCACACCGGAGGGGCATGCGCGTGATTGCGGACCTCGTACTGAACCACACCTCCGATCAGCACCCTTGGTTCCTTGAGGCGAGGAGCTCTCCGCAGTCGCCGAAGCGCGACTACTATGTCTGGAGCGACAGCGACAAGAAATATGGGAAAGCGCGGATTATCTTTATCGACACAGAAAAGTCCAACTGGACATGGGACCCGGTTGCGAAAGCCTATTACTGGCACCGGTTTTTCAGCCATCAGCCGGACTTGAACTACGACAATCCAGAGCTACAAAAGGAGATGCTGGACGTGATGTCCTTCTGGCTCGAACTGGGGCTAGATGGATTCCGGTGCGACGCCGTCCCTTACTTGTTCGAGCGGGAGGGCACAATCTGCGAGAACCTCCCGGAGACCCACGCCTATCTCAAAGAAGTCCGCAAGCGGATCGACCAGACCTATCAGGGACGCATTCTACTGGCGGAGGCCAATCAATGGCCCGCCGATGTGCGTCCGTATTTCGGGGATGGCGACGAGTTCCACATGGCGTTTCATTTCCCTCTCATGCCGAGGCTTTTCATGGGCGTCGGCAGCGAGGATTGGCATCCCATTGAAGACATGTTCACGCACACGCCTCCGATCCCAGAAAATTGCCAGTGGTGCCTGTTTCTGCGTAACCACGACGAGCTGACGTTGGAAATGTGCTCCGGCGAAGAACGGGACTATATGTACTATGCTTATGCGCGTGATCCGCAGATGCGGCGCAATATCGGCATTGCCCGCCGACTCGCTCCCTTGCTGGATAATGATCGTCGCAAGATCGAACTGCTTAACAGCCTTGTCTTTACCCTCCCCGGAAGCCCCATCGTGTATTACGGTGATGAGATTGGGATGGGGGACAATGTACACCTCGGAGATCGCAATGGTGTTCGGACGCCGATGCAGTGGAGTGCTGACCGGAACGGAGGGTTCTCAAAGGCCGACCCGTCGAAGCTCTATTTGCCGGTCACGTCTGATTCGGTGTACGGGTATCAAGCCACCAACGTAGAGGCTCAGCGACAATCCCCGCATTCGCTCCTGCACTGGATGAAGCAGATGATCTCCGTGCGCAAGAAGCATCCTGCGTTTCGGCGAGGAACGCTCGCCTTTCTTCGTCCACGGACCGACCATGTCCTCGCCTACCTGCGAGAGTATCGGGGCGACACCCTGCTGCTCGTGCATAACCTGGCCAGATCGGCGCAAGCAGTTGAGTTGGACCTGGCTAAATTCGAGGGAGCAGTCCCGATCGAACTATTCGGCGGTTCGCGATTTCCGACTGTCGGTAAGCACCCTTACGCGTTCAGTCTGGCTCCATACGGATTCTACTGGTTCAAACTGCAGCAGCCATTGACCCCCGATGGATCATACGGAATTGAAGGCAGCATCATTTAGCGCATCTGGTGGAATCGGAGGGCGTTAATAGAATGGCTCAAGAACTGGACGAGTATCGAGACTACGCACCGAAAGGAACGGTCGAATTTCTGTATCGGCTGAGCGAGCTGGTCGTGGGACGGAGTTTCCTGCACGTCAACGCGGTTCGATACGGCGGCGGCATGGCCGAGATCCTCCGTCGCCTTGTGCCGATGATGAAGGCGTTGGGCGTGGACGCTCGCTGGGAAGTCTTGGCGGGCGATCAAGAATTCTTCCGTATTAGCAAGCAATTGGCCAGCGCGTTGCAGGGTCAGGAGGAAACCCTGACCGAACAGTTGGAACAGATCTATCTCAAGATCACCCAGCGCAATGCCCAGAGCCTGAACCTGGATGCGGACCTCGTCATGATCCACGACCCCCCACCAGTGGCCTTGATCGAGCACCGGAAGGGCGGTACCTGGATTTGGCGATGCTATCTCGACCTGGCCAGGCCGCAACAGCGCAGCTGGAGTTTTTTGCGTCGTTTTGTCGTCCGGTACGATGCTGCCATCTTTTCGCTTCCCGGTTTCGCGCACAGACTTCCCATCACCAAGTTCTTGATCTACCCGTCGATCGATCCATTGAGTGAGAAAAACCGGGAGTTGTCGCGTGTGGAAATCAACCAGGTTCTCGTCCGTCTTGGCATTCCGAGGGATAAACCCATCCTGTTGCAGTTGGCGCGCTACGAGCGGTTTAAGGATCCGGTGGGGGCGATCAAGGTTTATCGATTGATCAAAAAGCTCCACGATTGCCGTCTGATCCTGGCCGGGGCCGGCGTGACGCACGATCCGGAAGGTGAAATGGTCTTAGCAGAGGTCCTGGAAGCGGCCGGAGGTGATCCGGATATCCATGTGCTGCAACTGCCTCCGGAGGCAGACTTTGAAATCAACGCCCTCCAACGGGCTGCTACGATCGTGCTTCAGAAATCCATCAAGGAGGGGTTTGGCGTCGCGGTGTCCGAGGCCATGTGGAAGGGGAAGCCTGTTATTGGAAGCAAAGCTGGCGGCATTGCGGCTCAGATCGTGGACGGGGTGACGGGGTACACGGTTCATTCCGTTGAGGGAGCGGCGTTCAGAGGCAGATATCTTTTGAACAACCCCGGTGTTATCCAACGCATGGGCGGCGCGGCGCGGGAGCATGTCAGGAGAAACTTTCTCGTCACACGCCACTTGATCGATTACCTGACGCTGGTGAAGCTGTTCGCGAACCGGTGACAATGCAGATCGGGCGTGCGCAGGCACGGAACACCGGGAGCCTGACACCGTCGCATTAGAGAAAGGAATCCGTGACGCAAGTGACGGCGTGGGAGCAGGTGCGGGAGCAATGTCCTGACGTCAGCAAGGTCGATCTCCTTGTCGGCGTACCGACGTTCGATCATGGATCGACGGTGGAGCCGGTGGTGAAGGCGATTGTTGCGGGACTCGAGGCCTCGTTTTCTCATGCATCGATCTTGCTCGTCAATGCCGATGCCGGATCACAGGATGGAACGCCAGAGATGGTCAAGGGGGCGGTCGGAGGCTCGCTCCCCATCGCCCTGGTCCAGCATGTCACGGGCAGCATGTTCTCAAACCCCTTCGCCCACCTTCGATTGTCGGAATCGGGGGTGCCGGCACGAGAGCATGCGTTCCGTGCGTTCTTTACGATCGCAGAGGAGTTGCAGGCGAAGGCCTGTATCGTCATCGACGCCAATCTCCGATCGGTCACACCAGAATGGATAGAACGCTTGGCGCGGCCGGTGCTGGAGAAAGAGGCGGACTATGTCGCGCCGCTGTTTCAGCGCCACCGATATGAGGGCAGTCTGACTAACAGCCTCATTGCGCCTTTGACCCGCGCGCTTTATGGAAAGCGAATCGCCTGTCAGACTGGCGGCGGGTATGGGTTTTCCGGAAAACAGGCGAGTCTGTATTTGCAAAGGGATGTCTGGGAGGGAGATGCCGCTCGCTTCGGAATCGACAGTTGGCTGACCACCGTCGCGGTTGCCGAAGGGAGCAATGTCTGGCAGGCATTCCTCGGAACCAAGGTTCAGGACACGAAGGCGAGCGGATTGGACGTTTCGACGGTACTAGCGCAAGCGGTCGGAGCCTCGTACCATTATATGGAGCGCTATCAAGACGTATGGGAAAAACAAATGGGGTCGAGTCCGGTTCCAACGAGTGGTCCGTCGTACGAGCTTGGATCTGAGTCCGTCGCAATCAATGTCGAGCGGATGGTGAAGGGGTTTCGTCAAGGGCTGCGGGATTTGCTTCCAATCTGGGAAATGATTCTCGCCCCCGAGACGTTAGCCGGTATTCTCCCGCTGGGGTTGGTGGATGAGGACGGGTTCCGCTTCCCCATCCCGCTCTGGGTTCAGATCATCTATGACTTTGCATTGGCGTATCGCGACAAGGTTATCCATCGAGAGCACCTACTCAAGTCGCTCACCCCGCTGTATCTCGGGCGTACCGCGTCGCTGGTGCTTGAGACGAAAGATGGCGGGCCCGACGAGATCGAACGGACGATCGAACAAGTCTGTGAGTGGTTTGAGCTTTTGAAGCCCTACCTGGTTGGGCGATGGAGGTTCCAATGAGTGAAATGTGGCAGGAGGCAATGATTGAGGGCTTTCGAGAGACGATGAAACGAATCGGGCTCTTCTTGCCGAAGCTCACGGCGCTGCTGACGTTTCTGGTCCTGGGCCTGGCAATCGGATGGCTCGTGAAGGTTCTGCTCTTGCGCACTTTGAAGACGTTTCGCTTCGATCAGTTGTGTGAGCGGTTGGGGGTGACACCTGCCTTGGGAAAAGCCGGCATGAAGCAGCCGGTCTCTCACACGATCGGGCGGCTCTCCTTTTGGATCGTGTTCCTGCTTTTTACGTTCATGGGTATCGATGCACTGGATCTTCCGGCTACGGCCAATCTCATGAATGTGATCCTCGGATTCTTGCCTCATGTGCTCGCCGCCATTCTCGTCGCCCTGATCGGAGCTCTGCTCGCGAACTTTGGCGGTGAGGCGACGCTGATCGCTGCGGTCAATGCGCAGATTGAGGAAGCCCAGCTCATCGCGAACCTGATTCGATGGGGCGTTCTTCTCTTTACAGCCGCAATGGTCTTGACGCAGTTGGGGATCGCCAAGGAAATCGTCGTTGCCGCGTTCTCCATCACATTCGGTGGAATCGTATTGGCGTTGGCTATCGCGCTCGGCTTGGGAGGTCGCACGATCGCCAAGGAGGCCCTGGAACGGCGGCTGCGCCGGAGGACGACAGTCGACGAGGTGTCGCACATCTAGATCGACACACGCATAACAGGACCGGGAAGGAGGTGGCCGATTGCATGGGCGATGAACACGGCAGACAGCGGGTTGTCATCGAACGGCTGCAGCCGGAGATCGACGGCGGGAGATTCTCCATCAAGCGGACGGTCGGCGAAGACGTCGTCGTCGAAGCAGATGTCTTCGCCGACGGGCACGACGCCCTCTCGGTCCTGCTCCAGTATCGCCACGAGGCGGACCAGCAATGGACGGACGTTCCGATGGAATTCCTTGGAAACGACCGCTGGCGCGCCTCGTTTCCAGTGACCACAGTAGGGCGGTACCGATACACCGTGACCGGTTGGGTCGATCACTTTGTCACATGGCGCCGAGACCTCATCAAGAGAATAGATGGCGGACAGGATGTCCGGGTTGATGTCCTCATCGGTGCCAAGCTGATAGATGAGGCGGGTGGGCGGGCCACGAAGGAAGACGGTCGAAAGCTCGCTATATGGGCAACAGAACTCCGGTCCGCAGCTACCCCGGAGTCGGACCGCATCCGCGTGACATTGAGCCCAGAGGTCGCGACCTTGATGTCGAAGTACCCGGATCGGCGCTTCGCAACAAGGTACGATCGAGAACTCGCTGTTGTAGTGGATCGAGAGAAGGCCCGCTTCAGTGCCTGGTACGAGATGTTCCCGCGTTCATGCAGTCCCAAGGCCGGCCAACACGGCACCTTCAAAGACTGCGAAGCACGCCTGCCATACATTGCGTCGATGGCATTTGACGTATTGTATTTACCGCCAATTCATCCAATTGGGCGGACACATCGGAAGGGGAAGAACAATGCGCCTACCTGTGGTGCCGCGGATCCGGGCAGCCCTTGGGCCATCGGCGCTCTGGAGGGAGGACATACATCGATTCATCCTCAGTTGGGAACCCTCCAGGACTTTCGGCAATTGATGCAGCAGGCACGCACTTACGGCATCGAGATCGCCATGGACATTGCGTTTCAATGCTCGCCAGATCATCCCTACGTAAAGGAGCATCGTGAGTGGTTCCGGATCAGGCCGGACGGCACGGTGCAGTATGCGGAAAATCCTCCAAAGAAATATCAAGACATCTTTCCCCTGGAGTTCGAGACGGACCAGTGGCGTGAACTGTGGGATGAATTGAAGAACGTCATCGACTATTGGATCGGGCAGGGCGTGCGGATTTTCCGCGTGGACAATCCGCACACGAAGCCCTTCGCATTATGGGAATGGCTCATCAGGGAGGTAAAACAAACACACCCGGATGTCCTCTTTCTCTCAGAGGCGTTCACACGGCCGAAGGTGATGTATCGCCTGGCGAAACTCGGTTTCACACAGTCCTACAATTATTTTCCGTGGCGGAATACGAAGTCGCAACTCATGCAGTATTTCACAGAACTGACGCAGACGGAGGTGCGGGAATTCCTGCGACCGAGCCTCTGGCCCAACACCCCGGACATTCTGACAGAGCATCTGCAGCATGGGGGACGCCCGGCATTCATGTCTCGGTTGGTGTTAGCGGCAACGCTCGGAGCCAGTTACGGCATCTATGGTCCGGCATTCGAACTGCAGGAGACTCTTCCGCGCGAAGCGGGAGGCGAGGAATATTTGAATTCGGAGAAATATGAGCTCAAGCAGTGGGATCTCGATCGGCCGGACAGTCTCAGGGAATTTATCGGCTGCGTGAATCGTATCCGGCGTGAAAATCCCGCGCTCCAGAACGACTGGAGTCTCTGTTTTCACGAGATCGCGAACGAAAGCTTAGTTTCTTATAGCAAGCACACGTCAGACGGATCCAACATGATTCTAGTCGTCGTCAACCTGAGTTCCCACCATGTTCATTCGGGGTGGCTGGAATTGGATCTTGGAAGTTTGGGGCTCGATGCGGAGCATCCTTTCCAAATGCACGATCTACTGACGAACGCGCATTACTTGTGGCAGGGGCCCAGGAACTACATTGAGGTCGACCCTCATTCGGCTCCGGCGCATATTTTCCGAATACGGCGGCGAATTCATACGGAACGCGACTTCGACTATTTCCTCTAGTGGCTCGATCGATTCAAAGGAGCGCAGAGGCATGCTGACCGCCAGCCAAGACTGGTTGCATCTCTTCAAGAGAGAAACCGTGGAGTGCCTGATCAGGATGCTGCCGAGCGTCCTTCGGACACGGCGCTGGTTCGGGGGAAAAGGCCGTCGAATCGAGGCGGCCCGGATGGTCGAATCTATCGCAATTCCGTCCGGCTCGTCCACGACGATGCTCCTATTGATTCAGGTCGAGTACGGAGATGGCGGTGTGGAGACCTACACGCTACCAGTAACAGCAGCGTTCGGAGAAGAGGCAGAACGTATCCAGCAGGATTTTCCGCAGGCCGTCATTGCGCCGGTTGCGGTTCAAAGAAACGGCTGCGAAGAGACCGGGCTGTTGTACGATGCCCTCTGGAATCGCGACGCCGCACTCGCGCTTCTGCAGGCGATCAGTCAGGAATCGCAGTTCAAGGGGACCGCTGGTTCTCTCAACGCCTCATCCACGAATGCCTTTGCAGATCTCATATCAGCCCGAACCTTACCGGAACCAGCTGTAATGAAGGCTGAGCAGAGCAATACATCGGTGGTCTATGACAACCATGTCATCCTGAAGCTGTACCGGCGTCTAGAACGAGGGATGAATCCGGACCTCGAAATTGGGCGCGTGCTGACCCGTATGCAGTTCCCGTACACTCCACCGATTGCTGGGGCACTCGAGTACCACCGCGGCGCCGGCGAACCGGTCACGCTGGCGCTTCTGCAAAAATTCGTTTCCAACGACGGCGACGCATGGCGGTATAGCCTTGAGGCGGTGAATCAATTTTTGGTCCGAATCATAGGAGAACACCTTCGGGACGAACCGCCTCCCCAGACCGGATTTCCGCCCCTGGAACTGGCGCGGCAGGAGTATTCTCCCGTGGCGCGTCAATTGATTGGGCCGTACCTGGAGTCGGCTGAACGATTGGGCCGACAGACGGCCGAACTCCACGTGGCACTCAGCCAGGTGGTCGATGATCCTGCCTTTGCCCCGGAGCCTTTCACGAAGGAATACCGACAGGCTCGATATGACTACATGGTGCGGAGCACGGCGGGAACCTTGGCCCTTCTTGAGGAGCGCATGGAGGTGCTCTCGAAGGTCGGACAGACACAAGCACGCCGACTCTTGAACCTCAAACCAGCACTCGAACGAACTTTCCAAGCATTCAGAGACCTCGAATCGCCGATTTCCCGCATACGCTGTCACGGCGATTATCACCTGGGGCAGGTGTTGTGCACCGGAGCCGATTTCGTGATTACCGACTTCGAGGGAGAGCCGGCTCGTTCATTGGCCGAGCGCCGGATGAAACAGCCCGCCATAGTGGATGTCGCTGGGATGGCCCGGTCATTTCATTATGCTCCCTTTGCGTTCTTTGAAGGGAAACGGACAGGCCTTGCGACAGCTTCGCAAGAGAGTCCTCGTTATAGCGCTCTGTGGGCCCGTTTCTGGTCTGACTGGGCCAACGCCGCATTCTTGAAAGGTTATCTCAACATTGCGACCGGCGCACGATTCTGGCCGCGCGAAAACGGGGATATTCCCCTCTTGTTCGATGCGTTTCTCGTCGAGAAAGCCATGTATGAGCTGGGATACGAACTGAATAACCGGCCCGATTGGGCGGAGATTCCGCTCCACGGTCTCGTGGAGATCTTGGAAATCAAAGGTTAGGGCACTTTGCGATGGGGCGCGAGCCAGTCGGAGTGTTCAAGTGGGTCGAGCTGAGGAATTGTCACGCCTTGCATCAGTTGTATGAATGAGGTGACATGATGCCGAATACACCGAGTGCGACAATGAAGGCCGATGATATGTCCTTGTTCAGCAAAGATGACCTGTATCTCTTTAATGAAGGTACGCACTTCCACCTCTACGACAAATTAGGAGCCCATCCCGCTCGGACGGATGGCACAAGTGGAACGTATTTCTCTGTCTGGGCACCGAACGCAGAGGAAGTTTCAGTCACCGGCCCCTTCAACGATTGGCAACCTGGCGCGCATCCCTTGTACCAGCGTGAGCAATCAGGAATCTGGGAGGGCTTTCTGCCCCGCGTGGAGAAAGGCGCGTTGTACAAGTATCACATCCGCTCGCGTTTCGATGCGTTCCAGGCCGAGAAGACGGATCCGTTTGCCATCTTCAATGAAATTCCTCCCAAGACGGCCTCGATCGTATGGGACTGCGAGTACGATTGGCGGGATGACGAGTGGAGGAAGATGCGACGTTCCCGCAATGCGCTCGACGCGCCGATTTCGATCTATGAGATGCACCTCGGTTCCTGGAAGCGAGTGCCGGATGAAGACAACCGCTCGTTGAGTTACCGAGAACTGGCCGCCGTGCTGCCGCAGTACCTCCAAGACTTGAATTTTACACACGTGGAATTCTTACCAATCATGGACCATCCGTTTTTCGGGTCTTGGGGCTATCAGACGACGGGGTATTTCGCGCCATCCGGCTATTACGGTACGCCGCAGGACTTGATGTACCTGATCGACGAACTCCACGGTCACGGGATCGGCGTGATCTTCGACTGGGTCCCGTCACATTTCCCGACGGACGGACATGGATTAAGTTACTTCGATGGGACGCATCTCTACGAGCATGCCGATCCGCGACAAGGCTACCATCCCGATTGGCAGACCTACATCTTCAACTATGGGCGAAACGAAGTACGAAGTTTTCTCATCAGCAGCGCCCAGTTCTGGCTGGACAAGTACCATGTCGATGGACTCCGCGTTGACGCGGTGGCGTCGATGCTGTGTTTGGATTACTCGCGCAAGGAAGGAGAGTGGATCCCGAACCAGTACGGAGGACGCGAAAACCTCGAGGCCATTGGGTTCTTACGCCGGTTGAACGAGGAGGTCTACAAGCGCTTTCCGGACGTGCAAACGATTGCCGAGGAGTCCACCGCTTGGCCAATGGTCTCGAGGCCAACCTACCTCGGCGGACTTGGTTTCGGTCTCAAATGGGACATGGGATGGATGCATGATACGCTGGACTATATGAGCCAGGATCCCTATTTCCGAAGGTACCACCACAACAAGCTCACGTTCCGAATGCTCTATGCGTTCCACGAAAACTTTGTCCTGCCGCTGTCGCATGATGAAGTTGTTTACGGGAAAGGATCTTTGCTCGGGAAGATGCCCGGCGACGAGTGGCAAAAGTTTGCCAACCTCCGGCTCCTGTTCGGATACATGTACGCGCAGGCTGCAAAGAAGTTGCTTTTCATGGGCAGTGAAATCGGCCAATGGAGCGAATGGGCACACGACCGTACTATAGAGTGGCATCTGTTGGAATATCCTTCGCACCGCGGGCTCCAGCGTTGGGTGGCGGACTTGAATCGGCTGTATCGTGATGAACCGGCTCTCCACGAACGCGACCTGGACCCCGCCGGCTTTGAATGGATCGATTGTAATGATGCCGAGTCGAGTGTGATCAGTCTGCTGCGCAAAGGGAAATCTGCTGACGAGATCATGCTCGCCGCTTGCAATTTTACGCCCGTACCACGACCGAACTACCGCATCGGCGCTCCGTGCGGTGGATTCTGGAAAGAAGTCCTGAACAGCGACGCGACCTACTATGGCGGCGCGGGGTGGGGGAATATGGGCGGGGTAGAGGCGGTTCCTATTCCCCTGCACGGCCGTTCACATTCTCTTACGCTAACACTGCCACCGCTTGCCGCAATGTTTTTCAAATGGGTACGGTAAGCACCGTGAGCGGACGGGCTTAGACTCGGGTACGAGAGGGAATCGATGCTAAGACCAGCGTGTGGCCCTCTGCTTTTCTCTTGTATTGTGATTGATCAACTGCAACGCGTGCAATTGCATGCCAAATAGTCCCTCGCGATGTCGAGACTATAGCGGCGCTCGTTAAGACAGGCGCACTAGAAGACCCTCGTTGGGACTCAGTTGTATACGACCGGGGTTCCACAAGGTTTTACCAGCATCGGGATCCGTCGAGACCAATACCTGGCCATGTGAAGAACCAGCGGGCAAGGTGAATTCACACACCCGTTCCACAAAATTGATGGCGACCAGCATCCTGTCGATTGTGCCCTCCTCGGTGCGTGCCTCCCGCTGGTAGAGGAGACAGTCACGGGGGCTTCCTTCTATCAGCCGGCATTCTCCTCGGCTCAACGCCGGAGATATTCGGCGGAGCTCGAGTAGCCGCCGGTACAAACCCCAGAGCGAGCGCGGATCACTCGCCTCCCGGGCGACGTTGAGTTGCGGATAGTCCTGCGCGACGGGAAGCCAGGGCCGGCCGGTCGTGAACCCGGCTTGGCACGTGGTATCCCACTGCATTGGCGTGCGCGCCGGATCGCGTCCGGGGCGGAAGGGCCAGAACCGTTTGGTATAGGGATCGCGCAAATCCCGGTATCGGAGTCTTCCATTCCGCATGCCGAGCTCTTCGCCGTAATACACAAATGGTGTCCCGGGCAGGCTGAGCAATAACAGTGCAGCAGCTCTCGCGCGGGCCTGGGCATCCCCGCCGGCACCATACCGGTCGATGTGACGCGGCTGATCATGATTGCTGAACACGATCGTCGGCCACCCTCCTTTCGGGATGGCGGGCACCTGTTCGGACAGGAACCGACGAAAGCGGTCGGCCTGCCAGGGAGACTTCATCAAACGAAAATCGAACACCAGATGTAACTCGTCGTTGCCATTCCCGTAAAACGAGCTAGGCCCGCCCGGCGTGTCGGCCGCCGCTTCGCCAATCAAGACGACGTCAGGATAGGCCGAGACGACATGACGCAACTCCTGCATGATTTGATGCACCATGGGCTGATCCCGGTCGTAGAGGTGATGCTGCCTGGTATAGCCGCGCAACCCGAAGCGAAACGGGTTGTTCGGCCATCGCGTGTCCTTGCCCAGCCAATTGATGGCGTCCAGGCGAAAGCCATCGACACCCCGATCGAGCCAGAAACGGACGACGTCCCACATGGCGGCCCGCACGGAGGGATGCTGCCAGTTCAGATCCGGTTGTTCTTTCAAAAAAGAGTGGAGATAGTACTGCCGGCGGCTGGGATCCCAGGTCCAGGAGGATCCGCCGAAGCGGGCGTTCCAGTTGCTCGGCCGACGCCCAAACGCCTTGCTGTTCGCCCAGCAGTACCAATCGCCTGTGGGCGAGTGGCATGAGGCACGTGACTGCAGAAACCACCTGTGCTGATCGGAGGTGTGGTTAAGGACGAGATCCATGATCACGCGGATCCCCCGACGGTGCGCGTCGCGGAGGAGTTCGTCGAAGTCGGTCAGCGTTCCGAATCGCGGGTCGATGTTGCAATAACCAGCCACGTCGTAGCCGAAATCCCGCATAGGAGAGGGATAGATGGGAGACAGCCAGATCGCATCCACTCCGAGCGAAGCGGAAGTCCCATCCCGGAGATAATCCAGCCTGGACCGGATGCCACGCAGATCACCGATGCCGTCGCCATTTGAGTCCTGAAAACTCCAAGGATATATTTGATAAAAGACTGCGGATTGCCACCAGGGGAACGTTGCAGGGCAGGATGCATCAACCATATCGAGCAGAAACGTAGCGGTTGGCAGGGTTAAATTCAAGCAGGGAATGG
>JAWOMO010000093.1:0-3305 GCA_033852435.1 Nitrospira sp.
GTCGGGGCGTTCATCCAAGCCGCCGGGAGTGAATCGGCCTGGGTGCCGCTCGCGCTTGGCGCTGCCGCGGTGTCGGGCAATGCCCTGTCCTTCATGCTCGTGAACAAAGCGCAAAAAATTAAACGGGCGAGCAAATGGAAAACGCCGGTGCATGCGGCCTGGTCTGATTTCATGCTCAAGAACGTCGCCAGCCGCGATTTCTCCGTCATCGTGCTGGTCTTCGCCTTCGCAGGGAAACTTGACTGGTTTCTTTGGATGGCGGCGGCAGGATCAATCGTGTTCGTGATGATTATGCTGTGGGTGCTTCGTCCATCAGCCATCTCCCGTGCCTAGCACCGGGATGCTGAAAAAATCCTCCTGCTTCGTTCTCAGTCGATCATTCCCCTCGAGATGCCGACGAACGTGCGCCTCGGGGCCTTCGCTCCCTGCGGCCTTCCTGGATGGCCGTGTAGAGTATCCCTTTAATGATGGTCCCTAGCCCGTCGTGCTCAGACTAATACTTCTCACAGTCGGTCTCCTCACCCTTGGTCTCCTCGTTTGGCACATCGGCCCCGGAAATATCTACGCTGCGGCGTCACAGCTCGGGCCCGCGGCGCTCATCGTCATACTGATTCCGTCCCTTATCATGTACCTGATCGAAGCGTACGGCTGGAAGATCACACTCGGGCCCTCTGCGCAAGCCATCCCGTTCTGGCAGGTACTGGCGATTCGGACGGCCGGTGAAGTGGTGAACATGACGACTCCCACCGCCTATGTCGGCGGCGAACCGTTGAAGGCCTATCTTCTTCAAAAGCACCGGGTACCGATGGTCGAAGGGCTGGCGTCAGTCGTGATCGCCAAGACGACGATGACGATTGCTCAGGTACTCTTTATTCTGATCGGAATTGCCATGGGGTTTTGGATCTTGGGCGAAAACGGGTCGTCCGGACAGATCATTGCAGCGGGGCTCCTCAGCGTGGGGCTGCTCCTGTTCGGCACGGCTGCGTTCGTGTTCGTGCAACGGCGCGGGCTCTTTACCTGGATTCTGGACATGTTGCGGGCATGTCGTCTGTGGATCGGTTTTCTCGAAAACAGGGAAGCGCAGTTGAAGTCTCTGGATCAGACGATCCTGAATTTTTACACCCATCATCAGTCCACGTTCTACGCGTCAACCGGCCTCTATTTTCTCGGCTGGTTGGCCGAGGCGCTCGAGGTGTTCGTCATCATCTACTATCTGGGCGGTCCGGCCACGATACTCTCGGCCATCTCTATCGGCGCACTATCCGTCTTCATAAAGGGCGGGACTTTCTTCATCCCCGGCAGTCTCGGTGCGCAAGACGGCGGCAATCTGCTGTTGCTGCAAGCGTTCGGCTACAGCGATGTCACCGGCATCACCTTCGCGCTTCTGCGGCGTTTCCGCGAGCTGGTGTGGATCGGAATTGGGTTGCTGTGTCTGGCCATGATCGGAAAACAACGCCCCTCGGCGAGTTGAGGGGGCAGGGGGCCGCCTGGACCAGCTGCCCCGGTCCTGTCGTACCCCCCCCTTGACTTTGCCGTCGTCGAAATTACCTGCCCTTCGTTGCTGATACTAAACCAGATGGATTGGTGGAAGGCCCATTTCTGGAGGAGTAGCGGCGGCGGCAGGTATTGCCCCGGAACGACCTCGGCCTGATTCCCAATCCATAACCATCACCTTAACCCATAACGTGACCTCTCGTAGAGAGGAGGAGGGATAGTTATGAGCACCTATTTGCCTGCAGTATTGGCGTCAATCAGACGCGATGCATTTGATCGACAGATTGACCGGATGTTCGACGAAGCGCTGCGCACATTTGGAACGCCTGACCAAAAATGGGCACCGGCCTGTAATGCCTGGGAAGACGGCAACGGCTTCTATGTGCAAGTCGCGCTTTCCGGGTGGGAGCCGACCAATATCTCCCTGGAGATCGACAACCAGGTCTTGACGGTGAAGGGAGAGCAGAAGGAGGAGCGCGTGCCGGAAGGGACGTATCACCTGCGAGAGATTGCCGGTGGCCCGTTTATGCGGCTTTTCACACTCCCAAAGTTCGTCGATCATGACAAAGCATCGGCCACCCACAAGAACGGGATGTTGACTATTACCTTCCCAAAACGGGAAGAGGCGAAGCGTCGGCGCATTTTGATCGAAGGGCAGTAAGACATTCTCCATAATGGGTCAGGGAGCGCAATAACGACGGTCCTGCCCTCTTCAGGATGACCGGTCTTTGAGGCTTTGCCGATGTCCACGCTCGGTAAGGCCTCCTTCCCCATGTATCACCATGATGAGTCGTGGTTTGCGATGGGAGCCGGCTTCATCCAGGGAAGGCGCAGATACATCATCCGTAATAGACAGAAGGAGACATATGATGAGACTGCGAGCATGGTTCAGGAGAGAGCGGAAGGGAGACCGTTCAGGTGAGGAACGGGAGAAACCCAGCGCGCGGCGAGGCTCCGGAAAGCAGGGTCGGATGAAGCATTCATGGCGGTCGACTTCGCCGGAAGAACGACGGTGGGACGACCGGGAAAGTTCGGCCATGATTCAGGAGCGTCCATTGTCACACGGACTGTTCTGACAACAGATCAGCGTGCATACATGCTGAGGAAAGAAAGGAGGTGAACACGATGATGGATTTAAGTTCGGTCATTGATGCCGGGCTGGTTGTAGCGGGAGCAGTGGCGGTGCTGCTATTGGGACTCTGGACGCTGTCTGGTGAGTCCAGCACCGTGTCTGCCTCCGAGCGATTCTCAGTTGCCCGGAATCAGCAGAACGATTACTCATTGCCGAAGGCGGCGTAAGAAGATCGTGCGCTGTTTCTGAGAGAATCGGGTGATCAGACTGAGGCAGACCATGATCCAACGGTCTGCCTCAGCCCTGCGCGACGCCGGTTCTGTGAGTGATGAAGAAGGACAATCGGCCTGCTCTGTTTGCCGATGGCGGGAAAGGCGATGCGCGGCAGCGTTAAGGCGAAGCACTCGAGCGCTGCTGCTGGATGGTTTGGATCCGTTCGATCATTTTGTCCCACACGAAACCGTGCAAGCGAAGATTGGCTTCGCGTTGGACTTGCAGGAATTCCACGCCGGCTTGTGTGCCCTTGACCCACCGCACATGGGCCTCGTCGATCGGCAGTGACTCACGCTGATCGGGAAGCAGGAGGCGCAGCGCCACGCGCTCGTCTTCGGGCAACGGCTGATCGGTTTCGATCATGCATCCGATGGCAGAAAGATTCGTAACCGTTCCTTCACCCACCGTCGAGACCATGCAATACATCGCCGGATAGGTTACAGGCAGCCGGTAGAGGCCGCGGTGA
>JAWOMO010000078.1:0-62700 GCA_033852435.1 Nitrospira sp.
CCTCCCGTAGGAGTCTGGCCCGTGTCGCAGTGCCAGTGTGGCTGATCGTCCTCTCAGACCAGCTACCCGTCGAAGCCTTGGTGAGCCGTTACCTCACCAACAAGCTGATAGGACATGAGCCCATCCAGGAGCGCGATACCCACGGTATCGCTTTCTTTCCCGAACCGCAGTCCGGGAAGCGTACGCGGTATTAGCTAACCTTTCGGCTAGTTATTCCCCACTCGAGGGTAGGTTACCCATGTAGTCCTCACCCGTTCGCCACTGTACATGTGTATTGCTACACATTCTCGTTCGACTTGCATGTATTAGGCGCGCCGCCAGCGTTCGTTCTGAGCCAGGATCAAACTCTCATATAGGTGTTCTTAGAATTTGGACCAAGGGCCACCACTTCAATACACCTTACACCTTGCTCAACGTCCTCTATTCAGTTGTCAAAGAACAATCGCGCTCATCACGCGAGCCGCGCACTATACAACGTGCGACGCAGCGTGTCAAGGGACCCGCTCGAGGAAATTTCCTTCGGGTAGTTTCCCTTTGGAACCGCACCGTGACTCGCCGTCAGGCGCGGTCATCAGGCAGGCACACAAGCACGAATCAACGAGGCGGAATGTACCAGGGAATTTTGCGAGAGTCAAGCATCAATTCCGTGTATACTTTGACATCATGATTTGGAATGAAACCCCGCTGTTCATGCGGCGCCGCACGATTCTCAAAGCTGTCGGCCTCGGCGCACTCACCGGCATGACCGGCGGCTGCGATGCGGTAGGTTCCGTCTTCGGTCGGATGTTCGCGGTCCCTCCGCGCGACACCACCTATTTCACGCCGAATTCCAAGTTCTATGTCGTGAATTACGCCGACAGCGCCGTGTCCATGTCGCGCGACGTCAATATCGAACAGTGGAAACTCCACATTAAAGGCGTCGTGAGAACGCCGCTGTCCCTTGGCTGGCGCGATATTTTGAATCGCGATTCGTACGATCAAGTGTCTACGTTGATGTGCATCGACACGCTCCCCGGCGGCGATAGCCTGGGCAATGCGACCTGGCGCGGCATCTCACTGAAGAAATTGCTCATCGAAGCTGGTGCCGATGACGAGACTGCGCGCGATGTGATCTTTCGCGGCATCGATGGTTATGACGACAGCATTCCGTTCACGCGGGCCATGCAAGACGATGTGATGCTCGCCTTTCTGATGAATGGCGAAAAGCTGCCGAAAGAGCATGGCTTTCCCGTTCGCCTGATCGTGCCAGGCCTTTACGGCATCAAGAACGTGAAATGGATCACGGAGATCGAAGTCTATCCCGGTGATTATCTCGGCTACTGGCAGCGCAAAGGCTGGACCGACGACGGCACGATCAAGATTTTTTCGCGCATCGATTCGCCGGGACATTATCAAACACTCCGCGGGCCTGAGCAGAAACTCCGCGGCATCGCCTTTGGCGGACCCAATAGCATCAGCAAAGTAGAAATCAGTTTCGACGCTGGCCGCACCTGGAACGCGTGCGAGATTGAAACACCGATGTCGCCTTATTCCTGGGTCATCTGGAACTACAGTTGGAAGCCGCCGAAGCAGGGTAAATTCCAAACCGTCGTTCGGGCCACGGATACAAAGGGACAGCTGCAGATCGCCGAGATCGTGCGGCCCCAACCGGCTGGCGCGAGCGGGTTGCACACCATTATTGCGGAAGTGGAACAGATCTAAGTTGCCTACCGCCAAGTCTGTCCAATCTGCAAGAGGACGCGGGGCCATTCCGAACCGCACGCTGGTTAAGCATCTCTACAGCAATCGCTGGGCATCATCTCCCCGGCTCGGCATACAGGGCTCCCGGTCAGGCTCAGTCGCCGTAGTGACGACGACAGCTGCCGGGACGTCCTCCCAGTGTCGCAAGTCCGGTCTCAGGGCGCCTTCCAGCACACGAGGGGCAGTGCCCATCAGCGCTATTCCCCCCACGACGGACAGCTGACAGAGTGCCCCTTTGCCATTACCGGCTGCATCGAGCATACAACCTCCGACCATCACGCCGGCTCCCGCCACTACGGGAATCAGGCTGTACGTCAGTCCTACAGGGAGGCGGATCCACGTCTGCACATTGAGGAGTGGGTGATAGGCATGGCTATGGCGGATCGCAAGCTTGTTGAACCAGGTTTCTGTCGACACCCGTACTCCGGTGTCCGACGCGCACGATGTGACGAACGGTTGCTTGGGCGTGATGGAAAAGTAGCCGCTGGTGGAATTGGTAAATTGCAGGTCCCAGTCAAGCTGGGGGAACGTGCCAATCCGGTACACGCGCCACCGGGCCGCGGCGCTTTCTCCCCTGTCGATCTGGTCCACGCGAACCCCGGCAAACCGGCGAAGGGTCTGATCGTCCCGCATTGCAAAGACTTGAAAATCTCTGAGGCGCAGCCAGTCCACCCGAGCTTCATGAACGTCCCCGAGGTGTTCCCACAAGACGGCGGAGAGCAGAAGGTTCACCGGATCCTCTCCAAAGTTATAGATCGGCGCAAACAGCTCATGATCCAAGTCTCTCAGCTCTACTTTGGCATCCATGACTTTATGCGTTCTGAGATAGCTGGCCGCCAGCAAGGTGCTGAGGTAGCCTCGCTCGTAACTTTCCATCACGTAATCGATGAAGGTACCATCGGGAACAAACACGTTCGCCGTCTCTCCCGTGATAGAAAACGTTTTGTGCCTGAACTGTGATCGGGCTTGCGCTCCGTACGTCACCACGAGGTCATCGCAACGGGCCGTGAATGCAGACGACAAGAGATTCAGCGTCTCGATTCGCTCCGAGAGATTAATCCTCCTCTGAAGATCATCACAGACTGGACCGGTCCCCTTCTTTACGTCTCTGGATGTACAGCCGCCTAGCGCAACAACAACGCAGACCACACTGACAGAGATCCTGAAAAATGTCCTCTTCACAAGCAACAAAGAACCGAACATATCGCTCCTCGAATTTCTCATGGCTCAAGAAGATTGCTGCGCGAGTCTACCTGAGCGCCGACAGACTTACTAGATTGGTGACGCGGCTGTGAGGTGTGTACGGAGTTGCCCAGGGAAGTCGCGGGAGACATTCCGAAGCACGCCCAGGGCAAGAGCCCTTTCTTGCCAAGCTGGTGTTAGGGTAACATGGCCTCGCCTGGAGGGACGCATGGGCGAGTACACATTTTCAGATCCGATCGCTCAAGGTTATTACCGGCAGGGCGAAAGCGAAATCTCCACGGCACAGTCTGCCGATGATGTCCTTCAGAAGGCCGACGCGCTTGCCCGACATGATTCGCGTGCCCATATGATGGAGTCGGCCTGCTACTACCTGGCCGCCGCACATTTTCTCGAAACCTGTGATCCAGCTAAATCTTCCCACGCATACCATCAGGCCGGCCGCCAACTGCAGCACTTGGATCAATTCATTCATGCGGCACGTGCCTTCTCCCAATCTGGCAGATGGGCTGAACGTGCTGCGCAGGCCGAATCTCCCGGTTCCACGCAACAGCATCTTCAACATGCTGCGGTCCGCGCCTACTCACGCGCCAACCACTGTTTCGCGGAAGCTGGAGAATTGGACGAATCGGAATCTGCCTACCTGAAGGAGCGCGACGCGAGAGTCGCATGGGCCAGGATGCAAGGGAGCCATCCCCTTGCCCTCCTGGCCTGGAAAACGACGAGCAGCTACGGGACCAGCATCCCCAGATGGGCGGGATGGATCTTCGTGACGATCACCGTGTTTAGTCTGTTGTACGAAGCTTTTTTCCGCGTGCAGTGGCTGCAGCCGATGAGCAATACCGATCCTTCCGGCTGGATTCCTTTCTGGTCCGGTTTCTATTATGCGATCAATGTCACATCATCCCTCGCGCTGGTCGAATACCAACCTATTCATCCTGTTGCCCAAGCCGTAGTCATGCTGAATGTGATCGCCGGCTATCTCTTCCTCGGCATCGGCATCGGCATCATTGGCCACCTCATAAAAAGTCGCTAGGCCACCTCACGTTTCGATCACTCTTCGGCGTGGAGGCATTCCTGGCGGCTCGCGCGGGCTTATCACCGAACAGCCGATCAACGCCGGGGTCGATATCCTTCGCGACCGGACCGTCTTCGGAGGTATCTTTTTCCTGTCCGGCCAATTGTGATTTGACAAGAACGCCTTGGGTTATTGAGCAGTCTTCCCGATCCTCATAATGTCCTGCACGGATAATTCCCTCCATTGCCCCGTCTGAAGGTCACCGAGAGCGATCGGACCGATTCCCACGCGCACGAGTCGCAACGTCGGATGTCCCACCGCAGCGGTCATCCGACGAATCTGGCGATTCATCCCTTCATGCAATGTGATTTCGAGCCAGGCCGTCGGCACGTTTTTGCGAAAGCGGATCGGCACAGGACGGTCGGGAAGCGACGGCTCTTCATCCAGCAAGCGAACCTTGGCAGGCCTGGTTCGCTTCCCACTTAACACAACGCCCTGGCGTAGCTGATTCAGCGCCTGTTCGTTCGGAATACGCTCAACCTGGGCCAGATATACCTTCGGCAGCTTGTGCTTGGGATCGGTAATCCAATGGACGAGCGCGCCATCAGAGGTGAGAATCATCAGCCCCTCGCTGTCACGATCCAGTCGGCCCGCCGCGTAGACACCGGGAAGATCGATGTAGTCGGCCAAAGTCGGCCGCCCATCCGGATCGGTAAAGCAAGGCAGCACATCATATGGTTTATTGAAGGCAATCGCGCGGGCGAGAGACTTGGTCTTCATACATTCATCAGTTTCCCACATCGACAGCACAGAAGAAACGGCCTTTGAAATAAGCATGCTTTTACGTGAATGTGTCGTCTCTAGATGATGAGAGGAATCTTAGAATTCGCTTCAACAGCAAACTGTATGGTTGCATGCATTCACCTACAGGCAACACCTTCTCACCGAGATATACGTAGTTTCATCGGCGTGACTTCCAAGAGCCGTTCATCTTCGGAATCTTTCACAATTCCTCGCTTTTTCAGTCGGCAGGGAGTGGTTCGATTGTGCATATGATTCAATAGACACTCGGCACCGCATTTGCTCTCCCCCTCGGTACGCTGTCCCCTCAGCGGAAATATTCGGAATGGCGTGTCAGGGGGGGCACCCATTCATGTGTTTCTCAACCAAGGAGGTTTCATCATGACTCGTTTTATTTCCATGTTCGCGCTGGCCGCATTTCTCTCCGTCGGATTCGGCGCCGCACTGACCTTTGCGACCGAGCCTGCTCCCGCTGAGCAGAAAGAGAAGAAAGACGTGAACGGCGGCAAGGCAGACGAAGAGAAGAAGAAAGATGACAAGCAGGGCGTGAGCGGAAAGTAATCCCTTTGTGGGGCGCAACACACGTTGCGCCCCAGTTCCTGTTTGTCCCGAGTCATCCGCACAACTGCCAAGTACTCCAAACCGCAAAGCGCCAAGAGCGATACAAGACGAATTGGGAACTCTCCACGGCACAAGCTACCACCGTGGTATGCTCCCTGATCGATCAAAGAGGTGTGGACCGTCCAATACCTGTCCGGAGTGGGCTACACCGACACCAAAACCCAAGCCTCCAATGATACGGAAGAGGGCATCTCCAGCAACCGGCGAATCGAGAGCCTTCTCTACCCCACAAACCTGTCCCAGGTGTTCGGAAGCTTGAGCCAGGAAACTGAATCATGGATCGATAGCCAACCCACGATCTCAAGAGGTCTTCAGCATGCCGAATACCGCCTGCGTCCTCTCCCATTTCACCCTCTGGACTTCCCCATTGAGGAACACGTATCGTGATCGCGCCAAGAAAGTTGCACAGGGCGCACTGCACGAACCGCCTGTCATTTGCATCGGAGTCGTTCATGATTGAAGAAGAACAAACCTGTCCCCCCTCACCCTCCAGCACATCCGCCTGGGACGCCATTCTGGCCGATCCACCATGGACCGCGAAATCGTTCCTCGCAGCCGGGGCTGCCACGATTGGGGGGCTCGCCTCTTGGATCGGGAATCTCAGCTCTCCTGCCTTGGCGAAATTCGGGGGCAGCTACCTGGGCGGGTTTCTGCTTGGCTGGGCCTTTCGTCACTTTTTGAAAATGGCCGCCATGATGGCAGCCGTCGTCCTCGCCTCTATCGCGGTGTTAAAGGCCACAGGCTGGTTGGATCTTGATTGGGCCTCGATCGAAACACAGGTCTCACAGGGCATGCGATGGCTTCAGGGTGAAGCCGAAGGCCTGAAGAATCTTATGGCCGGGTTGCTTCCCTCCGCAGGAGCGGCAGGGGCGGGAGCATTTTTCGGATTTCGAAAGAAATAGGAAGGATCCGCTACTCTGACTTGAAGGACTCTTTCAGTTTTTTCCCCGCCTGTTCAGCCTTTTCCCCGAGCGCATTGGCCGACCGCTTGAGTTCATTGCCGATCTTCTTCGGCGTCTCACTCTCTTCAAGTTGTTTCACAACGCTAGTTACCCCCTGCTCGATTCTTGTCGCAGCATTTTTCAACGACGTTCCGATCTGGCTCACGACTCCGGGATTTTCTTGTGTATTTCTTTCTGCCGCGATGGCCATACTGATGCACCAGAGCGCGCTGACACCCATCACCGCTACCCATATTGCTGTTGTCCGAATCCACCGTACGACTATCCTGCCTCTTTTTTCTTTCATTTAAACTCAGAATACCACAATGAATGGAGAGACAGTATCGCCCCACCCCCTCTTCCCGCACCGGCTCCATATCTTTATACTGAAGCAATAGGAACCCGCACCCGAAAGGACATCTCATGCGCCCCTATCAGCTCGTGCCGTTTCGGTCGCACCTGACTGTTCTATTAATTCTCATTGTATCGGCTACTCTCGGCGTAAACGGTGCATCCCAAGCCGAGTCGTTGGTGAGCCAGGCTCAGGATTCCTTTACCCGTGCCAAACAAGCCACTGTCGGAATTCTAGTGGACACGCAGGATCCCCGTATACCGGACAAGCCGGGAAAAATCTCCGTGCGAGGAACCGGTGTACATTTGCGCGACGGCTACGTCGTCACCGCGAGACATGCCGTTGAGAAGCACGGGTTGTCCGCCCCCATTGTCATGAAACAGATCCGAATCCTGACCACGGACTTGCATGAACTTCCCGCACAACTCATCGGCGAAAGCGCCTATTTGGATGTCGTCCTGTATCGGATTCCCGAACAACACCGCGCCCTTCTCTCCGGCTCAGTCCCGTTTGCCGTCGGCGACGTTGCATCAGGCACCGAGGTGTTTACCATCGGCTACCCGCTTGGCTGGGGACCCACGATGGCATTTGGACGAGTCGGGAATGCCAATACGTTTCTCCAAACCGTGGACACCCGGCTCATTCAGGTTGATCTCTCCGCCTGCAGCGGAAACTCCGGTGGTGGCCTCTTCAACATGAACGGGGAAGTGGTCGGCATCATGCATGCGGTCATTCAAACCGATAAGGAAGAAACGCACGCCCATTGCAGCCAAATGGCGTTTGCAGTTCCCGCCACCTTGGCCCAACGAGCGGTGACGGCCTCGATGGAAGGCAAACCGTTGGCCTTCTCAAGGCTCGGGGTCCACATGACGTCGGTAAAAGACGGGACCAAATGGCGCATTGCCGTGAAAGACGTGGCGGACCCGGCTAAAGAAGCTGGGCTTCAGAAACATGACGTGCTGCTCACCATCGACGACACCGAAATTCTCGATGCTGCACAGTTGAAGAACTATCTGATTGAACGCACGATACCGGGTCAAAAAGTGGCGGTCAAAGTCCGACGAGTCGACGCAGACCTGACGTTTACGGTCACGCTGGCGGGAGGATAGCTTGCGGCGCCGCTACCGAGAAGGACCGGGCAGAGCCTGGTACCAGCCGTTTGCTTCTGCCAGAGCCACGGAGCAATCAAACAGCAGGCTCAGATTGGTTTCTGTCAGCACCGCGCCCTTCTCCCCATCATGAAGAATCTTCCCCTTCTTCAATAACACCACCCGTTTCACTTCCGGGGGAATCTCGTGAATATGATGCGTGACAAGGAGAAGCGTTTTCCCCTTCCGCATGTAGGTGCGGACAAGATCCAGATAATGGAACGTCGCGGTCAGGTCGAGCCCGCTGGTCGGTTCATCGAGCACGAGCACGGTCGGCCCATGAACAAGCGCCCGCCCCAGCAAACAACGACGCTGCTCCCCTGTCGACATCTCGGCAAATTTCCGGTCGGTCAGGAACCCGATCCCGAGTTCTTCCATCACAGCATGGGCACGAACGATCTGGGCATAGGCAAAGTCTTGATACCCGTATGTCCCGATGCTGGCATAGAAGCCTGACAGCACGACTTTCAGCCCGGTCACCTGTTCCAGATACTGATGTTGGAGGTCATGCGACACCATGCCCAATCGTTTGCGCACATCCCAGACGCTCCAGCGCTCTTCCCCGAACAAGCGGACGGACGGCTCATCCTTCGGAACAGCATGCACTTCGCCGGTTAACAATTTGAGGACGGTCGACTTTCCTGCCCCGTTGGGACCAAGAATGGCCGTATGCTGATCTTCTTCTAACGTAAAGGAGAGGTCTTCGAAAATGCAGGTCACGCCCCGATAGACCGTTGCGTGCTTAATGTCCAGGATGCATCCTTCGTCGGAGGAGGGCATGCGCGGGATAAGCGCTAGGCTTCACTGGGATGAGGGTTGACCTTCGCCACGGCCTTCTTTTTGCTCGAGGAGGCTTTCTGGTTCATGGTCCCGGAAATTTTCGGCGTGGGCGTCCGCACATCGGCGTTCTGCGCCCGATGGAGCAGCGCGTGGTCCATGAGGACCAACGCCATCATGGCTTCGGCAATCGGCGTCGCGCGGATGCCGACGCAGGGATCATGGCGCCCATTCGTTTCAACCGTCGTCGGATTGCCCTGCTTATCGATGGACCGACGCGGGACGCGAATGCTCGACGTTGGCTTGATCCCGATTGTGACAACGATATCCTGTCCGGACGAGATACCTCCGAGAATTCCACCAGCATGATTCGTAACGAAACCGTCCGGCGTCAGTTCATCTCCATGCTCCGACCCACGCTGGGCGACGGAAGCAAACCCTGCCCCGATTTCAACGGCTTTTACGGCGTTAATGCTCATCATCGCTGCGGCCAAGTCGGCATCCAGTTTGGCATAGACCGGCGCGCCCCACCCGACCGGCACTTGCTCGGCCATCGTTGTAATCCTGGCGCCGACCGAGTCGCCGGATTTCCGTAGCTCATCCATGAAGGATTCGAGCGTCGCCACCATATCAGAGTCAGCGGCAAAAAAGGGATTGCCGCTTACTGTATCCCAACTCTTGAACGGCACTGGATGAGGCCCGAGTTGACTCAGATAGCCGCGAATCACCACGCCGTATTTTTCATTGAGCCACTTCCTGGCAATGGCCGCGGCCGCCACACGGACGGCGGTTTCGCGCGCCGAGGCACGCCCACCGCCTCGATGGTCGCGGATGCCGTACTTCTGCCAATAGGTGTAGTCGGCGTGTCCGGGACGGAACGTATCGATCAGGTTGCCGTAATCCTTGCTGCGCGCATCTTCATTGCGAATGAGCAGGGCGATCGGCGTGCCGGTGGTTCGGCCCTCGAACACGCCGGAGAGAATTTCGACAGTATCGGATTCCTGTCGCTGTGTGACGTGACGGGAAGTCCCAGGCTTGCGACGGTCTAGGTCTTTCTGAATGTCAGCGACGGAGAGCGTGAGACCGGGGGGGCAGCCATCAACTACGCAGCCGATCGCGGGGCCGTGGCTTTCGCCAAACGAGGTGATCGTGAAGACCCTGCCAAACGTATTGCCGGCCATGGACGAGCCTCCCTACTCGACCAAATCGAGCTTAATGCGCAGCTCCTTCAACTGATCCTGACTCACAGCCGACGGTGCGTCAGTCAGCGGACATTGGGCCTTTTGAGTCTTGGGGAAGGCCATGACATCGCGAATCGAGTCGGCTCCCCCCAGCAGCATGATCAAACGATCGAGACCGAAAGCGATTCCTCCATGGGGCGGTGCGCCATACTCAAGCGCGTCGAGCAGGAACCCGAACTTCGCGTGGGCCTGGTCTTTCCCGATACCCAGCAGATCCAAAATCTTGAGCTGGATCTCGCTCCGATGGTTGCGTATGCTCCCTCCTCCGATTTCGCTGCCATTCAAAACCATGTCGTACGCCTTCGCTCTCACTTTCAACGGCTCGGAATCCAGCAGGGCAAGATCCTCGTCCATCGGCGCGGCGAACGGGTTGTGCATGAAGATATAGCGTTTCTCCTCCGGCGAGTAGTCGAGAAGCGGGAACTCGGTCACCCAGAGGGGTTTCCACGCAGCCTTATCGATAAGATTCAGCTCCTCGCCGAGCAACAGCCTGATGCGACCCAGCACATCGTGAACGACAGCCGCTTTGTCCGCGCCAAAGAGCACAAGATCGCCAGGCTTGGCCTCCGGCAACGCGGCGGCAAACGCCTTCGTGTCCAGGAACTTGGCTATGACGGACTCGAGTTGACCATCAGCGGTAATCTTCAACCAGGCCAGCCCTTTTGCTCCAAAACTCTTGGCCGTTTCCCCCAGGGCATCGATGCGGCTGCGTGCGATCGTCCCGCCACCTTTCACAATCAGCGCCTTCACGATGCCGCCTTTCGTGGCCGCCTCTTTGAAGACCTTGAATTCGCTAGCCGCGGCGAAGCTCGTGACATCGTGGAGAGGCATGCCGAATCGCAAATCCGGCTTATCCGATCCGTAGCGTCCCATCGCTTCTGCATAGGTCATCCGCGGGAACGGCGTCGGGAGTTGTACCCCGCCGGCTTCCCGGAAGACGGTCACGATCATGCGCTCCGTCAAGCTCATGACGTGTTCGCGATCGACAAACGACATTTCCAGGTCGATCTGCGTAAACTCCGGCTGGCGATCGTTGCGTAAGTCTTCGTCGCGGAAGCAACGGGCTATTTGGTAATACCGATCCATCCCGCTGACCATCAGCACTTGCTTGAAGAGTTGGGGCGACTGGGGAAGAGCATAAAACTGTCCGGCATTCACCCGGCTGGGCACGAGATAGTCCCGCGCCCCTTCCGGCGTGCTCTTCGTTAGAATCGGCGTTTCGATTTCGAGAAAATCCTCGGCATTGAGAAATCCGCGCGTGGCCTGCATGACGTGATGCCGGATGCCCATCAGTCGTTGCATTATGGGGCGACGGAGATCCAGATATCGATATTTGAGCCGGATCGACTCCGTGACTTCCGCATCGTCCTCGATCAGGAAGGGCGGCGTCTTGGCCTCGTTCAGAATCTCAACGGCATCAACAAAGATTTCGATGTCCCCCGTCGGAAGATGCGAGTTTCGGGACTCCTCCGGCCTGGCCATGACCTGACCCGTCACCGCGACGACACATTCGCTTCGCAGCACATGGGCCGCCTGATGCACCGCGGCATTGCGTTCCGCATTGAACACGATCTGCGTGAGCCCCGTCCGATCCCGCAGATCAACGAACATGACCATGCCGTGATCTCGGCGACGTTGGACCCATCCGTTCAGGACAACGGTCTGGCCCACATGCGTCTTATTCAATTCCCCGCATCGGTGTGTCCTAACCTTCATGCCACTCTCGCTTTCTTCCCAACATACTTCTTCGTTCGGATCGGCCTGGCCCAGCCTTCACGCCTGACGGGTCGTTTCGTCCGCTCCACAGGAGCCCCGCTTTCGACCGCTTCGCGCCGCTGCTCAACCAGTTCCCGCAGCGCGTTGGCCTCACGGTCGGTCAGAAAACGGAATTCCCCGGAGGCCAGATCACCGAGGGACAGCGGCCCCATCTTGACCCGCATCAGCTTAATAACCGGATGGCCCACTGACTCCAACATGCGCCTGACTTGATGTTTTCGCCCTTCACGGATGGTAATTTCCAACCAGGAATTCATTTCGGCTTTTTTGATTTTTTTCACTGTTGCCGGACCGGTCATGCCGTCTTCGAGCGTCACCCCTCGCTCTAGCTGCCTGATCTCCTCCTCCGTCAAGATGCCTTTGACCTTGATCAGATATGTTTTCGGCACATGATAGCGAGGATGCAAGAGCGCCTGCGTGAGATCGCCGTTGTTCGTCAGGAGCATCAGGCCTTCGCTGTCGAAGTCCAAGCGGCCGACCGGAAAAACCCGCACAGAGACCCCGCGCAAATAATCCTTCACCGTCGTCCGCCCGCCTGGATCGTCCAGCGTGGACATGACGTTCTTCGGCTTGTTCAGCAGCAAGTACACGAACGGCTGCGCCTGGCTCAAATGCTTTCCATCGACTTTGACATGATCTCTCGCCGGATCGACCTTCGTACCGAGTTCCGTCACGATCTTGCCGTTGACCGTCACACGGCCCGCCGCAATCAGCGTTTCCGCTTTGCGGCGCGATGCCAGGCCCGCTCCGGCAATGAGTTTTTGAAGCCGCACTTCCATAGAGATACCCGTTACTCCCATTCAATCGTAGAAGGCGGTTTGGAGCTGATGTCGTAAACCACTCGATTGACGCCCTTCACTTCGTTGATAATCCGATTCGACATCCGGCCCAACACCTCATTCGGGATCTTTGCCCAGTCGGCGGTCATGCCATCCAGGCTGGTCACCGCGCGAATCGCGATCACGTTCTCGTAAGTCCGCTGATCCCCCATGACACCGACGGTGCGAATCGGCAACAGGACCGCGAACGCCTGCCAGATCTCGCGATACAGTCCCGCGCCTCGAATTTCCTGATCGACGATCGTCTCTGCCGCCCGCAAGATGGCCAGCCGTTCACTGTTGACGGAGCCGAGCACGCGAATGGCCAGGCCGGGACCGGGAAACGGTTGCCGCCAAATAATCTCGTCCGGTAATCCCAGTTCCTTCCCCAGCACCCGCACCTCGTCTTTGAACAACTCGCGCAACGGCTCGATCAATTTCAGTTTCATTCGAGCCGGCAAGCCGCCCACATTGTGGTGCGTCTTGATCGTCGCCGACGGCCCCTTGAAGCTGACGCTCTCGATCACGTCGGGATAGAGCGTGCCCTGGACAAGATACTTGATACCCTTCAGTTTCTTGGATTCCTCTTCGAAATTCTTGATGAACTGCCGGCCGATGATCTTCCTCTTCCGCTCCGGATCCGTCACATTGGTGAGCCCGGCGAGAAACTGCTTGGTTCGATCGAGAATCCGGACATTGAGGTGCATCTGCGAAGCAAACGTCTTTTGCACTTGATCGCGTTCACCGGCTCGCAGCACCCCGTTGTCGACAAAAATGCAGGTCAACTGGTCTCCGATGGCCTTATGGGTCAAGGCGGCAGCCACGGAAGAATCCACGCCACCGCTCAAGGCGCAGATCACACGTTCCTTGCCGACCTGTTCGCGGATCTGCTGCACGGCCGTCTGAACATAGGACTGCATCGTCCAGGTCGGCCTACAGCCGCAGATGTCATAGACGAAATTGCGCAGCATCTGCGTGCCTTCCGGGGTGTGGGCGACCTCCGGATGGAACTGCAGGCAATAGATCCGTCGCTTGTGATCATTCCGCTTCATCGCCGCGATGGGCGAATTGCTCGTATGTGCGATGGACCGAAACCCTGAAGGCATCCGCTCGATGCGATCCCCGTGCGACATCCAGACGACCGTCGATCCTCCCGTGCCGATTCCTTTGAACAGATCACTGGCATCGTCGATCGTCAAATCGGCTCGGCCATACTCGCGGTGCTTGGACTTGGCGACATCCCCCCCGCTGAGATGGGTAACCAGTTGCATGCCGTAGCAGATGCCGAGAATCGGAATGCCTTGATCGAAAAGCTCTTTGGAGACGGTCGGCGCCTTCTTCTCATAGACGCTGGATGGACCGCCGGAAAGGACGATGCCCTGCGGGCGATAGGCCAGAATGGTCGCCAGCGGCGCGGTGCAGGGCAGGATCTGCGAGTAGACCTGCGCCTCGCGAATGCGGCGCGCAATGAGCTGCGTATACTGCGATCCAAAATCGAGGACGAGAATTCTATTGTGCCAGAGTTCCATCAGAATTCGTTAGGCGTAAGGGGTGAGGGGTAAGGAGTGTTGAGTCACAGATCTGATCAGATTGGGAAGCTAATCGCCAAATGTCTCACGCCTGACGCCTCACGGAACCTATTCCCAATCCATCCGGTAATTCGGCGCCTCTTTGGTAATGATCACGTCGTGCACGTGGCTCTCGCGAAGGCCTGCCACGGTTTGCCGAATAAAGGTAGCCCTCTGCTGGAGTTCGGGAATCGTCTTGCATCCGCAATAACCCATGCCGGACTTCACGCCGCCGACGAGCTGGTAGATGACCGCCGAGAGCGGTCCTTTGTAGGGCACTCGCCCTTCGATGCCTTCAGGTACCAGCTTCTTTGCCGGACGTCCGCCCTGCCCGTAGCGATCGCCCCCTCCACGCTCCATCGCACCGATCGAGCCCATCCCCCGATAGACCTTGTAGGTTCTCGCTTGGTAGAGCACGGTCTCACCGGGAGATTCCTCTGTCCCCGCAAGCAAGCCGCCGAGCATCACCGACGAAGCGCCGGCAGCCAAGGCCTTACTGATGTCTCCGGAAAACTTGATCCCGCCGTCGGCAATGATCGGTACGCCGCTGCCCTCTAGCGCCTTCGCGCAATCGGCGATCGCCGTCAACTGCGGCATGCCGGACCCGGACACGATCCGTGTCGTGCAGATCGAGCCGGGACCGACTCCCACCTTCACGGCATCGACGCCGGCTTTGAGCAACTCTCTGGCTGCCTCAGCTGTGGCAATGTTCCCCGCGACCAATTCTATGGTCGGGTGCTGTTTCTTGATCATCTTGACTGTATCCAGCACTGCCTGCGAATGACCGTGAGCCGTATCAACGACGATCAGATCGACGCCGGCTTTCCTCAACTGGGCCACGCGCTCTTCTGTATCAGGACCGACACCGACCGCTGCGCCCACGCGAAGCCGTCCATGCGCGTCTTTGCATGCGTTCGGATACTTGATCCGCTTCTCGATATCCTTAATGGTGATGAGGCCCTTCAACTCGCCCTGCTTGTTGACGACCGGAAGTTTTTCGATCCGGTGTTCGTGCAAGATCTCGCGGGCCTTCTCCAAACTGGTCCCCTCAGGGGCCGTGATGAGTCTATCGCGCTTCATCACCTGCGACACCTTGAGATCCATCCTCGTTTCGAACCGGAGGTCGCGGTTAGTGAGAATCCCCACCAGTTTCTTGTTCTTCGTGACGGGAATGCCGGAAATGCGGTACTTCGCCATCAACTCGTAGACATCGCGGATCGTTCCGTCCGGCGAGATCGTGATTGGGTCGAGAATCATTCCGCTTTCGGATTTCTTCACCCGATCCACTTCCGCCGCTTGATCCGCTGGCGAGAGTACGCGATGGATAATCCCGAGCCCGCCCTCACGCGCCATGGCGATCGCCAAACGGGATTCGGTCACCGTATCCATGGCCGAACTGATGATGGGAATATTGATGTGAATGTTTCGTGTCAGCCTGGTACCAAGCTCGACTTCGCTGGGCAGGATAGCGGACTTGGCCGGGACAAGGACGACGTCGTCGTAAGTCAGACCTAATCTAGGTTCTTTATCCAGCATAATGGCCCTGCCTGATACGACTCTTACGTGCTCGCGGTCCCCTGAGCCTTTTCAATTTCCGCCGACGCTTCGGCCTCTTCCTGAAGCCGCTCGCTGCCTTCATCAGCCGGCATGAATTGCTGGACACGGGTATTTCCGCTGTCGACGATGAACACGCTTCCCCTCGCATCGACCGAAATCCCATAGGGGAAATTGAACTGCCCGTCGCCGTTTCCGTATCCGCCCCATTGAGTGATGAAGTTGCCTTCCTTGTCGAACTTTTCAATCCGATGATTGCCGGTATCCGTCACAAATACGTCTCCGGCGCTGTCAACGGCGATTCCCCATGGCGAACGCAACTGACCGGCCTCTTGGGCCAATGGGCTGCTCGCATGGCCCGGCTCCGAACTGCCGCCCCACTTGGTCAGCAACTGCGGCAACACGTTGGTGCTCGTATCGAACTTTTGAATCCGATGGTTGCCCATATCGACGACATAGACCGATCCGTCTGTCTGATCGACGGCGATGCCGCGCGGGAAATAGAACTGTCCGTCCCCGTTCCCGAAGCTCCCCCAGGACATGATGAACTCACCCGTCATGTCGAATTTCTGCACGCGGAAGTTCGCGCTGTCGACCACATACACGTAGCCGCGCACCCGATCCACGGCGATGCCCCACGGAGAGTTGAACTGGCCTTCGCCGTTCCCGCGAGACCCGAACTTCATGAGGTAGCCGCCGAGCTTGCCGTCGAATTTCTGTACGCGATGATTGTTCGTATCGACCACCCACACATCGCCTTTGCCGTCGCAGGCAATGCCGGTGGGGTTATGGAAGTTCGCGTTGGCGGAACCGAAATTTCCCCACAGGATGATGAAATTGCCGACGTTGTCGAACTTCTGAATACGGTTGTTGCCGTTGTCCACGACAAACAATGAGCCTTGCTGATCGACGCAGAGGCCGTACAATGGCGCCATAAACTCGCCGCCATGGAGCAGCGACGCCCCGCGGCCCGTTCGGCCCCACTTCGAAACACAGAGATAGCCCGAGGTGTTCACCAGAATGCTGGTGGAAGCCGGGGTCGAAACATTGCCGCCAACATCCTTAAACCAGACATAGATCGTCTTTTGTCCGTCGCCCGGGGAGAGAATGAACGGGATCGTTGCTCCGAACTTGTACGCCGGTGTCACATCGACCCATCCTGGCGTGCCGGCCATCGGCGTCATCGGCGCTTCCGAGATGAAATAGGCGCCGACACCCGTATCGATATCGTTGGCGGAAATCGTCACGACCACTTCGGGAGAGTTCGTCATGAAGGCGCCGTGATTGATCACGGCATAGGAGTTCTGCGGCGCTGTGACGTCGATCAGGACCGGCGTTGCAGTGACTTCATTTGAGAGCGCGCTTTCCGTCCCGTCCTCAAACACAGCCGTCACGGCATAGAAGTAGGGAACGTCGTTAGTCAAACCGGTATGCGCATAGGGATTGGTCACCCCTTCGATCTTGGTCGCGCTCTGTATAGTCAGCCGAGGGGTCGTGTTGAAATACAGATTGTAGGACACCGCGCCGGGCACTTCCATCCAGCTGAGGAAGGCTTCCGTATCCCCGGCCTTCACCGCCACGCTATGCGGCGGCGGCGTGGCGTTCGGCTCAAGTGACTTGGGTGCTTGATCCTTGCCGCGATTCAGTTCTTCCTCCGTCGGCACGTACTTGAGAATGCGATTGTTGCCGCTGTCGACAACATAGACGCATCCTTCTTTGTCGACTGCGATCCCGTAGGGGAAGTTCAACTGGCCTTCCGTCCTCCCGCGATTACCCCAGGCGCAAAGGAACGTGCCGTTCCCATCGAACTTCTGAATACGGTGGTTGCCGGTATCGACAACATAGACATTTCCCAACGCATCGCACGCGATGCCCCAGGGTGATTTGAACTGCCCGGGACCAGCTCCTTCACGGCCCCACTTCGTCAGGAAGCTGCCGCGTGCATCGAATTTCTGGATGCGGCTGTTGCTTTCATCAGCCACATAAATGTTGCCGACGAAATCGACCGCCACACCCCGCGGGAAAAAGAACGCCCCGTCGAAGCTCCCATCCCGGCCCCACTTCAAGAGCGGTGTGCCGTCCGCCTTGAATTTCTGAATTCGAGCGTTGCTGGTGTCAGACACATACAGATTGCCTTCCTGGTCCGTCGCCAATCCCCAGGGCACATCAAACTTGCCCATTTCGGCGCCACGCCAGGCGAAACCGAATTTTCCCCAGGCCTGCATGACGTTGCCTTCGAGATCGAACTTCTGAACCCGGTTGTTGCCGCTGTCGGCCACATACACCGTGTCGTTCGACCCAATCGCCAAGCCGCGGGGATAGTAGAAACTGCCTTCTTGCCCGGAAGGCTCGCTGCCCCAGCGCGCAAGAAACTTTCCCGTCTTGTCGAATTTCTGAATCGAGTGGTTGTCGGTATCGGCGACGTAGATATTCCCGTCTTTGTCCAAGGCGATGCCGGTCGGCGAGCTGAATTCGCCGTCGTCTACGCCCTCCTGCCCGATACTCATCGCCAGCAGATACGGGGAGGGAATCGCCATAACTTCCTGCGACTCCAGACTTTCCCCTTTGGGAGTTACCACCGTCACGACATAGTGATAACAAGTCCCGTTAGCCAGGTCGTCGTGCACGAAGGGCGACTGGACGCCTTCGAGGCAGGTCGCCTTTTCTTTCTTCACGCCGATGACGGCTTTGAAATCATCTTCGCCTGCGATCGGTCGGGTCAGTTCTGAAAACTTGATTTGGACGCCTTTGGTGGTTTGAAAATATAGGTTGTAGTACATGGCATCCGGAACCGGATCCCATGTAATGGTAATCCTGCCGTTTCCACACTTGGCTGCAACATTGGCAGGAGCGGGAGGGAGTTCTTCTTCCTCGGCAATAGAATCGCCGGCGCCCCACTCACCCTGCGTCCCCTCGACCGTCAGGTATGCGCGATCGAACCGAAACATCTCGTCCATCAGCCATGCTTTGATCATAAATGGTGCCTCGTGTTGCTCGAACAGGTTACAGCCAAGAACCTTGCGTCTTTCAACAACTTAGATCGGGATTGAGAAGTCTAGCAAAGGGGTGAGAGAGGAGTCAACGGGCCTGGTCAATCAGGATGATGGCACAGTAGGGAGAAGCATGACCCTCTTCATATCATCTACGTGCGGCAAACCGGCTCCAACGTCGCACTCTTCATCCAGTGAATTTCGCGGGGAAAATAGCTCTTCAGTCTAGGCCTGTTCGACTGGCTCGGCAAGCAGTGGCTCATGAAGTTGTGCATCCATGGTCGATTCTCCTCCCACGAGCACCGCGTCTCTATCCTCAGAATCCAGAACTGCCGACTCTGCTGCACCTTCCTGCGGAACCGTGTCTTCTGAAGGCTCGACAGCCACAACGGTGGTGTCTTCGATCGGCAGAAGCGCCTGCTCGGCTTCACCCAGTTCTTTGAACTCGCGAAGCGGCGGCAGTTGGCTGAGGTCCTGGAGCCCGAAATGTTCGAGGAAGAATTTCGTCGTGCCGTACATGATCGGACGACCTGGCACTTCCTTTCGACCGACGATACGAACGAGTTTCCGCTCCAGCAACGTCCGAATGACGCCCGAGGTTTCCACCCCGCGAATTTCTTCAATTTCAGCCCGCACCAGCGGTTGCTTGTACGCAATGATCGCCAGCGATTCGAGGGCGGAGCGGGAGAGTTTCTGCGCGGCCTTGGCCTTATCCAACCGCTTCAACCAGGGTGCGTAATCAGGCTTCGTGACCAGGCGATACCCGCCTGCCAGCTTCACGAGCTGGATGCCTCGCCCTTCCTGCTCGAGTTGCTGCTGGAGGATCTTGAGCGCTTGCTCAACTTCCGCCTTTGAAACCGTCCCGATGACGGAGGCCAGCCGTGCCATCGGAACCGGCTCGGCCGACACGAAGAGAAGTGCCTCGAGGACCGCTGCGAGTTCCTGTCCTTGGAGTGCCTCAGCCTGAGCGTTGGCCGATGAGGCGCCGTTTCCGTTTATCTCGTGGCCGACAGCAGGGTTTTCTGGTTCCGCCGATACCGTTTCCATCACATTCACAACCTCCGCCCCCTGTAGCTCCGTTGCACTCATGCTTACCTCCATTCCGAGTCATCCAATTCCGCGGGGTCCGGCACCAACGAGAAGGCACGCGAGACCAGGATCGGCCCAAAACTCTCCGCCTGAAACACACGGGCAGTTCTGAGGCGGATGAGTTCCAACAACGCGAGAAATGTCACGATAATGACCAGGCGGTGGCACGAAGCCTCGAACAGCGATACGAAGCTCACCGACTCCTGGCCTTCCAGAGCTTCCAAAATTACATTCATCCGATCGCGGACGGTCAGGTTATCCGGAATAATTTCAATGAGCTGCTTCCCCGGATTTCGTTTGAGAATACCCTGCAAGGCATCGACCAGATCGAACAGCCCGACGTTCTCGAGCGACTGTTCGTCGGTCTCCAGATCCTCCGAAACAATCGGGGTGCGGGTATAAATATCCCGCCACATGCGTTCCTGGGTATCCAACTGGCGGGCCGCCTCTTTGAACGTCTTGTATTCAAGCAGACGCCGGACCAGTTCTTCGCGCGGGTCCGGCCCCTCAAGCTCATCCTCCGCGGTTTCATCCACCGGAAGCAGCATCTTGGATTTGATCTGGAGCAGCGTCGCAGCCATAACGAGAAACTCGCCGGCTACGGTTAAATTCAGATCTTTCATCGCCTCGATGTATTCAAGGTACTGCCGGGCGATGAGATGAACGGGAATGTCGTAGATATTGATCTCGTTCTTCTTGATGAGGTGGAGCAGAAGATCGAGAGGCCCCTCAAAGTTCTCAATACGAACTTGATAGGGCAGTTCGGTTTGTTCGGCGTCGTCGAACTGGTTATCCACAAGGGGCTTTATACCAGCTTTGGGGGGGGCTGAGCAAGCGTGGATCTATTAGTTGTGGTCCGGAAGGAGGCTGCCTTACCTGGATCGAATCAGATAGGCGATCAGGAGTGCGCTGAACAGGAGCAAAGAAAGTGTGATGACATACTGGACCTGAGGATTTTCAATCCCGAGTGACTGAGATCCTTGAGCCGATCGTTTCGCTCTCGTAAATTGCGGTCCCTTCTCGAAGAACACTTTGGAAAAATCATCCCGTGCATTGAACTGCGCGTCATCGAAATCCGCCGTGGCACGAAAGGTTGCTCGGCGGAAGAATGCGTCGCCGTCAAATCGCGTAAAGGTAAAGAACGCGTCGCCGTCGAATAGGGCTTCGGAAAAATCCGCCAGCCCCTTGAATTTGCCGCCGGAAAATCCCGTCCCCAGCTTGAAATAGGTCCGCGAGAAGTTCGCATCGCGGTCGAAGACGACTTCGAGAAATTCCGCTAGGCCGCTGAAGCCAGACTGTTGAAAGGTCACGGGGCCATGGAACTGCGAACGGTGGAATCTCGTATGGGGGCCAAACGCCGTTTTTTCGCTGGTCACCTCCCGAACAAATTGCCCTTGCACGAAATAGCTCTCTTGCAGAAATATCGCCCCGGACAACGTGACCGGTTGCGCGAACACCGATCGCGAAAGATCGACTGGCTGCTCGAATGTCGTCCCGGTCAATGTGACTGGACCGCGAAAGAGCACAGTACCCTGCGTTGATTCATGTCTGATTGCTCCGTGCACGATCGAGTTGACGATGGAAACCGCACCGGCGACGACCCGGACCTCAGCTTCCTGTTGCAAAGTCACACCTTCGGCTGCCGGTGGGTTGGCAAGAACGGGCAAGGTATCCAAGACCAGATCACCTCGGATCACCACACCGGAGAGATCGATCGCCTCTCCCTGCTTCAGTGCCGCAACTATCTTTGAGGCATCAACTGCACGGCCCTCTCGATCGGCTTCGGTACAGCCTGCGCTCAAATGAATCTTGAAGAGGTGAGGAGTACCTTCCCGCTGCTCCTCAACAAGACAATCGGACGCGGCCAGCGCAGCCCCTGACCCACTCAAGACCAACAGTCCAATGAAAATAGCGAGAGAGAGACGATCCGGCATGAAGGCCCTTATACGGAATGCCTCAGCCTAAGGCAAGACAGCGAAGGCACTCTTGCTTTACCAGGATTGATGATTTGGTATACTTCGGAATGACTTCCCGAGACATCCCACAATTGGAGGATTCCGATGCCGCGATGGACCCTTCCAGCCTTCGCATTGATTACAGTCCTTGCAGTCACGATCCCATTCCCGACCCTTGCCGGAGACCTTATTGAACTGCCGGTCCTCGCTGCTGTGCCCTATAATAACCTCGGCGCCTTCGAGGTACTCTTGCTCAAATGGGACAGGCTTCCAGACCCCAATCCCCCCCTCTTACAATGGCTGCAAGGCGGTGTCCGATTCGGTAAAGCCCATCTCGGCGCAATGGCTCAAGCATTCGATTACGCCGTCGAGCGAACTCCCGCGGTCCAGCACACGGGTGTCGTGTCCGTCATTGGCGTCACGTATCGGCCGACTGGAAGCGATGGACCGAGTGCAGGAGCCGCCATGGCAGTCGGCTTCATCGCGATGTTTAAAGGCGACCGCGTTCAGCGCGGGACCGCATTGACCGGCACGATCGAAGCGGGTGGTCAGATCGGCTGGGTCGGCGGGATTCCGGACAAAATCCGTGCGGCGAAACGAGAGGGCTACCATACTGTGCTCGTGCCCCGCGGACAGGTCCACACGCCGCAATGGAATCTCAATGAACTCGGCTTTCAATTGAACATCGCGGTAAAAGAAGTGGACACGATCGACGAGGCGTACCAGATCATGACCGGCAGTCGTATCTAGCCCTGCCCGACTCTTTCGGAAATTCCCTGAGCAATCGCGTCGTATTCGGCTTGCGTCAACCGATGCATTCCCAGCGTGAGCCGGCGCGTCAACTCGGCTTGGTCCGCAATGCCAAGCACACGCAGCAACAAGGATTGGCTTGCCTGGGAAGACCAGGCCCACCGGCGAATCCTTTCGATTCGCACGAATCCGTAGCGCGCCTCCATCCGCAACTCATCCTTCAGAAAATCGTCCAATGCAGAAAAGTCCTGGGGCGGGGACGCGATATGAAATTCGGCGCACAGGCCGACTTTCAGGACATAGACCAGCCCTCGCGATTGCAGCGTCAGATGCGTTTGCAGATTTGATCGAATGAGGGCGGTGCAGAGCCCCCAGAGGTGATGGGAGAGCTGAAGCTCCGCACTCTCTTCGGAAGTCCGTTCGCGTAGCGCAGCCGCGATAAAAAGAAAGTGACTCACGAGCATGTCTCCATGTGGATCGACCAACACAACAGCGGGCGGGACCGTCTGTTTGAAAGCTGGCTACGAGCGGCGGGGAGATGCGATGGAAATCATTAGATTCCGTTGAACCTGAGAGGGTCAATGGCGATAGTCATCGGCGTCGTCGAGCAAGTCCTCAGATTTTTCGAGATAGTCGACATCCTCTTCGTCGTCATCGAGCGACAGATCTTCCTCGATATCTTCATCAATCTCTTCTTCGCCGCCGATGTCGAGTTCTTCCTCGCCGATCTCCTCATCGTCAAGACTGGGCTCTTTGGGCATCATCGCGGGAGTCGGTTTCGTCAACGTCGCCTTCTTCGGTTCCTCATCAAGGGCGGCTTTTGCCGGTTTTGTGACTGCGGTCGCTGCCTTTGCTGAGCGAGACGGTTCCGCGACTTTTTTCTTCGGCGCCGTCTTGGCCTTTGCTGCGGACGGCTTCTTGGCCGCCTTCTTCGCGACGGGTTTCTTCACGGCCTTCTTTGCCGCACCCTTCGCCTTGGCTTTGGCGACTCCTTTCTTTGCCGGCCTCTTCTTCTTCGCCATCGATCTGCTCCTCTCTCATCCACAAACAGGTGGAGACTGATGCGGCCTCCATCTAGCATGAACTTGCTGGACGTTGCAACGGGGGGGCACAGCACCTTCAAGATCCCTTGCAAAGCCTCTACTGACGGCCCTTCACGGCCACCGCATGCCCACCACGAAGGGATCCACTCCGCTCCATCTCACGGGCTGACCCAGACGGTAATCACGGCCGGGGCACTATCCGCTCCCTTGATGGTATCCGGTCCTGCCATATCCGTGACAACGAGAGAGAACTGGTACATCCTGCGCTCAGACACCTTCGGCGCAACGAAAGTCGCTTTGGATTCATTGACGTTGGTAAGGGCCACACGATGTCCACGCACTTGCTTCCATTCATAGTGCAACGGATCACCGTCCGGGTCACGGCTGCGAAGGCCGTCGAGCACGACCAGCTCTCCTGATTTGACCCGCAGCTCTTTGGCCACCTCGGCAATCGGGAGTCGGTTCGGCTCCTCATCGGCTTCGACAATAACCTCCAGCGTCCCGCTTTTTCCACGATGATCGACGGTAATCGATGCCTTACCGGATCCCAAGACCTGTACCCACCCCACAGCATCGACCGAAACCACCTGATCATCAGAGGAGCGAAAACGGCTCCCCACGTCCGGACCCGTCAGTGAACGCACGAACCCGTCGTTGAACTGTCCGACGGCCGGAACCATCACCCGCTTGCCGATCTTGTCGAACCGCCAAGGCTTTTGAACCGTGAATTCGATGGTGCTCAGCGCAGCCGCGGTCTCGACGGTGACCAGCACCTCGTCGAACTCCTCATAACTTTCCAAACGGCCTCTGGCCACTTCTCCAACGACCAGCAGCCGCATAGCTCCCAAGGCTTCAGCAGGAACCACCACACTCCCGGAGAATGGAGCTCCTGCTTCCGTTGCAATGAATGGGGCCGCAGTCGCTTGGTGTGATGCAAGAGGCTCTTCATCGAGCCGGTACCAGTAATAGCGTACGGCACGAAGACTGACCTCTTTTCCAACGGACACTGCCACCGGTACCGACTTGCCGGATTGCAGAGTTGCGCCCTGGATCGGTGTCGTCAGAGTGATGGCCCAGACCGTCTCTCCGGTGGTTGACCAGAGAAGCCCTTGAAGGCTGGTCCACAGGAGCATCAAGCACAGCGGCTGCCCCCATTTTGATCTGCGCTCGCCCGCCTTAGCCATACCGCCCCCCGGAATGCAGCGGAGAATCGTACAATCTTGCCTCCAGGTCAAGCCCCGCAGTATCGGTGACAGCAGATGCCCTATTGATCCGTCGACTACCATGGTAAAATGATTGCGATGGAATGCGATGAGTCCTTCTGCGAAGATCAGGCTCTAAAGCAATATATAGAAACTTGGGGCAGGTGAAGATGAGACTAAAGTTCCACTTGACGATCGCCGTTCTGGTCATGGGCCTCTTGGCAGTTTGGCCTACTACCGCTACGCCGCCTTATACCGCCATCATTATCGACAGCGGATCTCCCTATTTCGTACCAAAATTGGCGACCGTGTCGACCGGGGCTCCCATCAGATGGGAAAATCCGACCCCCACCGAACATACCATTACCCACATGGGTTGCATGGAGGACGGTGAGCCCTGCGCCTTCGATTCCGGTATCGTCCTGCCCAACGGGACATTCACATTGCCCGGTCTCGCACCAGGCCGCTATCCCTACTTCTGCCGCGTCCATCCCATCATGCGAGGCATGCTCATCGTGACTGACAGCTTTGTTCCCTCGCAGCTCTAACGAGACACTTCCCCGAGCGAACCCACATTCCAAGGATGTTGCAGGAATCCCGGCCCGTCGTGTACGCTGCGACGCTCATATATTGTATTGCCGACATGAAGCCATCCGTCGCTGTTCACGAGCCTCGCAGCCTCGCAGGAGAGACCCTCACGCTCCTTGCCTGGCATATCCCCGATCTCGTCGCCTACCAACATCACGAAGACGAATGGTGGTTCGCCCCGCTCGACGACAACCTTCCGATCGTGCGAGTCAATCGCATCGGTCTTGAAATGCTTAAGGCCATGAATGGTCACACGACTGTCGGCGCCCTGCTCGAAAAATATGGCACGCGCGTCTGTGGACCGGATGGGCAACCAGGCCGGTGGCATTTAGAACGTTGGGCGCTCCCCAATTATTCGCTCTGCTACTTCGGCACCGAACCACCCGGCGGCCATCGGCACAAAGCCAAGTGGGACGTGCTCCTCCAACAAATCCGGGAAGGCTGGTCCGGCCAGGAGGGATTCGAAGGCGAAGAACACCTGGAGGACTTTCATCACCATGAATTGACTAACAGCACTCAGGAAGACGAGCACTTTGACTTGATCGAGACTACCGTCTCACATCTTTTTCGCGTACCGAATGCAGCGCTCAACGGCCTGACCTACGGCCGCTTGCTCATGCAGCAATTGCGCAAGCTCGGGTGGCTTAATCCGAAACCGAAGATTCTCCTCGAAGTCGGCGGCGGGCTCGGGTACGTGGCCCGGGAGATGGCAAAAGAAATCCTCCCGTTCGAGCGCCAGGCGATCAAGTACGTGTCGCTCGATATCACGCAACCGTTTCTGAAGCTCCAAACGACACGGGCCAAGGAAGGCGGCTGGAGCGGCATCGGCACCCGCGCGAACGCTGAGGGACTCCCCTTTAAAGACCAGTCGGTCGACCTCGTGATCGATAACGAGAACATGGCCGACATGACGCCGGTCAAACTCAGCAGCAAGGAACTCCTTGAGAACAAGGGGGATACCGAACAGCATCAGGAGGCGCTCGACTGGATCAGGCGACTGCGCCTCCCCATCGAAGCCCATCCACCGGACGAGGTAATCTTTAACTTAGGCCCGATTCGCTTCGTGGCAGAACTCTGGCGGGTGTTAAAACCAGGCGGCCGCGCCTTTCTGACAGAATTCGGGATCGAAGAAGGCTGGCCCGCTCCGGTCAAACTCCCGGGCCATACCGAATACGAAGTGCAATACAGCCACCTGCGCCAAGCCGTCCGTTGGCTCGGGTTTCAGGAACGCTATCTGACGCTGCCGCAGTTTCTGGCGATCAAGCCGGACACGAAAGTGCTCTGCACCGGCGCCGCCTATACGATCCAACGATTCTGTCAGGCGATGAACAAGCCTTTCACCGTGCGGGCCTACACGGAAAGCGAACTCAAACAGGCACTCGGCGATCTCTTGCCGAAATTCCAAGGCACGCATTACCACGACGTGATAGACCCGGCCTGGTTCGGCCTCATCGACTTCAAGGTGCTATTGCTGGAAAAACCCGGCGGGGCGCCGAAGCCGACGTTCACCGAACAAAAAGGCTATCGGTGGTATTCGCAGAAGTAAAACGTGAGCCGCGAGGACGCCTCTTTTTCTCTGCGACTCATCGTCCCCGCCTGGCCAAATCGATCAGCACACCTTCCCGCAATCCTAAATCGCTGACAAGCACGCTCGACATCCCTAACGTCTCCATGACTGTTCGGATAATGATTGCACCGGCGGCAATGACTTCCTCTCGGCCTTTCTCCAAGCCGGGCAGACCGACACGGTTGGTCTTCTTGCGGCTCAAGAGCTCCACTTCGAGTGCGTGAATCGCACCGAGGTTCAATACATAATTATGGATTCTGACCGATTCGTAGGCGGGAAGTTTTTGCGCCATGGCAGCAAGCGATGTAATTGTGCCGGCTGTGCCGATGAAGGTCGCTGTCTGATAATTGCCCATGTCGGCAACCGCAATTTTCGTTTCTCTCGCAACCCACTCGCGGGCCCGGCGGATTTCTTCATCGGTCGGAGGATCGTGGCACAATATCCTTTCACAGAGTCGCACGACCCCGATATCGATCGATCGCACAAGCGGCTTCTGCTCCGGTCGATCGAGGATAAACTCGGTACTGCCACCGCCGATGTCCAGCGCCAGAATGTCGGTTACGCCATGTGGTAACCCTGAGCGAATGCCTAACAATGTCCGCTCGGCTTCGACTTCGCCTGTGATAATCTCAACGTCGAAACCGACCTCGCGTTTCACTCGCTCCAAGAACTCGCTCCGATTCCCCGCATCGCGAACCGCACTTGTGGCGACCGCTGCGCAGGCATCGACGCGATAGCTGTCGATCACTTGACGCCATTCCTTCAAGCAGTGAATCACCCGATCCATCGCAGCCGCACTCAGCCGCTTCGACTGATCGACTCCCTCGCCAAGCCGAAGGATGCGGCGCTCTGATCGGAGCTCTTTGAGCGGCCCATGAGAGGGGAGATCAGCAATGAGGAGGCGACAGGTCAAGGTGCCGATATCGATACCAGCCAGGCGTTGCGTGTTCATTCGGCATTCCGAATTTCCGCCATGTCATCCTCCAACTTCTTACTCGCTTCCTTCAGTTGATGGATTTCTTTCACCAGCCGACCGATTTCCGTGTCGTATAGGACCCGCTCCGCCGGCTCCCCGGCTTCCCGCAAACTCACCGCCCGCTCGCCGACATCACGATATAACTCACCGACCTGCTGACCGATCTTGCGAACTTCGAGACGCAAGCGGAGCAACTCCGTTTCTTCCAGCGCCCGGTTTGCCACCTGCGCCGTTCCCAGCCGTAACGTCGCCAGCCCGGACTTCAAATCATGCTTCAACCGTTGCAATAATCCCATTGTCTCCTCTTACCTCGCATCCCCCTCCTAGGGTCGGTAAATCATACTACGGGGCCGGCATCGGCCGGGACGACGTTTTCACCCGCCCGCCCCCCTGCCGCGCCGAGACGCGCTTTTCACCAAGCTCCCGCAGCGGAAGGGTCCCAATGGGGTATGGGTAAAGCGAGGGCGACTGGGCTGGCCGACGACAGGACCCGCACCTCAACTTACTGACCCCAACTCCAATTTCTTTTCCCATTTTCTCAACATCGCTTCACGCAGCCCTTGATGGGCCGGCGCGCTCAGCTGCGGATCCTGCTTCAATAAGGAGAATGCTTCCAACCTTGCCTGCTGCAGGAGATCGCTGTCTCTGACGATGTTGGCAACGCGAAACTCCGGCATCCCCCATTGGCGAAATCCGAAAAACTCGCCGGGCCCTCTGATGCGCAAGTCTTCTTCTGCGATCACAAACCCGTCATTTGATCGCACCAACGCCTCAAGCCGTTCCTTGGCGGTTGACGATTCCTCATTGCCTGAAGGCCGTTTGCCTAGATGGGTTCTGGTTCGCCCCATCGTCGCGGCCATCAGCAGGCAATAGGATTGATGACCGGCCCGCCCGACACGCCCGCGCAATTGATGCAACTGCGCCAGGCCGAAACGCTCGGCATGTTCGATCATCATGATGGTTGCGTTCTGTACATCGACACCGACCTCGATGATCGTCGTCGCGACGAGCAGATGAATCTTGCCGGATTTGAAGTCGGCCATGATCGCTTCTTTTTCCGCCGGCTTCATGCGCCCATGCAACAGACCGACTCGATACTCCTTAAACTCGCCGTTCTGCAGCAATTCGGCCCCCTGGATAGCGGCTTGCAGATCGACCTTCTCCGACTCCTCGACCAATGGATAGACCACATACGCCTGTTTCTTGTTCCGCAACTCATCTCGCAGGATCTGATAGGCGCGCCGCCGTTGCGACTCACCGAAGAGAAACGTGCGAACCGGTTTCCGTCCCGGAGGCAGCATATGTATGATCGAGACGTCCAGATCCCCGTACACGGTCATTGCGAGGGTACGAGGAATCGGTGTCGCCGTCAGCACGAGTACATCCGGCTTATAGCCTTTTTCCTTCAGCGTCTTGCGCTGCAAGACGCCGAACTTGTGCTGCTCATCGACCACGGCCAGGCCCAAATTCTTGAAAACCACGCCTTTCTGAATCAACGCATGCGTGCCGATTGCCACCTGAATCTGCCCCGACGCAAGCTGCGTCGCCTGCACCTTTTTCAGTGCCGCCTTCTCTCCGCCGCGCAACAACGCTACGTTCAACCCCAGGCTCTCCAGGATGCCCTTCAAATTGCGATAGTGCTGTTCGGCCAGGATTTCTGTCGGCGCCATAAGCGCCGCCTGATAGCCCGAGCCGCAGGCCATCACGATCGCATGCAATGCCACGACGGTCTTCCCCGATCCCACATCGCCCTGCACCAATCGATTCATCGGGCGCGGCGAGATCATGTCTCGGAAAATCTCCCGGATCACTTGATCCTGCGCTGTAGTCAATTGGAACGGCAGCAACCGCCTCAGTTTCTCTACCAAGGGCGTTCTCGGGCTGAAGTGCAGACCTTTTTTCTCAATCTGGACGGAACGCTGGCGCGCGGCCAACGCGACTTGCAGCAGAAAGAGTTCCTCGAACACCAACCGGCGATGTGCCGGCGACTTCCCTTGCTCGAACAGCTGTAACCCAGTGCACTCTTTCGGGAAATGGATGTCTTGTAGCGCCTCTTGGATGGGAACCAAGCGCTGGCGGGCCCGAACCGGAACAGGCAGCTGATCTCTTAGATACCCGGCATGCTCATCAAGCAGGCCCTTCATCAGCACACGCATCTGTCGTGAGGTCCACCCCTTTGTTTCATGATAAATGGGGACTATCCGGCCGACATGCAACGTGGATTCGGTTCCTTCGCCCACCACCTCGTACTGCGCCACATCCATCCGGGGAACCATCCAGCCCTGCCGGCCGGCAATCACGCGCCCGCTCATCATGACGGTTTTCCCAACGGCCAACACCTGCTCCAAATACGGCTGATTGAAAAACACCACCTGCATGCGTCCCGTCTGGTCTTCGACACAGACTTCCAGGACGGTGAACCGCCGGTTCCTCGTCCGTTTGGCCTCGCTTTTCACCACTTCACCACAAATCGACGTCGCCATTCCCGGCACCAACTCGCCGATCGGCGTCATGACCGAACGATCTTCATACCGCCAAGGCACTGTCCAGAGCGCATCTTCAACCGTTTCGATACGTAACCGCTGCAGGACCGCCATGCGTTTTGGACCGACCCCTTTCGCAAAGCGAATGGGGAGCGCCCAAAGCTCATGCGTCGGCACGCTATTCGCCGAAAGCGCATTCCGAGCGAGAGGCTCCGGATCCTCCCAGGCACGAATGGGATCATCGACTGTGCGGCGTAAGGTCACCAGAATAGCGGCAGCCTCCTGAAGCCGGCGTTGTTGTTCCGCTTGCGACAACCGCTGCTGATCCTCACCGAACAACTCACGAAGCTTGAGCAACGCCGCCTCGATTGCCCTCGGATATGCCCGATCCGAAAGGGCCTGCATTACCTGTGTGGAGACAAAACTGCTGAGATTCTTGACGGTAGGTAGATGCGCGAAGGCGTCACGGCTGGCAAATTCGATGGGCCGTGCGAGACGGTCCAACCATTGTTGAAATTGCTCGGCGGGTTTGGGCTCAGAAGAGCGCCACATCACGGGCGAGATCGTATCACAGGCCCGCGTGCGCCTCAACGAGGACCTCGGCGTCAATCACCAGGGACGTCAGGTAGATTTCCTTACAATTCTTTGGCGTTAGGAAAACCGGTGCTACACTGGGCGCAAGCGAGGACACGTCATATATGTACCGTCGGAATATCTCGCACGTCCTCTATCCTGCAGCCTGCATTCTCGGGCTCTTCATCGTGTATGAAGCCTGGCTGAAGCCGGGATACGTACCTCCTCCTTCACCAATACAATCCGAACGGGAATCCCAATCCAGCAATGAGGCAGATCCGGAACCGCGATCCGGTGAACAACCAGAGCCGGCGCCCAAGCAATCGCGCGCAATCGAAACGAGTAACGTACCGGATACGAAGTACCAGGATGACTTGGTAATGATTCGCGACGAGATCGAAAAGGGCAACCTCAACGAAGCCGAATCGAAACTCTTGAGGCTCCCGTCGGCCGTCCAGTCCGATGCCTTGGCTCGCCCCTATGTGGCTACCCTCTGGAATAACCTGGGAATCGAACAGGAAAAGCACGATGGGACCAGAGTCTCGGTCAAAGCCTTCAAAAATGCCGCGGCGCTCGATGCCAAGAACCCCGTGATAGAGATGAATTTGGCCCATGCCTACTGGGAACTACGCGATCCCGCCATGAGCCAGGAATTCCTTGAGCGGTTGATCGCCCTTGCACCAGATGAACCCTTTCCGCACTTGGCCCTGGCCGATCTGCTGCAGGACCGTGAACGGATGAGCGAAGCGGCCCGCCATCTGGATCAGGCCACCGATCGGGTGAGGAACGATCCAAGCATGCAGTCGTATCTCCGTGCCGTCACTGCCAAAGTCCGTCGGACCGAGCAGGCAGAATCCCGATTGAATAGCCGCGACGGCGCTCATTTCACCGTGAAGTACGACGGAAGCACTGATCACGACACCTGGACTGCGGTGCTGGAAACCCTGGAAGAAGCCTACCGGGAGATTGGGCAAAACTTCGGACACTTCCCGTCGAGGCCGATTGTGGTCGTCCTGCACGCAGACCAAACATTTCAAGGCGTCACGGGCAGTCCGGCCTGGGCCGATGGACTGTTCGATCCCGTCCTCGGTCGCATCCACATCCCCACACAAGGCGCCTTGACGGATCGCATTTGGCTAAAACGCGTACTGCGCCACGAATTCGTGCATGCGCTGCTCCAAGACCTACAGGGATCCCGCACGACTCTGCCCACCTGGCTGAACGAAGGCTTGGCCATGCAGCTCTCCAGTGATCGTTGGTCCGACCTTGAGGAACTCGATCAAGAAGATCTGTCGGTTCTTCCGTTGACGGCACTGGAAGGTGGCTGGGGAGGGCTTTCGAGCGAAGCGGCATCTGTCGCGTATCTTGAAGCCAACTCTGCGACGCGGTATCTCATCCGTCGATACGGCATGCATGAGGTCCAGCAACTACTGGCTCGGATGAAGAAGAAGCAAACCCTGACGACCGCAATGCAGTCCGAGCTCTCGCTCTCATACGAGCAATTTCAATCTCGTTGGCTGGAGCAACTGCACGAGAAACGGAAGAAGGGGTAAGAGTATGCCTCGCTTAACGGTCGCCCCGCACTTACAGCAGATTCAAATCCCGTCTCTCTCTACACGTTGGCTGGAGCCTTGCGGCCACATCGGCAGCTTGCCCGCAGAATCGTCCGATCGCTCCGGTAAGGCGTCCTCTTCATCGATGGCTGAAACGACCTTGTCTTCCCACAACAACTGCTGCCCGGCTTCGTCCGGCATCTTGATCCGGAAATCGATCTCCCGCGGAATCACTCCAGTCATGCCGATCACGCTCCGGCTGATACGCTCCACTCTCACATTCGCCGGGTCGGCGGAAAACTCGTCGGCCCACGCCAGCTGCCCTGTTTCAGGGTTCACGGCACGGAGCACAAAATAGGGTTGACCGCTTGTTTTGGTTCTGCCGGTGACTTTCATTATCGCAGTGCGGGGCTGAACCTGCGCCACGACCGGAAAGGCCGCGACGTCGGGATTGCTGCCGCTGCTGAGGTTCAGTCTCCCTTCCCACAGAAAACGCCCGTTCGCCGCATCGTACACACGAAGCGTGAACTCCGATAAACCATCCGAACCGACGCCTACACCCCCTGCGAAGATGCGAGTACGCGGGCGACTCAACGGAGGCCCATCATCCTTGATATCGAGTTCGTACGTTTCAGCCGAAAGGATTTCGCCGGATTCCGCATCATAGGTTTTCACGGTAATCGAAGACATGTCGGCGTCTTGATAGCCCAAACCCGCCGCCACGGTTTTCCTGGATTTCTCTGGACTCGCATCTGCACTCCAGGCCGGGATGGCGCTATTGAAACCGAGCAACGCCGCCCCAACGATGGCTACGTAGAACGCACTATTTGTCTTGATGGGCCGAATGAAGCCGGTTGAGCAGCTGCAGACAGGAACCGGATCTCGTTGAACAAGCCTGAAATTTCCTTCCAGTTGGCGCATTACCTCTGAGCACCAGGCGATCAACCTCATGAGCGGTCCCCCCCCTTATTCATGCCTAACTATCTCAGTTACGCCGCGACGTGGAAATTCCCCACTGTGGGGAGAAATTCCTCAAAAGAGGGGGATATGCCGTGAACGGAAATGTGCAGAAAGCTGTCTAGGGAAACTTCGTAGGGCCGCCTGACGGAGAAGTATCGCTGTGGATCGAGTCGGCTGTCTTTGACTGCTGGGGCTCAGAGCAGCGCTCAAGTGGAACTGCCCCGAACAGGCGATACCGGTACCGCGCCACGAACCAATACACCAGGTCGCCTAGCGGTTTGGCCAGGGGGAATGCGAGTACTCTCGCGAGGACTCGGCCTCCCTTCAGTCCAGGAAGCAGGGGGAGAAACGCATCGAGCCCTTTCGCGACCTTGCCATCCGAGTCCACGAGAAACGCGAAGTCCGGGCGGCCTGGGCGATATCGCATGCCGAGGGCCTGCTTGGCCTCCTCGCTCTGATACGTAATCATGCGTAGGGAGCTGCATGCAGTTTCAGACTGCAGCTGCTCGATCCCCTTCTTCGCCGTCACGCAGAGGCGGCATTCGCCATCATAGATCAAAAGGCAGCGTCGGAGGTCATGATCAGTAGAAGGATCAGTCATGGCCAGGGCTCCTTTTAAAACACCCCGTTGCTCACATGTGAAGTCACAGGTATGATCCCCGACATGCAACATCGAGGAACATTGCTTCTGCTGTTGTGTGTCCTGAGCGCCATCGGCCTCGCGACAGTCCAGTTAGACCTTTCACCAGACCTTTCGCCGACTGCTCGATTCTTATGGCTGTGTACTCTTGTTGCCCTGCCTCTGGCACTCTGTAGCGTGGTTTGGGTGGGATGGACATGGGCCCCCATGGCCTGCGTCATCTACGGCACGATCGGACTGGCGTTGGACCTGGCAACCGTGACGAGCATTCTCGGGGGGCAGGGGGGAACAGACAAGATGCTCGCACTGAGCGGAATCAGCGGGATCGTGAACTTCTCGTTGATCGTTTTTGGCGGCCGTGCGTTCTGGAGTTGCCTGCAGGGACCACCGCCTCCAGGATCCCACCCTCCCAATCCTCCATCCCCTGCTTCATCTTCAGCATCCTGACCGGTCCAAACCCTGCTTCCTTCAACCACCTCGCCGTCTCAGCAGCGGAATAGGTATTGCCGGTCTCTGTGAAAAGCAGCATGGATACAGCGAATAGACTCGCCTCTTCTGGAAAGAGACCTTCCCGATCATGCAGGAATGCGTCTTGTATGATGAGGCGTCCCCCTGGGACCAGAGCGTTCTTCGCGCGTTGAAACACCGTCTGATTCTGTTCCGGCGAATAGATGTGCAAGACGTTGGAGTACCAGATCACGTCGAACGATCCCGGAATATCCTCCTTCAACAGATCCAACGGCAAATAGGAAAGCCTGGCACCGGCCTTGTGCGTCGCTGCAATCTCCTTCGCCACCTCCAACGCGGCGGGGCGATCACAGACCGTCGCACGGAGGCCGGGATTCTTGGCCAAGAATGCCATCGCATAAGTCCCGGGGCCGCCACCGAGATCCAGCAATGCCTTGGCCCCTTTCAGCGAAACCTGCCCGGCGATTTTCGGGGCGGTTTCCAGCGTGCGATGGTGCATCGCCCAGGTGAATTGGCGGCGATAGCCCGGCGCCTCTGGCTCGCCTTTATCGAGCGGTTCACCGGTCTTGACCGATTCCGTCAGTCGCATCCAATCGGCCCAATGGCTTGTGATGAGGTTCAGATAATTTCCTCGATAGGCGGGATCATCGGCGTTCAACGCAGTCGCCGTGAGTCGACTGTTGCGATACAGGTCCCCCTTCTTGTGCAGCAATCCGGCCATGGCGAGGTTGCGACAGAGAATAGAAAGTCCTCGCTCGCTCACCTTCAGTTCGCGCGCAAGGTCGGACACCCTCCATGTTCGTGTCCCGACGACCGTAAAGAGCTTCAACTCCAGCGCCGTGAGGATTACCCGAGGCAGACGATATGCCGCGACGGCGTCGCGAAAGTCATCAAAAGACTTGATTGCTCGTGTCATGCTGCTCCGCCAATCTGGCGGCAGCACCAGCGTATGAGGTCCTTCACTTTCGAAAGGTTCTCGAAGTCGACCGTGCGTTCGAATGCCACCGCCACATACTCCTCGTTCATGTCCGTTTGCTCGGAAAACCCAGATTGCAACAGCAGCGGGCGATATTTCGAAACGGCCGGCTGAATAAAGTACTTCGCCTGCTTCGCCACTTCGTCTGTGCCCAAGTCTTCCGGCGTCCCTTCTGACATCAAGCTCATCACATCGTCCATCGCCACGCCATACTGACAGAGCAGCTTGCCTTCCGGCTTGATTTCCAAGAGCCAGCCATCGTTGCCGAGATCCAGCGCAAGCGGACCTGCCGGCTCCAACTCATAGAATTGCGGAAAAGCTTGGGACAGCGAGCGGCGCACCTCGGTCCACAGCACTGGGGCTTGCTCGCTCATCCGTGAGACTCCCGGAGAGTTGGGGGATTAGACGCGGCGCATATTCGATCCCGCAATGTCCGCAGCCGTCTGGTATTTTCCTCGAGCTTGGGCAGATGATACTTGCGATCCATGTCCACAACCCACTCCAGCAAGTTGGCCGCTTCTTCCAGCCGTCCCATTGACTCATAACAGTCCGCCAGCACGTAGCGAGCCCCGCCTGCGCGCAGCTCATCGCGCGCCCGTTCGGCGATGGACTGACTGGTTTGGCAGCAGGCGATCGCATCTTCATAGCGGCGCTGCATCAGAAACGTCCTCGCCATCATCCGCCAGGCATCCGCAGCTCCGCCGTCATTGCCCAAGCGTCGCATCAAGACGAGAGAATTCTCATAGTAGGTGATCGCGTCGTCAAATTTTCCGGTTTCCCGCGCCACCAGTCCAAGATCGGAAAACAGGACGGCCTTCGCGGCCTCGTCATGGGACTTCGCCATGAGATCAAGGGCCTCTAAGTAGTAGGCCCTGGCCCGGTCCCACTCGCCCGCGTCCGCGCGCAGATTGCCCAAATTTGCGAGCGTGGTGCCGATCCCCTTCTCATCGCCCAGGATCTTCTGCAACTCCAACACTTCATGATAATAATTCTGAGCCGCCTCGCGCCGTCCGCTCACTGCGCAAATATTCCCCAGATTGCCGAGTGTGGCCGCAAGGGCCCGCTGGTCTCCGGTGATGCGATCGAATTCCAGCGCCTTGGCGTAGCAGGTATAGGCATCGGTGTAGTGGCCGCGGCCAAAGTGTTCGTTCCCTTGGCGATTAAGTTCTTCGGAGAGGCCGTTTCGTAAGGTCATACAACTCACTCGCCACTATAACGCCCGTTCCACCGCTTGCTTGGCACCCGTGAGAATCGACGTGCCGTCACCGACAAGAATCGCATCGAAGTTGTACTTCAGGAGACGCCGAAGCCCTTCTTTGGCTTTTGCCGCATCTGCATACTTTTCAGCCGGCAACATGCTGAGCGCCCCGGCCGGTTTTCCGATGAGGGCGTCACCCACGATGAGGATTCCTTTGCCGAGCTGAATGAAGAGTGCCGATTCGCCGGGAGACTTTTGGTCTGTCAAATGCACCACCCATATCCCGCCCGGCAGCAATTCCTGATCTTTGAATGTTTTCGTCGGTTTGAGATCCATTTGTACCGCATCAGCCTCTGGCACAAATAGCTGGCAGCCGAAATTTCCCTGGCACGGCCCGGCCTCACGTGCATGGTCCCGATTCGTCACGATGAGATAGTCGACTGGTCCATTCCGGCGAATGAACGCTTGATCCTCGCCTGCCATAGGAGGCGGGTCGATCAGAATTTTGTGTTCTCCCACGACGAGGAACAAGCCGTTGAAGTCGAGTTGCTTTTCCTCGGAAAACCAGGACCACTGCCAGAATCCCGGGAGTACTTGTTTCATCATGATTTACAGGGAGGCGACCGCGTCCTTTACCGTCTTGGTGACTTTGGCAAGGATGCCGGCCTCGTTCGGAAGATCGATGATGTCGTCTTCCGGCACGGTGATGAATTTCCGATTCGAACCCTTGGTAAGGGAAATCAGAAACATGCTGTTGGATGGAGTCACAGGAATGACGACATGAACTCCCTCATCAATGGTTTTTACCATTTCCAAGAACTTCTGCTTCCCCTCTTCCATTTCATCCATTCTGTTTTTCCTTTTCTCCCCTACTCGCAACGGAACCTGCTACATCTTATTATTCGCGCCGCCCGCCAACAACTTTTCCACTTCGGCGACAATCACATCCGCACCGGCAAGGTCCATATTGCCCACACGCTGCCAGCGGATGATGCCATTCTGATCGATGACATAGACGTTGGGGATGAATTTCCCTCCGCCATAAAGCTTGTCCGTAACTTTGGCCGGATCCAACAGATAGGGATAGGTCACCTTCACAGGGAAGGCGGAAAGAAATTCGCCGACATCCTTCTTGGAATTACCGTTGGAATTCACCCCGATCACGACCACATTCCTGCCTTGCATCGCTTCATGAACTTTCTGGAGATTGCTCCCTTGCATCATGCAAGGGTCACAAATATGGAAGAGCCCCAACACAATCACCTTCCCTTTGTAGGCATCCAGAGATACCGCCTCGCCGGTAATGGCATTCAACGAAAACGACGGCGCTCTCTCTCCGACTTTGAAGAAGCCTGCGGCGAACAACAAATGGGCGGCAAAGACCGGCATTATGAGGACGCTGAGGAAGAGGGTGAGACGTTTCATAGGGACCTCCATTTCTTATGAAGCGCTGAATGCTGAATACGCTGTGCTGGGTCCCTCGTTTCACGGGACTCAGAACTTAGGACTTCTGTGGCGTATCCTACCATGCAGATTTTTTCAGGAGCAACGGCGCGCGAGGCGGGCTCGCGCACCGATTCGCGCGCGCAGGACGAACTCAGAGAGAAACTAGCGGCTTCAGTGCCGTTCGAGTAACGGCGTGATCAGCTGAGGCAGGTCTAACACGTCTTGGCCGAAGTGCAACTGGTAACAAGCGACCTGCTGCACCAGCTTTGAGAGCGCCTGAAACTCTCGTGCGGCAGCCCCTTGGTCGTACACTAGCGGCTGTTCGGGCATCAACAACTCAAGCGCTCGGCTCTTGGGGATCGGCTCCAGGCAACTGTGGGGCATATGGGTAACGTGAGGAAACAGGATCATGGCCGGCTCGCAGGACCGCCCTGCCGAGTCTGAGTAGATGTCTTCCAATTGGAATGACCTTTTATAGGCTCCCTGGCGCAGCAGGCCGGACATGGCGTCGCGCAGTTCAGGAAAAAATGCGATCGTCTGCTCCGTCACATCGATCTTCATGGGAGCAGCCCGCAACTCTAACAGGGTACCGGAATCCCAGAGAAGCGGGTGATCATCGGAAAGATAGCGGTATCCGGAACGGAGAAGTGAGAGCAGGGTGGTCGTCTTACCACATCCGGTACTTCCTGGAATTAACAGTCCTCGCCCATGATACTCCAACGCGGTGGCCTGCAGCGTGAACATGTTGTTCCGCTTGAGCAGTTCGGCCAAAGCATAGTGGAAAAAACTTTCCAGCCGGTCCTGATGCATCGTGGCGGGATGATAGAAATAGCCTCGAGCCGTGCCCTGCGCTCCGTCTATGTCCAGCACCCCTTGGTCATGGATGTCGACAAAGAGATGGCTGCCGTCCTGCAGAATATCGCACTGCCAGAGCGCTCTCATGGCGCTCCCCATGACAGGCTTAGTGCCGGAAAACAGACGTCGAGCGGCAGGTGAGAGAGCGAGCGGCACCGCGTCACGACCAGGGGCTTCCTCGAAGTGGATCGTCAGTGGGACGCCTTCTGTGAGCCCATCCCCTCGGAAATGGTTGAGCCACTCCGCCATGGATGCGCGTAAGAAGGACGAAGACGTCAGATAGCGCAGCCCGACACCATGAAACGAGAATCGATATTCGAGGGGCCGTACGGCTATGGTCATCGGCGGCTGTGCTCCTGCCTCTCCCTACACACTGATAAACCGGACATCTTATTGTTTGGCGGAGAATTCGTGAGTGAGTAGTCCCTCGTGGCTCCATTGCGCGACGAACGACACCACATCGTCATGCACTCGCTCGAGCGACAGATTGAGGTGGGCACACACTGAGCGGAGAATCTCTTCCAGCGTGGCGGTGCCCGAACACGGTTCCCACATAGCCGTCCCTACACGATTCAGCCGATAAGACCGGCCGGTACGAAGATCGAATAGGACGGTCTCGCCTTCTCACGCCACACCTTGAACCTTCGGATGAGGAACCGGCACCAGTCGCATCAACTTGCCCCAATCCTCACCCTGCGATAACCCTTCCTGCGGTGTGGTCCTCGTCGCATCCTCGGCCTCATGATCCAGCGTACGGAACGGCTGCATCATCACACCTTCCGAATCGTTAATTGGTCGACATCCGCACCACATACAGCAGTCTCCTGGACTTGCCGTTTCCTGCCTCACATTATGCCTACGTCGGATTCCTGCCTAGTTCCCTGAAAGCTGGGAGCTCTCCCCTACTTTTGGGGAATACAGGGCGTAACGGCCCTGAGTGATCAAGCGGGAAAAGCCATAAAGATGCTGAAATGCCGTGACGATCTGGTAGACGGCGAGGTTGCGAAATCGGAGCAGAGGACTGAAGCGAACTACGTAGACCGTTCGAAGAGACCGAGCTGGAATTCTTCGGCCCTGGTGAACGAGATGGGGTACCGTTCGGTAAAGCAGGCGTTGCAATATTGACCGGGCGTACCGGGAGCGGATTTCAGCATGCCCTCGAGGCTCAAATAGGCCAGGCTGTCCGCCGTGATGTACTTGCGAATTTCCTCCGTCGAGTGACTCGACGCGATGAGTTCTTTTTTCGTCGGCGTATCGATCCCGTAGAAACAGGGCGAGATGATCGGCGGCGAACTGATGCGCACGTGGACTTCTTTTGCACCGGCCTGACGGATCATCTTCACAATTTTTCTGCTGGTCGTGCCCCGCACGAGCGAATCGTCCACCACCACCACCCGCTTCCCGTGCAGAACCTCCGGCACGGCATTCAGTTTCACCTTCACGCCGAAATGGCGAATGGACTGTTCAGGCTCGATGAAGGTCCGTCCCACGTAGTGATTACGAATCAGTCCCGTTTCGAATGGAATCCCTCCCCCTTCCGCATAGCCCAGCGCCGCCGGAACGCCGGAATCGGGAACGGGAATCACGATGTCGGCCGGCACCCACGATTCCTCTGCGAGTTTTCGCCCCAATGCTTTCCTTGTCGCATAGACGGCATTGGCACCGAAGATCTTGCTGTCGGGTCTCGCGAAGTATACATATTCGAATACGCACATCGCGGGCTGGACCGGGGCAAATGGCTTGTAGCTCGTGACGCCCTGTTCATTGAGGACGACCAACTCTCCCGGTTCGATCTCTCGAATGAGTTCGGCATCCAATAGATCAAACGCGCAGGTTTCGGACGCCACCAGATACGTATCACGCAGCCGACCGAGGCAGAGGGGCCTGAACCCGTGCGGGTCACGTGCTGCGATGATGCCGTCGTCCGTCAATAGCACGACGGAAAACGCGCCGCGCACCTGGCTGAGCGCATCGATGATGCGAGCCAGCAACGTATCAGCTCGCGAGTGGGCGATCAGATGGATGATGACTTCGCTGTCGGACGTCGATTGGAAAATCGCGCCGTAAGCTTCCAATTCATTGCGCAGCACCTGAGCATTGATGAGATTGCCGTTGTGTGCGAGGGCAAGGTTCCCAAAGGCGAAGTTGACGATCAACGGCTGAACATTCTTCAGGTCATTGCCGCCAGCGGTGGAATAGCGATTGTGTCCGATCGCCATGCGGCCGGGCAGTTTTTCAAGAACCGACTTGTTAAAAATATCGGCGACAAGCCCCATGCCCTTCTGCACGCAGAACTGGTTGCCATCACCCGAGACGATGCCGGAGGCTTCCTGCCCGCGATGCTGGAGCGCGTAGAGTCCGAGGTAGGTCAGATTGGCCGCTTCCTCGTGGCCGAAAATGCCGAACACGGCACATTCGTCGTGAAACTTATCGGGAGTGATCATGGGCAGATCATTTGGCATTGCGCAGGCTACTCGTGGCTCAGAATCCGTTCGATCGAGTTTGCCCATCGGTCATACAACTGGTCGATTGGCAGGTCAACGCGGCACCCGTCGCTCCATTGACCCTTCTCGACCTCCATCACAAATCGTTCTCCGCCCACTGTCCCGATCCTTCCAGCGGAAATGCCGGCATTCCACGCCCGATTGAGAATCGACTCGGCATGTTCCGGCTTGACCGAAAGAACAACGCGAGACTGGCTTTCTCCAAACAAGAGGGCATCGCGGCGCAAGGAATCGAGGACTAATCTTACCACAGCCCCGCGCTTGACGTGTGGCGCGGACACACAGCTTTCAGCCAGTGCGACAGCCAAGCCACCATCCGAACAATCATGGGCTGATTGAACCAGCCCCTCATGAATCACTTTCAGTATGAAATCCTGAACCGCCTTCTCCGTTTCAAGGCTGAGGAACGGCGGCGACCCCTGTTCCCGATGGTGAAGGACTTTCAGGTATTCGCTTCCGCCCAGATCGTCCCTCGTCTTCCCGAGCAAGAGAATGACGTCCCCTTCGTCTTTGAACCACTGGGTCATCGCCCGATCCGCCTGTTCGATGAGACCGACCATGCCCAGCATGGGCGTCGGATAGATCGAGAGCCCGTTGGTCTCGTTATAGAAACTCACGTTGCCGCTCACGATCGGAATCTTGAAATGCTCGCAGGCGTCTTTCATCCCTTCGATAGCCAGTACAAACTGCCACATGATGTCCGGCCGCTCGGGATTCCCGAAATTCAAACAATCGGTTAGGCCGATGGGTTCCGCGCCCGAACAGACCAGATTTCTCGCCGCCTCCACAACCGCAAGCCTCGCCCCTTCGTATGGATGCAGCAGGCAGTAGCGCCCGTTGCAATCCACGGTCATCGCGACGGCTTTGTTCGTACCCTTGATGCGCACAACCGCCGCATCGGATCCTGGACGGACCATCGTGTTCGTTCGCACCATATGATCGTACTGTTCATAGACCCATCGTTTGCTCGCGATCGTCGGCGATTCCAACAACGACAACAGCGCCGCATTCGCGTCTTTCACATCGGGAATGGCATCGTAATTCAGATTCGTGAGCATATCCTGATAGGCCGGCGGCGAGTAGGGCCGTTCGTACCGCGGACCATCGTCGGCCAGCGACTTCGCGGGGATCTCCGCAACCACCTTGCCCTGGTCGATGACCCGCAGCAACCCGTCGCCGGTCACCTTCCCGACCACCGCCACATCGAGATCCCACTTTTTGCAGATCCTGATGCAGTCCTCTTCCTTCCCCGCCTTCGCCACCATCAGCATGCGCTCCTGCGACTCCGAGAGCATCAACTCATAGGGCGTCATGCCCGGTTCTCGACGCGGCACATCCGTAAGATCCAGTTCGATGCCGTTGCCCGCACGCGAAGCCATTTCGCAAGAGGAACTCGTCAAACCGGCCGCCCCCATATCCTGAATCCCGACCAGCAGATCTCCTGCCATGAGTTCGAGACAGGCCTCAAGCAGCAGCTTCTCCTGGAAGGGATCGCCAACCTGAACGGTCGGCCGTTTCTGTTCAGACTGGTCATCGAACGAATCCGACGCCATCGTCGCCCCGTGAATTCCGTCGCGGCCCGTTTTCGAGCCGAAATAAATCACCGGATTACCGACACCGGCGGCGGTGCCGCGGAAAATCTTGTCCTTGTGCGCAATACCGAGGCAAAAGGCGTTGACCAGCGGATTGAGCGAATAGATATCGTCGAACCGCACTTCGCCGCCGACCGTCGGCACGCCCATGCAGTTCCCGTATCCGGCAATGCCGGCCACGACCCCCTTCATCAGATGGCGATTTTTCGCCGTGTCCAGTTGGCCGAAGCGGAGTGAGTCCAACAGCGCGATCGGCCGCGCCCCCATCGTGAAGATATCGCGCAAAATTCCGCCGACTCCCGTCGCGGCACCCTGGTAAGGCTCGATAAACGACGGATGGTTGTGCGACTCCATCTTAAACACGACGCAGAGCCCGTCGCCGATATCGACCGCGCCGGCGTTCTCGCCCGGACCTTGCACGACACGGGGCCCGGTCGTCGGCAACTTTCTCAAATGCACGCGCGAACTTTTATAGGAACAATGCTCCGACCACATAACGGAAAACATGCCCAGCTCCGTCAGATTCGGCTCGCGCCCGAGTATCTCGACGATCTTCTTATACTCATCGTCCGTCAGATTATGCTGGGCGATGAGATCTTTGGTAATAATGGTGGGATTCGTGGCCTTCATGATCCAACAGCACTCAGTTGTGATTTTGCTTGTTTCAGTGATTCGATCATAGACTGGAAGATTATTCTCCCGTCTTTGTTGCCCAGCATGTCTTCCGCGCAGCGCTCCGGATGCGGCATCATGCCCAACACATTCCCTTCGGCATTGCGAATCCCGGCGATGTTATCGAGCGACCCATTCGGGTTCGCCTCCGGTGTGACCTCGCCATCCGGAGTGCAATAGCGAAACACGACTTGGGCATTTGCCTGCAACCCCGCCAACGCCACCGGATCGGTATAGTAGTTCCCTTCCGCATGGGCAATCGGGATCTTCAGGACTTGACCGGGCTCGCTGGCGCTCGTGAACGGCGTTGCCGCATTCTCCACCCGCACATATATGTCCTTACAAATGAAATGCAGTGAGCGGTTGCGCAACATCGCGCCGGGCAAGAGTCCCGCTTCCAAGAGGATCTGAAAACCGTTGCAGATCCCGATGACCAAACCTCCCTTCTTGGCGAACTCCTTTACTGCCCCCATCACCGGCGAAAATCGCGCGATCGCGCCGGTCCGTAAATAATCGCCATAGGAAAACCCGCCCGGAACCACAATCGCATCGAGCCCGGCCAAGAGGGTTTCCTTGTGCCAGATCATCTCCACGGACTGCCCCAACACATCTTGAAAGACATGCTGGCAGTCGTGATCGCAATTGCTTCCGGGGAAGACGACGACTCCGACTTTCATCGGCTACACCAATTCATAGCGATATTCCTCGATGATGGTATTGGCGAGAAGCTTTTCACACATCGATTTGACCTGGGCATCAGCCTTCGCTTTATCCGATTCATTGACATCCACTTCCATATACTTGCCGACACGGACATTCGCGGCATTCTTGAAGCCCAGCGAATCGAGCGCGTGCTCGATCGCCTTGCCCTGCGGATCTAAGATTCCCTGCTTCAACGTTACATGAATCTTGGCTTTCACCTATTCCTCCTCAGCGGATGTTGAAAAGACCCTGTTCTCACCCGCCCGCCCTGTGCGCCGAGACGCACTTCTCACCATGCTTCGTTCTTGCATCGCTCAGAAGCTCAACGTATACAAAAGCTGACTTGAGGCAAAGTACCTATCCGCTCCCATGTGATCGAAGCGAGCGGCTCAAGCGAAGCTTGGTATGTACCTCCTCGCTCCTTCGCTCGCTGCGGCCTTGCCGGACGACCTTTTGAACATCCTTGGACATACTCCATCTCTTCTCTTATGGCTTCCGCTGCTCTTCCGATGCCTTGTTCAACGCGTTGACGTAGCGCCTGATCCAGAAGATTCCCGCGACGGTCAGCCCACCGGCAAACACCAGCGCGATGAACGCCCAGCGCCAGGGTGATTCCTCCAGGCGATAGGCCATCATCCCGACGACCGCCGCCCAGACCACCACCGCCGCCACCAATCCATAATTCAAAAACGCCCGCAGCATCTCTTCCTCTTTCCCCCGCTCCCTCCTCAAAGGATCGGGAGGAGAGCCTGAGCCTTGCCCTGCGATATCACGGAAACTCGGGCACCGCACTCGTTGACCCAGAGAGGTCCGCCTTGCGGACGGCTCACGATGTTCGATGTTCCATTCAAACTGCACCTAGAATGGAACAAGTTTCGCGGGCCGAGCGTTGGCGAAACCTACTGCGGTCGAGTTGAGGTGTTCGAGCGGGCAAGGCTCAGGTCTCTGCTACCCGCACACCCGCTTCAACACCTCCTGATACGCCTCTTCGATCTTCCCAAGATCCTTTCTGAACCGATCTTTGTCCATTGACTCCTTCGTCGTCTGATCCCAGAACCGGCAGGTATCCGGCGAAATTTCGTCCGCCAGAGTCAACTGTCCATTGTGCAAGCCGAACTCGAGCTTGAAGTCGACCAGGATCATTTTACGTTCGGCAAAGAACGGCTGGAGCAGGCTGTTCACTTTCAGCGCCATCCGCTTGATCTCACCCATCTGCTCCGGCGTGGCCAGCTTGAGCAATCGAATGTGCTCGTCTGCAATGAGAGGATCACCCAGCGCATCATTCTTGTAGTACCACTCGACGACGGCCGGCTGGATCGGATCACCCTCCTTCAAGCCCAGCCGCTTCGCCAGACTGCCTGCCACGACGTTGCGCACGACCACTTCGACCGGCACGATCGTGACTTTCTTCGTGAGCATTTCGCGGTCGCTGAGGCGCTGCACGAAATGCGTCGGCACGCCGTTCTGCTCCAGCAACCTGAAGAGTCGCTCCGACACCTTGTTATTGATAATACCCTTTTCAACGATCGTCCCGCGCTTTAGGGCATTGAAGGCCGTCGCGTCGTCTTTGAAATAGTGGACGACCTGATCCGACTTATCGGTCGCGAAGATTTTCTTCGCCTTCCCCTCGTACAGCATGGCACCTATCGTCATGACCTATCCTTCATCCCGCTGCTGTGAATGTTATTGCGCCAACGCTTCCATGAGCTCATCCAGCGACGTCGCAGTTCCGATCAACGTCGGATGGCCGAATCGCCGAGTGTACTGAAATTCTTTCACCTTCTCCAACGACAGGATCAGGCTATGGAAATCCTCCAGCTTTGAGGTTTCAAAATACGTAATGAAGTCCAGGTCATCAAGACCGGTGGAATGATACAGCTTGCGCTTCACCGTCTTGTGATAGGGCAACGCGGCTTCCGTGTGCTCTTTCATCATCGCGGCCCGTTTTTCCTGATCGAGCGCCCACCAGTCCGCGCTCTTCCGGATCGGAATCACGATCGCGTAGGGCTTCGCGCCAGGTTCGCTGGCCGTCTTGAGATCGGCCTTCATTTGATCAGGAAACCCCGGTACATAGTTAGCCTTTTTGGTCAGTCCGTTCATGATGCCGGCCGTCTTAAGATGCTTGCCAAAGAGGCTGCTTTGAAGATCCATGAGAAACTTTTGGGTATCCCGCAGTTCGGCTGCATGGACCCGGAACATCAGATCGGCATGGTCGGAGAGTCCACGCATAAGGTAGAGATCGATTGCGACCTTCTCCCGATGCTGCTCGACCACACCCCTCAACACTGTCACATGTGCGATGCGCGTGGCCTGATCCTCCTTCGCCCATTCGTCATCGAGCGTGAAAGCCGCGAAGGTGCCATAGACCCCCGGTTCGCTCAGGAGTTTTTCCCGATCCGCCGCTGCATGAGACGGCGATGCCCAAGCCCCCAGCACCGTCCATATCAATGCGACTACGCCGGCCTGCCCTCGCATCATCATCTGGCTCCTTTCCTCCGTCTGTTGGAAGTCCGCTGTCCGCGGGACTGAAAGACTCTGCGAAAGATCTGGTCGAGGTGTCGCAGATAATATTTCGGGTTGAAACAAGCAGCGATCTCGCTCTTCTTCAGATGCTTGCCGATGAAGGGGTCTTGCTCCACCAACTTTTCCAAGCCGCCCCCGCCCTTCCACGACGCCATGGCATTGCGCTGGACCGCTTCGTACGATTCCTTCCGCTGCGCGCCCTTTTCCACGAGCGCCAGCAACAAGCGCTGCGAATAGACGAGTCCGCCCGTCAGTTCAAGGTTTCGCTTCATGTTCTCCGGATAGACCACGAGATGCTTGATGAGATCGGTCACCTTCGACAGCATGTAGTCCACGAGGATCGTGCTGTCCGGCATGATGACGCGTTCAACGGAGGAATGGCTGATGTCGCGCTCATGCCACAGCGCCACGTTCTCCATCGCTGCGAGGCTGTTGGCCCGTACCAGTCGCGCCAGCCCGCAGAGGTTCTCCGAGACGATCGGGTTCCGCTTATGGGGCATCGCGGAGGAACCTTTCTGTCCTTCTGAAAAATACTCTTCCGCCTCGAGCACTTCAGTCCGCTGGAGATGGCGCACCTCCGTGGCAATCTTTTCAATCGTGGCCGCAAACAACGCGAGTGCCGTCGCATAGGCCGCATGTCGGTCGCGCTGCACGACTTGGTTGGAGACCGGATCGAACGTCAGACCAAGCTTGGTGCAGACGTACTCTTCGATATCCGGTCCCTGATGGGCGAACGTGCCCATTGCACCGGAAAGTTTGCCGACTGCGATCTCACTCCGCACCTGGCATAGCCGCTCCAAATGGCGGCTGACCTCCTCGTACCAATTCGCCATTTTGAGCCCGAAGGAAATCGGTTCACCATGGATGCCGTGCGAACGGCCCACCATTAGCTGATTCTTGTACCGGAACGCCTGCCGCTTCAATACCTCAAGAAAGGCTCCGACTCCCTCAAGAATCAGGTCCAACGCCTCGGTCATTTGCACGGCGAGCGACGTATCAACGATGTCCGATGACGTCAGGCCCATATGCAGAAACCGGTGCTCAGGCCCCACTGTGTCCATGAGCGATTCGAGGAACGCGATCACATCGTGCTTCGTGACTTTCTCGATTTCGGCAATCCGATCCACATTGATCTTTGCCTTCTTGCGGATCTTTGCCGCGGTTCCGCGCGGAGCCTGGCCGACCCGCTCGAACGCCGCGCAGGCTTGCAACTCGACTTCGAGCCAGATCTCATACTTACGCTTGAGATCCCAGATGGCCTTCATCTTCGGTCTGGTATACCGTTCGATCATCTGCTCATCACGCCCCTTACCTCTAACGTCTTACCCCTTACGTCCGGCGCCCTTCACCTCTGACGCCTCATGCCTCTTGGCTTCAAGCTTCGGCTCCGTCGCCAATACTTTATCCAAGATTCCGTTCACAAATTTGGCAGCCTCCTCATCCCCGAAATCTTTCGCGAGCTCGATCGCTTCGTTCATCGTCACCTTGGCCGGCACCTCGTCGAGCCAGAGGAGCTCATAGGCTCCCATGCGCAGAATGTTCCGGTCGACGATCTGCATGCGGCTCACCTTCCAGTTTGTCGCATAGCGACCGATCAGCGCATCCAACTCTTTCTGATGCTCGCGCACACCCGCGACCAAACGCTCGGCAAACGCCCTCGACTCTTCGCTGTCCTTGAGCGGTTTCCAAAACTCTTCGAGCCAGAGGCCCGGCTTCCCGTGGATGTCGTACTGAAACAAGATTTGAAGCGCCCGCTCGCGGGACTGGTGGCGAGAACCCATAATTACTTGGCACGCCTTCGCGCCAGCCGCGCCTTCGCACCATTGCCTCTCACCGCCTCTGACGCAGGGGCCGCTCCGTCTTCGCCGCGAATCATCCGCATGACCGTCGCCATTTCGATCGCCGACTTCGCCGCCTCCCCGCCTCGATTGAACTTCTCCGGATCAGCCCGCTCGATCGCTTGGGCCACCGTGTCGGTCGTCAGCACGCCGAAGATGATTGGCACATCCGCATCCAGAGCCGCCTGTCCAATACCGCGACTGGCTTCAGTACTGATGTAGTCAAAATGCGGCGTGTCCCCGCGAATGACAGCACCCAGGCAAATCACCGCATCGAATCGCTTTGTCGCGGCCAACGTGCGTGCCACCAGCGGAATCTCAAAGGCCCCCGGCACCCGCACCGCTTCGATATCCTCCGCGGCGACACCATGCTTGGTCAGTCCTTCAATGCAAGAGGTCAATAACTTGCTCGTGACGAACTTGTTAAACTTTGCGACGACAATCCCGAACTTCAGTCCCGTCGCATTGTGCGAACCTTTACGAAGCTTCATCTTCCTTACATGTCCCCTTCCACTCCGAACGCACCAAAACACGCCCTTAACCCAACAGAGTGCCTTCCGAGAGGGCACGCTCTGGGAGCAAAGAGATCGTGCCTGGCACCCGCTTCTAAACTTTTTTCAGAATGTGGCCCAACTTATGTTTCTTCGTTCGCAGGTACTTCACATTCGCCGCACGCGGCTGAATTTCGATTGGCACCCGTTCGACGACGTTCAACCCGTAGCCTTCGATCCCGACGATCTTCCGGGGGTTGTTCGTGATCAACTTGATTTGATGCAGGCCGAGATTCGCCAGAATCTGCGCCCCGACACCGTAGTCGCGCAGATCGGCTTTGAATCCGAGCATCAGATTCGCTTCGACCGTATCGCTGCCTTTGTCTTGCAACCCGTAGGCCCTGATCTTGTTGAGCAACCCGATCCCGCGCCCCTCTTGATTGAGATAGAGCAGGACGCCGCGCCCTTCCTTTTGGATAATCTCCATCGCTTTGTGCAATTGATCGCGACAGTCGCACCGCAGTGAACCCAAGGCATCGGCGGTCAGGCATCCGGAGTGGACCCGCACCAGCGTCGGGGTGCCGTCGTCCACCTTCCCCTTCACGAGCGCGATATGGGTCACGTTATCGACTTCGTTCTCATACGCCACGGCTTCGAACTCGCCGAAGGTCGTCGGGAGTTGTGCGCTCGCCATGCGCTTCACGAATGTTTCCCGGCGCATGCGGTACTCGATCAACGCCTTCACCGTCACGAGCTTGAGCTTGTGAGCTTTCGCAAACTTGGCCAGTTCAGGCACCCGCGCCATTGTGCCGTCTTCGTTCATGATCTCGCAGATCACGCCGGCCGGCTGCAAACCAGCCAATCGGGCCAGATCAACGGACCCTTCCGTCTGTCCCGCACGACGCAGCACACCGCCTTTTTGGGCTTTTAACGGAAAAATATGACCGGGGCGCGCGAGGTCACTGGGTTTGGATTTCGGATCGATTGCGACATGAATGGTCGTGGCGCGGTCGGCTGCGGAAATGCCGGTTGTAATGTCCCTGCGCGCATCGATGGACACGGTGAAGGCCGTTCCAAACGTTGCGGTGTTCTCAACCGCCTGCTGTGGCAATTGGAGTTCTTCGACTCTCTCCGGCGTGAGAGCCAGACAGATCAAGCCGCGGGCATGCTTTGCCATGAAATTGATGGCATGAGGGGTGACTTTCTCGGCAGCAATGACGAGATCGCCTTCATTTTCCCGGTCTTCGTCATCCACCAGGATAACGAACTTCCCCTTTTTAATGTCTCGAATCGCGTCTTCGATGCTGTCGAATGGGTTGGACATAATTTTACGGTTCAATGTTCATCGGTTATTGTTCAAGGAACAACCAATTTATCATTTAATATTGAACATGTAACATTGTTTTTTTGGCCCCTGGACGTCAACGGGGAAAATGGTCTGGTTCGGAACCTTGGTAGTTTCTTCTGTTCGCTCGTCCAATGAGCACAGCCACGCCGAGGGCTGCTGCCGCGGATACGGCCGCAAACAACCACAGCCCCGTACGGAACGTCCCGGACAGGTCTTTGAGCAGGCCGAGAAACAGCGGCAGAAGGAAGCCGCCGAATCCACCGGCGGCGCCGATCACGCCGGACGCAATGCCGATCTGTTTGGGAAGCCGTTCAGACACCACCTGGAAGACAACGCCGTTTCCAAACCCCATCGTGCTGATCCCGCCAATGAGCAGCACCACCGCCCAGCCGATCGCCGGCAAGAGTCCTAAGCCCATCATGATCCCTCCGATGGCCGCCAAAACCGGCCCCAACAGGGTCATGCCTCCAAGCCGGTCGGCGGCGAACCCGCCAACCGGACGGATCAGGCTTCCGAGCAACCCACATAAGGCCGTCAAAGAGCCTGCCTCGACGACATTCAGTCCGTACTGATCGTGCAGGAAAATCGGCATCACGCTGCAAAATCCGACAAATCCCCCGAATGTGACTCCATAAAGAAGACACAGCCAATACACAGAGGGCTGCCGCATTAAATCGACGAGGTCCCGCCACCACTCGGGATTCCGTTCCGTACGCGGCTGGCCCGCATCCGATTGGACCAGTCGCCAGAAGAGAAGGAATGTGAGCCCAAGTGGCGCCATCATCAGACCGAACACGCCATGCCACCCGACGAGCTGAGCCAATCGGGGAGCAAAAAACATCGCGAGCACAGTCCCGCTATTGGCCGAGGCCGCAACACCCAACGCCAGCCCCTGATGGGCTGGCGGGTAGGCCCGGCTCGCAACAGGAAGCGCAACAGCAAAACTGGCACCGGCAATACCCAGCAGCAACCCCACTCCAAGCAGCTGCAGATAGTTCGTCGCGGCCAGCCATCCCCAAACCATGGCTCCCATTGAGCCAGCCAAAAGATAGAGGCCGGTCGTCTTGGCTCCGATTCGATCGCTCGCCAATCCGACTCCGACTCGCAAAAACGCTCCTCCGAGCAGCGGGCAAGCGACCAGCAGCCCCTTTTGCGTGGAACTCAACCCGAAATCTTCCGCGATCGACACACCGAGGGCGCCGATCAACAGCCAGGCCATGAAACTGACTTCGAAATGCAGCCACGCACCAATCAGCGAGGGCCAATGGCCGCTCCGCAATGCTGAGAATATGGTTTTCATCGCATCAGCCGATTCTCTGAACGAAATGCGCCCATCCCCTGTCCGCAGCCATACAACACGCCACTATAGGGGACGGCCTTTCGAACCTGCAAGACGGCGTGGTACGCCTCGCGCGACAGACGGTTTGTGCCGAAACGTGGTTCTGTTATAGTCAGCGACTTGTATGGGAAAAAAGGACGACGATCTCGACCAAGCCCCCCTCGAACCTGAAGTGTTGGGTCCTTCGGACGAGGAACTGAGCACGCTTGAGCCGGCCACGGAAGTGAGTCCCTCCTCGGAGCAAGGCTCGCAAAGTTCGCCTGATACCACGGCGGTGGTGCCGGTTACGGCCCTCCAGCACTATCTCGCCGAAATCCGCCGCCACCCGTATCTCACGAAAGAAGAAGAGCTGCGGCTGTTTGAGGAATACCGAACGCACGGCAATCGCGACGCAGCCGTCAAGCTGATCATGGCCAACCTGCGCGTCTCGGTCGCCATTGCCTCCGAGTACCTCCACACGGGCGCCGATCACATGGATCTGATCCAGGAAGGCAACGTCGGCCTCATGCAGGCGATCAAGAAGTTCGACCCGTCGAAGAATGTCCGGTTCTACGCCTATGCCGCCTGGTGGTCGCGCGCCTATATCCTGCGCTACCTTTTGAACACCTACCGGCTGGTCAAGATCGGCACGACGCAAGACCAACGGAAGCTCTTCTACAATTTGAAAAAAGAAAAAGCGAAGCTCGAACGTGAAGGGTTTGCCCCCGATACCAAACTCCTGGCAGATCGTTTGAACGTCCGGGAACGCGATATCGTCGAGATGGACCAGCGGCTTGGCAGTTGGGAACTGTCTCTGGACCAACCGATCGGCGAGGACCAAGAAGGCAGCCTGCTCGATGTCCTTCCCTCCCAGCAAGTCCCAGCTGACGAAAAGCTGGCGCAGGAAGAACTCCAAACGTTGTTCCGGACAAAGCTGGCCGAGTTCATCAAGACTTTGGATGAGCGGGACGAGGATATTTTGCGCAACCGGATTCTCTCGGAGACTCCGCTGACGCTGGATGACCTTGGCGCCAAGTACGGCATTACGAAGGAGCGCACCCGCCAACTCGAGGCCCGCGTCATTAAGCGCCTGCGGGACTATATTAAGAAAGACGTGAAAGATTTCGACCGCTTACGGATCTGAGTACCCCTATCCTTTATTTTTCATCCTTACTGAAATAGGTGTGGCATATCGAATTCTCAATGGGTTATGATATTCATTGTCTTGAGACGGTGGGTGTCGGAGAAAAATCTGCTTCCCCCTCTTGACTCGGTCTAACCCGAGGCTATCTCCCCCCTCGAACTTTGTGACTGCCGGTTGCGATCGTTCGAGGCATCAGACATACGCCTTCGAGTTCGAACCAGCTTCAAATCGTTGATATATCGAGTTAACTTTCATCACGAGGAGGTTCCGTTATGAGCACAGCAGCCAAGGAGAAGAAGAACGTCGCCAAGGGCTTCCAGCCCCTGGGTGATCGGGTGTTCGTCACCTACACCGAGGAATTGGAACGGACCGCGGGCGGGATTTACGTGCCGGATTCGGCGAAGGAAAAGCCGCAACGAGGCATCGTGCAGGCCGTCGGCAAGAAGGTCGAGAACGTGAAGGTCGGCGACCAAGTCCTATTCGACAAGTACTCAGGCAGCAAGCTCCGAATCGAGGACGAAGAGTGCTTGATCCTCAAGGAAGAAGACATCCTCGGCATCTTCACCAGCTAATTGATCAACAAGACGACGACTGAACTAACGGAGGAACCACATGGCTAAGCAACTACTGTATAGCGAGGCGGCACGTGCCTCGATTCTCAAGGGTGTGAACCAGCTGGCGGATGCCGTCAAGGCGACGCTCGGCCCCAAGGGCCGCAATGCAATTCTCGACAAGAAATTCGGCGCTCCGACCATCACCAAGGACGGCGTGACCGTGGCAAAGGAAGTCGAACTCAAGAACCCGTACGAGAACATGGGCGCCCAGCTCGTCCGCGAAGTTGCCAGCAAGACCAGCGATACGGCGGGCGACGGCACCACGACCGCAACCGTGTTGGCCCAGGCCATCTATCGTGAAGGCGTAAAGAACATCACCGCCGGCGCGAACCCGATGGAAATCAAGCGCGGCATCGACAAGGCCGTCGAAGTCGTCATCGCCGACCTCAAGAAGCTCAGCAAACCCTGTCAGACCAAGACCGAGATCTCCCAAGTCGGCACCATTTCAGCCAACAACGACAAGACCATCGGCGACCTCATCGCGGAAGCGATGGAAAAGGTCGGTAAGGATGGCGTAATCACGGTCGAAGAAGCCAAGTCGATGTCCACCTCGCTGGATGTTGTCGAAGGTATGCAGTTCGATCGCGGCTACATTTCCCCCTACTTCGTCACCAACGCCGAGCGGATGGAATGTTCCGTCGAAGAGCCGCTCATTCTCATCAATGAAAAGAAAGTCAGCAGCATGAAGGACCTCCTCCCGATCCTCGAGCAGGTGGCCAAGATGGGCAAGCCGCTCGTGATCATCGCGGAAGAAGTCGAAGGCGAAGCACTCGCGACCCTCGTGGTCAACAAGCTGCGCGGGACCTTGAACGTGGCGGCCGTGAAGGCCCCAGGCTTCGGTGATCGCCGCAAGGCCATGCTGGAGGATATCGCCATTCTCACCGGCGGCCAGGTGATCTCCGAAGATCTCGGCATCAAGCTCGAGAACGTCAAGCTCACCGACCTCGGCCGTGCGAAGCGCGTGACGATCGATAAGGACAACAGCACGATCGTTGAGGGCTACGGCGACCCGAAGAAGATCGAAGCCCGCGTGAAGCAGATCAAGGCGCAGATCGAGGAAACGACTTCGGACTACGACCGCGAGAAGCTCCAGGAGCGGCTGGCGAAGATCGTCGGTGGCGTGGCCGTCATCAACGTCGGCGCCGCGACTGAGACCGAAATGAAGGAAAAGAAAGCCCGCGTCGAGGACGCGTTGCACGCGACCAAGGCAGCGGTGGAAGAAGGCATCGTCCCCGGCGGCGGAACGGCATACCTCCGCTGCATCAAGGCGCTCGAGAGCCTCAAGGACATCCCGGCCGAGCAGAAAGTCGGCCTGGACATCGTCCGACGCTCTCTCGAAGAACCGATCCGCCAGATCGCAACCAACGCTGGCGCAGAAGCGTCCGTCGTGGTCGGCAGAGTGCGGGAAGACAAGAACCCCAGCGGCGGATACAATGCCGCGGTCGATGAGTATGTCGATATGATCAAGGCCGGCATCATCGACCCGACCAAGGTCTCGCGCTGCGCATTGCAGAACGCGGCCTCCGTGGCGGGCCTGATGCTCACCACAGAAGTCATGATCACCGACATCCCTGAAGAGAAGAAGGAACCGGTCGGCGGCGCTGGACACAGCCACGGCATGGAAGGGATGTACTAAGACACGAAGAGCTGATGGCGTATAGCTGATAGCTCGGAGTCAGCACGAAGGGCCCGGCGGAATCACCGCCGGGCCCTTCGTGTTTGTGGGCTCTGGTACAGCCACAGTGTGCGGATCAATCTCTGTGTCACAACAGGCTCGGGCACTTGTTATACCCTAAGAATGCCTGACCACTTTTCTCCATTCCTTATGGCAAAAGCTGGGGCAACGCACTCACCAGCGCACTTTCCAGTTTCGGTTTAGCTTCTTCAGGCGTGAGGCGAATCTGTCTTGCCCAAAGGATAAGCCGGTTCTCTTGCCACAGCATGTTATCTGTTTCTTGCAGTTGCTGTTTGTTATCCAGTCCTGTCGCCCGTCCGCCCGCAACAACACCGCCACCCGTACTCCCCCCTGCAGCAGTCACCTGACGATCTCGTTGCGCCCCTGTGATCGTATGTGTCACGGTACCCTTCTTCCGTTGTGCAATACGCACATCCATAATAATGTTGTACTCAATAGTTTGGGAATGATTGGCCATCAAACTGGCAAGCGGAGACTGCGCCTGGCCCCCTCGCGGAGCGACCGAAACACCGATACCACCAGAAAGACCACCTAAGCCTGCTGATGTATTCTTGCCTCCGTCCAGGCTGGAGTACGGAAAGAAACGCCCATGATTATCGAAGTCGAATCAAACGAAAATTGCGAATCGAGCTTCTTTGCGCGATTCAAGGAAGCCGGCCCCTCGCGACCGATCACGCAGGTCCGCCTCTACGAACGAAATCCCGCCGGCGAATGGTATTGGGTCACGGGATGGAGCGATAACGCAGAGACACCGGCATGCCAGGCCTACGCCCAACTGGTCGAAGACTCAGGAGCAGGGTTGGCGCATCTGGTGTATGGAGGAATCTACGGCCTACGATTCAGGCCAACTCACAGCGACGAGCCGTGGAGTCTCGCCAGCCCACGTCAGTGGGGAGAAGCCTACCTCTCCCTCTCCAGTGATCGCGATCTGCGATACGCAGAATAGCGTTCTGTGGAGGCGTTGAAGATCTGATGGCCTCGAGACGATAGCTGGGTGTCACGGGTAAGCGGCTCAGCGGAGAACGTTGATGGCTCGCAGTGTCGCTTTCAGGAGCGGCCAGTTCTTCCCCTCATAGAAGAGCGACCGGAACATTTGATTGACGTAACGGGTATGTCGCTGATGGTCTGCTTGAAACCGTTTGAGGGCATTGACACGATCCGCGCTTTTGTAACCCATTCGGACGGCACAGCGCTCAAGCTCCTCTGTCTCATGCGGCAACGCATGGGTTTGGAGTTCGTGCACCATCTGCAGCTTGTGTTCAACATCCCGAAGGAACAGATAGGCCGCGGTGAGGGCATCCCGCTCTTTCGCTGAAATCAATTTCAGAGCGGCAAACCGCTCTAACGCACCGAGCGTGCTGCGATCGAGGAGCGCGGGGATTTTCTTGCCGGCCAGCACTTGAATCGTCTGCACGAGAAACTCAATCTCCCGGATCCCGCCGGTACCGAGCTTCACGTTCCGCCCCTCATGGCCCCGATCGGCCATCTTCGCATCAATCATTTCCTTCACTGCCCGCACATCATCCACGATCGCTAATGCGCGGGCCAGATCCATCCTTTTCACGCCCGTGCCGAAAATAAACGGTTTGACAATCTTCAGGAACGCCTGCCCGACTTCCATGGAGCCGGCCACCGGCCAGGCCTTGAGCAGGGCCAATCGCTCCCAGACCTGCCCCCGGGTGAAATAATATTTCTCATAGTCGTCCAGAGAACGAGCCAGCTGACCGATCGTGCCTTCCGCCCGCAGGCGCAAATCCACGCGGAAGACATAGCCCTCCTTGGTTTGCTCGACCAATGCTTTCGTCAATTCCCGCGAGAGAATTTCGAAGTATTCTTCATTCGAGATACCCGCAGCCGCCGGCTTATCTGCTGATCTGCCACGCGGGGGCCTGGTTTCCCCTTCGTGCGACTCATAGACGTAAATCAGATCCACGTCGGAACTATAATTCAGCTCATGCCCGCCGAGCTTCCCCATCCCGATGACGGTGAAGGCAGTCTGCACCCACTTCCCCTGGCGGTTCTTGTGCATGGGAACGCCGTATTGCCGGCGCAGATCCGCATCCACAATCTCATAGGCCGCGTGGATGAGAAGACTCGCTAGATCCGACAGCGAGGCCGTCGTCTCCGGAACGTCCGCCAGCCGCAAGAGATCGCGCACGCCGATCCGCAACATCTCCCGCCGGCGAAAACGACGCAGGACTTCCAGCTTGAGTTCCTTGACGGTGAGCCTGGCCAGTTGCTTGTGCAGTGACTGTTCGATGCCAGTGCGTGTCGGTGGCTTTGACAGGACTTCCTGCTCCGCCAGCCAATAGACCAGCATCGGGTCCCGGATGATCGTGAATGCCAGGGAGTCGCTGTTGCCGAAAATGCTACAGACCAGGTCAAGCATGCGAGGCGAACTGCTCAGATAATCGAGGAACGACGACCGCGTGACATTCGAGAGCAGACGTTCCCAGTGGTTCAACGCTTGATCTGGATCAGCGGTCCAGGCAATTGACTCCATGAGTAGCGGCAGGATGTAGGCCAACTGATGCCGCTCATGGGGATCGCCCGCCATGGCTTGAAGATTGCGGTCGGCCTTGTCGATGTCCTGCAGGCCGTATGCCGACAGGAGCTCCTGCACCTGTTCGGCGCTTCGCTCTGCCGCGAGCAAGACCGGTGTAGGGTCGGGGCTCGTCACCGTGGGCGTGCCAGGCACCCGCCCGCGCAATGACGACCGCGGCTCATTCTTCTTCTCAACTGTTCGTTTCACGTCTCACTTCCTCACTCCAACTCCTTACGCCTCACCCCTTACGTCTTGCCTTTCACGCCTCACGTTTCATGGCTTTCGGTCTTGGCGCGGCATTATACTGACGTGCTCCCCTACGCACAATGAAGGCGTTCCGGTATACTTGGCGTCCATGTCTACCCTGGCACCGAACCGCGACGAGATCCTCGCGGCACTCGTACCGTTCTGCTCCGACGTACCGCCCGATATCCTGCAGGACTTCGTTGGTCGTATGGACCAGGAGTACTTCCGGCGATTCGATCCGGAAACCATCGCACGGCACGTGCACCTGACCGCCCTCCTGACTCCGGACCAGCCCTGCAAACTCGCTGTCATCGAACAACGAGGCCAGCCGTTTGAGTTGACGGTCGTCGCCTACGACTACTTCGCGGAATTCGCCACGATCTGCGGCCTGCTGTCCGCCTTCGGTTTGAACATCGAAGAAGGCCAGATCTATACCTTTGCCGAAGCAGCTACCACCACACCGGCGAAGCCCGCCTATGGAGGCGGCCCCCGCCAGCGTCCCAAGACTCGCCCGGGTTTAAGCCGAAAAAAGATCGTCGATGTTTTTCGCGTCAACCCCGTCCAAGGCGCATCGTTTGGATCGGAAGACCAAGAGCGCCTGGAGACGGAACTCAATGCCGTCATCCGGTTGCTCGACGACGGCCAGTTTAAGGAAGCCCGCCATGCCGTGAACAGGCAGCTCGTCGAACAGCTCGGCAAGCATCGAGGATCATTCAGCGGCCTGCTGCATCCCGTCCAGATCACCTTCGACAACAGCCAGTCGCCGACGGACACCGTGATGGACATCCGCTCGGACGATACCCCGGCCTTCCTCTATGCCTTCGCCAATGCCCTGGCTATGCGCAACATTTATATCGCCAAGGCGCAGATCGAGCTCGACGGCAGCAAGCTGCATGACCGGTTTTACGTCCGCAACCGCTACGGACAGAAACTGACGGACTCCGCCGACCAGCAGCAGCTGCGACTTACGGCTGTGCTTATCAAACAATTCACGCACGCCCTTACCTGGGCCCCCGACCCGACCAAGGCCCTGGGAGCCTTCGACCAATTTCTCGATCTCATCGTGCAGGAAACGAAAGGCAAGGCCCAGCAAGAATTCCTGGCGTTCCTCAGTGACAAGAAAACCTTCCCGCTCCTCGCGCGGCTGCTCGGCGCGAGCGATTTTCTCTGGGAGGACTTCCTACGCCGGCAACACGACAACCTCCTGCCGCTGCTGCAAGACTACCGCGATGCGCCGCTCATCAAACCGCAAGCCGGGCTGCGGAAGGAACTCGACCACGTCGTGGATCGCGCCACAACCGATGACTCGCGGAAAGCGGCCTTGAACCAGTTCAAAGACCGCGAACTCTTCCGCATCGACATGAAACACATCGTCGAGCCCTCGACCAGCCTCGCCGATTTCTCGCTGGCCCTGACGGAACTCGCCGAAGTGATCGTTCAGCGGAGCTTGAACGACTGCCAGGCCAAACTGCACAAGCAATACGGCGCGCCCAAGATCGCAAACAAGAAACCCTGCTCATTTGCGATCCTGGGCATCGGCAAGTTCGGAGGCCGCGAACTGGGATACGCCTCCGATATCGAGCTCCTCTTCGTGTACGGCGGCATGGGACGGACGAGCGGCAAGCAGAAGATCGAGAACAGCGAGTACTTCGAACGGCTCGTGCAGGAACTCCTGCAATGTATCGAGGCAAAGCAGGAAGGGATCTTCCACCTCGACGTGCGCCTGCGTCCCCATGGCGGCAAGGGATCGCTGGCCAATCCGCTGGACGAAATTACCAGTTACTACAGCGATAAGGGATTGGCTGCGCCGTTCGAGCGGCAGGCCTTGATCAAACTGCGACACGTGGCGGGAGATGCGGTGCTGGGAAAACAGGTCGAGGCCCATCGGGACCGTTACGTCTACAGCGGCGAAGCCTGGGATCTGACTACCGCTCTCGATCTGCGGCGGCAACAGCTCAAACAGCTCGTCGAGCCAGGCACAGTCAACGTCAAGCTCAGCCCCGGCGGTCTCGTCGATATTGAGTATGCCATCCAGTATCTCCAACTCATGCATGGCCATAAGCATCCCGTTTTGCGCACGCCGAACGCGATGCAGGCGCTGGCGGGGCTGGTCGAATGTGGATTTGTCACGCGGCAGGACGGTGAGAATCTCCGGAAGGCTTACTTGTTCATTCGCATGCTGATTGATGGATTGCGGATGGTACGGGGCCACGCCAAAGACTTGGTGCTCCCGCCGGCCGATTCGGATGAGTTCATCTTCCTCGCGCGGCGGGTCGGGTATACCACCGACGATTGGCAAGCAGGAGCGAGGCATTTGAAGTCGGACGTTGAAGACAATATGAGGAAGGTGAGGGAGTTTTGGGAGAGGAGTTTTGGGAAGTTATAGACGTGTCGAGAGACGGAGCCCTACCCGCTCCAGCGCTACGGCGCGACCGCAACCGCTCGGCAAGTGCGGGTCCCTCGCCTCCGCGTAACTCGCAGGTAAGGCCCCGTCTCTCGCAATGCCAGGAGGGGGAGAGACATCAGAAAGCTCGGTGAGAGCATCATATTTATGCGAACCGCCGCATGTCGTCGGGAGCCCATCCATCCCCCCATGCCTAAGGGAGAGGAGGGACGGGCGAGCTTGGAAGAAGCATTTGTAACGTTCGACGCGCGCGGCGTCCCACCTCTCAAAATACGTGCATTCCAACATCACTCCCTTGACACGTTCTTTCTAGAAAAGTAGCCTGTCTTTATTCTTAGGCTCGTACTCGCATCCTAGCCGATCGCCCAGTTCCATCCACGCAGGAGGTCATGGAACCATGAAGAACCAACCGTTTGTTGTGACCCCCAAGGACTACAACCGCGCACTGAATGTGGTCGGCACGAAGGTAACCGTGCTGGCGTCGAACACCGAGACACAGGGCTACGAGGTCACTGTCCAGGAAGGCGATGAAGGAACCGGTCCGCCCCCGCATAGTCACAGCTGGGACGAAGCCTTCTTTGTCCTTAATGGTACGGTCGAGTTCACTTACGGGGATAAGACCGTGTTGGCTGTGCCCGGCACCCTCGTCCACCTGCCCGGCGGCACGGTCCACAGTTTCCGCTACGGTGCCGGTGGCGGGAAGACCCTCGAGATCACCGGCCAGGGAAGTTTGGCTTCACAAATGTTCACCAATATCGATAAGGAAGTTCCCACTGGTCCTCCGGACATCCCCAAGCTGGTGGAGATCCTCAACAAGAATGGGGTGACGGTCGCTGCGTGAGGGCAAAACAACGGGGTCAGAAGTCCTATCTGATTAGTCGGCCTGAAGATCTGTCTTACAACCCTACTTCGCGGCAATCTGCTTCTTGCGCCTAACTCCTTACACCTCACCCTTCACGCCTGGCGTTTCACGTCCCCTCAGTTTCGCGGCACCCGGCGTCCGCATCTGAAACATGTGTCCTACTGGCGGCTGGGTGCCAAATGTCGGTCCACCCATGAAACGCGAATCAGGGCTTGCCCATCCTGGAAACCCATCGTATATCTCTCAAATACCTCAGGCGGACTATACCGGTAGTGGTTCGTGTGATCTCTATTGAGGAGAGCGTCCCGCAGACCATCCTCTTCGGCACGCCATCTTTCCAGTTCAGCTTGCGTACGCGCCTGCGTCCTCTGCCACCGGCACCATTCAATGCGAGCTAAGACGGAGGGGCTCGTGTAAGGCATGGCTCTCCTCCTTTGTTGCATCAGACAATGAGCTCATGCTAGTCAAAATGAGGAACACAAAGAACTCGGGAATTCCCTGGAAATACACAGTAATACTACGAGAAATACACCGGAGTCCTACCAGGGACTCTCTCACTTTTCGCATACCTGCTGGTGCGGAATTGGCAGATCGTGATCTATGCGTGTGACACTTACTACCAGTGCCTGCCCTGCTTCCCTCCAACACACTGCGCTTGATAGTGCATGTCTGTTGCAAGAGATCCGTGCATGAACGTTGTCATCCGTGCCGCCTCGAGTCTCCTGGGTATCATTTCTACTTGACCTGCTGAGCCGCACTATCGGCCATGGTCCGATTTTGTTGTCGAACTCTTAACCGATGCTATTGTCCTGGTTTGTGCGACAAGAAGAAGAGAGGATAGGCGGAGAGGAGGAATAAACGCGGGACTATTTTTCATTCGCGGCGCGCGGCGGTCCTTCCGCCTAGCATCTAACGAGTGAGTTGCAGGATATGGGAAATGTGCCAGGAACCTTTATTTGCCAGGGATCCCCTCAATCGCCACGGTCAAGCACATCCCTGTGCCCGACTATCGCACCATGCCAGAGGAGTCCGTGAACAATAGCAATTGCACAGCCAACCCCACCAGCGATAACGGATACAGGTACGTGGACCTCCCGATGAGAATGCCACGATCGACGAGCACCTTGAGGACGATCGCCAGCAGGGCCAAGAGGCCCATCTGGATATGGATTGCCCTGAGCCCGTCGGAATGTGCATGTGGACCGGTGCCTACATCGTGGACCACGAGAATACTTGCCGTTAGCACGGCAATGCCATAGAACACATACAACCATGCTGTGTGGGTCATCCGTTCCAGTCGGCGCAGCAGTTCAATGAGACCAAGCGTCAGCACC
>JAWOMO010000108.1:0-3010 GCA_033852435.1 Nitrospira sp.
TATATCGGAAAGAACATTCCGACCTCACGGGAAGAGAAGATCCAGGTGTTGCTGGAAGAGGCAGGCGAAGAAGACCGGGTCGTCATACTCAAGGCGTGAAGGAGACGAAGCGATGAGCCTCAAACGCAAAGATCTTCTGAGCTTAGCACCCTTGTCGGCGGATGAAATTAAGCTGATTCTTGAAACGGCCGACTCATTTAAGGAAGTGACTGGTCGCGACATCAAGAAAGTGCCGGCGCTTCGTGGCAGAACCGTCGTGAATTTGTTTTTCGAGCCCAGTACGAGAACTAGAACCTCGTTTGAGTTGGCTGCAAAACGTCTCAGTGCGGATGTCATTAACTTTTCCCCCTCGTCGAGCAGTGTCGTCAAAGGGGAAACGCTCCTCGATACCGCGCGGAATATCGAGGCGATGCAGGCGGACATTATCGTGTTGCGACATTCGTCGGCGGGGGCAGCAGAGACGCTCGCGCGCGGGGTCAAGTCCTCCGTCATCAATGCCGGCGATGGATGGCACGAGCATCCGACTCAAGCCTTGCTCGATCTGTACACGATTCGTGAGCGGGGCCTGTCGTTCGAAGGACTTCGCGTCGCCATTGTCGGTGATGTCGCACATAGCCGCGTCGCTCGCTCCAACATCCATGCATTGTCGAAGCTGGGAGCGGAGGTTCGTGTCGTCGGCCCTCCCACGATGATTCCGATGGGAATTGATAAGCTGGGTGCCAAGGTCTTCTACAATCTGGACGAAGCGTTGCGAGGCGTTCAAGTCATCATGATGCTGCGCCTGCAACTTGAACGACAGGGGCGGGCCTTATTCCCAACCATCCGCGAGTATGCCCGCCTATACGGATTGACGGCGGAACGCGTCAAATTGGCCGATGTGGGGGCGATTGTCATGCATCCTGGCCCGATCAATCGGGGCGTCGAGATTGCTCCTGAGGTAGCTGACAGTCTGTCATCGGTCATTCTCGATCAAGTGGCGAACGGGGTAGCCGTTCGGATGGGCATTTTGTATCTCATGTCTGGAGCATAACGTGGCGATATTGATTCAAGGCGGGCACATTATCGACCCGGGGCGATTCAACGCGGTGGGCGATCTCTTGATTGACCAAGGAAAGGTCGTCGCTGTAGGACCACACATCAAGGCTCCGGCGGGAGTGACGATGATTGTGGCCAAGGGACGACTCGTCGTCCCGGGATTTGTCGATCTCCACGTGCACTTCAGAGAACCCGGGTTCGAGTATAAGGAAACGATTCAAAGCGGATCGGCATCGGCGGTGGCAGGAGGCTTTACAACGGTCTGTTGCATGCCCAACACGAATCCCGTCAACGACAATCAGGCGATTACCGAGTTTATGCTGGAACGTGCGCGGGCCGCCGGACTGGCCAACGTGTTACCAATCGGGGCGATTACCAAAGGCTCGGAGGGAAAAGAACTGGCAGAGATCGGCGATTTGCGCCGCGCCGGTTGTGTGGCAATCTCCGATGACGGGAAGCCCGTCATGAACAGTCTTGTGATGCGCCGGGCGATGGAATATGCCCTGGCGTTCGATGTCCCTGTGGTCGACCATTGCGAAGATTTGCATCTGGCCGAAGGCGGCTGCATGAATGAGGGCCTCATCTCGACGGAGTTGGGGCTTCCCGGGATTCCGGCAGCGGCGGAAGACGTGATGGTTGCGCGGAATGTGTCGCTAGCAGAATTGACGGGGGCGCGATTGCACCTTGCCCATATCAGTACGGTCGGGTCGGTGCGTATGGTGCGTGAAGCGAAGTCGCGGGGCATCAAGGTCACGGCCGAGGCTTGTCCCCATCACTTTACGTTGACGGAGGAAGTGGTTCGGGGATTCAATACCCTCGCCAAAATGAACCCGCCGCTTCGGACGTGGAACGACGTGCAGGCGATCAAAGAAGGATTGCGCGACGGTACGATTGATGTCATCGCAACCGATCATGCTCCTCATGCCGCGCAAGAGAAGCAGCAGGGGTTCACCGAAGCTCCATTCGGCATCGTGGGTCTCGAAACGGCGCTTCCGTTGACCTTAGCGCTGGTCGAAGAGGGGATTCTCACGCTGGAAGCAGCCATCGAAAAACTCACCAGCGCGCCGGCGAAGGCCTTTAGCCTCTCGAAGGGGACGTTGGCAGTCGGTGGCGATGCGGATGTAGCCGTTATCGATCCTCACGTGCAATGGGAAGTGGATCCGGCCAAGTTTCGCTCGAAAAGCCGCAATACGCCGTTTGCCGGCTGGAAAGTGAAGGGCGCGGTTCTGACAACCATCGTCGGCGGTCGAGTGGTGTTTGAGGCACCGGTGGTGGCGTGAGCCGCCTCACCCGTTGGGGACTTGCTTGCGCCCTGAGCTGTGAGTTTCTGGCTCTTAGCCTGTGGGTCGGAGGGCTCATTGTGCTGATCGGTGCGGTGATCCCCGCGGTATTCAATACATTTGGCGGACAGGATTCCGGAGGGATCTTTCTGACTCGATCGTTCGAAGGATACAATCGTCTCGTGATGGTCGCTATGGCGATGCTGGTCCTCGCGGTAATCTATCGTTGGTGGAGCGGGGAGCCTCTCGTCCAGGTCAGTCGGGGAGAAGTGGTTGTGCTGGCGCTCATGGTGCTCATTGCCGGGGTCATCATAGCGGTGCTGCACCCCCAAGCAGCAGCCTTGCAAGCCGAAGCCTTCGCTGCAAAAGATGAACAGGCAAGGAAAACGGCGTTCGAGGCCTTCTTTCGGCTTCACATGCCAATCCGTTCGCTCTATATGGTGAATCTCGTGCTGGGGATCGCGTTGTTCGTGATGAAGGCGAAGCGATTGTTGGGGGAAGAGGGAGTGCCGGCATGAAGAAAGCATTCTTGGCATTGGCTGATGGGGCGGTCTTTGAAGGCCGCGCGCTCGGCTACGAGGGCGAGGCTACCGGCGAGGTGGTCTTTAATACCGCCATGACCGGCTACCAGGAGGTGTTGACCGATCCTTCCTATAAGGGCCAGATCATTACCATGACCTGTCCGCACATCGGAA
>JAWOMO010000115.1:0-5633 GCA_033852435.1 Nitrospira sp.
CGCGCCACCGTTGGCTGCCGAAGAGTTCGCGATACCGCTGGTAGGTCAGCTTCGCGTTGGCGATCGCCACTTTGCCGGTCAAGCTGCGAAGGAGCGCCTGCTCTCTGGCATTCGTGACGGTCTTCAGGCGAGCAGTGACAAGCCCGTCGATCGCCGAGTCGATGCGGCTGATAAAGAAACTGGCGACGCTGGCGATTCCGCTGAGATCGCCGTGACCCGCAGCGAACCGCTCAAGCCCGGCCAGATACGCCTCAACCACCTGTTCGTAACACGCTTGGGAAAAGAGCAACGTCACGTTGACGTTGATGCCTTCACCGATCAATTGTCGGATCGCAGGAATGCCCTCCTCTGTCGCGGGAACTTTAATCATCAGGTTCGGTCGCCCGACACCGCTCCATAAACGGCGGGCCTCCTCGAGTGTTCCTTGCGTATCCCGCGCGAGTTTCGGCGAAACTTCCAGACTCACATAGCCATCGCGCCGCTTCGATTGGTCGTACACCGGCCTCAGGAGGTCGGCGGCCTCCTGAATATCGCGAACGGCTATCCGTTCATACAACGTCTTGGCGTCCAGCTTCCGTGACTCCGGGGCCGTCAGGACATCCTTATAATCCGTGCTTCCGGCAATGGCCTTCTCAAAGATCGCCGGGTTCGATGTGACCCCTCGCACATCATCGTCGTCGATCATTCGTTGCAACTCACCGCTGGTGATCAAGCTGCGGCGAATGTAGTCCAACCACACCGACTGTCCGTATTTCTGCAGGGCGTTCAGCGGATTTTCCAGGATGATGACTTTGGTGAGTCGTCTGAGATGCCGGTCATCGCCGCTGAACCGCGCTCCCAGGAAGGCGCGAACGAGCTCGCGGGCCGTCTCCACGCCGATCACGCGTCCGCCCAGCACCAAGAGATTCATGTCGTCATGTTCCACGCCCTGGTGCGCAGAATAGGTATCGTGACAGAGCCCCGCACGAATGCCTGGCACTTTGTTGGCGGCGATCGATGCGCCCACGCCACTACCGCAGACCATGATGCCCCGATCGGCTTTTCCGTGACGCAAGGCGAGTCCGACCGCCTCGGCGTAGTCGGGGTAGTCAACCGGAGCCGTACTGTGCGTTCCCAGGTCCAGCACGTCGTAGTGCAGAGCACCGAGATACGCTCTCAGCGCCTCCTTCATTTCAAACCCGGCGTGATCGGACCCGATGGCGACCCGCATCGCCTACCTCGCTTGCCTCAGTTGCTGCTTGGCGGCTTCAATCACATGCTCCTTGGTGAAGCCAAATTCCTTCTGCAACACTTTCAGGGGAGCGGACGCCCCGAACGTCGTCATGCCGATGATGGTTCCGGACGTGCCGACGTACTGTGCCCAACCGAACGTCGAGGCCTGTTCAACGGCAACGCGAGCCGTCACAGCCGGCGGCAGCACCTTGTCGCGATAGGCTTGCTCCTGCTGCTCGAACAGTTCCCACGAGGGCATGCTTACAACCCGAGCCTTCACTCCTTCGGACGTGAGCTGTTCGTAGGCTGCGACACAGAGCGAGACTTCGCTGCCGCTCCCGATGAGAATCACATCGGGCTTTCCATCCGGGCTATTGGCCAGGATGTAGGCTCCCTGCGCCAAGCCGGAGGCGGACGCGTACTTGTTCCGGTCCAATGTCGGCACGTCCTGCCTGGTCAGAATGAGCACCGCCGGCTCATGTTGCAAATTCATGATCACACGCCAGGCTTCCACCACTTCATTGGCATCAGCCGGCCGCAACACGATTAAACCGGGCATCGCGCGCAATGATGCAATGTGTTCGATCGGCTGATGGGTCGGCCCGTCCTCCCCTACCGCGATCGAGTCGTGCGTGAAAATGTGAATGACCGGCAATTCCATGATCGCGCTGAGCCTGATTGCGCCTCTTGCATAGTTGCTGAAAATCAGGAAGCCGGAACCATAGGGCCGGACTTTTATCAGAGCCATGCCGTTCAGGATCGCAGCCATGGCGTGCTCTCGGATCCCGAAGTGAAGATTCCGGCCAGCCGGATTATCAGCCGACAAATCGCCCGCTCCCTCAAAGGTCAAACGCGTTTTCGCCGAGGGACCGAGGTCCGCCGAACCGCCCATCAACCAGGGCACACGCTTGGCCACCTCGTTCAACACCTTTCCCGAGGAGACTCGCGTCGCCATACCCTTGGCATCCGCCGGAAAGACCGGCAGATCCTTGTCCCAGCCGTCCGGCAACTGCCGGTGCTGCACCCGATACAATTGATCGGCCAACTCCGGATACTTGACCTTGTAGTCTTTGATGCGTGCGAACCAGGCGTCGCGGAGTGTTTTCCCGCGAGCGCCGATCCCCTGGCGGAAATGCTCTGGCACGCCGTCGGGAATATGGAATTTGACGTCCTCCGGCCAACCGTAATTTCGTTTGGTCAGCCGGATTTCCTCTTCGCCGAGCGGTTCCCCGTGAGCAGCCGAGGTATCCTGCTTGTTTGGCGCTCCGTACGCAATGTGACTGTCCACGATGATCAGTGTCGGACGATCCGTCATCTTGTGGAAGGTCCGGAATGCCCGCTCGAGCATCTCCAGGTCGTTCGCGTCACCGACACGGGTGACATTCCAGCCGTAGGCGATGAACCGTGTCGCCACGTCTTCGGAGAAGGCCAGCGCGGTGTTCCCCTCAATCGTGATGTGGTTGTTGTCGTAAATCCAGCACAGATTCGAGAGGCCCAGATGCCCGGCGAGCGAGGCCGCCTCGTGAGAGATCCCTTCCATCATGTCACCGTCCCCGCACAGGGCATACACGTTGAAATTGATCAGATCGTCGAAGCCGGGCCGATTGAAATACGTGCCCATCCAGCGGCCGGCCAAGGCCATGCCCACACTGTTCGCGATCCCCTGGCCGAGCGGCCCGGTCGTGGTTTCGACGCCGGAGGTCCAGTGGTACTCCGGATGACCAGGGCATCGGCTGCCCCATTGGCGGAAATGCTTGATGGCATCCAACGGCACGGATGGTTCACCGAGGGTTTCGTAATCCTTGCTCACAGCCTTGACCCCGGTGAGATGCAGGAGCGAGTAGAGCAGCATGGAGGCATGGCCGATGGAAAGAACAAAACGGTCGCGGTTAGGCCAGATCGGATCTTGCGGATCGAAACGGAGAAATCGCTGCCACAGGCAATAGGCCACAGGGGCCAAAGCCATGGGTGTCCCAGGATGGCCTGAGTTGGCCTGCTGAATGGCGTCCATGGACAAGGTGCGGATCGTGTTGACGCAGAGTTGATCGAGCTGTTCACGGGTCATCGCAAGCCTCTCAGGTTATATATAAATGGTTGGCCGAACGAGGTGTCAGCCCGGCAGGCGAAGCCGGCGGTAACGCCGGATCAACGCGTTGGTCGAGCTGTCGTGCCGGAGATCGGGGTCTGCTCCGCTCGTCAATTCCGGCGTGATCCGTTTGGCCAGCACCTTACCCAATTCCACCCCCCACTGGTCGAACGAGTTGATGCGCCAGATCGTGCCCTGGACGAACACTTTGTGCTCGTAGAGCGCGATCAACTTCCCGAGCATCTCCGGCGTCAATTGCTCGACGAGGATGGTATTCGTCGGGCGGTTGCCCGGAAACGTCCAGTGCGGTACGAGGGCAGGAGGCGCTCCTTCCGCCTCTACTTCCGCAGCCGTTTTGCCGAAGGCCAGCGCCTCCGTCTGCGCGAACAGATTGGACGCCAGCAGATCGTGATGCTGCCCCATGGGATTGAGCGACCGGCAGAAGCCGATGAAGTCGCACGGGATCAACCGCGTGCCCTGATGGATCAATTGATAGTACGCATGCTGGCCGTTTGTGCCCGGCTGCCCCCAAATGACCGGGCCGGTCTGGTAATTCACCACGTTCCCATCCCGGTCCACACGCTTCCCATTGCTCTCCATGTCGAGCTGCTGCAGATAGGCGCTCAATCGCCCGAGATAATGGTCATAGGGCAGAATTGCCTGGGACTCGGTGCCGAAGAAATTCACGTACCAGAGTCCGATGAGCCCCAGCAGCACGGGTAAGTTCTTATCGAACGGAGCGGATCGGAAATGCTCGTCCATGGCATGGTACCCGCCCAGCATCTCGCGGAACCGCTCTGGCCCGATGGCGACCATCAACGAGAGACCGATGGCCGAGGGCAGCGAGTAGCGGCCTCCGACCCAGTCCCAGAATTCGAACATGTTCGCGGGATCGATTCCGAACTTCGCGACTTCGCCCGCGTTCGTGGACACGGCCACGAAGTGGCGGGCCACCGCCTTGTCGTTCTTGAGCGCTCGCAGGCACCACGCACGCGCGGTCTGCGCGTTGGCGAGGGTCTCCTGCGTGGTGAAGGTCTTGGAACAGACAATGAACAGCGTCTCCGCCGGGTCGAGGTCCCGCGTCGACTCGGCGATATCGGTCGCGTCAACGTTCGAGACGAAACGCACGGTCAGCGCGCGATCGCTGTACGCCCGCAGTGCCTCATAGGCCATGACAGGACCCAGGTCCGACCCCCCGATGCCGATGTTCACGACATTGCGAATGCGCTTGCCGGTATGGCCTTTCCACTCGCCGCTGCGGACGCGATTGGCGAAGCCGGCCATTTTCTCGATCACCGCGTGGACCTTCGGCACCACGTTTTCGCCGTCCACTATAATGGTGGCGCCCGCCGGGGCGCGCAGCGCCACGTGCAGGACCGCGCGATTCTCCGTCACATTGATTTTGTCACCGCGGAACATCGCGTCGATGCCGGCCCGCAAGCCGGCGGTATTGGCGAGGTCAAGCAGCAGGCGCACCGTGTCATCCGTGAGGCGGTTTTTCGAATAGTCGAGATAGATCCCCTCCGCGTCGCACGCCAAGCGACTGCCGCGCCCGGGATCTTTCGCAAACAGATCCCGCAAATGCACAGCTTTGATCGCCTCGTAATGCTCACGAAGGGCCTTCCAGGCAGTGCCTTGTGTAAGTGGAACTGCACCGCTCGTCATCGCGTCACCTCCTTGGCATTCCAGCGGGTTCTCATTGGCTTCTTTCTCCCCGACCGCATCGCGGCCCTCGCGCTTAGAACTGAACCGGCGCGTTCCATCGCATGATCGCCGAAGAACCACGGTAGTAACTCAGGATGTTCAGCGTGGCTGTATCAAGCAAAAAGTGTTGGCCTTGCGAAGGAGAGAGGTCCAGCCAGCGAGCCGCGAGCACTCTGAGCACGTGCCCATGGGCGAACAATATGACATCGCCATCGACGGCGCGTACTTTCGCAATTACGCGATCGACCCGTGCACCGATTTCTCCCGGCTTTTCTCCGCCCGGGCATCCATCTCGAAAGAGCAGCCAGTCCGGGACCGTCGCATGGATCTGGTCGGTCGTCAATCCCTCATAGCGCCCGTAATTCCATTCCACCAGGTCAGGCTCGACAGTCGTCACGTCCCCGAGACCTGCCAGCCGGCAGGTCTCCCTGGCCCGCTGCATGGGACTCGTCAGGGCCAGCGAGAACGACTCCTTCGCCAGGATCGGCTGCCAGAGTCTGGCCACCTGTCGTCCGTGTTCCGTCAGCGGGATATCGGTGGTCCCTGTGTGTCGTCCGTTGAGACTCCACTCGGTTTCGCCGTGACGGACGAGAAACACCTGTTGCGCCGGAATAGCCATGGCAGGCTTAAC
>JAWOMO010000117.1:0-5949 GCA_033852435.1 Nitrospira sp.
GATGCCGTCGCATGGCCTGAGGGAAAGGAATCCCACCCGCTCCCGCCGACGGGAGACAGTTCAAGCGTGCCGGCATGCATGAACTTAGGACGAGCCCTGCCGACGAGATGTTTCGTGAGGTTATTGAAGACACCAGCTATGCCATGTGCCAGGAGGCTCTGCCATCCAGCGGCTTTCCAGACCGACTGTTTCAACAGGAGGCCGACGCCCCAGATCGCCAGACTGATGACGACCAAGGATTCTCCCTTGCCGAGCCGATCGCCGATGTTACTCAAGCGGGCAAGCCAGGGATTCGCCAAATTGTCCGACTGCGCAAGGTTGAGTGAACGGATGAATCGGGTGAGCGGCACATCCCATTCGAATAATCCGATGAACGTGAGGACAAGAGCGCAGAGCAAGAGCCCGAGCGACAAAGCCCGGCAGCAGCGAAGAGACAAGAAGCGGGATTGAGATGAAGTACGGCAAGTAGTCCCGACCTCGTCGGGACCAGTCATGGTACCCAGTCCGCGAGAAACACGTTGAACTCGCCGGGCGTCTTGGCATAGCGGTCCGACACCCAGACCAGACGTTTCCCGTCCGGCGAGAACATGGGGAAACTATTGAAGGAACCCTCGAACGTCAACCGTTCAAGCCCGGATCCATCATCATTGATCAAATAGAGATGAAAACTCGGACGTCCGCCGTCGCCTCTGGTTTCCACGTTGGATGAGAAGATGATCCGCTTGCCGTCCTGGTGAAAGAAGGGAGAGAAGTTCGATGCCCCGTTTGACGTCACCTGGCGCTTCCCGCTTCCGTCGGCGTTCATCACGAAGATTTCAAGTTGGCCCGGCTCCACCAGCCGCTGGCTGAGCAGCTCTTTGTAGCGCGACACCTCCGCCAGATCGGTCGGGTGCGACGCCCGATACACGATGCGCTTGCTGTCGGGGGAAAAGAACGCGCCTCCGTCGTACCCGATCTCCTCCGTCAGGCGACGGGGCTTCGTGCCGTCGAGGTTCATTGCGTAGAGATCGAGATCGCCGTCCTTCACTGAAGTCCACACGATCGTTTTGCCGTCCGGCGAGACTGTGGCTTCCGCATCGTAGCCGGGCGTCGAGGTCAGACGCTGCATTTCCTGTCCGTCTATGCGCACGGCATACAGATCGTAATCGTCCAGGGCCCACCGATAGGCCCCGTCTCGCTTCGGCTTCGGCGGGCAATTCGGCCCGGACGCGTAGGTGGAGGAATAGAGCACGCGCCGGTCACCGGGGAAGAAGTAGCCGCATGTCGTGGCACCAGTGCCGGTACTGACCAGCCGAACCGTATCGCTCTCCAGGTCCATGACATACATCTGATAGCAGCCAAGTGGTTCATCCGCTGGTTTGAGGGTAGCAGCGTAGGAATCCTTCATCCAGTTGTTCGTCGACTGAAAAATCAGCTTGGTGCCGTCGAAGGAAAAATAGGCCTCCGCGTTCTGCCGCCCGAACGTCAATTGGCGAATGTTCTTGAGGTGACGCTCCGCACCGGCCGAGGCAGCGGCCGTCGGCTTCGATGGAAGTTCTCCGGCCAATCCTGTCTGTGACCAGACACCGAGAGCGACCAGGGCAGCCATGAGCACGCTACCGAACGACATCCCGCTCATCAACAGATACCTCCATCCGATCATATGTGTCCGCCCATTCACCACGAGCGATCGCGCTGCCATCTTTAAAAACGACATAACTGTTCCATCCATAGAAAAATACCAACCGCGCCACCGTGGTTGCAGCCTGCGGCGTCACGGCGTAGAGCAGAGTCACAACGCTGCCCGGTTGGTCGCGCCGATGACAACTGACCAACGCAGCGATATCCGGCCCGTCGTGCGCGCTCCCCGCCAGCGTGAGGCCGCCGTCGCGAAGTGTCACGAGGTCGCTGCAATGCGGGTTCATCAATGATTGGATCGCCACACGAGCTTCCGGGCCCCCCAATACTAGCACCGAACCTTCTCGCGGCAATAGCACGTCTTTGGAAAGAGTCGCCGTCGTCGCCCGTTCCCCTACCGCCCGTTGGCTGTCTTGCGCTTCGATGCGCGTCACAATTCCGCGAAAGGGATGGGAGCCATCTGCGGGATCAGAAAACGCGAGCACAACGGACCGCTTCCCATCGGTGACATAGTGATTCAAGACTGGAGGCAGGGCCTGGCGCGGGATTCGCCGCATCACCATCGCGTCCGGATCAAGCACGATCTCTTTGGGTCTGGCCGGCAATGTGGCCGTGATGATGTCATGAGCCGTGCTTGCTCGGGCTTGGATGGTCTGTTCACGGCCGTCGCTCATGCGGACAAGCAGCGGCACAGACAGCCGAAACGGCTGGCCGGTTTGCCCGACCGTGACCGTGAGCTGAAACGTCCGGTCGCCCTCGCTGCCTGTTGGATGCGCAGAGGCGCCTTCGACCGACAAGACCGGCGCCCCATCCCGCTCAACCCACTGAATAAAAAACCACCGCAGATCGTGCCCGGCGGCCTCTGAGAAGATGCGCTCCAGATCGTGCCAATCCGCATGCCGTCCACGATACTGTGCGATGAGACGTTTCAGCCCCAGCCAGAACGCGTCATCTCCGACCTCTTGTCGCAGGAGATGAAAGACCATGGCGGCTTTCTGATAACCGATCGCGTTGTCACGCTCGTCATGCTTTTGCGTGAACTGTCCGACCGGATAATCGCGCGCCGGAGACACGTGGAGATTGTACCCGCGCAGCATCAGACGACGTTGATCACGCGCCTGCTGCCTATCGCCCGACAACTCATGCCAGTAATAATTCGCCAGATAGGTTGTCAGACCTTCAACCCAATTTCCGCGGTCGACCCGATTGAACACCGCATTGCCGATCCATGAATGGACGATTTCATGGCCCAACGCATAGGGTTGCACATAGTGCCGCTTGATAATCCCGCTTCCCAACAGGGTGAAGGAGGGCATCCCCAACCCGCTGGCGAAAAAGTTTTCGACGACTGCAAAACTGTCGAAGGGATAGGGACCGAGCAACGGAATATAGGCGTCGAGATAACGTGCCGTGGCATCGAGATACTCATCCGCCAAGGGGGCATCCTCGGGAAACAGATAGGTGGCAATCTGCACGGATTGTCCGCTCTTCGCCACCCACTCACGGGCCTTGGAGACAAACCGATTGGCAACGACGGTCAGCGCCTCGGTCGGCTGAGCCAGATCCCATTCCGTCATGATGAGATTCCCCTGGGGACAGAGTTCGGAAGGGCACGGAGCCGAGGTTCGAGGCTTTCCTTGCGTGACCGCGGTCCATTCAGGCGGCAGGGCGACGCGCAGCCGATGGGTGCTGAGCGAGTCAGGGAGATCCAAATACCATTGGCTTTCACTGCTTAAATAGACCCCCTCGGGCCCGATATGCCCGGCCGTCTCACTCGGCGTGACGAATCGCAAGTGCCGGGGCTCTCTCGGCGGATCATGGATCAGACCATGGTAATGGGCTGTCAGCATGTTTTTTCCAGCCGTCAGGATTGCTGCCGGAATCCTGATCTTCTGCGCTCGAGCCTGCGCGGCATCATGTTCGATTTCAAATGGAATTTCGTTGATTGATTCATCCGCAGGCTTGTCCCCGGCGGATAGAACCAACCGGTCGAGTTGCAGGGTGGGAGCGAGCGAAAACATGACGGCCTGTTGTGGCTGCGACAGATCGATGGTCATCCGATCCGTCGCAACGAGCCGATGACCGTCAGGATCGATCTGCACAAACAGATCGTGGTGTTCGATGGTCGTACCGACCGGCGAGGCATCCGAAGCCGCAGTTAGGGAAGGAACCGCTGCACTGAAGAACAAGAGCAGGAGTCCGGACGCGAGAACCAGCCCCCTTCTGCAAGGTTCCATTCGAAGACTTTTAGCATTCGCGGCAGACGAGCACAAGCTGGATGATCGCGAGCAGTTTTTCGAGGTCGATGGGCTTCCCGATGACCTCTTGGGGATGGAGAGACCAAGCTTCCTCAAGCAGTTCTTCGTCGTAACTGCCGGTGATAATAATGATCGCGCCGGTAAAATTCTTATCGCGCAGCTTGCGGAGCACCTCAACGCCGCTCATTCCCGGCAGCATAAGGTCCAGCAGGATGAGGTCCGGGGCGCTCTGTTCCACCACCGAAAGCGCTTCGGGACCATCTTTGGCGCCGAGCGTGCGATAGCCACGCAGGCTGAGGAATTGCACGAGTAGATCGCGCACCAGTTGTTCGTCGTCAACCACGAGCACTGTTTCACCAGTGTCGGCGGCCGGGCCGGCTACGGCTGTTCCACCGAGCACATCCTGTTTTCTCATCGGCTGCTGGGCTACTCGGTTCACGCCCTCGACCAATACGTCGAGCGACAACCCTTTGCGCACGAAATCCGTCACGCGCAACGCGCGAGCTTGATTCTCCTGAATTTCTGACGCGCCGCCACCCAAGATAATAACGGGCGCATGCGGGTCGATGGCGCGGATTTCCTTCAGCACCGTCAGGCCGTCCATCTCGGGCATCCGGAGATCCAGGATCGTCACGCGGGGGGCATGCTGACGAAACAGGTTGATCCCTTCGAGACCGCTAGTCGCCGTATGCACGTCGTACCCATGACGGGTGAAGACCGCCTGCAGTAGGTCGCAATTCATGCGGTCGTCATCGATGACCAGAATCTTTACCATCAGCGAGCTCCACAGCATCTGCACAGAACCGCCCCATCATGACACATGGACACAGCCTATCATGGGCTGGGAATCTTGAGAAGGAAAAGAGGCGAACGCGCGACGCGAGGTCTCTCTACTCGGCAGGCATGCCGAGCAGGGCATCGACGAAGGCCTTCGGCTGAAAGTCCTGGAGATCCTCGACCGCCTCGCCGACGCCGATCAGCCGCAGGGGCAATTTCAACTCATCGGCGATGGCCACAACGATCCCGCCCCGTGCGGTGCCGTCCAGTTTGGTCAGTGCCAGGCCCGTCACCCCGACGGCCTGATGGAATTGACGCGCTTGTGCGAGGGTATTTTGACCGAGTGTCGCATCCAAGACCAGCAAGACTTCATGGGGAGCGCCAGGAAATTCCTGCCCGATCACCCGTTTGATCTTTCGAAGTTCATCCATGAGATTCGACTTGGTGTGGAGCCGGCCGGCCGTGTCGGTCAACACGACATCGACATGTCGAGCCTTCGCCGCGGCCAGTCCGTCATAGGCCACGGCCGCAGGATCCGCTCCGTGGCTATGGCGGATCAGTTCGACCCCGATGCGATCCGCCCAGACCTGCAGCTGATCAATCGCCGCAGCACGGAAGGTGTCGGCAGCGACAAGGAGCGGGACACGGCCTCCCTGCACAAGCCGCTGGGCGATTTTAGCAATCGTGGTGGTTTTCCCCACCCCGTTCACACCGACCACCAGAATGACAAACGGTTTGGGACCGTTCGCGATCAGCTGTTCCAAAGAAGGACCGGCCGCGGGAGTCAAGATATCGAGCAGCGTCTGCTGTAACGCTCCCTGCACGCGAACGGCTTGCGAGGCATCGGTTCCTTTGAGGGATTCTTTGAGCCGCTTCATGACCCGTTCAGCCACATGAACGCCGAGATCGGATGAAATGAGCGCCGCTTCGAATTCCTCCAGCAAAGCGGGATCCGCCGCCCGACCGAGCAAGCGATCCAGCGAACCGCGGACGATGGAGCGCGTCTTGGTGAGTCCTTCGCTAAGCCGTTGAAACAATCCCATACAACAACCTACCCTTTTCTATTATGTATCCCGATGGAATGCCGACCAACAAGTGACCGTCCTCTCGCTGGTCGCGCGATGCGCGGGATCCTGCCGAGCCCAGCAAGAATCGCCCGTTCCCTCCGCTGCATCCGACGGGCCTCAGTCTCGCTTCGCTCATGGTCGTATCCGCAGAGATGCAGAATCCCATGGACCAGCAACACGACGATTTCTTGATCAAGCGATCGCTGTCCGTTCCTGGCTTGGCGCATGGC
>JAWOMO010000015.1:0-65834 GCA_033852435.1 Nitrospira sp.
GTGCGGCAACAGTCAGACGTCAGTGCCGCGATGGCCGATCGCCTGGACAAGGCCGAGTCGGACCGTCTCTGGGTGGAACAAGCGCAGTGGCGGGCCGCGAACCAGAAATCCTGGTGGCAGGGGATTCCGGCAGCCTGGGCACGATAGCAGGAGAAGATGCGCGCAACGCCGGCCGGGGTGGATATCAAATTGTTAGGCGGGCTATTCCTGATCGTCGGTGCCGTGGATCTGGTCATCATCGTGCTGTTCCCTGCCTATGGGCTGAAACTGTTTGGTACGGCGGTGACCGGGCCTGCCTCGTTTGTCATCAAACTCCACTCCCCTGCCGTGCACTTATTGATCGGGTACGGATTTCTTTGGCTCCGTCCATGGGCCTGGGGGCTGAGTCTGGCTTACGCGGGATTCGGGATCGTGAGCGAGGCGATGAATCAACTCGTGTTTGGATTCCACGTAATCCGTTCCGGATTCATCGTCACCATCGCGTTGTTGGTCCTCTATTCCAGCGGGAGTTCCCCGTCTGTGAAGGCGGGGGTGAGAGCAAGGTCCTGCGAAGCAGGACGATCGAAGATCGTAATCAGTTTAGGGCCACGCCTGTAAAGGCGTGGGAATCTACCTTGATCTGGCGCCGGCATCTCTTCACCGATGAGGTGGTGGTGACAACCGCCAGGCCGCCTATTTCTGAAGGAACGCACTGATGCGCGGTATCGTGTGGCTCAGGCGGGATCTCAGGCTGAGCGATCAGCCGGCGCTGACGGCGGCTTTCGACGAGTGCGATGAAGTGATCCCGCTGTTTGTGTTCGATGAGCCGCTCTTGCAGTCCCATGTCTTCGGTTCCGCTTGCGTGAATTTCATGCTCGGATGTCTACAAGAGCTGGCGTCCTCTCTAGCTGGCCGCGGCAGCAGGCTTCGCTGGCGTCGCGGTGAACCAGTGGAAGAGGTCGTTCAAGCCGCACATGACTGGAAGGCCGATGTGGTCTATTGGAATCGCGACTATGAGCCGGGAGCGATCGAACGAGACCGGACCGTCGCGCAACGACTGGCTCAGACGGGTGTGGCCGTTCGCACCTTCAAAGACCATGTTGTCTTCGAAGCGGAGGAGGTGCGTGGCGCCACCGGCGAGCCGATGCAGCGGTACAGTGCCTATCGCGCCCGCTGGTGGACCAAGTGGCAGGCGGCGAAACCATCGGCGCTACCCATTCCCAAAACCTTAAAGGCCACGAAAGCCACGTCGTTCCCAGCGCCTCCTCCACTTCCATCGGCGGTCGAATGGGGTTATGACCTGGTGACGCCGTGGATCGAGCCAGGCGAACGGAGCGCACAACAACGGCTGCAGTGGTTCACCGAGGGACCGATTCATACGTATGGCAATGGCAGGAACTTGCCGGGAATCGACGGGACCTCGCGACTCTCTCCGCACTTTCGCTTCGGAACACTGTCCTCTCGCACAGCAATCCACGCGGCGTTGGCTGCCCTCGGAAACGGCGGCCGGGTTTCGAGAGCGGATGTATTGATGTGGGTTGATGAATTGGTGTGGAGAGAGTTCTTTCAACAAGTGCTGTCGGCATTTCCCCGTGTGGTCGACGGTCCGTTCCGTGACGTGAGAGTCCCTCCTGCCCGTGAACCGGGGCCGGAACGAGAACGGCTGTTCCTGGCCTGGTGCGAGGGGATGACCGGCTATCCTATCGTGGATGCTGGTATGCGCCAACTCAATCGGACAGGATGGATGCACAACCGCGTGCGGATGATCGTCGCCTCGTTCCTGATCAAAGATCTCCGCATTGACTGGCAAAGCGGCGAGCGCTATTTCATGCAGCATCTGATCGACGGCGACGTCGCGGCGAACAACGGAAATTGGCAATGGTGCGCCTCGACCGGCACGGATGCCATGCGTGGCTACCGCATTTTCAACCCTGTGCTGCAAAGCAGGAAGTTCGATCCTGAGGGGGCCTACCTTCGGCAGTACCTGCCAGAGTTGGCGAAGGTGGCAAGCCAAGTGATTCATGAGCCGCGCCTGATGATGCCTGAGGAACAGGTTCGATATGGTTGTCGTATCGGGGTGGACTATCCCGATGCGATCGTGGACCATCGGCAGGCCCGCGAGGAGTATGTGATTCTGAAAAAGCGAGTCGCACAATGATGGCCGTTCCGATTCGCCTCGGCATTAGCCGTTGCCTGCTCGGCGAAGAAGTCCGTTATGACGGCGGGCACAAGCGCGACCGGTTCCTGACCGACGTCCTCGGGCGCCACGTCGAATGGATTCCGATCTGCCCAGAAGTCGAAGCGGGATTCGGCACGCCGCGCGAGGCTATGCGATTAGTCGGTGATCCGAGGAAGCCCCGACTCCTTACCATCAAGACAGAGCGGGACATGACAAAACCGCTTGCGCTGTTCACCGAACGGAAACTGGAGGCGCTCGAGCACGCCGATCTGACAGGGTATATTTTTAAGAAGGATTCGCCGAGTTGCGGTGTCGAACGGGTGCGAGTATTTAACCAGCACGGCATGCCGAGCCGGACCGGTGTCGGTTTGTTCGCCCAGGCATTCATCGAGCGCTTCCCTCTCGTCCCGATTGAAGACGAAGGACGCCTCTGCGACCCCGTCATCCGCGATAACTTCATTGAGCGGGTCTTTTGTTATCACCGCTGGAAGGGGATGGCCCAAGGCAGGGCCACGCGTCAGGCAGTGGTGCTCTTTCACACAGAACACAAGTATCTGCTGTTGGCTCATAGTCGGGATCTATACCAGGCATTGGGGCGATTAGTGGCACAGGCGCATCGCTATCCGCCCAAAGAACTCATTGAACGATATGGCAGGCTGTTTATGGAAGCCCTCGCGGTCAAGGCCACGCGACGCAAACACGTCAACGTACTCCAGCATCTTGTGGGGCACCTGAAAGATTGTTTGAAGCTGAAAGAGCGGGCTGAACTCGACGGCGTGATCCACGATTATCATCAGGGTGTGGTGCCGCTGATCGTTCCCGTCACGTTGATCAAACATTACGTGGGGAGGTACGAGGTCAGCTATATCGCAAACCAGATTTATCTCAATCCGCATCCGAAGGAGCTGATGCTTCGGAACCACGTGTAGGAGGTTTCATGGCAAGAGAGAAGCAAGGGGTGGTACTGGTCGGGCACGGAGGGATTCCGAAGGATTGTCCCCAGGATCTTGTCACGAAACTGAAGCGCTTGGAGGCCCAGCGCCGGGCTGCAAAGATGCCTCCCTCACCTGAGGAAATCGAGCTGGATGCCAAGATTCGACGGTGGCCCAGGACTTCGGCGACCGATCCCTATCGATCCGGACTCGAAGCTGTTGCCGCGCAGGTACAATCCAGGTTGGACGGTGCGCTTTTTGCCATTGCCTACAATGAATTCTGCGCGCCGACATTGGGAGAGTCGGTAGAAGAGTTGATCAGGAAAGGCGCGACTCACATTATTGTGACCACGACGATGTTTACGCCGGGCGGCTCGCACTCGGAAATTGAGATTCCGGAAATCCTCGAGCAATTGAGAACTCGTCATCCCGGAGTCACGCTACGCTATGCCTGGCCGTTTGATTTACAGCAAGTAGCCCAGACATTGGCAGAGCAGATACGGCGCTTCTCCTAAAGCACGGTCATCGTCTACCCGTGAAAACTGCTGTCCTCGGATCGGCGAGCGGTGTACAATGCCGTCGTGTTTTCATCAGGAGGCAGGATTTGCATGGTGACAGTCAAAGAGCAGTTGGCTCAGACCTTTCACGAGACACACTCATTCAAGTGGGATAAAGAGAAGGGGTTCACGCTTGCATCTGGCCAGATCAGCCCCTTCTACGTTGATTGCCGGGCGCTCATGGCTCATCCCTCTGCGCGCCGGTTTGTCGGGCAACTGGCCCATGAAGCGTTGGCCGCTGTCGCGCTGGACTGCCTTGGAGGGCTTGAGATCGGCGCGATTTCGATCGCGACGACGATTTCTGACTATGCCTACGGAGCGAGCCCGAAACGAGAGTGGCGAACATTCGTGGTTCGCAAACAAGCGAAGGATCATGGATTGGGAAAAGTGATTGAAGGAGCGATCAAGCCCGGTGATCGGGCGTTGATTGTTGACGATGTGCTGACGAGCGGCGGGTCGCTGCTCAAAGCCATCGGAGCAGCCAGACAAGCGGGGTTGACGGTCACCCACGCGTTGGTCATCGTGGATCGAAAAGAGCAAGAGGGGCGAGCCAAGGTCGAACAAGAAGGGGTCAAACTGATGAGTTTGCTCACGATTGAGGATCTGATTAAACAGCAGAAACAAGTGCCCTAAGACGATCGAGCTACTTACAGCGAAAATCGATTCCCCAGCGCCGCTCTCGCACGATTTCCTGCCCGCCTTCGACCGCACCGGCAACACGCGCCCGTCCTTTCGCCTCCCCTTCTCGGATGATCGAATAGGCGCCTTGGCACTTCTCTCTGATCATCGCCAGGGCTTCCGTGCGATAAGAGGAGAGCATCGCGCCCTGTTCACCTTTGAAGGGGTAAGTCACGATCCCGCCGTCTCCGTTGTCTTGCGCCAGTTTTGCGCCCTCCGCGCAGCCGGCCAAGAGGAAAGCCAGCGTACAGCCGAGGCTTGACCAATTCTTCATACGGCTTTTATCATAATGCATACTTCAATCCCTTTCTAACATCCTGGGCAATGATGTGGTGAGGAGGCCTGCCATGTTGAAACGAACGGCCATCATGTTCCTGAGCGTGCTCGTGCTGCTGGTCGCCACAATGACGGTGGTGTCTGCCCATCATTCGTATCTGCTGACGGTCGAGCAATTGCGGGCCGGGTTGACCAAATCTCCTTCGATGATGCAGAAGGGTTTCGTGTTGATTGATGTGCGCTCCCCCGAAGAGCATGCGCAAGGCTTCATCCCTGGGACCGATTTCAACATTGATTTCCGCGAGATAAAGACGCGGCATCGCGAGATCGGTGCGCAACTGAGCGATCACATCGTTGTCTATTGTCAATCCGGTCATCGGAGCAATATTGCGGCGGAGACCTTGGCCGATTTGGGTTACAGCCACGTGTACAACGTCAGCGGCAGCATGAATGCCTGGCAGGAGGCCGGATATCCGGTCGAGACCGCGCGTCGCTAATAGCCCACTTCCCGTCACTATGGTTTGATGGTGTGACCGCGGGGGCTGATCCCGATCACGGCAGGCAGTCCAATGTGGCCGGTTGTGCCCGCATTCAGCAGCGACATCCAAGGGTGGGCTCCCGCGGTTTGTCCGGCTGCCCGCAACAGGACAGGGCTGATGGAGAGGTCGGACGACGATCCTCCGTCCATGGCCATGGCTTGGCGGATACCTGGATAGGTGTCATGCAGGCATTGGCCGATGGCGTGGAGCGAGGCCACCGCCGTGGTTTTCAGCACCAGGATGTGCCCGTTCTCGTCTTCCGCCACGATCGTTTGTTGTGCCTGTTTTCCCGTCTGCTTGACGCGGATTTTCCCGGTCCGATCGAGGAGCATGAGCGATTGGGCGGCCTCACGATAGGGAGGCCGCTGTTCGTCGAAGGGATCTGCAGCCAGATCCAAGATCCCTGCCGCCTGGCCGCCGGGCCCGGTTGGCTCTGCGACAAAGAGCCCCAACCAGGAGCCATGCCGTTTGCTTCCGAGCGGCTGCCCGTTTCCGTACAGCAACCCCAGATACGCAAAGTTCTCCCGGAACAGGCCGGCATTGAAGACCAGATCGTGGCCGGTCCGCACTTGCCACTCGTGGATGTCGGGTGGATCCGGAACTGGTTCACTCCGATAGTGATGCACGGAAAAACGATAGCGGGCAGGATCGATCTCTAGTGCGATGAAGGGCGGTACGTCTTGGCAGAATGAGGAAGGATTCCAGACTCCGATGGCGAGCCCTTCTGCCAGACGTTCCCAGCCAATGGGGGGAGCGTCAGCGCGGGACGGTCCGTCCAAGCAGAATAATAACGCTCCAAAGAGGAGCGTTGCACAGATTGCTGATGACCAGTGGGGGCCGTGAGGCTGTGCCATAGTGACGTGCGGTTGAGTATAGAGAGGCGGGACGCGTAGCGTCAAATTGACCGGCGCCGGCTCACTGTCATGTTGTGTAAAGAATTACGTTGCGGCCGGCTTGGCGGCATCGCGGCGAGGTTCCGGTTGTTGGGTTTCGGCTGGGGCATCGAGAAGTTTTCGGATCGTTTGGGCCAAGGAAGCGGGTGTAAAGGGTTTTTGCAAGAACGCAGTGGTACCTTCCCCGTGCCCTGTCAGGATACCGACGTCGTCGGTGTATCCAGACATAAAGAGAACTCGGAGATCCGGGTTGAGCACCGCGAGATGTTGCGCCAGCTCCCTGCCGCCCATGCCGGGCATGACCATGTCTGTCAGGAGCAAGTCCAAGGTTCCTTCCTGCTGCGTGGCCAGGAGACAGGCCTCGATGCCGTTCTTGGCTTCGACCACGTTGTACCCGAGCTTTCGCAGTTCATCGTGAATCAGTGTACGCACGCTTGGGTCGTCCTCCGCGAGCAGAATCGTCTCGCTTCCTTTGTGCCACTGTCCGTGCTCCTGGCTCGGTGCGGCGGGATGAGCATCAGCGGCGATACGGGGAAAGAAGATATCGAACCTAGCGCCTTGGCCGATGCGGCTGGTGACGTCAATGCCACCGCCTGATTGCGTCACGATCCCAAACACCGTCGAAAGACCTAGGCCGCTCCCCTTGCCTTCTTCCTTGGTGGTGAAAAACGGTTCGAAGATATGGGCTTGGGTCTCGCGGTCCATTCCGCCGCCTGTGTCCGCAACCGACAGTCTGACGTAAGAACCGGGCGGCAGGGGCTCGACATGATAGATCGGGCTCTTGGTGAGTTCGACCGGAGCAATGTCGATCGAAAGCGTCCCGCCGTTGGCCATGGCATCTCGCGCATTGACGACGAGATTCATCACGACCTGTTCCAGCTGGCCCTGATCGGCGCGCACATGACAGTCGGCCGGATCGAGCGTCAACGCCAAGTGGATGTCGGATCCGATGAGTCGTTGCAGCATGCCTTCAAGATTGCCGACGACGCGGCTCAGGCTGAGGATTTTCGGCTCGACCGGTTGCTTGCGACTGAACGCCAGCAGCTGGCGTACCAGCATCACGGCACGGTCACAGGCCTTCTGCGTTTCTTCGATCTTGTCGTGCAGCGGATGGCTACGGCCCAGTTCGGCGGAAAGGACGTGACTATAGCCCATGATCACGGTCAGCAAATTATTAAAGTCGTGGGCAATCCCCCCGGCCAGCCGTCCGACCGCTTCCATTTTTTGAGCTTGGCGGAACTGTGTCTCGCTCTGGGCCAGAGCTTCTTCCGCGCGTTTCCGCTCGTTGCGGTTGTCGCGCTCTCGCAGCGCACGCAGCACTGAGGGCACCAGCCGGCCGAGTCTCTGTTTGAGCACGTAATCCGTGGCGCCTTGGTGCATCGCGTCAATGGCCAACTCCTCTCCAATCGTGGCGGAGACGAAGAGGAAGGGCACCTCCGGCCTTTGTTGGCGTGCCAGCTCCAGCGCGCTCATGCCGTCGAACCCAGGAATCGAATAGTCGGCCAGGATCAGATCAATGTCGCCTTCCTGCAATGCGGCCAGGAACGTGCTGCGCGTGTCCACGCGATGAGCGACACAGGCGAGCCCCGCCTCCGTCAATGTGGCGGAGACGAGTTCGGTATCGATGGGATCGTCCTCGAGATGGAGCAGGCGGAGCGGGGTTTTCACTGATCCTCCGCAGGGCGGACTAGGCAGCGGACTCTGTCCCTCCTGGCGGCGGTTCGTTGATCACGCCCCAGAACACTCCGAGCTCTTTGACGGCCGAAATGAACTGCTGAAACTCGACAGGTTTGACGACATAGGCGTTGGCGCCCAGCGCATAACTCTGAGCCAGGTCGCGTTCCTCTCGAGAAGACGTCAACATGACGACCGGGATCGGTTTGAGGTTTGCGTCGTTCTTGATCGTTCTCAACACTTCAATGCCGTCGACTTTCGGCATCTTGAGGTCCAGAAACACGACAACGGGATTGCCGGATTCTCGACTTTTATACGGCCCGCGGCAGTAGAGGTAATCCAGCACTTCCGCGCCATCATGGCAGATGACGACTTTGTCTGCAATGTGATGCTCTTCCATAGCGGCGAGTGCCAATTCAGCATCGCGAGGGTTATCTTCCGCCAGCACAATGGGTTTTACGGTAGTCATCAGGTAGTCCTCTTAAGCGGGAGTGAAAAATAAAACGTGGCGCCGTGGTCGGGGGCCCCTTCGGCCCAGGTCCGACCGCCGTGGCGGTGAATGATCCTCCGCACATTCGCCAGGCCGATGCCGGTGCCTTCGAACTCGTCGTTGCGATGAAGGCGCTGAAAGACCCCGAAGAGCTTGTTGGCGTATTGCATATCGAATCCGACCCCGTTGTCTCGGACGTAGAGTATGACCTCACCGGGAGTCTGCTGCATCGCTCCGATTTCAATGCGCGGCTCCGGACGAGTGCCCGTGAACTTGACGGCGTTGGAGATGAGGTTCGTAAACACCTGCCTCAACATGGATGGATCTCCCGAGACATCCGGCAATGACCCAATTGTCCAAGAGATCGGCCTCCCTTGCAAGTCAAGACGTAAATCGTGAATGACGGTCTGGACGAGCTGGTCGACGTTGACCGTGCTGCGCAACATTTCCTGACGGCCCATGCGGGAGAACACCAACAGATCGTCGATGAGTTGCCCCATCTGTTTGGCGGAGTCCGAGATGGTCTGGAGGTATCGCTGGGCCTTTTCGTTCAACGACTGGCCGGCTGTTTTCGACAACAGCGCGGCATAGCCGTCGATATGGCGCAGCGGCGCACGGAGGTCGTGTGACACGGAATAACTGAAGGCTTCCAATTCTTTATTGGCAGCCTGGAGAAGCTCTCCCTTGCGCCGCAATTCTGCCGCCACGCGCCGACGGGCGGTGATGTCGTGGTGGATCAGGTAATAGACCGAGCCTAGCAGCACGAGCTGTAAGAGGGCGCCCAGTCCGAGGAGCGCGATCGTATTGCGAGTGCTTGAGGTGGACTGGAAGATTCTAGCTCGAGCGGATCGTTGCTCCGCGGTCTCAAGGTCGGCGATGAGGCGATGGATATTGTCGAGCTCCCGTTTTGCCACACCGGGAAGGGCGAGGTGACGAACGGCGTCGGCGCCCTGTTCTGCGCGTCGCTTGATCGCGCTGGCTTCGATGTCTAATTGCTCTTTGATGAGTTGTTCCAGCTGTGTTATGCGCTCCCGTTGTTGGAGATCGTTCCCGACTAGGGCTTCGAGGAAATGCGCATAGTCGGGCATTTGTTCCACGATGGTATGGTGGGCTTTGAGATAGGATTCATCGCCCGTGACGAGATAGCGTCGATGGCCGCTCTCTGCAGCATCGAGCGCTTCCTCGATCGATCCCAAGAGTTGGATGAGCTCATGACTTCTCGCATCCAATCTGCTGTTCTGAACCACAACCGATGTGTTGTGATAGGAGACGACACTGATGACGAGAATGCCGGCGAATACCAGGCCGAACCCGGCGAGGACCCGCTGTTCGATCGACCATTTGGCCAGCCAGGCAGAGAGTCTCTCTACCCGCAGAAGAGACAGCGGGGGGGACTTTGGGACCGGTCCCGATACAGGCGGAGCGGCGGCTGGCGGCGGCGCGGGACGGTCCTGAGTGGCTATTTCCATGTGGTTCAAGCGCAGAGCGAGCTGAAGGGTTCTGTGAAGACCTAAGAAACTCTACCCTGGCCGATTGAGCCCTGCAAGCAATATTTCAGAAGAGCGTGGGATTCGATGGGGTTGGAGGCGACGTTGCTTAGCCCCCTGACGGGATGATGGGTGATATAGGCGGAAGCGCTGCGGCCGGGCCGGCCAGGTTGGAGAACACCATGGTGGCGGCGACGACCCAATCAGTCACCGGCTGAGGATAGATCCCTATGATCAGGGTGCCGGCCAGTCCTATATAGATGACCGCCTTCATCGGACCGGACACCGTCAATGGCGAAGGGTCGTGCGGTTCGACGATGTACATCTTCTTGACGACAATGAGGTAGTAGTACATCGAAATGACGATGTTGATGAGGCCCACCGTGATCAAGGTATAGAGCCCCTCTTTGATGGCGGCAACAAAGATATAGAGTTTGCCGATGAAGCCGGCCAAGGGAGGTACGCCAGCCAAAGACAGCAAGAAAATTAGCATGGAGAATGCCAAGAACGGTGACCGGCGGCCCAAGCCGCTATAGTCGTCGATTTCTTCGCTCCCGATGGCCTGGCTGACGGCGATTACAATCGCGAAGGCTCCGAGGTTCGCAAAGAGGTAGGTCAGGAGATAAAACAGAATGGCGTCGTTCCCCATCTTCGTCCCGGCCGCGAGGCCGATAAGGACGTTGCCGATCTGAGCGATGCCGGAATAGGCCAGCAGTCGCTTGACGTTCTTCTGGGCGATGGCCACGATGTTGCCGTACGTCATCGACAAGATCGAGGCGGCGATGAGAAGGAGCACCCAGGTCGGTTTGAACGTCGCCAGGGCGACGAAGAACATGCGAAGCAGAATGGCGAAGGCGGCGCCTTTGGGTGCGATCGACAGGAAAGCCGTTACCGGTGTCGGCGAACCGTGGTACGTGTCGGGGATCCAGGAGTGGAACGGCACCGCGCCGATTTTGAATCCCAGGGCGCCGAAGATCAGCAAGAATCCGATGACGAGTCCCGGTGTGGCCTGGGCCGATTTCATGTCGGAGAAGACGAGCTTGCCGGTTTCACCGTAGACGAGACTGATCCCGTAAGCCAGCAGGCCAGCCGCAAAGACACCCAGGATAAAAAACTTGAGACCGGCTTCATTGGATGCCACGTCTTCGCGCAGATAGGAGACGAGGACGTAGAAGCCGAAGGTGGAAAACTCCAGCGTGACGAATACGGACAATAGATCATTGGCCGAGGCCATGAACATCATGCCCAGGGCAGACATCACCACCAGGAAATAATATTCCCCGCGGAAGAACCTGAATCGGTGGACGAATTCTATCGAGGCCAGGACAACCAAGATTGTGGCGGCCACGATGAATATCTTGAAAAACAGCGCCATGCGATCGACCACGAACATGTTGGCGAAGAGTGTTCCGGAGATGCCGGAGAAATCGAACCAGGCAAGGCATCCAAGGGTGGCGACAAGCCCTGCGATGCTCAGATAAGCCAACTGCTCTTTGGGTAGCCGTGGGAATGAGAAATCCACAATCAGGAGGAGACAGAGCCAACAGGTCAAAATAATCTCGGGTAGCAGCAACAGGAGATCAGACGGCGACATGGTCAGAGAAAAGGTCATCGGGACTCTCGCGAGGAGTGAAGGGTAAGAGGTACGGGGTTGTTCGCCAACAGCTTTGTTTCAGGTAGTGATGCAAGGCCGGTCGCGTCATGGCTCACCCCTAACCCCTCATCGATTCCGGCGACCGGCACCACTTGAGTAATCTTGGCCACGAGCGGATCGACGCCGGAGCGCACGACGTTGTAGAGATGCATCGGGAAAAGGCCAAAGCCGATGCTCACCGAAATCATGATCAGCAGGGGGAGACGATCCACGACTGAGACGGCATCATGGGAGTGGCTGTATTTCTGGTCCATCGGGCCGTAGAAGAGGCCGCGCATCATGCGGAATAAATAGGCAAGCGTGATGACAATGCCGACGACGGCGACGATCACCTGAAGCGGATACTTATTCCAACTCCCCACGATGATCATGACCTCAGCAATGAAATTCACCGTGCCGGGCATCCCGATGGAGGCCATACAGCCGATGACGAAGCAACCGGCGATGAACGGCATGCGATTGGAGAGTCCGCCGAGCGATGGGATGTCCCGAGTGTGCGTCTGGTCGTAGACCCAGCCGGCCATGGCGAAGAGCATGCCAGTGGCCATGGCATGGGCGAACATGTAGATCACGGCTCCGCTTAAGCTGATGTAATCCAGGGCGGCCATGCCGAGGAAGACGTAACCCATGTGGCTTGAGCTGGAATAACCGATCACATACTTGGTGTCTTTGGCGTAGAACGCCACGAACCCGCCGTAAATAATGCTGAACATGCAGAGCACAGCCGCGATCGGCATCAGCTCGCGCGTGGTGTCGGGCAGGATTTCAAAGGCTACGCGGATAATCGAAAAATGACCCAGCTTCATCAAGACGCCGGCGTGGAGCATGCTCGTGGCGGCCGGCGCGGCGGCATGGCCGACCGGTGACCAGGAGTGCAGTGGCCAAAGCGGTGCAATGGAGGCAAAGCCGAAGAAGATCAAAACCCAGATGATCTTGTCCAGCGTGGTGCCCAGCATGGGAATGTTCATCAGTTTCGCGTGTTCGCGCAATTGGAGGATATCGAAAGTGTTGAGCCCCGAGTATCTGTAGATCAGCAAAATCCCCATCAAAGCGACGACAGCGAAGGCTGAGAGGAACAGGACCAACTTCATCGCCGCGTATTCTTTGCTGTTCGCGCCGAAGTTGAAGATGAAGCCGACGGAGTCTCTGAGCTTGAGGCCTTCGGGATCGGTCATCTCCAGATATGTTTTCGTATGGCTGCCCCACATGCCGAGCAGGAGGTACATGGGGATGACGGACATTTCATAGAAGAAGTACAGGAAGAACAGATCGAGCGACATAAAGACACCGATCGTGGCGGCGGCGAGAATCAGCAGCCAAATGTAGAATTCTTTCGTCCGATCCTTGATGTGCCAGGAGACGAAGATGCCGGCAAACAAAAGAACGGACGACGCAAGCACAAGGGGGGTGCCGATGCCGTCGACTCCGAGATGCAGCGAAATGCCCAGCTGTTTCGACCATTCGTATTTTTGGACGAACTGGAATCCACCTTTGACCGGATCATAGGCGTAAAAGAGATAGAGCGATGCGAGCAGCGACAGGCCGGCGGATCCTGCCGCGATGCCCCTTACCAACAGCGCCTGCCGGTTCGATACGAAGATCAGGGCGATGGCGCCGACGAAGGGGGCAAACAGAATGTATAACAGTGTGTAATCGCTCATGAGATTCAGTTCACCTTGCCTTGCCCTGGCGAAATTGTGCCAATGGCCGCCACCGTCCCGTGATTCAGTCGATCGACGAGAGCCTGCACCGATCCGTTCATCATGCGGAGGAACGGCGCGGGATAGAGACCAATCCAAAGAATCATGACCGAGAGCGAAAGCGCGATGATTGTTTCACGGAGGTGCAAATCGCCGATGGAATCCTTTACGGCCTTGCCGACCGGACCGAGCATCGCGCGTTCGTAGTACCACAGGAAATACGCCGCGCCGAAGATGACGCCGGTCACGGCGATTGAGCCGTACAGCCAGTTGGCTTTGAAGGTCCCCAAGAGAATGAGAAACTCGCCGACGAAACCGTTAGTGCCCGGCAATCCGATAGATGCCAGTCCGATCAGGAGGAAGAACGTCGCGAGTACCGGGGTATATCTGGCCATGCCCCCGAAGGCCGCCATCTGCGTTGTTTGTTGTCTGTTATAGAGAAAGCCGGCGATGAAGAAGAGGCCGGCCGTGCTGAACCCCAGATTGATCATCGTGAGCAAACTGCCTTGGAGGCCCTGATAGTTCAGCGCAAACAGCCCGATGACGACAAACCCCAAGTGGCTGATGCTGCTATAGGCGAGGAGCCGACGAAAATCCGGCTGGATTAAGGCCATGATCGCGCCATAGAGAATGGCAGCGAGGCCCAGAACCATAACGACAGAAATGACTGTCTGGCTTTTCGAGGCGTCAGGCAGCAGCGGAATGCTGAAACGCATAAAACCAAAGGTGCCGAGTTTCAATCCCGCCAGCACGACAGCCATGCCGATCGGCCCTTCGAGCAGGACATCGGGCAGCCACGTGTGAAATGGAAAGACTGGTGCTTTGAAGGCGAAGCCGAGGAACATGAGCCAGAAAATTAAGATCTGCTGATTGAGCGGAACCGGCACGGCGAGTAACTCCAACAGGTCGAAGGAGTATGCCGTGTCCAAGTGATGGAGCGTCGCGTAGCTGTGATAGTTGATGTCCAAGAGCGCGATCCCCACCAGCATGAACACGCTGCCCAGCAGCGTGTACAGCACATACTTGAGGGCCGCGTAATGCCGTTCTGCCCCACCGCCCCACAGCTTGATGAGGAAGTAGCTGGGGATCAGCATGAGTTCCCAGAAGACGAAGAAGAGGATCAGGTCCAGCGAAACGAACACACCCATCGTCGTCGTTTCGAGCGCCAGGAGCGACATCATGTACAACTTCGTCTGGTGACGGACGGTATCCCACGAGTAAATCACCACCAAGACGGTCAGGAAGGCCGTGAGTCCTACAAAAAGGACACTGATGCCGTCGACAGCCAGGTGGTAGCTGATCCCGAGAGCGGGAATCCAGTGGACATGCTCCACGAATTGCATTGCGGCAGAGTCCGGTACGAATCGCACAAGCACGAAGATCGCCAAAGCTAATTCGACCAGCGAGATGGTCAAAGCAGAGGTCCGGACCATATCCTCGTCGTCAAACAGCCACAGGACGGCCGCTCCGGCAAGCGGGAAAAAGAGTAGACACGTCAGGATGGGAAATGTGGATTCCAGTTGTTCGAACATGGTCCCGTTCTACCGCTGCACGATGAATTGAATAACGACCGCCAGCAAAAATAAGCCCGCGACAATGATCGCTGCATAATGATGGACCATGCCGCTCTGGAGTTGCCGCCACTGCTTGGCGAGGAGATGGTTCCCATAGCCGATGACGTTCAGGCCGCCATAAATGACATGTTTCTCGGCCCAGGTGGATCCCGCCGCGCCGAGTTCCGCCAACTGGCCGACAGCACGGACGATGCCGTCCACCACGACCCGATCGAACCAATCGAGCAAAAGTCCCAATTTCTTTGTCGGCTCGACAAAAAGAAAATCGTAGAGTTCATCGACGTAGTATTTATTCAGGAGCGTGCTGTAGACCGATCGAGCGCTGGCCGCCCAGCGATCCGGGGCCGTCGGATTCATACTATAGAGGTAATGGGCCAGCCCCCAGCCGAACAGCGCGATGCCGGTGGCAATCATCATGAGAGTCAGGACGAGCCCAGTGCCGACCTCGTGTTCCCCGCCTGTCCCGGCGACCGGCGCGAGGAATTGATGGAGCAAGCCATGCTCGGGGGGAAATCCGATAAATCCCCCCGCTAAGGAGAGCACACCCAAGGCCATTAGCGGGCCGACCATGACCATTGGAGATTCATGCACGTGCTCTTCCGTGTGATGGTCCATGCGAGAATTGCCGTAGAACGTCAGATAGGTCAGGCGGAACATGTAGAACGCGGTCAGAAACGCGCCGATCGCAGCCATGCCGTACAACAGATACTGGTGATGGGTGAAGGCATGGGCCATGATTTCGTCTTTACTCCAGAATCCGGCGAAGGGCGGAATCCCGGCGATGGCGATCGTACCGATGAAGAAGAGTTTATGGGTCCAGGGAATTTTCGAGCTGAGCCCGCCCATCTTTCTGATGTCTTGTTCGCCGGAGAGCGCATGAATCACGGAGCCGGCCGAGAGGAACAACAGTGCTTTGAAGAAGGCATGGGTCATGAGGTGAAAGATTGCGGCGGTGTAAGCGCCGATGCCGCAACCCAGGAACATGTACCCAAGCTGGCTCACGGTCGAATAGGCCAGGACGCGCTTGATGTCCGTTTGCACGAGGCCGATCGTGGCCGCGAACAGCGCGGTGAGTCCACCGATCAGGCCGACAATGCCCATCGCCGTCGGAGACAGATCGAAAATGGCATGATTGCGCACGATCATGTAGACGCCGGCGGTCACCATGGTGGCCGCATGGATCAGGGCGCTGACGGGAGTCGGACCCTCCATCGCGTCGGGCAGCCACGTGTAGAGCGGAATCTGCGCCGATTTGCCGACGGCTCCTACGAGCAGGCAGAGGGCAATCGCCGTGGCCATCTCGGGCGAGAGCTGACTGACCTGTGCGAACACTTTTGTGTAATCGAGCGACTTGAAATTGATAAAGACGAGGAAAATAGCCAACAAAAATCCCGCGTCGCCGATGCGATTCACGACGAAGGCTTTCGAGGCCGCCTTGGCCGCCGAGATTTTGTCGTAGTAGTAACCGATCAAGAGATAGGAACAGAGCCCCACGCCTTCCCACCCGATAAAGAGGACCGCATAATTGTTCCCCATCACCAGTAGTAGCATGGAGACCATGAAGAGGTTCATGTACGTGAAGAACCGCGTGAAGCCGTCTTCTCCATGCATGTATCCAACGGAATAGACATGAATGAGGAATCCGACGCCCGTGATGACGAGGAGCATCACGCAGGTCAACGGATCAACGAGATAGGCCAGGTTGATGGTGAGATCCCCGCCGAAGATCCACTGGTAGGCGATCACCTCATGAGGCGTGCCGGTCCTCAGAACGTCGAAGAAAACCGCGATCGTGCAAATAAACGAGGCACCGACCGATCCCCAGGCGAGTCGATGAGCCCATTCATGGGACCACAGGTAGCGTCCGAACAGGCCGTTCGCAATCACCGCGAGCAGGGGGAATACCGGAATAAGTTTAATCAGAAGATCGGTCACGCTACCACTTCAATAAGTTCATTTCGTCGACGTTCGTGGAAATTTTTCCTCGGAAGACGACGATGATAATAGCCAATCCCACGGCAGCTTCTCCGGCGGCGATGGCGATCACGAAGAGCGCGACCAGCTGGCCGGCCATGGACTCCAGATAGTGGGAAAAAGCGACAAGGTTGATGTTCGCCGCGTTCAGCATGATCTCGACCGCCATCAGGACGATGATAAAATTCCGCCTGATGAGCACGCCGAGCAATCCCGTGATAAACAGGACGGCACTGACCGCAACGTATGCGCTTAATGGAACCATCACTCCTTCCCCCTCACGCCTCCCGCTTGTCGTCAATCGGCTTCGGTGTCTTCGCCAGCACGATTGCGCCGATGATCGCACCTAGCAGGAAGACCCCCACAATCTCAAATTGCAGGAGATAATCGCTGAACATTTTCATTCCGACCGCGTAGGTGTCGCCTTCCTTGAGCACGGCCGCCGCAGGCGCATCGCCCTTTACTCCTCCATAGGGCGACTTGAACAGAAGAGCCAGGACATACAGCGAACCCAGCACGGTCGGCACCAGGAAATAGAGATATGTGTTGTGAAAGTACCGTTCATCGGTTTTGAGATTGAGCAGCATGAGGACGAAGAGATACAGGACCAGAATCGCGCCGGCGTAGACCACGACTTGAACGGCCCAGAGGAACTCCGCGTTGAGAAGGATGAACAGGCCGGAGACGTGGAGCAGTAGGGCAAGCAGCGCCAAGCCGCAATGCACGGGGTTCTTCAGGGCCACGGTCAGCACCGCGGCGGCCATACTCATCAGGGCAAAATAGGCAAAAAAGACCGGAATCATCGTACGGTTCAGCTCAAATGCTTCGGCGCCGACTGCGTCGCCTTGATGACAGATTGCGGGAAGTAGTACCGGTATTCCCGACTTTCCTCGACGTTTTTTTCCTGGTTATGGGCGTACAAGTATTTCTTGGCGTCGTCGAGGTGGCGCTCGCCGATGTCATAGAGCCGCCGCTTATCGAAGAGCAATGTGCGTTTGTCGTGAGTGGAAAACTCATACATCTTCGTCATGGCCAGCGCATTCACCGGGCAGGCCTCGACGCAATAGCCGCAGAAGACACATTTCGTGATGTCGATATAGAACTCGCTGGCGTATCGCTGCAGCGGTCGTTCCGCATCCTCCGAACTGATCACCTTAATGCACCGGGACGGGCAGGCGGCTTCGCAGAGGTCGCAGCCCACGCAACGTTCCCTCCCGTCGTCATATCTGAGAAGACCGAGTGCGCCACGGTGGGTGTCCGGGATCGTCCGCTGCTCGCGAGGATACTGAAAGGTGATCGGTTTGTGGAACATATGCTTGAATGTCACCTTCATGGCGTCCCAGATTTCATAGAACAGGGCGGCCTGGAGAATGTTCTTGGTGAATGTTCCGACACTCATGTGCGCCTCCCGTCTCTCCCTACGCCTTTTCAATGGTCACCCTGGTTCGTTTGAACGAGGGGACGCCGGTCGTGACATCGATCTGCACAGTCATGAGGTCTTTGACAGGAGGCTCATTGAAGTGCTCTGGGAAGAAGCAGGTCTGAGGCGCCACACTCTGATCCTGCTGGACTCCAAGCTTGAGCGAACCTTGCTCAGATGTGACGTTGACCATTGTGCCGTCTTGCAAGCCGAGACGTTCCATGTCGGACGGGTTCATTCGTAGCCGGCCGGTGTTCGGGGCTATCTTGATGAGACCTGGTGAGGCGGTCGACAGCTTGCCCGAGTGATAGAGGATCTGTCCCATGAGCAAGGTGAAGGGTTGCTGGCTATCCGGGGCGGCCGTCTTGTAGCGCCTTCCCACGGCGGCAGCGTAGCCGTTCGACAAGTACTTATCGGCTGTTGGGACGATCTTTCGCGGTTGGCCGAGGTTATAGTATCCGGGCAACAGTTTCATGATCTCGGCTTGGATGTCATTGGCGGACTCATAGTCCCATTGGCAGCCGAGGCCGTTAGCGAGAGCCGTCATGATATGCCAATCGGGAACGCTTTCGCCGATTGCATCAATGGCTTGCCGGACGCGTAGGACGCGGCCTTCGAGGTTGGTAAAGGTGCCGTCTTTTTCAGCATAGGTACAGGCCGGCAATACCACATGGGCCATCCGAGCGGTTTCCGTCAGGAACAGTTCCTGGACGACCAAGAGATCCAACCGATCCAGGGCTGCGCGGACTTCCATCGACGCCGGCAGAGTGGCGAGCGGATTTTCTCCGACGACATAGAGGGCGCGGATCTGCCCGCTTCGGCAGTGCTTGAGAATCTCCATGAGATTTGCGCCGGCTCCCACGGCTGGAAGCGTCACGTCCCAGGCCTTGGCCAAGCGATCGCGCGTCGCTTGATCGTTGAAAGTCGCCAGTCCGGGAAGAAATTCCGGCGCCGCGCCCATATCGACGGCGCCCTGCTCGTTGGGCTCTTCCGTAAGGGTGTTAACGCCGCAGCCAGGCCGTCCCAACTTTCCCGTGATCCAAGCCAGATCAATCAACTTCAGGACATTCTGATAGGCGTTTGGCTGGCGCACGATCCCTTCTGCGCACAGAATGATGGAACGAGGTGCTTCGGCAAATATCGTCACGGTGTCTTTGAGGTGCTCAACCTTGAGGCCGGTTCTGGACGCGATCTGTTCCAGCGATAGACCGGCCACGGCGGATTTCAACGCCGCGAATGCTTGCGGATGTTTGGCCACGCTCTCTTCGTCGACCAGATCCAGCTCCAATGCAGCCTTCACGAGACCGTCGATGACCAGTCCTTCCGTTCCCGGCTTGATGAGGAACGGATGCGAGGCCAGCTTGCCGATGTTCGTGATCGCGGAATCGAACACCATCACCTGGGCTTTGAAGACGCGAATAGCTTCCTTGATGCGGACCGCCGTCAGCGGATTGGTTTCGGTGATGTTGGATCCGATCAGGATGACGGCTTTGGCCTTCGTCAGATCTTCCCAGTCGTTGGGCGTGCGGCCGATGTCCAAGGCCTCCTTGGAGGCGTAGACGAAGTTCATATGGCCGTAGCGTGCGCTGCTGTCCAGATTGTTCGTACGGAAGCCCGCACGCATCAGCTTCTGGAACAGATACAGCTCTTCGTTCGTGCAGCGTGCGGTGATCAATCCGGCGATGGCGTCCGGGCCATGCTTCTTTCGGATCTCGGCAAATCGATCGACGACGTGGTGCATCGCTTCCAGCCAGGGTGCTTCCGCGAGTTGGTTCCCTTTTCGGAGAAGGGGTTGTTTCAGCCGGTTCGGCGAGTCGATGTATTCGAAACCAAACCGTCCCTTCACGCAGAGCCCGCCGTGGCCCTTGGCGGTCTCGGCGCGGTCGCCCCACTTATTTTTCCACGACAAGGGTGACGTCACGCGGATGACCTCGGTATCCTTGGTCTCCACATACATCTGGCAACCATCCCCGCAGTAGTTACAGCTGGTCGTGGTCTTCTTCATCTGCCAGGGCTTATAAAGATATTTGGAAAACTTGTTCGTAATGGCGCCGACCGGACAGACCGCCAGACAATCTCCGCAGAACTCACAGGAGAGCGGGAGATCCCCCTTGGCCACGACCTGATTGAATCCGCCCTTCTTCATGAATTGCAGCGCATCGATCATCAACACGTCTTTGCAGACGTTGATGCATTCCGCACAGGCGATACAGCGGTTCATGTTGAAGTCGAGGACGAGGCTGCGCGTATCTTCAGGGATGAACTTTTGTTTGGCGTTGGCCAGATTGGTCACGCCGTGCTGGAAGGCCATGTCTTGCAATTCGCAATGGCCGTCGGCATCGCACACAGGGCAGTCGAGCGGATGTACGGAGAGATGTTTCTCGACCGCTTTTTTGCGGGCCTGGAAGAGATCGTCTCCCTCGGTCCTGATGATCATGCCAGCCGTGGCCTTCGCGGTGCAGGAACGAACCGGGGCCTTTTTCCCTTCCTGCATGACCAGGCACATACCGCAGGAGCCGAATGGATCAAATGTGTAGTGGTAGCACATGGCCGGAATGATTTTGCCCGTACTGGAGATGACGTCGTAGAGCGAGACGCCGTCTTTGGCGATCACGATCTTGCCGTCGATGTTCAACTCGATCGTTGCGGCTTCGACGTCTGGATTGGTTGCCGGTTTCAGTCCCATAATCGTTCCTCAGTGCTGAGTCCTGAGTGCTGAGTTCTCAGTGGGGCGCGCTCCATTGTTCGCGATCAGAACTCATTACTCCGCACCCAGCAATTCTCACCGATCGCACTCGCCCATGACGATGTCGTACGTTCCGAAAAGGGTGATCGCATCCGCGATCATATAGCCCCTCGACATATGGTCGAAGGCGCCCATATGGATAAACGATGGGGCGCGAATCTTCAGCCGGTAAGGTTTGCCGCCCCCCGTGCTCACGATATAGAAGCCCAGCTCCCCTTTGTGCGCCTCGGTTCCGCAATAGATCTCTCCCGGAGGGGCGTTGAATCCCTGCGAGAAAAGTTTGAACTGCTGAATCATGGACTCCAAGTTCGTAAAGACGCGTTCCTTGGGCGGCAAGGTCACGCTGGGGACATCTGCCATTATGGGCCCGTCCTGCATCTGTTCCAGACATTGTTTGATGATCTTGACGCTCTCGTACATTTCCATCACGCGAATCCAGTACCGGTCGTAGGTATCGCCGTTCTTGCCGAGTGGTACGTTGAATTCGCATTTCGGGTAGGCTGAATAGGGCTCGGCTTTGCGAAGGTCATAGGCTACGCCGGAGCCACGGAGCGTTGGTCCGCTGAGGCCGAAGCTGACAGCGTCCTCGGCGGAAATGACCGCTACACCTTTGGTGCGGGCCAGCCAGATCCGATTCTTCTCCAGGAAGACCACGTATTCGTCGATCTTCGGCGGGAAGTACTCGATGAACTGCTTGAGCTTTCCGAGCAACGACGGGGTGAAATCCCGCTCCACGCCGCCGATGCGGTACCAGCTGGTCGTCAGCCGAGCGCCGCAGAGTTCGTCGAACCAATCCAAGAGAATTTCACGATCGCGGAAGCAGTAGAAGAAGACGGTCATGGCACCGATGTCAAGGGCCTGAGTGCCCAGCCAGAACTGATGGCCGATAATCCGCTGCACTTCCGCCACGATGGTTCGAAGGTATTCGGCGCGCTCCGGCACCGTAATGTTCATGAGTTTCTCGACCGCGCGGCAGTACGCGAAGTTGTTGTACATCGCGCAGACATAATCGAGACGGTCTGTATGGGGGATGAATTGATGATAAGTCCCCTCTTCAGCCAGCTTCTCGACACCTCGATGGAGAAATCCCATGACGGGAGTGGATTTCACCAGCCGTTCGCCTTCCAGTTCGAGGATGACCTTGAGAACGCCGTGGGTGCTCGGGTGCTGCGGGCCCATGTTGAGCAGCAACTCCTCCGTGCGCAGCGTCGGAAGCGTCTGGCTCTCCGGGTGCGTCGGGTCGACCTTGTAAACGGTCGTTCTTTGGTCTTCAAACGCCATGGTTCAGCTGTCTCTACCGAGCCGTTTCGTTCAGAAACTCAAACGTGTCCCGCCAACCCCTGCCCCGAAGTGGAAAGTCCTTCCGCAAGGGATACCCTTCTGTGTAATCGTCCGGCATGAGGATCCGTCGAAGATCGGGGTGATGGCGAAAACGTATTCCCATCATGTCGTAGACTTCGCGTTCCATGAAGTCGGCGCCCATCCAAATATCCGTCAGCGAGTCCACCACACAGTCCGATTCGGGCACACGAGTCTTGAGCCGGATTCGGTGGCGCTTCTTGATCGAATAGAATTCGTAGACGACTTCAAAGCGTTCTTCATCGTCCGGCCAGTCCACGGAGCTCACGTGCACGATGTAGTCGAAATCCATAGCAGGATCGTCGTGCAGAAAGAGCGCCACTTCATGGAGTTTGTCGCGCGTAACCGTAACGGCTAAATCGCCGCGCCACTCCACCGCCTTCACAAAGCCCTCGGTGAAGTTCTCTTGAATCCGGCTGGCCAGCTGCTGGAGCGACATGGGTAATGCCCTAGACCTTCAGACTTGTCTTGACTTGTTCCGGCTGCTTGACGAACACCCGTTTCTGCATGATCCGCTCTTGTAACTTAAGAATGCCGTCGAAGAGGGCTTCGGGAGTCGGAGGACAGCCCGGCACGTAAATATCTACCGGGACGAATCGATCGACGCCCTGTACGACGCTATAGCTGTCATAAATATTTCCGGATGTGGCACAGGATCCCATCGCAATCACGTACTTGGGTTCCGGCATTTGATCGTAGATTTTTCTGATGACTGGCGCCATTCGCCGACATACGGTTCCGGCGACGATCATGAGATCGGATTGACGCGGCGAGGCCCGAAATACCCCCGCCCCGTAACGATCCATGTCATAGCGCGAGGAGACGGCTGCAATCATTTCGATCGCGCAACAGGCCAAGCCAAAGGTCATCGGCCACAAGGAGCCCTTACGGGCCCAGTTCACAGCTTTTTCGAGCGTCGTGGTAATGACGTCTGGCGCGCCGTCTTTCTCCTGCCGGCCCAGTTGGATTAGTCCCATTCCAAAGCTCCCTTACGCCAGGCGTACACGTACGCCACGAGGAACAGCGCGATAAAGACCAACATCTCGATCAAACCAATGATGCTGACCTTATTGATGTCGTTGAACACAACAGCCCAGGGATACAAGAAGATGACCTCGATATCGAAAATGACGAACAACATGGCAAAGATGTAGTAGCGGACCGGGAAAGGCATACGCGCATCGGAAAAGGGCTCGGATCCGCACTCGTAGGCGGACAGCTTCTCTGGTTCCGGATACTTGGGTTGTACGAGATAGCTGATGAGCAGCGTGACGACGCCGAAGGCCAACGCCACGAAAATGAATAGGAGAATCGGAAAATACCTGGTCAAATACTCAAGGAGTAACTCGAGACCGCTCATGGAAATGACCTTTCAACACCTTGAGTTGCAAAGGAGAGCGGGATCTTAGACGCTGGCTTGCCGTGATAGCAAGCGTACAAAGGACCTACGCCTCTAGACCCGAAAGTCCTAGGGGTGAAGTCAGCACCCAAAACAAGGAGGATCCCTGCTGCTTCTTACCGCCGGAGTATCTGGGCACCCAATGCGGAATGCAGACTACTTGGGAGCGGATGGGATAGGTTTGGAAGCCATCAGGGATTCGTCCATTCGGAGGTGCACGGGGGCCTCCTGATCGGTGCGATCCCATTCGGACAACAGGGGTGAGAATGCCTTGGCCTTCTTACGCCTGTGAATCTGAGTTTCGAGGCGTGGGCGATTCGAGTTTTGCGGTTTCTTTGAAGGTGTAGGCATGGGACCGCCGCTAATGATCGCTGGGGAAAGAGCTTAATCAACCGTTTGCACCTTAACACTGGACCATATGGCGGTCAAGAGAGGCAAGACCGCAATATTCTTGACAATATGGGACTATTTGCTATGGTTTTCTCAGCAACATTTGCCTCAACAAGAAGGACGGGCACCATGATCATTTACCCCTCGAAGTTCATCGGATGTTTGTTGTGTGTGATTTTGGGCCTTTCCGGCTTGCAGGCCGCCTGGGCGGACGATACCGAGAACGTTCGTTTGGGCGATGCGGCACGTTCCTATGCTGCCGGGTCCATTCAACAATCGACGCCGCAGGATGGCGTGGTGAATGTCGTCACCGGCGACAACCAGACCGTGGGAAATCGAATGATACTTGGGCAAAAAGATGTTTTTTATATCAAACTGAAAAACCCCGGCGATGCGGCAGTGGGCGATTTTTACACGGTATTCAAGCGGTCACGCAAAGTATTCCATCCTGGGACTGGCCGGTACATGGGGTACCTGGTCAATCGACTTGCCGTCGTCCAAGTTGTCGATGTCGACAAAGAGTTAACAACGGTCCGAGCGGTTCGCTCCTATGGATCCGTCGCACCTGGTGACCCGGTTGTGAAGTTCTCGCTGCCGCCGGAGGGCGAATCAAGCTCGGCTCCCGTTTCCGATGATGTGATGGGAATGGTCGTCGAGATTCAGGCCGACATGGGAATGACCTTGGTTGCGCAGCATAATTTTGTCTATCTCGACAGGGGGGCCGAAGATGGACTGAAAGCCGGCGACAGAATGGACGTCGTTCGCACCGGAGGGGGACTTCCACCTCGCAAAGTCGGCGAAGTGAAAATCCTGTCGACCGAACCGCGTACTGCCACGGCAGTCGTCACGAAATCAACTTCCCGTATCATGAAAGGCGATCGGTTCCGTTCGAGAGCGCAGGGAGAACCAGCCCCGACTCCCGTTTCGCAGCCGGGCAGACAATCGCTCAACGAGTTCCAGAATTCGGGAGAGACTTCTGGAAAAATCCAGGCTCAGAATGCCGCCCGTGAGACTCGTTATAGCCTCAACGATCTCACGAAACAGTTGCGCTATGATTCTGGTGACGCCAAGATCAAATCCGAAGGGTATCAAGTTCTGGACCAACTGATCGAACAACTGAAGGCCGCGCCGCCGGAGCAGTTGATCCGGGTCGAAGGCCATGCAGACAACATGGAGATCGGTCCGTCCCTGAAGTCGATCTATCCGACCAACTGGGATCTCTCCAAGGCCCGTGCCGGGGGCGTACTGCGTTATCTCGTCGAGAAGGGTGGTATCGACTCGGCAAGAATCTCATCGGTCGGCTATGGCGACAGCAGACCAGTGGTGAGTAATGCCACGGAAGCCGGCCGCCAGAAGAACCGCCGGGTCGATATCGTGCTCTATTCGCCTGAATCGGACAAGGCCCCTTCCGAGCAGGCGATGAAGCCAACTGAAGCCGTCGATAGCGGCTATGGGGTCGCCGGCGTGGAGCGCGATAATCAGAGCGCTTCAGCTCCGGCTACAGTGAATGAGCCGCCGGCAGATTCGGCCAAGTTGAATAATTCGGCGACAGTCCCGGCGAGTTCGATTCCAGATGTGAATCCTGCGGCCGCCGATCAGTCTGCGCCGGGAAAGCCAATGGATCAGCCGATCGCTCCTTCCGAAAAGTAAGCGCCGTTTCGTCAGGCGGTGGAGCGTCGTGGTCAGTCATGGACGCTCCGCCGCAAGACGCCTTTCGCCAGTCGTGCTCTCCCCTCCGTTGTTCCCCCTTTTCCCCTGCTGCTAGAATGCCGCATGTCTGCGAACCACTCGGCATCTTCTGGCAGAGAATCTGATCCACTTTTTGCGGACGTCATCGTCCCGCGCCACCTGGCCGGCCCCTTTACGTATCGCGTTCCTATTCCTTTGAAAACTGTTCTCCGTGTGGGGCACTTGGTGCTCGTACCGTTTGGCCGTTCGGTGATTCAAGGGGCAGTGATCTCGTTGACCGGAGCGCCACCTCCGACCCTCGCTCCGGAACAACTCAAAGAGATCCGAACTCTCGCAGCCAACGGCCAGGCAACCGAGATCCCTTCCGATCTCCTGCAGCTCGCGAAATGGGTGGCGGAGTCCTATGTGGCTCCATGGGGACAGTGCCTCAGACTTGTGATGCCTCCTAGCGGGGTTTCAGGGGAAGCCGGCAGCCGCTTTCTCTTGGCTCAAAGGGGCCGCGACGCGCTTGAGGCAGAGACCATTGCCGCGTCAGATGCACGCCATCTTCTTGAGCGGTTGAAAAAGAGACCCCACGGTATCAAGCAAGCCACGCTTCGTGAAGGAAAAGATCGAGGTCAAGCTGCGCTGCTGCAATCGCTCGTCAACCAAGGATGGATTCAGGAGGCACAGGAGCCCCCTTATCCTCGCAGCCAACCTCGCGCGCATATCGCAACCGAGTCGGATCGCGACTTGTATGGCGTGAATATTTGCCCGACAAAAATCGACTCGCGCTATCCAAAAGATTGGAAGGATCAAATTGTTCAAGCCATTGAGCAGCGTCGGGCGGCACAGCTTCTGATACAAGCTCCGGCTCCCCAGCGCCTTGCCTTGCTTCGTGAAGCCATCAGGCGAACCGTCAGCATTGGACGTACGGCAGTTGTGATTGTCGGTGAAGCGGAGCGAGCTGAATCCCTCACCGCCGCCCTCTCGGAACACGATTCAGTGGTCACGGCCTGCCTTCACAGTGGCTTATCGGAGCATCAAAAGGCTGATGTGTGGCGGCAGATTCGAGAGCAGCGCATCCACGTCGTGGTTGGGACTAGATCGGCCGTCTTCCTGCCGCTTTCTTCGCTCGGCCTGGTGTGGATCGAGCGGGATGAGGATCCTGCACTTAAAGAGCCGCAGGAGCCCCGATTTCATGCGCGGGAAGTCGCCTGGTTTCGAGCCCAGGAGGGCGAAGCCGTCCTAATTGTAGGCTCCGCGCATCTCTCCCTGGAGACGCTTGCGAGTGTCGGAGAAGGGGCACGCCTTCTCCGGATGCCCTTGCAGCGAGGTGAGAATGCGAGGATCGAGGTGGTAGATCTCCGTGGCCAGGATCGCGCGATGATCCTGAGCCCCTTGCTGATTGACGCGACGCGCGAGGCCCTTGCCAGACGAGCAGGAGTGCTGTTGTTTCTCAATCGAAAAGGTTACGCCGGTGCGCTGATCTGTCGAGATTGTGGCCAGGCGCCTCGCTGCCCTTCTTGTCGTGTTGCCATCGCCTACTATCGACAGAAGGGTTCGCTGCTCTGTCCCTATTGCGGAATGAACGCATCGATTCCCGACCTCTGTCCTTCCTGTGCGGGCCCTCGGCTGCGGTTGATCGGCGAAGGAACGGAGCGGGTGGAAGATGACGTGAAACGGCTGTTTCCTCAAGCAGCGGTGTTGCGGATTGATGGAGAAACGATGAAAAAGCCGAAACAGGCCGCCGCGCTTTGGGACCGCGTTCAACAAAGACAGTGGGATATTCTTGTTGGAACGCAGTTGCTCTTGCGAGATGATGTGGTGCCCACCGTCGGGGTTGTTGGTGTCGTTCAGGCGGACGCGGGGCTGAGCCTTCCGGACTTTCGGGCAGCGGAACGCACCTATCACTTGTTAGCCGATGCCGTAGGCCTTGCCCAGCCCTCCTCAAGCGGAGGGCGGGTAATCATCCAATCCTATCTGCCCTCCCACCATGCTATTCAGGCCGTCGTTCAGCAGGACGAAACGATTTTCCGAGCAGAGGAACTGGCTCACCGGATGACTCTCGGCTATCCGCCGGCCGTTCACTTGATTGTGCTCCACATATCCGGAAGCCAGGAGAAGATCATCCAGGAGGCCGCATTGGCATGGGCTACTCGCCTGCGTTTTCCTGGCGTGAACGCGAAGGCCGCGCAGCAGGCATCCGGTGAGGGCAAGGCGACGGGCCAGGCCGAAGGTCTGACCATCTTGGGGCCGGTGCCATCGCCTGTGCCGAAACTCCGGGGGCGATTTCGTCGGCAAATCTTGATCAAGTCCCGCGCGCGCGATGCCGCAGCCCAAGCAGTGGGCAGGACGGTGGAGGAGCTTGAACAGAGCTATCCATCTCGGCTCGTGAAGTTCGACGTCGACGTGGACCCCTTGGAAATGTGGTGACAGTCAGCGCTTTTTGCGCGGACGAGTTGGAGCGGTCGGCGGGGATTGCCGCAAAGACTTTCCAGCCGATTCTGGTAAGGGCACGGACTGTTCTCCCTTAGCCCGTTTGAATAAACCGTACGAGAAAGCAATCCAGAAGACAGCTGAAAACAGTCCCATCAGGACGGCGGAGAGAATGGTGCTCATTTGCTCATCGGAGGGTTGAGCAGCGGCCGACTGAATTCGAACCATCGTGGTGATGGGCCAGGCGAAGCATTCTATGCCCAGCAAGAGGGTGGACCAGGCCCATACTAATCCGGTCGTGTGGCCGCGCCAGAGGAGAAAAGCTGCGAGGGATGCCATGACAAGGCCTGTGCCGGGAATCGAGAGTTGATCCCATGCGAGCCACGCGCCGACCGCGACGACGAGGCTGCCCAAGCCGACGTTGAGCCGGAGAGTCCAGATAGAAGCCATAAATGGGCACAATCTCCCGATTATTTAAGCTGTCGCCGGTTCCCGCCCTTCGAGCAGACAGAGCGGCGATGAATTCAACGTCGAATCAGGTGTGGCGTTTCACGAAGAACGCAGCAGCTTGCGCGCGTCGCGAGATATGTAACTTCTGAAACATGTTTGCCAGGTAGTTCTTGACGGTCTTGTCGCTCAATTTAAGGGATGTCGCGATTTCCTTGTTAGTCAAACCTTCGGCGACCAAGGCCAGGACCTTTTCTTCCTGAGGAGAGAGCGAAGAAGTCCGGACGGGGCCATCGGCGGTCGGGACGGCCTTGATCCATTCGAGTGCCCGCTGGGTGACCGTGGGATCGAGAATCGACCGACCGGCTGCTACAGTCCGAATGGCGCGAATCAGCGCGGCGGAATCGATTTCCTTGAGAACATAGCCTGATGCACCGGCCAGCACAGCGGCAAGGACAGAGTCATCGTCGGTATACGATGTCAGAAAGATGACCCGTGAATGGGGATGGTCTGCCAGAATTTCCCTACACGCTTCGACTCCGGAACCGTCGGGAAGACGGACGTCCATCAAGATCACGTCCGGATGAAGCCGCTTGGCCTCCTTGGCCGCTTGAGCCTTGCTGCAGGCTTCTCCGACGATAGTGATGCCCTGATTGTTGTGCAAGACAGTGCGAAGCCCGACCCGGACCACTTCATGGTCGTCGACCAAGAGCAGCCGTATGGGGGCGGGCTTACCGGATGTCATGAGCTAAAGTCATGAAGAAATCGTACAGGTAGAATGTAGAGATTCCGATCTGAGGCGGTAAGGATAAGAAGAGTCCCGCGGTGAGTGCGATGAGAGAGGCTCCGTCAGAAAACCTGCTCTCGACGGCAAGGAGTCCTGCCGGCGAGTTCCTGGTTGAGCACACGAACGTTGGTGCCGAAGGCGGGACTTGAACCCGCACGGCTTGCGCCACACGCCCCTCAAACGTGCGTGTCTGCCATTCCACCACTTCGGCATGGTCCATCATGGTCAAGGATGAGGGAGCAGCATTATAGAAGTAGGCCAAAATTCTTGTCAATCGAGCGCACGTTCGGTAGAATCGGCCTCTCGCATCGTGAATTGGCTCCGTTCACCTCCGTGCCAAGTAACCGCTGGACGATCTGCACATGATTCCAAGGAAAGCGCTGGACCTACCCCGCACTGAGACGCGAGTTGCGGCGGTTTTCGACGTCGACAATACGCTGTTGCCAGGCGAAGCCAGCGAAGTGCGCTTTTTCAGAACGCTCTGGCGACGCGGAGTCGTCGGCTGGCCCGAATTACGCGAGAGTGCCTTGTGTTTGCTCAAGCAGGTGCCGCCGCTGTCCCTTCAGCCGCTTCGCGAACGCAAAGTCTATCTCGCCGGCAAGCCGGTCCAAGTGATCGAACCGTTGGGAGAGGAATTTTGTCGGGAGGAGCTCTGTCCGGGCGTAGCCGCCGACGGATTGAGGAGGATGGAAGAGCACCGACAGGCTGGCCATGTCATCATTCTGATTACCGGTTCGCTCGATTTTCTAATCGAGCCGATTGCCAGCGCCTTGCGGGTGGATCGATGCATCGCTGCCACACCAGAACAGAACGGTGGTCTCTACACAGGGCATCTCAGCTCTCCGCTGCCGTACGGGGAAGGAAAGCGCCGATTGATTCAGCAGCTGGCCTCCGAACTCGACCTCGATCTGGGAACCTGTTTTGCCTACGGCGACAGTCCTGGCGATCGGGAGATCCTCGAATGTGTGGGAAATCCAATGGTGGTAAACCCGATCCGCGGCATGGCCCGCATTGCTAAGCGAAAGGGCTGGCCGATACAGCAGTGGCGGTAGCCGCCGCCGCGCTCAATGAGTGTATGATCAGCTGAAACCCACCCCATGCGCATAACCGAAATCTTCCACAGCATCCAAGGGGAATCGAGTTACGCCGGGCAGCCTTGTGTGTTTGTACGGCTGACCGGCTGTCCGCTCCGATGCACCTGGTGCGATACGGAATACGCCTTTTATGGCGGGCAAGAATGCTCGGTGGACGAGGTGCTGGAACGAGTCGGTTCGTTCGGCTGCCGATTGGTCGAGATCACGGGCGGAGAACCGTTGGCACAGCCGGAATCCTTTGTCCTTGTGACCAAGCTGTGCGATGCGGGTTATACAGTGCTGATCGAGACGAGCGGGGCGATGGATATTGCCGCGGCGGATCAGCGTGCTCATGTGATTCTTGATGTGAAATGTCCCGGGAGCGGAATGACAGATCGAATGTATTGGCCGAACCTCGGCAAGCTGACCATGAAAGACGAAGCCAAGTTTGTGCTGGCGGATCGACAGGACTATGACTGGGCCCGCGAGATCTTAAGTCGATATCAGTTGACTGAGCGTTGTGTGGTGCTGTTCAGCCCTGTGTTCGGACGTCTTGAACCTCGACAGTTGGCGGAGTGGGTGTTGGCGGATCGTCTGCCGGTTCTATTCCAGCTGCAAATCCACAAGTTTATTTGGGCGCCCGACATGCGCGGTGTCTAGGGTGGTGAAAAACAAGAACGGAATACGACCGTCCATGGTGACGGTTCGAGAACGGCGATCGACGACCACGAAGGAGACATGAATGAACATCATGCAGGTTGATCTGAAGGTTGGGCGTGCAGAGGGAGAATCGGCCGAGGTGTTGGCTTTAGCCCATTGTGAGGGGGAAGGCCTCAATAAGCAGGACGCCGCAGCGATCGACAAGCTACTGGGCGGGGCTGTCCGAGAGCTCGTACAGACGAAAGAATTCGAAGGCAAGGCGAATGAATCCCTGCTGTTCCATACGCAGGGCAAAGTGCCGGCCAGGCGACTCCTTTTGGTCGGACTTGGGAAGAAAAAAGATCTCACGCTTGATGTGATCAGACAGGCGATGGGGCAGGCGGCCAAACGCGTGCGCCAAGCGAAGGTGGAATCGTTTACGGTCTCCATGCCTGTCGTGACTCCGAAGGGGCACTCGCCCGTTGAGGTGGCACAGGCTATGACCGAGGGGGCGATCCTCGGCGGTTACCAGTTCACCACCTATCGTACCACTGATGACAGCGTGGGGAAGGACGTGGGACAGATGACGCTCCTGGCTCAGCACAAGAACCAGGTTCGTCAATTGACGGAGGGTATTCGCCGCGGGGTGGCGACAGCCGAAGCGACGGTGTTTGTGAGAGATCTCTGTAATCATCCCTCGAACGTCATGACGCCGATTCGTATCGCCAATGAAGCCAAGTCGATTGCGAAAAGCGAAGCCCTCACGCTCAAGATTCTCGAGCAAAAAGAGATGGAGCAGCTTGGGATGGGTGCCTTATTGGGTGTGGCACGCGGCAGTCACGAGCCGCCGAAGTTCATCATCCTCGAGTACAATGGGGCGAAGAAAAAAGACGAACGTCCGGTCGTGCTCGTCGGCAAGACGGTCACGTTCGATACGGGAGGAATCTCTCTCAAGCCCGCCGAGAACATGGAGCATATGAAGGCGGATATGACGGGCGGCGCCGAAGTGCTGGCGTCGATCAGGGCGGCGGCCAGGCTCAAGCTTCCCCTTCGGCTCATTAGCATTCTACCGGTGGCGGAGAATATGCCCGGCGGACGGGCGATGAAACCGGGCGATATCGTCAAGACCCTTTCAGGGAAGACCGTGGAAGTCCAGAATACTGATGCGGAGGGCCGACTGATCCTCGCTGACGCTTTGGCCTATGCGCAGCGCTACAATCCTGCCGCTCTTGTGGACATCGCCACGCTGACCGGCGCCTGCGTCGTGGCGCTGGGCCAATTCGCCATTGGCATGTTCGGGACCGACCAGAAACTGAAGGAACAGGTGCGCAAGTCCGGGCTCAAAGCCGGTGAGCGGGTCTGGGAAATGCCGCTCTGGGATGAATATTTCGAGCAGTTACGCAGCGACGTCGCCGATATGCGCAACATTGGCGGCCGTGGCGGCGGAATGATTACGGCCGCGCTTTTCCTCAGCAAGTTTACGGGCGACTGTTCCTGGGTCCATCTGGACATCGCCAGCACCGATTGGAGCGAGCGGGAGCGGGCCTACATTCCGAAGGGACCGACCGGCATCGGCACACGTCTGCTTATCCAGTACTTGATCGATCGGAGCCTGTGACGTGGCGCGCATTGAGTTGACCTCGCGCGAGAAAATCGGCCAGCTGTTCATGGTCGGTTTTATGGGCACATCTGTGACGCCCGAACTGGCCTCCTTCATCAAAGAGTACAAACCGGGCGGGGTGATTCTCTTTTCGCGCAATCTGGAATCCGTCGGACAGATCGTCGAATTGACCAACGAACTCCAACGATGCAGTCCTCGATCGCCACTGTTGATCTCGATCGATCAGGAAGGGGGGCGTGTTTCCCGTTTGCCGAGGGGCTTTACCATCTTCCCGCCGTGCGAGCTCTTGGGCCGATGTAATTCGGGCGAACTCGCCTATGCGGCGGCGGCGACGATCGCAAAAGAACTGAAGGCGGTCGGGGTTAACATGAACATGGCGCCGGTGCTGGATGTGAACAGCAATCCCGACAATCCGGTAATCGGCGATCGGGCGTTCGGGTCAACTCCTGATGTCGTCGGCGAGATGGCATTGGTCACAGCCGCGGGACTTCAAGATAATAAGGTCGTCGCCTGCGGAAAGCATTTTCCCGGTCATGGGGATACCAACGCCGATTCCCACAAAGAGCTTCCGGTCGTCGAGGCCTCGCGCGAGCGGCTAGAAGTCGTTGAGTTGCCGCCGTTCCGTCGCGCGGTGACGGCGGGGATCGCAACCATGATGACGGCCCATGTCCTGTATAAGGCTCTGGATGATCAATTGCCGGCGACTCTGTCTCCCGCCGTCATTACGAACCTGTTGCGCGAAGACCTTCAGTACGACGGCGTGGTGCTGACCGATGACCTCGAGATGCATGCCATTGTGGACCACTACGGCGTCGGTGACGCGGCGGTCCGCGCTCTTCTCGCCGGCTGCGATGTGCTGTTGATTTGCAAAGAGCGCGAACGCGAGGTATCCGCGTTCGAGGCGATTGAGCAAGCGGTATCCTCAGGAACGATCTCCATGGAACGCCTGAATCAATCAGTGGCGCGGATCCAACGGGTGAAGCAGCGGTTCCTCTTGCCCTACAAGCCGGCAATCATCTCTGATGCGAAGCTGGTCGTAGGCTGTCGCAGCCATCAGGCACTGTTGCAGAGCATGCAACAGGCCAAATCAAGACTTGAGAAGGTCGGGGCGTCCAGCCGCTTGTGAGTCTTCCCTGTTGAACGGTTGACGGGAGCGAACGTGGGTGTGAAAAAAGGCGATTTCATCGACGAGCAAAAGCGGCATCCGCATGGCTGCGGCTTGGTCGTGAAGGTGATGGCTGGCGGTGAGGGATTCGAAAAGATCATCTGCTGCGATCACGATTTGACCGAAGAAGATGTCGTGCACGAGATGGGCTCACACAGCGGACGGAGAAAGGGACAGCTGCCGCCGGCCGTCATACTCGACGAAAAGAAACTCTATCCTGACTCCTGCGGCCTCCGGGTGATGATCATAGATGGCGGGGCCGGGTTCAAAGAAATCCGTTGCTGCGGCCATTCGCTGACTGCCAGTTCGATGCGAGAGCTTCAATATGGCAAGATGCGGGGATCTGAGCCAGACGTGACAGGGCCTGCGGGAACAGCCTAAAGGCCCCGGATGGAGGAATGATGGAGCACCGAAGAGAGCTCATGAAACGTTGGTGCGGGGTCATGGAATGGCTCGACCGGCTCGGGTACCTCACCGCCGGATTTAGCCTGTTGGTCCTGGGGATGGTCATCTTCGCTCAGGCCTGGTACGTCTTCGTGACCAAGGCAGGCCAGGCGGGACTCCTGCCATCAGGCCTTAAGCTGTTAAATGACTTGTTGCTTGTCATCATCTTGCTCGAATTGTTCCGAACCGTCATCAGGTTTCTGCAGACAGAAATCCTCGACCTGGAACCCTATCTGGCCGTCGGTATCATCGCCTGTACGAGGCGAGTTCTCACAGCAAGCGCCGAACTGTCCCACCTGCCGAGCATGACGGAGACGCAGTTCTACCAATATCTCATGGACGTCGGCTTGAATGTTACGGTGATCATGGTCCTCGTGGTGGGGGTCTTCCTGGTCCGTAAACGCCCCGCGGAGCCTGCTGCCGTCTCGCCGTAGCTGTCCTTTCGATTTCGAGCTCTTGGAGATGAGGAAGGGGGAGCCAACTTCTTGCCCTCGCGTTCCCTCTTATGGCATCATGCCCCTCCCTGGAGATCGGCATGGCGAATTTGCTCGAATACGTCGGCTCTGTTCATATCTATCTCGGACCCTACAGAGGCAATCCCATCGCATTGTATTTGAAGCGCTCTGACACCAGCTGCCAGATCGGCCCGAAGGTCTATCCCTGGAACTCTGTGGTGGGAACGGGTGAAACGCCGAATAAGGCCGCTGCGGATTTCGAGGACAAGTGGAAGGCCAAGGGGCTATCGGCCGATATGTATTCCGGTCCTTCTTGGGAAGGGGGCGTCAAGCCGGAGAAGCCTGCTCCTCCCAAGCCCCCCGCTGTCCCCAAGCCCACATCCTCGACTGTGGCGGCGCCGGCAGGCCAACCAGCCGCTTCGGCAGCACCAGGATCGACTCCTGCTCAAACCACTGCAACTCCCACACCCGGTCCTCCGGCGAAACCTACGGGCGAGTGCAGCTAGTATCCCAATTATTATCGGAGAGGCCGAGTGGCGAGACTGGCATCTGGAGACTCTCCAGCCAGCCTGCTGTGCTTGAGACCGTAGCCTAAGTAGACGGCTATGCCGATAACCGTCCAAATTCCGAATCTCATCCAGGTCAGCTGAGGAAGTTGCCACATGAGGCCGAGACAGGCCAGCGTTCCGAGAATCGGGACAATCGGCATGAATGGGAGCCGGAACGGTCTTGGATGATCGGGCTTGGTATACCGGAGCACGAGCACGCTAATGCAGACCAAGACGAAGGCGAAGAACGTTCCGATGTTCGTCATGTCAGCAGCTTCACCGATCGGGATGAGGGCAGCCAGGGTGGCAACCGCGATGCCGGTAAGGATGGTCGCCCGGTGCGGTGTGCCGAATCGCGGGTGGACCAGCGACAGCCAGGGGCCCAGCAGACGGTCTCGTGACATGGCAAAGAAGACGCGGATCTGACCCAGCATCATCACCACCAGCACGCTGGTGATGCCGGCCACTGCGCCGATCGCGATCACTGCCGCTCCCCACTTGAATCCCGCCAGACGGAGCGCTTCGGCCACCGGTGCATGGATATCGATTTGGGAAGAGGGAATCAATCCCGTCAGCACGGCTGCGACGGCAATATACAAGATGGTGCAGACGGTCAGCGAACCGATGATCCCGATGGGGACATCCCGCTTGGGATTTTTGGCTTCTTCTGCAGCGGTCGAGACGGCATCGAATCCGATATAGGCGAAGAACACAATCGCCGCCGCCGCTCCCACTCCGGCGAAACCCTGCGGCATGAACGGAGTCCAATTGTCCGGGTTCACGGAGGTGCTTCCAATGCCGATGAAAAAGAGGATCACCGCGAGCTTGATGACGACAACGATCCCGGTTGCGCGTGCGCTTTCCTTGATTCCCACCACAAGGATGACTGTCACGAGCAAAACAATAATTGCGGCGGGGATGTTGGCGATCCCTCCATCCGGTCCGCCAGGCGGATGGGTGGCCCAATGGGGCAATTCGAGACCGGCAAGTGTGAGAAGATTGTTAAAGTAGCCGGACCAGCCGATCGCGACGGCGACGCAGGCGACGCCGTATTCAAGGATCAGATTCCATCCGGTCAGCCAGGCGAGCATTTCCCCCAGCGTGGCATAGGAAAAGGTGTAGGCGCTGCCGGCGACAGGAATCATCGCGGACATTTCTGCGTAACAGAGCGCGGCCAGCGCGCAGGTCAATCCCGACAGGATGAAGGAGAGGACGATGCCGGGCCCGGCGCCTGGTCGGTGAGTATCGCCGACAATGGCGGTACCGATTAACACGAAGATGCCGGTGCCGATGATGGCGCCGATTCCGAGGCATGTGAGGTCCCAGGCCGTGAGCGTTTTCTTGAGTCTATGGGTGGGATGATCGGCGTCAGCGAGAATCTGCTCGATGGGTTTTGTCCGGAACAGGCGGCTGATCACTGAGCTTCCCCCGAGAGCGGGAGGGGCGACTGCTGAGGGGCTAAGCGCGTCACGTTCCATATCTCATCAAGTATAGCAGGGGCTGCCGGCCGCCCCTGGCCTGCACGCAAGACGGCATCATCGCGAGGAAGATCGACGGCGGGCGGCACGAAGGAACGCCTCGAAGAGCTGCCGGTGCAGGCGGTACCGCTCAAAGAGAAACTCCGGATGCCACTGGATGCCAAGAAAAAAGCGCTGGGTCGGCGACTCAATGGCTTCCACAATTCCGTCCGGAGCGACTGCGCTGGCAATCAAGGAAGGCGCGACGTTCTTCACGGACTGGTGGTGTGAGCTATTGACACGCATGGTGGCAGCGCGGACGATCTTGCGGAGCAGACTGCCCACTGCGACGTTGACTGAATGGCTGAGCGTCGTGGCAGGAGTCGGTTGTCGATGTTGGAGAGGTTTGGAAACTTGTGAGGGGATATCCTGGTAGAGGCTGCCGCCGAATGCGACATTCATGGCCTGCATTCCTCCGCAGATTCCGAGCACTGGAAGATCGGCTGCTCTGGCCAGCTGCGCCATCTCCAGTTCAAAAGTTGTGCGCCGCTGGCTCATGACGCGGAATTTATACCGTTGCCGTTCACCGTACAGTTCAGGGGCCAGATCGGGACCACTGCCGGTCAGCAACAACCCATCTATGCCGGCCAAGAGGCGGCGTCTGGCCCTAAGGTCCGCGACGAGCGGGAGGACAATGGGGATGCCTCCCAATTCTTCGATGGCGCGAACATAGCGGGCGCGCAGGAAGTAGGTGGGCTCTTGCCCACCCCATTCTTTTCGGTCACCGGCGTTGAAATCTGGCGTCACGCCGATGAGCGGTTTCATTGTTTAGCGCACAGGCTCTATTGCCGGAGCCGGTGCCTGGGTAGGAGCCTCTGATTCGGGAACGCCGAGGAAGCGGATGGGCTTGTCGCCTCGTAGGTGTTCGGGCGTAATGATGTAGGTGCCGTACATGCTGGTTGTCCAGACACTTTTAGCCGCATTCTCATTGCCTGCGGTAAAGGCATAGGTCAGGCCTCCAACGATCCCTCCACAGATAGCGAAGGCCGCTTTGAGTGGGAGATAAATAAGAGTGGACAGGCCAGCGGCTGCCTGCATGCCCGCGCTGGATGCCGAGCCGCCTTCGCTGCCGTCACCAGTGGAGGCTGGTGCGGTGTCCTGGCTCCAGGCCGAGGGAGCCATCGTCACCGTGCCTAGAGTGAGAATGATGGTGAGCGCGACCAACTTGAAGAGGGCTGTCGCGGCAGTTCTGGATAAAAACGCGTAAGAATTCACGGGTAATCCTCCTTCCTCAACAGAGCGAGCTGAGCGGCATCTGGTGGTAACGGAGCGCTTGCTCACGATTTGGGATCATAGGGGTTATAACAAATTCACCTCTGAATGCAAACCCCCTGCCGCGTGAGGCGGTTCATGGCGAGAGGGTCCGATCGTCCGGCAAGAGATCGAGTTCAGACGCCACATACGACGTGATGAAGTCTTGTCTTGTTGTCACGGTCGTTCTCAATTCCTCCACGAATGTGTCGGCTGTGAGACGTTGGTTTTCCTGTGTGAGGCCGGATTGCAACAGCAGATCCAATTTACACCAGCAGATAGCTTGGATGAAAAGTTCCTGCCCTCTGTCCCTGTAGGATGGGCGATCTTCTAGAGGGACTGTCAGAAGAATATCGCTGAGCCAGTGCGGGAATCCGATTGCGGAGATGATAGCATCTATCTGAGGCTGATTGATCTCGACCTGAACCTGGACCCCTCCCTTCCAGCTTCGCTTCTTGACGTTAAATACTGTGGAGTAGGTGAAGGGTTTCCCCTCCACCGGTTGAGGTCCCACAAACAGGGTCACGCGAAACTGAGCAGATTCAGGCGAAGAATCCGTCGACATGGCGTGCATTGTACCATGTCGATGCGCGCGAGGCGTGTCCTTCGTTGACGCGTTGGCAGGGCAACGATAAGATGCCGATCATCATGACCACCATACAGCTGGAGAGAGTCGCTTCAATCCAGCGGACAATGCGCGAGCAGGGCACGATCGATGGGTGGCTCTTTTACGATTTTCGCGGCAGCGATCCCCTGAGCTATCGGGTGTTGCTCATCGATCCGGCGATGCACGTCACCAGGCGCTGGTACTACTGGATTCCTTCCGAGGGTACTCCACGAAAACTCCTCCATAAGATCGAGCCTCACGTGTTGGATGGGCTGCCCGGCGAGACGGATCTCTATGTATCCTGGGAGCAGCAACGGCAGCTACTCGCCGGGCTCTTGAATCGCAGTCATCGGATTGCCATGCAGTATTCCCCCTTGAACTCCGTTCCCTACGTCTCCCGTGTGGATGCCGGCACGATCGAGTTGGTCAGGGACTGCGGGGTCGAGGTTGTCAGTTCCGCAGACCTGATTCAAGCCTTCGAGGCTGTCTGGACCGATCGACAGCTGGAGTCACATCAATATGCTGCCGCAGCCCTGCGTCGAATTGTCGACGAGGCGTTTGGACACGTCCGTGATGCGGTGACGAAGGGCCGCGGGCTTACAGAGTATGGGTTGCAGGAATTCATTCTGAAACGCATCCGCGAGGCCGGCATGATCACATCCAGCGCGCCAATTGCCGCGGTGAATGAACATAGTGCGGATCCGCATTATGGTCCCAAGGCGACCGGCTCCGCTGAGATCAGGTGTGACGACCTCGTCTTAATTGATCTCTGGGCGAAACAAGCGGCTGCGGGCTCTGTGTATGCGGACATTACCTGGACTGCCTATGCTGGCCGGCAGGTTCCGGCGAGGCATCGGCAGATTTTTGATCTCGTCCGCGAGGGACGGGACGCTGCGCTAAATTTTGTGCGGGCGCACGTGAAGGCGGGACATCGCCCATTTGGCTACGAAGTCGATGCGGCCTGTCGTGAGGTTATCAGGGCGGCTGGTTATGGGGATCAGTTCCTCCATCGTACCGGCCACTCCATTGGTGAAGAGGTGCATGGCAATGGGGCGAACATCGACGGTCTCGAAACCCATGACACCAGACGGCTGATGCCACACACCTGTTTTTCCATTGAACCGGGCATCTATTTATCCGGCGAGTTCGGCATCCGGAGCGAATTGGATGTCTTTGTGTCTGAGAGTGACGCGCTGGTTTTTGGCTTGCCGCTTCAGAGCGAGCTCTCCCCTCTCCTGTAGTCGATCCTGCCCCCCCATTCCTTGACAGTGCCGAGCGCCGACCTATAGAGTGATTGCTGTTCGTCATGAGTCCCTAAGGGCGCCCAGGCCCTTGCGTGACAGGGAAAGGAACCAGGCCATGTTCGGAACGATGGGGATTTCAGAGCTGATCATCATTCTGGTCATCGTGCTCATCATCTTTGGCGCAGGAAAGCTCCCTCAAATCGGAGAAGGAGTCGGTAAGGCCCTGAAGGGTTTCAAGAAAGAAGTGCACGACATCCCCCAGCCTGAGCCGGTTCAGGCAGAGGCCGTCGAGACAGTGCCTCCTCAAGTGCAAGCTCCCATCCAACAGGCTCAGACTGCTCCTCAGACCCCTGCGTCTCCCGCCGCTGCGGCCCCCAAACCCACAGCTCCCTACACACCGGGTCCTGAGTTGACTCCGGGAACGACCGCTGCCTTGATGTATAAGATGGCCGCACAACCGCAGGCTCATCGTCCAGTTGCGGCCCAGGGAGCCGCGCCTGTTCAGGCTGCTGATCAAGGCCAGCGACCTCCGACAATGGAGGAACGTGCCGCAGCCCCGAGCCCGGTGACGCGTGCACAATATCCACCGTTGCCCCCAAATGTGCAGCAGAAACCACAAGTCAAACGTCCATCGGCAATCGTCAACAAGGATGCCGTGGCACGCGTGCAGGCCCAGCAGGCAGCATTGAAGGCAAAGGCGTCCCAGCCGGGCGGCGGGGTTTCACCTGCCGATATGCAGAGTTTAGGGGAAGGTCTTGGCGATGCCCTCCGCACATTTAAGCAGGCGGTGGCGGATGTTCGCAATTCAGTCGATCCCGAGATGCGTACGATTCAAGCTGAAATGGACGCAGCGCAGAAGGAAATCCAGCAATCAATCGAGGCTGCCAAGGAATTACCCGCTGTGCAGGAAGAGACTCAGAAGCCGGCTTGACATGGTGTCACCGTTTCAGGCAGCGTCCGTCATCGTGTGAAATCTTGTCACCCGTTCTTTCGCGTGGCGTCTATCTCCTTCTTCCCTTAATTCTTCTCTGGTTGGCCGGCTGCGACCAGGAGGTTCCTGTACGCTCGGCCGAGCACGCCGTGGCGCTTCTCACCCCCCTGCTGCGAGATGAGAACGCTGACATGAGGAGAACGGCTGCTGAGTCATTGGGGAAAATCGGCGATCAGGCGGCTGTTATTTCCATCCTGCCGCTGGTGAGCGATCCAGCTCCTGTTGTCCGTGCTGCAGCAGTGCAGGCGTTGGGCCGGATAGCTCCTCCCCCATCTCAAGAAGTCGTCGACGCACTCACTCAGGCACTGCAAGATCCTAGTGATTCAGTCAAGCAGGCTGCATCCATGGCCATTGGCGACATGGAATTAGTCTCCAATCAACTGGGACTTGCCGTGAGCCTTGCGAGCGCTCCTGATACTCAGGTCAGACGTGCGGCAGTTCGAGCGTTGCGGCAGGTCGATGCCAGCCCATGGCTCTCTGTGCTTGTGTCGGCGCTACGTGATTCGGATGCGGAAGTGCGGCAGAGCGCCGTCGCGGCGTTGGGAGAGTCTGGTGGAACGAGTATGGCCAGAGAGATAGGGAACCGGCTCGCAGAGGATTCATCGCCTGCGGTGCGGGCAGAAGCGGCCTATCACTTGGGGAAAGTCGGGGGTCGAGACGCCAGGTTGGCGCTTGAGGAGGCAGTTGCAAAAGATCCCGAGAGCGGGGTTCGCCGTTGGGCGGAGAAGGAGCTTAGGTCATTGCGCGTGAGCGATTGAGTGCCGCGACGAGTTCGACGAGTTCCTTGCGGGACTTATCGTCGATGTCGGTAAATTGGACTCCCATGCCGGGAAACAAGAGAAAGCGTTCAGGCTTGTTGCGGGTCCAGGCAACCTTTCCTTTGGCTTTATGTTTTTCCCATGGCCGGTCGGGAAGGGAAAATTCGATTCCGAGGTCGGTGCCCGGTGCCAGCGGCTGGCTGCTTTCGATGAAGAGACCTCCGCCTCCAATTCCACCAGTCAAACTGTCGAACTGTTTTCCTTCCGGCGTCGTGTACTTGACCTTGACGGCAAGCGGAGCCCGCGGGTGTGCCCTGGCATGCGCGAATCTGGTGTCGTCATCGCTCGTCATGATGCGTTCGATGATGTCTTTCCAGGAAACCGCACCGAGTAATGTTCTATCCGAACCATGGAGGGTAATCACTTCGTGATTCGTATCGATCTCGAGGGTTTTTCCCTCATGCCCCTGCGTCGCAACAACTGAAAACTTCATGACCAGATTCTCGCTATGCGGATTGTGAGGTGCAATGTCGACCGTTCACCGTCATCAGGCGGCCGGCTGGCCGACCTGCTGCAACGTCTTCACCAATTCGAGCACTCGATCGCGAATGTTCTGGGCAATATCGGTAAATCGAACACCCATGCCGGGGCTGAACGTGTACTGATCTGCTTTGGGGCAGACCCAGGCCACCACGCCTCTCGCCGGGAGCCATTCGTCGGGACGCTCCGGTAGCGAAAAATCCATCGTGAGTTTGGTCCCCACCGGCAACGGGGCCTGACTTTCGATGAAGAGCCCGCCGCCTCCAATCCCGCCGGCCCGACTCTCGAACTGTTGGCCCTCGGGTGTCTTGTATTTTACGCGGAAGGACAGAGTTACACGTGGTTCTGTTCTGGCTTCCCTAGAAGCCGGAGGCTTGCGGTATGCGAGAATCTGATCGATCACGAAATCCCACGACAAATGTCCTAGCTGCTCGCCGTTGATGCCGATGAGCGTGACGATCTCTCGGGCTGAATCAAGTTCGATGGTCTTGCCCTTGTGTCGGAGACTCGAAACCACAGGATATTTCACGCGTCCTCCCTCTTCATGATCACTTCGCAAGTATAGCGCAGCATTCCTCGTTGTCGAGAAAAACCGCAGACTCGTCATGGGGATATCGGTAGCATGATGAGGATGGACACCAGAGGACTGTGCTGGCGTGATTTGATTGGAAAGAGACGTCGACGAGAAGGGAGCCGGCCTAACGTGCCGTCAGGCAGGCTCCGTCACGAATGAGAGCGCAAGCATCTGATTTGCTTATGAATTATGCCGTCTTGACGTCTTTGTCTTGTTCAAAGATTCGGATCGGGGGATGTTTCCCAAGAATGGCATCTTCAGTGATGAGGACTTCCTTGATCTGTTTCTGCGAAGGAGCGTCATACATGACGTCCAACATGACTTCTTCAAGAATGGCCCTGAGACCTCTCGCCCCCGTTTTCTGAATGAAGGCTTTGCGGGCCACGGCTGCCAGCGCTCCTTCGGTGAATTTGAGCTTCACCTTTTCGAACGAAAGAAGTTTTTCGTATTGTTTGGTCAACGCGTTTCTCGGTTCGGTGAGAATCCTGACCAAGGCACGTTCGTCCAGTTCGTCCAAGGTGGCGACCACCGGCAATCGACCGACAAACTCCGGAATCAGCCCGTACTTGAGAAAGTCTTCCGGTTGCACTTTTTCGAAGAGCTCACCCAATCTGATGTCGCTTCGGCTGCGCACTTCGGCGCCAAATCCCATCGACTTGCGATTCAATCGTTGTTCGATGATCTGCTCCAATCCGACGAACGCACCACCGCAGATGAACAGAATGTTGCTCGTGTTGACTTGAATAAACTCTTGATGGGGATGTTTGCGTCCGCCTTGCGGGGGGACATTGGCCACGGTGCCTTCGATCAATTTCAGCAGTGCCTGCTGCACGCCTTCGCCGGATACGTCGCGCGTAATCGAAGGGCTGTCGCTTTTGCGACTGATCTTATCGATTTCATCGATATAGACGATGCCCCGCTCAGCGCGTTCGACGTCATAGTCCGAGGCCTGAAGGAGCTTGAGGATGATATTCTCAACATCTTCGCCGACATACCCGGCCTCAGTCAGGGTTGTGGCATCAGCGAGCGTAAACGGAACATCCAGATACTTCGCCAGGGTCTGGGCCAAGAGCGTCTTCCCGGTCCCGGTCGGGCCGACCATGAGAATGTTGCCCTTCTGGAGCTCCACATCGTCGACGTCTTTTTCTTTGGCGGAAATGCGTTTGTAATGGTTGTGGACGGCGACGGAGAGAATCTTCTTGGCGCGCTCCTGCCCGACGACGTACTGATCAAGATGGTGTTTGATCTCCGAGGGCTTCTTCAGTTTGGAGGAAATTTCCTCCTTCGCTTCTTCCCAATCCTCAGCGATGATGTCGTTGCACAGATTGACGCATTCGTCGCAGATATAGACGGTGGGGCCGGCAATCAGCTTGCGGACCTCGTCCCGACTCTTCCCGCAGAACGAACAGCGGAGATGGCGATCCATCTTTTCCTGCTTGGCCATGCGCCCTCCTGTCTTACTTGTCCTTGACCCCGTCTTTTCCGCTCTCGGATCCCCCTACGGCTTTCAAGAGTTTCGGGGGCCGCGTAATCACTTCGTCGATCAGTCCGTACCGTTTGGCTTCTTCACCGGACATGAAATAGTCCCGCTCGGTATCATGGGCGATTTTTTCGATCGGCTGCCCCGTATGCTTCGCCATGATCTCGTTGAGACGCTCGCGAATCTTCAGAATTTCCTTGGCGTGAATGTCGATCTCGGTCGCCTGTCCCTGGAAGCCCCCCAGCGGCTGATGGATCATTACGCGGGCATTGGGCAACGCGAAGCGTTTGCCTTTGGTTCCCGCCGTCAACAGCAGCGCACCCATGCTGGCGGCCTGGCCTAGGCAGATCGTATTGATCGGCGGTTTCACATACTGCATCGTGTCATAGATGCCGAGGCCGGCCGTGACGCTCCCGCCGGGTGAGTTGACGTAGAGATTGATGTCTTTCTCCGGATCTTCGGCTTCGAGAAAGAGCAGTTGGGCGATGACCAAGTTGGCAAATACGTCATCAATCGGCGCTCCAAGGAAGATGATCCTGTCCTTCAAGAGGCGCGAGTAGATGTCGTAGGCCCGTTCGCCCCGATTGGTTTGTTCAACGACAATGGGAACTAGCATGCACGTTCTTCCTTTCCACAAAAGTGAGGCTGCCAGCCACAGCGTATCCGCCGGCCGAGGCTATCCTTGAATCACCGCATTGCGGTATACGAAATCGAGGGACTTTTCTGCCAGGATACGCGCGCGTAATTCGTCGATCGAGTCTTGGCCGCCGGCTTGAATCATTTTGACGAGATCGGCCTGGGCGATCTTAAGTTCCGTCGCCAACCGGTGGATTTCGTTGTTCAGATCCTCTTGCGTCACGGTCAAGTTTTCTTTCTCCGCAATGGCCTCCAGGATCAGGCCAACCTTGACCCGCCGGGCCGCTTCTTCTCGATTGTCCTGACGAAGCTTCGTGAGATCCTCGGTCTCGGGAGCCACAGCACCTTCACCCCCGCCTGCCCGACGCTGACGCTGTTGCATATGTTGACGAATGATCGCTTCCAATTCGCGTTCCACCAGCGTTTCCGGGAGATCGAAGTGATGGGTTTCCACCAGCCGCTTCACGATCGTATCCTTGTACGTATCCTCGATCTCTCGTTTCAACGCCTTTTCCATCTCGCTGCGCAATTTATCCTTCAATTCTTCCAGCGAACTGTAGGCGCCGCAATCCTTGGCGAATTCGTCATCCAGGTCCGGAAGCTTCTTGACCTTTACGGCATTCACCATGATCGTGAAGATCACGGTCTTGCCGGCCACTCGAGCGTCGGGATGACTTGAGGGATACGGCTGGGGGATCTCGACCGTCTCCCCCTCGGTTTTTCCCAAGACATGGGAGTCGATTTCCAGCCCCAGCACGGTCGCCTTCGATCCCACTTTATGCAGATGGCCTTCTTTCTTGGAGCCTTCGAGCGGCTTTCCGTCAAGGCGGCCTTCGAGGGACAAAATCACAAATTCACCTTCACTCACCTTATGCCCCGCAGGGGGAGCATCCAACCGTGCATGCTGTTCCCGGAGCACGTCCATCCCTCTGGCCAACTGTTCATCAGTCACGGTGCGTTTGTCCGGCTTTAAGGAGATGGGATTGGGAGCCTTGTAGTCGCGGAGTTCGATCTTCGGCTTGATTTCGACCGTCGCTGTGAATGTGAACGGCGCATCTTTTTTGATCTTCACGCGCTCCAACGGGGGAATCTCGACAAGGACCGGAGAGATCCCAGCCTGTCGGACGGCACGGTCGTAGAAATCGGGGACAAGGCTACGCACAACGTCCTCTTCGACCGCTTTCGAATAACGCTTTTCGAGGAGCGCCACAGGGGCTTTGCCTGGCCGAAACCCCGGGATACGCACTTGACGGTTCAGTTCGCTGTAAGCGCGAACGAATCGTTGAGCCACCTCCTCGGCCGGCACTTCGATCTTCAGGGCACGCTTCATCGGGCCCAGTTCTGTCACTTCCATTTTCATGTGTCGAGTCGTTCCTTTATAACGTCGGCACAAACAATATGTTTCGTGCCGTGTCGTGGTCTGGTGCGAGAGGGGGGACTTGAACCCCCACGGTTGCCCACGAGATCCTAAGTCTCGCGCGTCTGCCAGTTCCGCCACTCTCGCACGGCGGGGAGTGCTGGAGTCGTTCCAGCCAAGTCAGCAAACAAGCGAAAATACACGTTCCTGTCGGTATTTTGTACCGTTGGATGAGCACTACTGTCAACCCATACTCCTGCGGGGATAGAGGCGGTTTCTAGCCAGTAGGGGCCCGAGGATCTTGTTATTCATGAGGAGGTCCAGTGACGTGCGAAATGTCGCAGCAGGGGGAGCAGATAAAACGAGGCGACAGGGGCCAATTTGGCTTCGCACAACGCGATTGGTGCAGCAGGTATAATGACTCACATGTGGTAGCGTGGGGTGACTATGACCGGTATAATTCAGGAGCTATACGTAGAACAGTTGCCGGCGAACTGGTGAGGAGGTGCACCATGCGTTTGATCCTGGCCTACATCATTATTATCTCAATCATTCCTCCTTCCGCATGGGCCTATCGTGATTACTTTACGGCGGAACAGAAGGCCCAACTTGATAAGATCCAAGTCGTGCTGGTGGATGCCATCGTCCTTACTGACAAGGGAACCAGCGATGCCGGCCCGATTGCGGAGGTTGTCGCTCGGCGGCTACGGGAACTGGGATACACGACCGTGCAAGACCCGACCAAGCCCCACGATGCCGTCTTCAAAGTGAAATGTGAGCAGCGTAAGACTTGGGAAGGGACGACGGCGGCCGGTGGTGATGCCGACCTCCCTGATGCTCCGTCAAGACTCTGGAAGGGACCGGCCTGTCAATTGACCTATCGGCTGGGGGACATGAAGGTCAAATGGCAAAAGGAAGTACGAACAAGTTTTGAAGATGCCGGGCAAGCGGCACTATCGGCGAACGCGGGGGATCCGGGGGCCTTTGCAGCGGGCAAGCTGAAAGAGGAACTGGAGAAAAGCGACTTCCCGCTTTTGCTGGCTGCTGAATGGGGACATCCGGAGCGATTACTCAAGTTACTCGATGCCGCTGACACTCCTCAGGAGAAAAAGTTCAGAATCATTTCGCTCTTGGGAGAAATGCAGGCCGACGAAGCGTTGCCCAAACTGAAACAAGTCTTGCAAGACCGGGATCTCAGCAAGCAGGCGATTGGGGCGATGGGGAATCTCGGCAAAGAAGGGATTCCGCTCCTGGTCGATATCTTGAACACATCTCCTCAGATTGAATTGCAAGCGGCTGCGGCGAAGGGTTTGGGACAGCTTGGGGGGACACATGGAGATGCCTCGGTCGTTCCTCCACTCCTGGCGAAGCTCCAAGACCCCAAGACGGACTGGGTTGTCCTGACAGAAGTTGCCTGGTCGTTGGGGAGGATTCCAGATAAACGATCAATCCAACCGCTGTATGATCTGGACAAGAAGCTTCAGGCTATACGAGATCCGGATAATATACCGCTAAAGAAATTGAAGGAAGCGGTGTATTGGGCGATTAAGCAATGTGACACCTGGGATCAGTACAGTTAGAACACGCGACCGGTCGCAGGCCTGAGCCTGCGGCCGGATCTTTCCACATCATATCCATTTCCCAACGCAGCAACTCTTCAATGGTTTGGGTTGTTCCGCTTCCTATGATAGTGGGCAGCCACTTTCATTCGATTGCCACACAACTGCATACTGCACCAATGTCGGGTGTGACTTTTGGTCGTATCGTAAAAGTATAAGATACAGGCTGCATTCCCGCATTTCTTGACCAGAGACAGATTGCCTGAACAGAGCAAGTCGCTGGCAGCCTCGGCGAGTGGAGCCAGGAGGCCGTCCTTCTGTGTGGCCAGGGACTGGAAGTGTCGTTCAAATCGTCCCTTGGTACAGACGAGTTGCGGGTAGCCGGGGCACCGGGACAGAAGTCGGTTGATTGATGTGACCACCGAGCCAGGAATGGTCCGGCGGGCGACGATTCGCCCGGCCATTTCTCGCAAAGTCGTGCGGAACAGAATCCCCTGCTCAAAGAGTTGTTCCTGATCCTTGTGATTGCACTGCGTCATGACTGCTGTGGCAAGGGCTGCATTCACCATCTTTGCCTGAACCAACCAAGCGACAAGATCCTCGTATCCTCCTAGAAGATCAATCGGTTTGGCCCGCACGATCATCTGCGTGTTCACGAAGTCCAAACACGGATGATTGCCCACAAACAGGAACGGCTGCTGTGTTCGAACTCGCCCCATTGTGATGTCCGCCCCCTCGCAAGAGTATACCGGCAAAAGAGTACTTGACAGGTTAGCCCCCCAGTGGGATAACTGTCAAAACTATGTTTGGAGGGTTATATGTTCTGGCAGAAGGACATGACCGGACGACCAGCTAACAAGAGGCCCGGTGATAATCACCAACCACCTAACAATTCCAGCCAGGAGGACCCATGAAAACCGCTGTCATCATCATGTCCGATCCGAAGAACGGTTCAGAAGAAGCACTGGGACGGGTCTTTAATGCGCTTGCCCTGGCGTCGGAGTGCAAACAGAAGGGCGAGGAGGTGGCCGTCGTTTTCAATGGAACCGGTACGCGTTGGCCTGCTGAACTCACCAAGCTCTCGCATCCGGCCAACGGCCTCTACAACTCGGTTCGTGATGTCGTGCAAGGTGCCTCATGTGGCTGTGCAGAGGTCTTTGGGGCAACGGAGGGTATCAAGTTCTGTGGAGTACCGATTGTGAAAGACCATGCGTTGGCCGGGACAGCTGGTATCTTGAGCCTCCGCCGCTACCTGGCCGAGGGATGGAACACGGTCGTATTTTGAGTCGCATCTTAAGAGAGGCTCGAACGACGGACTTCTGATCGCTCATGGATTCGGGAAGCAGAGGGGTGCAACGATGGCGACGAAGTATCTCGATCTGACCTTTACAAAGGCCGTGCGCCGTGCCCAGAAACACTACTATGGACGTGCGGCGACAATCGAAGGCGCTCCTGAACGCGATCCACTCACCTGGGCGGAGGCCGAATTTATTGCGGCGCGGGACAGCTTTTATCTGGGAACCGTCAGCGAAAGGGGATGGCCGTATATTCAGCATCGCGGCGGGCCTCCTGGATTCTTGCGGGTGATCAACGAGACAACTGTGGCGTTTGCTGACTACACCGGCAATCGTCAACTGCTGAGCACCGGCAATGTCTCGGTGAACGACCGCGTGGCGCTCTTTCTTATGGACTACAAGCACCGCGAGCGGCTGAAGATACTCGGCCATGCCCGGATCGAAGATGCCCGAGGCCATCAGGAACTCGTCGCGCAGCTCGCCGATCCGAAGATGCGGTCGCGTGTGGAGCGGCTGGTCTTCATCGACGTTGTCTCGTTCGACTGGAACTGCTCAAAGTACATTACACCACGGTATCCACTCGAGGAGATCGAAGAATTAGTAGGTCCGTTGAAGCGACGCATCGCCGAGCTTGAAGCTGCATTGCGTGCCGTAAACGTCTAATCGGTTGTGTCGCTGACCGTTTTCTGGCTATCTCACAGTCGTTGGCGGTAACCTACGCCAAAGCTGACGGGGGAATCCAAACGGGAGGGCATGATATGGGGGAGATGTCGCGCAGACGTTTTCTGCAAGTGTCGGCTGTGACCGGCGGTGCACTGTTGTTGGGAGATCTTGTCGGCCAAGTCCTGGGGCGTTTGCCCGCCGCGCGAGTGGCGCATGCCGCGGAACCGATCAGGATAGGGATCCTCGATCCCCTCTCGAGTCCGTATAAGACCTCGTCAATCCACGATGTGCATGGCGCGAACGTCGCCGTTGATCTCTTCAACAAGAATGGCGGTGTGCTGGGGCGGCCGGTTGTCATTCTGGAGGCGGACGATGCGTCGAATCCTGAAACGGCCGTGAAAGTGGCGACGAAGTTCATTAAGGAAGACCGTGTCGATGTCCTGATGGGGACGTTCAATGCCGATTGTGCGCTCGCCGTCAGCGCGCTCGCCCAACAAGAAAACAAGCTCTTCATGGTGACGGGCTCACATCTTCCGGAACTCACAGGCGCGGCCTGCAATCGCCATACATTTGTGTTTATGCCCAATGCCTCCATGATGTCCCGGGCGGTCGCGCCGTATCTGCTGAAGGCCTACGGCAACAAGTGGTACATGATTACGACCAGTACGTTGGACGGAAAGGCGATGGCGCAAGCCATGACGACAGCCGGCCAGTCCCTCGGAGCCGAGATGGTGGGTGAGGCGCTGATGCCGTTCGGATCTACGGATTTTGCATCAGCCTTTACCACTGCAAAAGAGAAACGCCCGACATTGATTCTACTTAACTTGTACGGGTGGGATCTGATTCATGCCCTCAAAGCCTATGCGAAATTGGAATTGGCGAAAGAGAAGATCGGCGTCGGTGGGATGATTGGCGGGGAACAAATCGGGCGACCGCTGGGCTATGCCAACAATGCAGGTATCTGGGGGCTGATCTGGGACCCCAAGGTCAATACAGATAGCTCCAGACGATTTATCCAAGGGGTCATCGACAAGTACAACCATACGCCAACCTCTCGCTGCTATCTTGGCTATGCGGCCATGACGCAAATTCTGGAAGCGATCCAACGGGCCGGCACGACCGAGACGGGGGCGTTGATCAAAGCGCTGGAAGGCCACGAATTCGACGGCCTCAAGGTGGGCAAATCCACCTTCCGCGCATGGGATCACCAGCACGTGCAAGATGTCTTAGTGGGTGAGGCGTATGGGAAGGAACTGGGGCTTGGTCACTACAAAATCCTGGCGACCGTGGCAGGAGAGTCAATTGCGGGGAATCGAGACGAGAGTGGCTGCCATCTGTGATATGTGAACGAAGGGGAGCGCACCATAAGATACGTAGCCACTTTCTCCGAGAGAGCCAGCGATGGAACGATCAGCTCGTCGCCCATTCAGATTCTTTTCAACAGCTCATCCCTTCGGCATGACTCGAACTTTGATGCGCCGGTTCATGCTCCGACCATCTTCGTCGGTGTTTGTTGCCGGCAATTGAGTGGTGCCATACTCATGGATAGTGAGCGCGGACGGCTCAACGCCACTATCTTGGAAAACGCGCACGGCTTGCTTGGCGCGCGCTATCGGCAACCCCTGATTGTCTGCAAATTGCTGGAGGAGTTCGCTTCCGTTTGGTTGGCTTACTCCCCTGCCGTCATTTGCCGAGCAGGCTGTCCAACTTACTATCGACTTTTCCCATTGCAGCATCGGTCTTGTCCGATGCTCTCTGCATAGTCTGGTCGACTTGGCTCTGCGCCTTATCCGTCGCTTTTTGTTTTTGCTCTGCTGCCATCGCTTCGGCCTTCGCCTTTTTCTCGGCAGCCAGGGCTTTCGCGCGCTGTTGTTGTTCGGCCGCCTTCGCATTGGCTTTTGATTTCTTGGTCTCAACGATATCCTTGGCCTTCTGCTTTTCAGTTGCCACCGCTTGCTCGGCCTTTGACTTTTGAGCCTGGACTGCATCCTTGGTAGCTTGCTTCTCTTGATTGGCCTCTTGCTGCACGGCCGATTTCATGTCACCTAGGGTTGGTAGTTGTTGCGTAGAATCAGCAGCACCTGCGTAGGTCCGGGAAACCAGCGAGACGGCCGCGATTGATAGGATCATGATCATCCGATTCATGGAACACCTCCTCAATATGCTGTGACGGGGGTAGCGGAGAAACCGCTACCCCCCGTCCCTGGTGACAGGGCAGCTGTGCCCAGGACGGCTTCTAGCGTGTCACGCGCACTTCGACACGACGGTTCTTGGCTCGGCCTGCCTCGGTCGTGTTCGGTTCGACCGGCCTGGTGTCCGCATAACCATTCGTCGTTGCGGAGGCGAGACCGCCCTCCGCGAGCGCCTTCGCCGCGTTGGCCGCACGGGCTTCAGAGAGTTCCTTATTTGTGGGGAACTGTTTCTTCAATGCGCTGCGGATCGGCCGGTTATCGGTATGACCGTCCACCGAGACTTTGTATTCCGGGAAATCTTTCAAGATCCCTCCCACCTGCTTGAGCGCGTCGGCTCCCGCAGGCTTGAGTTGATCTTGGCCCGAACCGAAGAGATAGCCTGACGCGAGGTTGATCAGGAGGCGCTCGTTGTTCAGATCGACGGTGATGGCCCCCTTTTCGATCTGAGGACGAAGTGCACGCAGAAGCCCGCGCTGAGCCTCTTTCAATTTGGCCATTTCAGCGGAAAGATCGCCGCGAAGGCCGGCGAGTTCTTTGTCCCGATCGGCCAGCTGCCTCTCGAGTTCAGCAATTCGCTGTTTCGCGGCAGCACATTCAGCCGCGAGCTTGTCTTTGTCTCCAGCGCCAGCTTGAAGCGCCGCGAGTTGTGCCTGTGCTGCGGCGAGCTCGGCGGCTATGCGATCCCTATCCCCAGATGCCGCCTGAAGCGCAGCTTGTGAAGCTTGAAGTGCAGTCAGCTGCCGTTCAAGATCAGCTGTCCGTGCTTGAGACTGAGCAAGATCTGCTTGAGCAGCGGACAACTGGCCAGCCAATCTTGAGGAGTCGCCCGCACCGGATCGGAGAGAGGCTATCTCACGATCCCTGTCGGCAAGCTGTCGCTCAAGATCCGCGATACGTGTTTTGGATCGTTCGAGATCAGCTTGGGCCGATCGGAGGGCTTCATTGGAGCCGGACCGCAGGGAGGCGATCTCCCGATCGCGATCGGCCAGCTGTTTCTGGGCTGCGGCCAGTTCATCCTTCAACCGCTGCAGTTCTAGTTCCCAACGGTTCGGGTGGCGGTATTCATAGCCGCCGTCGCAGCAGATCGCCCCAAAATCCATGGCCGATGCATAGTTCGCGCTGGCCAGAAGGCCGGTCGCAAAGACTGCGGTCTTGAACCATCTCATCATGATCATCTCCTTTGGTTGATGTACCTGACGAACGGGTCTCTCTTCTACACAGCGGATGTGCAATGTGCGCATTTCACAGCTTTGATCGGAATGGTAGACAAACAATACGGACAATCTTTGGTCGTGGGAGGTCCAGCAGGCGGCTCCTTCTTCAGCCGGTTCACCTGCTTCACCAGCATGAAGATTACGAACGCGATGATGATGAAGTCAAAGGTCGCTTGAAGGAAGACCCCGTAATTAATCGTAGGGGTTCCCGCTGCCTTGGCCGCGGTGAGAGACGGCTGTGGCGTCCCTGACAGATTGATGAAGAGACTGGAGAAATCCACCTTCCCCATCAGCAGGCCGATGGGCGGCATCATCACGTCGCTGACCAACGAAGAAACGATCTTTCCAAAGGCCCCGCCGATAATCACACCGATGGCCATATCGAGGACGTTGCCCCGCATCGCAAAATCTCGAAATTCTTTCAGCATACCGATTCCTCCTTTCCAGAGGATAGGGGTGAACTGCGCGCTTATCGTGTCTTGGTCGTGTCGAAGCTGTAGCCAAGGGTCAGGAGGTACAAGTTATCCGTATCCCCGGTGCCCTTCGCCGGATTGCTGTTATATCGGGTCGTCACTTGGATACTGCTCACGAAGCCGTCGAATAGCTTGAAACGGACGCCGTTGTCCATCGTCAAATAATAATTCTTGGTGTTCTCTAACGACGGGTAAAATTCCTGGTAGTGGTAGAACGTCATGCGTTCATCCAACACCGGCCAGTTGAGCCTGACGGCCCACCGGGCTCGGAGGGACGATTGATCCGGAGCGGTCGTAAAGTCCTCATTGAAGTAGGCAAGCCCGGCGTCGAAGTAGAGCGTGAGGTCTTTGAGCCAGGGGCTCGTGTAATCGCCCTTGTCGATGATTTGATAGCCGGGACCGGAGGAAAGGGCGGTTCGCAATTTCAGGTCCTGAAAGGTATCCTTTTCAAAGTAGGCGGACACGAACCAGAAAAAACGTTTGGTGATAAAAAAGTCCATCTTGATCGTGCCGCGCGCGTTTCGAGCAGAGAGCTGGTTGTCCTTATCACCGTAGACGTACCGTCCGTTGAGAGTCAGGCGGAGCTGCTCACCCCGAGCCACGAAGTCTCCGATGAGGCTGGCATTCCTCAGATGGCTGTTGCCGGTTGCCTGTGAGTAGCCGCCGGTCAGGGTGCCTTTATAGATAACCGGGGCTTGGACGAGTGGATTCAGAGCGGTGATGGAATCCAGCGGAACCTCCATCGTCCCCTTCAGCGGCTCAGCTTGCACAATGATGGTGCCGGCGGGGCCCTCGGTGGCCGTGCCGATCAGCACCGACCCTTCTTTGAGATGAAACGGGAGCGGGTGATTCACGGTCAGCTTGGCGATGCTCTCCCATTTCACCTTCACTACATTGTCAGGGCTTGCTGGGGTCTTGAGGTGTAGGACGCCGCCCTCCATTCCGATCACCTCACCATAGAGGATGCTCCCATCCTTCAACGTTACGATGTCGAGCGGAGCCGGTGCCGGCGCGGGAGGCACTGTTTGCGCTTCAACTGTTGAGACCAGTCCGATGAGAAGCGTCATCATCAACAGAGCCAGAACCCAGAATGTCTGCTTCATTGAACACTCCGTTTACGGGAGCAACCGCAAGTATTTGATGATCTAATATCCCGGCAAAGTGGCGACATTGCGGGCAATTGGGATGTCAGCCTCGAGAGAATGCCGTAGATGTATAACTGAATAGCCACGTCGCTGCAATTGCTAAGACGCGCATCCCTGAGGCGCGGGCCTCGTAGCTATCAGCAAAAGTGGTGCCTCTCGGCGCCCAGTGTTGGGGCTGAATTGGTTGAGTCAAAACTTATTTGCGCGAGGCGAATCTCGCCGGAACGAGATGAAGAGCTTCCCTTCGATTTGGCCGTCAGAAACCGATTCCCTGCGACGCTTATCGATCTAACAGTCCCTTAAAGAGTTCTTGACCCTGCTTCTCCAAGTCGGAAGGTTTCGTTTCTCCCTTGAGCAAGCCGCCAATAGCCTCTTTGACCTTTTCCTGCACCTGTTCTTGTACCTTGCTCGTAAGACCCCTGGCGTCTAGTCTATACGAAGGAGCTTGTACCGTTCCGGTAATGAGAAGCGGGAGTCTCAGCCTGCCATCCTTCAGCGCCAGTTTGGCGATCGGCGACGAACCGGCGAGTTTTTGGCTCAACGTTTGGGAGAGATTCAGATTCACGGCGAGATTCAACGCTTGATCGAATCCGACCGTTCCGTTTCCGGTCGCCTGGAAGTCGTGACTGTCCATCAGGAGCTTCTGCACATTGATGATCCCTTGCCTGAGCGTGAAATCGGTCTCAATGATGGAGAAGGCCGTGGCGTTTGCGCGGTCGAGCGAGATGCCCGCAACTTTCAACAGCGTGACCGCTTCCTCCATTAGGTTGACCCCTTCGATCTTCCCCTCTTTGACTTCCAGGTGGCCCGGTCCCTCCAAGGTTTTGGTCAAGTCAGGCATGGAGAAACCGCGACCTGCGACGGCAATGTCCATCGCCGCTGTTCCGCTGATTGACACTTTGCTGTCCGGGCTCAAGGCGTCCAACACTGGTCCGAGCTGGAGTCCTTGTATCGTGACCATGCCGTTAAAGGGCGGGGTCGCCGTTGCGGTAGACATTCCCCCCTGTGCCTTCGCCTGCCCGTTAAACAACCGGAAGGATAAGTTGGTTAACCGAGCCTCCTGTCCCTTCAGGTCTGCATTCGCTTCGAGATGTGTTATTTCGACGGGTTTCTTAAAACCGGTGTCGACCGGGAGGTCGGCGGTATTGATGGAGGGGGAGGCGAGTGTCAGCTTCGCGTGGCCGCCGAGGACCGTGCCGTGAACATTCAGCGAGGAATTGCCCATCACCAGCGCCAGACCCAGATCCGTGACGTCTGCCAGCTCCATCGCCGATACTCCCTGCTTGAGCGGATAAGGCGCCTTGGCGACGACACGAAGGTCTTTAATCTGAACTGGCTTGGTCAGAGGCAGCGTAACCGGTAAGTCCGCAGTCGAGATCGAGGGGGATGAGAGCGTTGCATTCAGCGTTCCATCGAGGAGCGCGCCCTTCAATCCCAGCGCGACTTTGCCGAATCCCAGCGTGAAATCGTACTGTTTCACCTCCAATCTTTCGCCGAGTGGTCCAAAGCCACCGTCCAGCCTTACGGGAAGATTATAGGGCTGTACCGTGGCGGCGAAATGGAGTGTCGGTGTTTGGCCGAGACGGACGGACTTCAGTGCGAGCTCAAGGTCCTCTATTTGATACTCGGTGACCGGCGTCGTCGAGAGGTCGCGATATGTAACCTTCCCGCCGTCAATTGAGAGTTGATCAACCGCTAAGAGAGCAAGGGCCTGCAGCGGGTCTCCGTGGGATGGCGATGGAGCTCCTGATTCCGCGGCGGGAGTCGGCGCTTTCGGACCGATAGTCGAAACGTTCATCACTTTGTTTTTGTTTGTGATGACCGTTAAGACAGGTTCGCGGAGGGTGATCTCCTCCACTTCCACCTTTCCGCTCAGGAGCGGCAGGAGTTTCACGCCGACATCCAGAGAGGTGAGAGACGCAAAAGGACTTGAACTAAATGACGGATCGTCGAGGACGGTAAAGCCGGCAACGCGGGCACCAATGCGCGGCCAAATCGTCAGCCGGATGTCTTGCAGTTGAACCTTGCGGTTCAAGGCCTCTTCGATGAGCGGTTTGTAATGGTCTTGATACTTGTTCAAATCGACGAGGAACGGCAGCGAGAGAATCCCGCCGACCAGGATCACAATGACCACTATCAGCCCGATGGCGATTTTCATTCTGCACCTCCCCTCGACTCGTTGGCAGTATAGGAAAGCCGTGAGGAAGGGTCAAACGCTCACCTTGCCGCTCCCTATGGTGCATGTTAAGATGCCGCTTCTCGAAAATCGTCGCGGAGAGGTGCGAGAGTGGACGAATCGACATGCTTGGAAAGCATGCGTCCCGGCAACGGGACCGTGGGTTCGAATCCCACCCTCTCCGCCATCAAAAGCAGTGCTGAGCTATGAGTGCTGAGGACTGAGTTTCACAGCGAGTAGAGGGTGGGATTCGAACAGGGGGGATCGCGGGGGATGTGTCCCCCGCGTGGAGAGCATACGAGGGGGCTGGCCCCCTCAGATAGGAGCGCGAGCAGTCGGGCGAGCGCGACGTCGAATGCCCACCCTCTCCGCCATGCCGAGCTTGCTCGGCCCGGAGCCTCGCTCATGGTGGCGAGGGGATAAAGGCCTTGTGTTTTAGGGGCTGGGCCCTGTGCAACAGAACCCTGTGAACCCCGCCAGGTCCGGAAGGAAGCAACGGTAAGCAGAAAGTCCTGGGTGCCGCAGGATCACCTGGCCCCGCTATTCGGGAGGCTGAAAAAGACCGCCAGCTTCGTTCTCGCATCGCTCAAAGCCTCAACGTACCAACCACGTACGCCTCGGCTTTTCGCTCGCTGCGGCCTCGCTGGACGATCATTTTGAGCCTTCCGTAACCAGAGAAGCCGAAATGGATTACCAAGTTTCCGCCCGCAAATACCGACCCGGCACGTTCGACGAAGTGATCGGTCAGCCGCACGTCGTGCAGACGCTGGTGAATTCCGTCAACACGAAACGGATCGCGCAAGCCTATCTGTTCTCCGGAACGCGCGGGGTGGGAAAAACGACGGTCGCGCGAATTCTGGCGAAGGCACTCAACTGCGAACAGGGGCCGACGGGAACGCCGTGCGCCACCTGCCCCAACTGTCAGGAGATTGCACAAGGGACTTCCGTGGATGTGATCGAGATCGACGGCGCCTCAAATACGAGCGTGGACGATGTCCGTGAAATCCGCGAAAACGTGAAGTTTGCTCCGTTCCGAGGGAAATACCGCGTCTACATCATCGACGAAGTTCACATGCTCTCGAACTCGGCGTTCAATGCACTGCTGAAGACGTTGGAAGAGCCTCCTCCTCATGTCGTCTTCATTTTCGCGACGACAGAAATTCACAAAATCCCGGCCACAATTCTTTCGCGCTGTCAGCACTATAACTTCCGTCGGATCGCGCGGACCGAGATCATCGATCGACTGCGCCATGTGGCCCAACAAGACGGCATCGCGATTGAAGAGCGGAGCCTGACGGCCTTGGCCAGGGCCAGCGAAGGCAGCATGCGCGACGGATTCAGCTTACTCGATCAAGCCGTAGCCTTCGGCGGGAAATCGGTCGTACACGAGGATCTCGAGGCGTTACTTGGCGCCGTTCCGCAGGAACTGCTACGCGAGATGATTCGAGCCATTACGCTGCAGGACAGCGCGGCAGCGCTTCGCGTACTCGCGCGGCTCTTGGACCAAGGGCACGATCTGCGGGCCTTCTGTGCGGAGGTCGTGGAATATTTTCGTCATATGCTCGTGGTGTCGGTCACGTCGCAGCAGGAATGGCCGAAGTTGATCGAGGCCTCGTCCGAGGATCTCGCGCAAATCGCAGCGGACAAGGGTTCGCTCACGCCCGAGCAGCTTCAACAAATCTTTGCCCTGATGACCCAAGCAGAAGACGCGCTGAGGCTGAGCGCCCATCCCAGGTTTGTGCTGGAAACTGCAGCGGTAAAGGCCACGCGGCTTTTCCTGCAGGAAGCAGAAAAGGCTGGTCCAGCGGCTCGAGCGGCTCCATCGGAGCGTCCACCTGTGCCTCCCTCTTCGCGTGCAGACAAGGCGACAAGTCCGGAACGTTCTGCGGCTCCGGTGCCATCTCGACCGACGGCCCCTGTGCCGAAACCCTCCCCCTCATCCGGTCCTGTGCCAAAAACAGGAGGCGGTGCCGTTGCTCACACGGTGAAATCCGCGGTTGCAGAGCCGACCAAACCGATGGGCTCTGCACCGACCACCTCGCCTCGCACAGTGCAAACGGTCGCGCTGAATTGGGAACAGTTCCAAGACGACGTCTCTCATGCGTTTCCAAATATCGCTCCCTTCCTGGAAATGGGGCGCTTGGTTGCGATTGAAGGGAATGTCGTGACGATCGGATTCGCCAAACAGGCGACGGTCGCTCGAGGCATGCTGGAGAAGTCAGACAATTTGCAGGCGCTCGCTTCGCTCTGCGAGCGGCTCAGTGGTCAGCCCGTTCGGATCCGCATCGTCGAGTTGACCGAAGCCGATCCTCCTGGTCCGACCATGGCCCAGATTCGAGCGGCGAAGGAGCAAGACCAAAGGCTCGTCCTTTTTGAGCGGGCGAAGGCCCATCCGGTCGTCAAGCAGGCGCTGGAAATTTTTGGAGCGGACCTTGTCGATGTCCGAGCCGTTTCGAATCAGAAAGAGGTGCAGGAATGAAAAACCCATTCGGAAATATGGCGAACATCATGAAGCAGGCGCAGGCCATGCAGGCGCAAATGGCCAAACTGCAGGAAGAGGCCGCCACCAAAACGGTGACGGGAACAGCCGGCGGCGGAATGGTCACCGTCACCGCCAATGGAGCGATGGAGCTGGTCAGCATCGTGATCGACCCGGAAGCGGTGAAAAGCGGAGATGCCGACATGCTTCAAGATGTGATCATGGCGGCCTCGAATGATGCCTTGCGGAAAGCCCGCCAGATGATGGCTGATCAAATGAAAGCGGTTACCGGTGGCATGAACGTGCCCGGTCTCTTTTGACGAGTGATCACCGATGGCCGTTGATCAACAGGGATTACTCGCCCGCCTCGTTCGAGAGCTTGTCCGTCTCCCCGGCATTGGACAAAAAACCGCACAGCGACTGGCGTTTCATGTGTTGAAAGCCGATCGGGAGGATGCTCTGCGGTTGGCGGAAGCCATTCGAGCTGTCAAGGACGGCCTTTCGTTTTGCCAGCAATGCCGCAATATTGCCGAAGGGGAGCTCTGCGAGTTTTGTCTCGATCCAAAACGGGATCGAACGAAGATCCTGGTCGTGGAAGAGCCCAGCACGCTCTATGCCATTGAACGGGCCGGTGGGTATCGCGGGCTCTATCACGTGTTGTTGGGCGCACTTTCGCCGCTGGATGGGGTGGGACCGTCCGATATTCGAGCGGAAGAACTCATCGATCGCGTCAGGCTCGGCGGCATCCAAGAGGTGATTGTGGCGACCAATCCGACGATCGAAGGAGAAGCCACCGCCATCTACTTGACGAATCAGTTGAAACCGCTGGGCGCCCGTGTATCGCGAATCGCCTATGGTATTCCGGTGGGGATGGACATTGAGTATGCCGATGAAGTGACGCTGTTGAAGTCAATCGAAGGCCGCCGAGAGCTCTAGTAATCCGGACCGAGGGCACCGTCTCTCCCATTGACCCACTTTCCAAGCCCCTGGTATAGTCCAACCCCTGTTTTGCATCGTATTCGACATTAGCTGGTTAAGGATGAAAACACGAACATCTCCGAAGCCCACAGCGCGAACATCGAGAAAATCTCCGGCCTCCAAAGGAGAAGCCAGCACCGCCGTTGTCAGCAAAAAGTACAGCGCGATTTATCGAGACCTTCAGAAGCAGCGTGCGGCGATCCTGGAGGAAGCGAGTGAAGGACTGACCAAACGTGAAGGGCAGGAGGCCTTTCCGGATGTGAGCGATCAAGCTTCCGCTGAGGTCGATCAGAATTTTACGATGCGCATCAAGGAGCGTGAGCAGAAGCTCCTGAAGAAAATCGATGAAGCGCTGGATCGAATGAAGAAGAACACCTATGGCATCTGCGAACGATGCGAGGAAGAGATCCCCTATCAAAGGCTGAAAGCCCGCCCTGTCACCACGCTCTGTATCGCCTGCAAAACCCTCCAAGAACACGAAGAGAAAATTCGCCGATAGATTTCGTGCACTCGCGCGACTGTTCTGTCTGGTGACTCACGCGTGTCGGTGCGCTATTGGTGCTTCAGTGCTTTGAGGCGCTGTTGGACCAGGGCAATGCGGTCTGCCTCTTCGGGAATACCCTCCACCAGGGCCAAATAGGTTTCGTACTCCGTGATGGCTCGTTTGGGATTGGTCGATTCGACGGCCTCGGCCAGATTGAAGCGGGCAATGGCGTAGTTCGGCCTCAGGGTAATGGCTTTTTCGAAAGACGCCTGCGCTGCAGCTTTCTCGCCGAGCTTTTGTTGGACAGAGCCGAGATTGTTCAGAATCTCGGGAGTGTTAGGTCTGATCGCCAACGATTGCAGCATCTCTGTTTTGGCTTTCTCGTATTGACCGAGCCCGAATAAGGTCTGCCCGTATTTGTGGTGCGCCTCCGCAATCCAGATCTTGTTGGTAAATCCGCTTGTGATCGCTTTTTGATAGGCATCGGCCGCGATCTCGTAACGTTGCGCGCCGCAATAGGAAAGTTGCGCGGTCTGACCGCGTGCAAATTGTTGGAGAGAAGGGAACGGTTCTTTATCCTCGGCCCCCTGACTATCGACCTGCTGCCCCTCCTTATGACCGCTCGGTTGGCGCAGCCGGTTTAAAAATTCCCGTCGATAGGGGGAGAACAGCCGGACATAGGGATCGATGGTGATAGAGGCTTGGAGCAACGCCGGATGTTCATGCCTCCCGATCACCAAATATTGTGTGGTCGTTTTCTCGTCGCCGGTTTCATAGAGGGAACTGGAACCCATGTCGGACTTCGCAGCAAAGTTGGCAACTGTCAGGTAGAACTCCAGAGACGGCTTGAGGAGTGTCAGGGTGTGGCGGAGCACCGAGTAGGGGGCCAAATCAAGGCCAGACGAAAAAGTGAACAGCGCTCCAACCATGGTGCCATCCTCGTCAAAAAAATAAGATTCGTCTCCATGGGAAGGGCTTCGGTCAGCTGGGATTATCAATTCCTGTCCTGTCCCCCAGACCTTTACCGTGGGCGACGGATGGTGTTGAAGAAAATTCGCTTTACCCTGACACAGGCTTCCCGGCTTGAGGAGTAGCAGGTCAGTCTCGGAAGGAGGCAGATTTTGGCGCGGCGATGGTGTTTCGCAAGCGGCGATGAGACCGGCGAGGCTAAGTGCACCGGCGAGTACGACTAACAATCGTCCCAGCTTGCACCCCCGGTGTTTGAGCATTCCGAGCATGACCTTGAGGAGGATACAGAAATGGGAAGAGGTTTGCCAGGTCTCAAAATGACAACGCCCGCTTTCATCAAGAAAGCGGGCGTTGCATTACGATCAAGTGAAAATCGTCAGACTACTGGCGCGTACTGTCGAGCATCGCATCTTCGCTCGTATAGCCGAACAGATAAGGCATTTTCCCTGTGAGTGAATAGACCGGCCGGTTGAAGCCATAATCGAGTACCTGCCCTACGGGATGCAAGAGAAATCCTAACCAGCGCCAGGGGTTATCATTCAACGGAGAGCCGGCAGCGACATCGGTGTAGACCAACGACGTGCTGTCCATCACGGTGTAGATGCTTGAGGGAGCCACGTAGTTCCCCTCCGCATCCATACTTTGCTGCCGGTTTCCTGCACAACCTACCACCATTGTCAGCAGTAGGATTCCCGTTGCACATGCTCGTATCTTCATAGGTGACCTCTATTATCGGTGCGTTGTATTTTCCGATGAGTGAAGTGTAGCCGAGGTTCCGGCTTCTGTCCAGAAATCGGTCGGTTTGCGCAATCGTTCGGAAGCGATGCCTAGAGGCTTGAATTATGAGGGAATTTCGGAGGATGGTGGGCGATACAGGTATCGAACCTGTGGCCTCTTCCGTGTGAAGGCAAAACAGGTAGTTTTTCAAAGTGCTCGCTGTTGCAATGGTTTCCCCGCTTATCTTTGCAGTTGCGCGAGGTTCGGAGCTTTCTTTCTCTTCTACTGTGTTTAGTGCTTCTCGTGCTTCTCGGTTATTTCTGGCACAAAATTGACCACAGCAAAGCTACGTAGACTATCTTGGCAATCCTCTTCTTTAGTGGGATAGCTGGGCCAAGAAGCTGATGGTAGGTTTGCTGTATCAGAAAGAAGGGGCGCTGTTGTTCACGGCCGATCTTGGCTATGCCAGACGCCAAAGTAAAGATTGAGCCAGAGAGGGAACACCAATAGGTGAATTGATGGCCATTACGGGTATTTGTCCAGAATGCGGGTTTCACAGTCCAGCCCAAAACCGCCGGTGTAATTGCGGCTATGATCTCGACAAGCTGCAGACAGATACTCCGCCACACATCGAGAGCCACGCGAGTCAGATTTCCCCTCCTTTTGGTGACTCCTCATTGAAATCGGATGACGCTCAGAAGGAAGGTGCAACAGTGCAACCTGAGCCAACGCCAAAATCCTATCTCCATCGGCACTGGACCGGTGAGCTTTCACTTGCGCAAAGTTACTGGGTGAACATGTTTGCGCTCGGCTTCGGCTCTATCCTCTTAGCGAATATTGTTTCTGGCGAGAGTGTTAATGAATCGCTTTGGAACATGCCAAAGTTGGGTGCGCTTACCGTCATTGCATTCTGGTTGGCATTAATTGCAGTCCAGATATGGCAGTGGGTCGGGGTGTGGCGATCGGCAGAGAATTATAAGAAGAGCAATGGGCGAAAAGTTATAGCGACGCTTGCGCAAGCTGCAGTGGTTTTCGGATTTATCCTAGGGTCGAACCTCCTTGTACAAACTATAATTCCAGGTATTACCGAGATGACAAAGATTGTGATCGGCCTCGGAGATTATGGAGGTTATACAGTCCGAGTACTCAATCAAGGTACTGAAATCGAGGTCGTCGGTGGTATGGCGTTTGGCCTGACTGAGGAGGTTGAAAGGCAGCTTGCTGCTAACCCACAAGTCCGAATCATTCACTTGAATAGTCTTGGGGGCCGTATAACGGAAGGGCAGCGTCTCGGAAGGTTAATTCAATCGAAGAGCCTAATTACCTATTCCTCGCGCGGTTGTTTGAGTGCTTGCACGGATGCCTTCCTTCAAGGATCAAAACGAGTACTTAAAAGGGAAGCTCGATTAGGATTTCATCAACCATCACTGCCTGGAATGGCCCCGGCTTCATTAAAAAACGTAATCGCAAAGGAGAAGAAGTATCTTCAGTCGCTGGGAATCGAGAAGAACTTTATAGAAAAGGCTCTTTCCACGCCATCTAGCGACATGTGGATGCCTTCTCCCGAAGAGTTGCTAAAAGCGAATGTGATCACACAAATATCTGACGCAGCACAATTCGCCCGGGTTCCTTGAGTAAATCGTTTTCTATATGGTGCCGCTATATCCTGCCAATCAAGTTTCACTCCGGAGTTGAGCTGACTAGTTAGCATGGAGGAAATCACAGCAGCAATAATTTGCTACGGTTTTTGGACTGCGGTCCATATGTGGTCATCAGAGATAGGACTTTATCGGGAAGCTTGCTTACATTTGCTCAAGCCATCTAACCTGCCACTCGACCCTATCTACTAAAGTGAACGACTAACAAGAAAACGAGTCTGGATTGTTTGTCCCAAGCGGTCACAAACAGTCCCTAGCAGACCCCTACAGCCTGATTTCCTCCTTCCTCTCGCTACTCAATTCTCGCAAGTAGTTTTCAACCACGCGCCTGTTGCCCGGTGCGTCGAGAGTCTAGAACTGCCGCAATGTGCTCAATCCCGTGTTTAAATCCGACTGCGACTTCGCCCTTTATTTTCAAGATATTCGACGATTTTCTTCAAGTCAGAAACGGGTGCGACTAAAACATGCGGATGAAAACGAACCGATCTGCGGGCCGGTAAATCAGTCTGACAATAGTGCGGCAGAGACTGCAGTGTGAGAGGAACGCTCTGGCTCTTCAAAATTCCTCATTTTGTTAAGGCTCGATTCGCCTGTGTCAAAATCCCACTCTAGAATTCCTATGAACGCTGGTCGATTTCTCAACGAAATTGACATATCCTCGGGCCGGTCCACAAAGAAATGGTTCTGAACAATCTCATGTGAGCGAGGTGCAACATGGCAAGCTACCTGAGCCGAAGCTGGGCTCGTGTCTGCGTGGTCACACTGCTGTTGGCCACTGTGGCTGCGCATGCAGGAGAGAAGTCATCGCAGCCTCCGACGGCACAACCACAGCGGATCGAAATCGTCATCCAGGACAAGACGTTCTTCCTGGTGAACGCGGTCCCCATCCAAGTCGGGCAGTCCATCGAACTCATCGTGCGCAATGAAGATCAAGTCCGCCATGGATTTGCCTCTGCGAGTCTCTTAGGCCTCTTGGTCTCTGGAGAAGATGACCAGATCATGACATACGGGAAGGGAGTGGAAGGGTTCTACGTGAATCCGGGCAAGACGCTGATCATTCGGATCGACGCCGAACGGCCCGGCACGATGCCATTCCATTGCGATCTTCATGAACACATGAAGGGCGAATTGTATGTGCTCGAGGTTCCCACGGCGTAGTTCCAACAAGGAAGTTATTTGATCTGTTCAGTCAGAACCTCGACGATGTCGTTCGGTTTCTGACTCACTCTAATCGGAGCACGACAGAGGCGAGGACCATAGTGCTGGGTTGAGGCAGTGACAAGAAAGATCTTTATGTACACGCGCGGAGCCACAACGGCGACTGTTCTCCTGGTCGTAACAATGATGCTACTTCCAGCCGGAAATGCTCTTTCCGGCATGATTACCATCGCCGGAAATGGCCCCGAACTTCCTATGATCGAACGGTTGGTTCGGACCTTTGAGAAAGATCACCTCGGGAGTGCTGTCGACATCCAATGGGACCTCTCATCCCACCCAATTGACATGGTCAAATCGGGCAATGCGGATATCGCAGTGACGGGACAAACCGACCCGAATCTGACAGCGCTCCCCATTGGCTGGGATGGGATTGCGGTGGTGGTTGACTTCGCGAACCCGGTGAAAGAGGTCACCGCACAGCAGGTGGCTGCCATTTTCTCACGCAAAGTCACCCGCTGGTCGGATCTAGAAGG
>JAWOMO010000024.1:0-9447 GCA_033852435.1 Nitrospira sp.
TGTAAGGAGCAATCATGAACCGAACCCATCCTGTGCGTCGCCATACACGGTGGCCGGTCCACTGGCTGATGTTGTACGGCAATGAAGAATTTGTGGCGAAGGGGACCGTGTTAGATTTCAGGGCCACGGGATGGCGCGTCGAAGGTCCGATGCCGGTACATCCTGGTATGCGACTCAGTTTGTGGGTGTGGCCGCCGGAGAAACCGGAGGCCTTCCATATTGAAGCAGCCACCGTGCTCTGGGTGAAGGGTTTTGAATTTGGGCTCGAAGTAGAGAACATGGATCCGATCGATCACGCATGGCTGACGCAGTTCTTGGATCGTGCGCTGGAATGGTGGTTGGTTCCCAAAGCAGCATAGCGTCGTCCGGTAAGCCATGAGGAAATCACGGCTGTGTTTCCAAGTGGCCGTCTGTCGGCCTGGTGGCCAAGGAGATGAGACCGCAGTTCCCAGCAGACATTGTCCCGTTTGTAGGAGCTTTAAGCTGACTATCGGCGTGATAGCCACCACACCGCAAGGACCAACGAACCGGCAGAGAGAGGTGCATCGATGCCAACGAAGCGTACACGACCACGGCAAGCACAGACGTATCTGCAATCAGCGGGGAATTTAGCCTTAGCCGATGAGAGCTTGGGCGTACCTCCAAAACTCAAAGCCGAGACTCAGGCCCGTAAGCTGCGTCTGGTAGCGAACAATAGGGAGGAGGCTTCTGACGCTGACGCCCTGGTTCCCGCAACGGGAATGATTGTTGGAGTTGGCCTATCTATGACGTTGTGGAGTCTTATCTTTCTCGCCTGGTATTGGTTTCGATTAAGCCTCTGAGCAACGAGATTCACGCTCCCCTGGCACCCACCATCGCCGTGGAAGTTGATGGTCGCATTCCTGACTCGATCGCAAGCAGCCTGGGTATCACTCCCCCTGAATCAGGAGGTTGCAACTTCTTGGGTTTGAGTTCCAAAAGGCCGTGACCATTTGGCGAGCACCAGAGCAACATATTAGGCAGCAAGAGGCTTGCCGACATCCGCTGAGGAGTTGGACGGATCAGCACCTATGCTGCGCAACCATTGCCGAGTCTGTTCCGCCAAGATGCCGAGTTCCTGGCGCAGCATCTGGAGATCCTCAAGCTTCCTGAATGCGTCAGGATTTGTCGCCTTGGCTTGCTGTGATTCGATGTCCTCCTGAACCGACGGACTCACCAGAGACCCGCCAGGGGCAAAAATCAGCGCCCCCACGATCTCATCGTTGCCTTGCTCGACAGCCTGCCTGTATGCCAGATCAATTGCGCTCTGCTGGAGCCACTTATACTTGGCGCGGATTTCTTGTTCCCGCAAGAAGGCGAGGACTTCATCCTTCTCTGCCTTCTTTGGTCCCATGAACAGAATCCGGTGGAGTCGATCATAGGCGGTTTCGGCATCTCGCAACAGGATGCCCAGCCAGGTCAGGTCTCGCACCTTCTGCAGGACAACCGTGGCGAGACATTCCTTCCGCCCCTCAATCGTCAAACGAGGGTCTTGGCCGATCAAGACCTCTTGCTGGCCCATGTCTTCGATGACCCGTTGGAGTCCCTTGAGGGCTCGTTGCAAGGTCTTCCGCACCTCGCTATCAAGGCCTCGTTTCGTCAGTGCCTCCAAACTCAGCCGGACCCGTTGGGCCATGTCTTTTGTGCTTGTTGACACCTGACTCACCTGTGCGTGACGTGAACGAAAGACCTACCTAGTTAGACGCCTTCAACTTCGATCATGCAAGCTCGCTGTTCAGACACCAGAGACGGCATGGACGAGTGCGCTCGCTGCGCTGATGGGCCAATCATCATGTTCCCCACTCGCGTGGCCGAGCAACTTGGTTATCTAAGGGTTTATGTTTACCCGAGCGCAGGAGATACGGCCATTCTTCAGAAGAGGGGGTACCTTCCCCCCAAGCGTCGGGCATCGCAGAACACCGTGCCAGTCGTGCTTTCAAATGGAGTCGACCCGCTCGCTCACAGCCTCACATGTAAAGAACAATCTTCATGCTGTGGCTCAACTGTGGCAGAACTATCGGGTCCGATCGGGTTTGAACAATTCACATGCTGGGAGGGCTAGAGCACGATGCCCGAGAGGGGCTTCTTTTGGGCGGGCTTCCTTTTTAGGAACTTGGGGGGCCTTCTGTTATACAGTAGCGCTCTCGATTGTGAAGAACGAAAAAAGTCTTCGCCGCTCGATGGGAGGTGGTCTGGGTGTCCGGCTAGGCCAAGGGTAACCTTTTTCGGCCCCCTCCTGCCGAAATATACCCCCCGCTGACAGGTGTTATTAGGGTGTTGCTTGGCGTGACGGATTGAGCCGAACCGCAACAAAGTGAGACAAAGAGAAGCAGGCACGGTTTAAACGACCATCAAAGGGGAAGGGAGGAGGATTGCCGCTCCTAGTCAAGGCCTTCAGCAATCCTCCCTTAATAGCGTCCCGGCTTTGGGGCCACACCCCAAGACGAATCGATTCTGTCTCAATCCTTGCCTCATCAAGCCAGCGGTACTCATTTGCCGCCAATTGTTCAGCGCGCGCCGGTGAAAAGAGAGCGGCGGGATTCTATCCTCGCGCGGCCAGCATGCGGTTGGAGAACAGAATTATCAACCGGCTCTGCAGTGCGGTGAGATCGTCGAGGAGTTCGACCTTGCTGTTCAGGAGCAGGTGTTCGATGGCGCGAGCGCCTTGGCCGCCGATCGCCACGGACCAGCGAGTCGAGAGAGATCCGAGCTCCACCAGCAGCTGGCGCGTAGCCGCGTCGGACCTCCCTTCTGTCAGTGAGAGCAACAGGAGATCAGGCTTGATCCTCTCACAAAACTCCCGCAGGTCGGAAGTCGGAAGATTTGGGCCGAGATAATACACGTGGCAACCGCGCGCGGCCGCGGTGTAGGCCGCAGCTTGCGCACCGATTTCGTGAAATTCACCTTCCGGACAGGCAATGAGGACCCGCGGACCGAATTCATTGACGGGAAGTTGGTTCATCACTGAAAAGAATTTTTGCTGGATGATCTTCGTCACGTAGTGTTCGACGGCCACATTCAAACGGTTTTCATGCCACAGCTCGCCGATTCGTCGTTGAAGTGGGAGCAGGATCCGATGAACGGCTTCTTCAAAGGGGATGACAGCCACTGCGCCGTTGAGTTTGCGCTCGAACGCTGCCGTATCGAGCGGATCGAGCAATCCAACTAAATCAGCCAAGAGATGGTTATGCGGTTTCTGTTCTTCCTCAGGAACCGGAGTTGCGACACGCATGCGCGCTAGGAGTGACTCGCGTCCCTCCGCTGCGAGTGAACCGATTGTTGCGCCTTGTTCCATCTGAGCCTTCACGAAGCGAAGGAACGCAACCTCTTCATCGCTATATTCGCGATAGCGGTTGGAACTCCGTGAAGGTTTGACAAGCCCATAGCGCCTCTCCCAGACGCGAATAACATCTTTCGAGAGGCCGGTCAGTTTTGCAACTCTATGAATTCTATGGGTATTCATGCTTTATGCCTCAATTGTATTAGTGCGTCCAATGTTTGTCAAATATTTTTGTAGTAACACTTGACACATTGGACAACACGTGTTATACATTAGACATAAGTTGGACAAACATTGAACACAAAACCTATGGAGGTGGCCATGGCAATGGTGGTGGCGGAAAGAGCGAGAGGGAATCAGTCACAGGACCAAGCAGCCTCTTCTGCAGTCCACCCTGAATCGACGTGCAGCAGGTGTGGCGGACTCATGGTGAGTGATTTCTGCATGGACCTACTAAACAGCACGGGCGAGCTGGAGTTTGCCGCGAAGCGCTGCGTGCAATGCGGTGAAGTCGTCGATCCCGTCATCCAACGTAATCGGCGGCTCCGGCAGGAATCGATGAACGTTCGGTTTGCAGAGAAGATGCTGTCAAACAACGGTGTGACAGAAGCTCGATAGCAGTGTTTTCAAACAACCAGGGTCATCCTGGTGTTCACAAACCAAGGGAGGTTTCCAATGCGGAGTCAAACAATTCTTCAGGTCGGATTAGGGATGGCCTTAGTGGCGGGGTCCTTATCGGTGGCGGCAGCGTCAGACCAGCCGAGCAGCGACAAGGAAATGGTGCTGATCCCCAAGGGTGAGTTCACCATGGGAAGCAACGAGCATTCAGACGAAGCGAAGCACCAGGTCGTCCTCGATGCGTATTGGATCGACAAGTATGAAACATCGAATGCGCGATACAAGGAGTTCATGAAAGCCACCGGGCATCCGGCTCCGGCCTATTGGGACGATCCCCGCCTCAGCAAACCCAATCAGCCAGTCGTCGGCGTAAGCTGGACTGACGCGAACGCGTTCTGCAAGTGGGAAGGCAAGCGGCTTCCGACAGAGGCGGAATGGGAGCGAGCGGCCAAAGGTCCGGAGGGTGACGACCATTATCCATGGGGCCACAAGCTTGACCCCAAGAAGGCTAACTATGGACAGAATGTCGGTCGCACGATGCCAGTGGATTCCTATCCGGAAGGTGTGAGTGGCTTTGGGGTCTACAACATGGCGGGGAACGTCTTTGAATGGGTCGAAGACTGGTATGACCCTAAATTCTATAGAGAGAGCATTGCTTTGAATCCACGCGGTGCTGAGAAGGGCTACAACTTTGCCAATCAAGGTCCGGTCAAGGTGTTGCGCGGCGGATCCTGGCTGGCTCCCGAAACGTCACTCCATACGAGCCACCGGTTCTGGAATCAACCGGACAATAACTCCTACGGGGTCGGGCTCGGATTCCGTTGCGCGAAGTCTGCGCAGACGATTTCCGATGAAGCGATGCAAGCTGGCCGCGATGCCTTCATTCAGGCCTTAGTGGCGATGGGTGTCGAGAAGAACGCCGACGCGATGGCCTCCATTGAAAAAGCGTTGGCGGTAGAGCCGGACAACAAGGAATACCTGGCGACACGCGATCTGATCAAGAAGAGCATGAAGAGGAAATAGTCGAAGGATTGGTGGGGGGACTGCATCGCCGCCCCTCACAGTCAAAATTCTTGATAGAACACCTGGGAGGGTTAAGCATCTGATGACATCGGTGTGATGGGATGCCGATCAGTTCTTGGTGACGGTGTGCTCGTGACGGAGGCGTACAGATGAAGTATCACACAACTCTTATTATTGGTATTTCCTTCAGTGTGCTAGTGGCGGCGGCTGATGTTCTGGCCGGTCCCATCGATCCGGCCCGCCATCCGAATCCTGAAAACGCGAAGGTGGTCCATGAGGCTGAACATGCCGTGGATCATGCGTGGGAAGTCTATCATCGCGCGGCATTAGGGGGGACAGTCGCCTCCCCTGCCCTTCAGGCTGAAATCGAGCAGCATTTACACGAGGCCAGGGCGCTCATGACTCAGGCGCAAGAGGCAGCCGAGCGGGGCGACAAGCGCCAGGTTGAGCGTCTTGTTCGTCAAATCAACATCCATACATCCCAAGCCATTGAGGGGAGCAAGGAGCAGAAGAAATGACGCGAGGTCCGAGGAGGAGAACGACTCGCTGGAGAATCATGGCGGCGATAGCGGCCACAGCCTGCGCCGTGGCACAGTCACCGGTTTCGGCGACGCAACTGGCATCGAAAGAGATCGACCCAGTTCCCATGGTGACAATTCCAGCCGGAGAATTCTTGATGGGCAATCCGGAAGGGAAAGGCCGGGTCGATGAATGGCCGCAGCGATCCGTGTATCTCGACACGTTCGCAATCGATCAGGTCGAAGTGACGAATGAACGGTATATGGCGTTCGTCACGATCACGGGCCATCGAAACCCTCCGAATCCCTATGGGACGGGCCCGCTCCTGTCCGCGAAGGGCATTGAGCAACTCCCGGTCGTGCAGACGACTTGGTACGACGCCAAGGCCTATTGCAGTTGGGCCAAGAAACGGCTGCCGACGGAAGCGGAGTGGGAAAAAGCCGCTCGTGGCACCGATGGCCGTCTGTTCCCCTGGGGCGATGAACCAGCGACATTGAAGCGGGCGAACTTTGAACGCGAATGGGAGGACGAGAAGACGTTGTACCCGGTCGGGTCTTTGCCCGGAGGAGACTCACCCTATGGAGTGAAGGACATGGCCGGCAATGCCAGGGAATGGGTTTCCGACTGGTATGACCCGGACTACTACAAGCATGCCCCTGATCGGAATCCGCAGGGTCCTGACAAGAAAGGGGTAGTCCGGTCGATTCGCGGCGGATCCTGGCATAGCCCGTTGTCCGATATTACGACATCAGCGAGAGGCCGCGGCGGATTTGCCTTGCAAACTCACGGCACCGGGTTCCGCTGTGCCCGCGGTCTCAGGGAGGAGATTCAGCAGAATTAGCGGATAAGGTGGGATGTCAGGGAGCTCACTACCAACGGCGGAAATTCGGAGGCCGGTTCTCTGTCCCATTCGGGTGGCGCCGCGACTCCGCACGGCGTCTTCCGCTGAGGCAGACGGGTTTCTCCCTCGGGAGGGCCCCGTCCCCTCGGTGGGCAACTTAAGCGGCTCATGCAAAAGCCGGCTCCGTGCTGTCGGCAGTCATGAGGAGGTCACCATGACCATGTTAATTCTGTTGGCGATGGGGGTAATAGCACTGAATCGTTTGGCGAGTCCTGCGCCATGGAAATCCGCCGTCGCGTGGCGGCGGCAGGCCCGATTGAACAAGTCTCGTCTCAACTAAGGAGCATTCGGTTGTTCTTCTTCATCACCGTCGAGGGTTTCCATGGAATTACATGCGAGACCAGACAGTACTCCTGCCTCCGCTCCGCACCTCGACGACCTCTGTGCGCGTTGTGGGGGGTTGATGGTCTTAGAGCGCTATATGGATCTGCAGGACGATACAGGTCAGATCGGCATGACGGCATTGCGATGCACAAATTGTGGAGAGGTCATCGATCCGGTCATTCTTCAGAATCGAATCAATCCAGTACCGAATCTCTTGTATGGCACAAAGCAGCGCAAGTGTGGGCAGCGCGTCGGTGGGGGTGAGGTAGATGTTACAGTCAAGATGGATGGCGACAGTCATGGAGCCCGTCATGCAACCTGAACAGGTACCAGTCTGGGGTTGGGGTGCTTTCAAGGAAATAAACCCATGCACATCGTTGTGACCGGAGGAACAGGGTTCATTGGTCGGGCCTTATGCGCAACGCTATTCCGGAATGGTCACCGGGTTACCATCCTCACGAGACATGCAAGAGAAGCGTCACAGCTGTTAGGGGCGATCGTAACGGCAGTCCAGTGGAATGGCCGAGAGGCGGGAGTTTGGGAGGAGAGTCTCGAAGGAGCCGATGCCGTCATCAACCTCGCCGGTGAACCGATCGCCGATGCCCGATGGACTCATGCGCGCAAACGACTCCTCACCGACAGTCGAGTGCTCACCACCCGTCTCCTTGTGCAGGCCATATCCCGTTGTGCCTCAAAACCCCGTACCCTCATCAGCGCGTCCGGTATCGGCTACTACGGGGCCAGCGACGATCGTGAACTGGATGAGGGCGCTGCGCGCGGGCAAGGTTTTCTAGCCGACCTGAGCCTCGAGTGGGAAGCAGAAGCGCTCCGGGCTGCGGAGTCCGGTGCGCGCGTTGTACTGTTACGAACCGGAATGGTGCTCGAACAGGACGGCGGCGCGTTACCGAAGATGCTCTTGCCGTTCAGGCTTTTTGTGGGTGGCCCGATCATGCCAGGAACGCAGTGGGTCTCCTGGATCCACCGCCGCGATCACATCGGAATAACCCACTGGGCGCTCTCGACGCCCAATGTCTCCGGTCCCGTCAATGTGGTGGCTCCCGGGGCCGTGACGATGAACCAATTCTGTGACGTACTTGGACGAGTTCTCCGCCGGCCCTCCTGGCTTCCCGTGCCGGGCCTCGCATTGCACGTAGCGCTGGGTGAACTAGGAACGCTCATGACGACCGGTCAACGGGTCAATCCGGCGAAGGCACTCTCCGGGGGATACGTCTTTCACTATCCAACCCTGGAACCGGCCTTGCGATCGATCCTCACAAAATAAAAAGGGAGCGTCTGAAATGCTGTTGCTGATCGAATATCTGCACATGCTGGCCGTCGCCGTTCTGGTCGGCAAAGTTGTCCTCTTGTCTTTCATCGTCGCGCCCATTCTTGCGAAGAACCTGGAACGGGAGCCGTTCGGGAAAGTCGTTCGTCAGTTGTTTCCGGCTTATTACGCATTGGGAATGGGGACGGCGATCGTGGGATTGATCTCCGTGACTGGGCTGGGGCTGATCCGCGGCATGAGCACAACGCTGCTTGTCGCCGGCGGGACCTGGCTCATCATTCTGACGGCGGAAGCCTATTGCGGATCGTTGCTGACGCCGCAGAGTAATGCCATGAGAGATCGGCTCAAGGAGCAGGAAGCACGGGGGGCCGTTGATCCATCTCTGGAGCGCGCCTGGAATCGATTGCATCAACGTTCAGTCTATCTGAACTCACTCGTGCTGCTCGCGGGGCTCTGTTTACTCGGACTGGCAAGTCGATTGTAGCTTACAAGGAGGAACACACATGAGGATCAGAAGTATCCATATCGTGGCAGGTATGATGGCGGGCCTGTTGTTGACCGGCGCAGCCTGGGCGGCTGACCAGCCCCCGAGCCAGGCCCCGTACGGGCATGGAGACGATGCCAAGCTGCCGAATGGCGTGATCGGCGTGTCGCTCCAGATTGGGGCAGAGCGTATCGGTGATCCAGCGGTGCTGTATGTCGGGATGGTCCACCCGGAGGGACCGGCTCAACAAGCCGGACTCAGGCATGGAGATGAGGTCGTGACTGTGGATGGGATAGCGGTGTCGGGAAAGACTTATGAGCAGGTGGTCAAGATGATCCGGGGAGAAGCGGGAACCATCGTGAAGTTGGGGGTGAAGGGGGACGGAGGAAGTCGAGAGCTTTCCATCACGCGCGTAGCCAGCGACAAACTTCCGAAGGGGCCGTCGGGATCACACGGCGCGCCTTCCAGATAGGAGTCCATCGTGTTTAGTCGCGTGACGCTCGTGACGATATTCGGGCTGCTGGTCTTCCTGGGTGAAGGAGCGGCGTTCGGTGAACCGGCGAAGGGTGTGCCTGTGACGACTCACTCCAAGCTGAAGAAGGCCGATTTGTTTTTGGCGGCCAGCGACTATCGTCGTGCGTTGGAAGCCTGCCAGAGAGAAATCGACGATGATCCGTCGGCGGCGAGCTACATCCACCTCACCTATGTGTATCAGGCGATCGATGCCTATCTGGAATATCTGTCACAGGAAGAGCGGTGGATGGCGGTTGAGCACCTCTATCTAAATCTTGCGTACCGAGACACTGAAGATCTGGTCGATCCTCCCGGCGGACTGGCTCGAATGGCCAAGGAAATGATCCAGGCCAGCGTGCGGCAACAGTCAGACGTCAGTGCCGCGATGGCCGATCGCCTGGACAAGGCCGAGTCGGACCGTCTCTGGGTGGAACAAGCGCAGTGGCGGGCCGCGAACCAGAAATCCTGGTGGCAGGGGATTC
>JAWOMO010000075.1:0-20967 GCA_033852435.1 Nitrospira sp.
GTCACGTCATCCATGCGCAGTCGCCTCAGGCCAAGGGCCGCATCGAGCGGTTGTTTGGCACGCTCCAGGATCGACTGATTAAAGAGATGCGCTTAGCCGGGATCCAGACCATGGAGGCGGCCAATGAGTTCTTGGAGGGCTATCTGCCGCACTACAATGCGCGCTTTGCGGTGCAGCCGGCGCAGCCGGGCGATCTACATCAGCCTATGGACAGCGAGGAGCGCCTGCATCGTCTGCTGTGTCTGAAGACCACACGCGTCTTGCGTCGCGATTGGACCGTGGCGCACGAGGGGCAGCTTTATCAAGTACGCGATCAGGTGCGGGCGACGCAGGTGGTGGTCGAAGACCGGATGGATGGGACGATCCGCATCACCCACCAGGGGCGGGCCCTGCAGTTCCAGGCGATCACGGCCCGTCCTGTGAAGGAGGCCCCGGCGTCGCCCCGCGTCTACATCCGGCGGAAACCGGTCAAGCCCCTGCCGGATCATCCGTGGCAGAAACGCTTTTTACCAGAGGGGCGAAAAGCGGCGACGACGATGATGAGATAAAACCGGACATTTCTACTTTGCTAGGAACCGGACATTTTTACTTTGCTTTGACACGCAGAAGATCGGAATTGACTTTTCCCTGTCCCCCCAGTATCCTCTTTTCCTTTCCAACAGAAGGAGTTAGGGGTATGAAGGTCATTCTACAAGAGACGATGGAAGGGGTCGGCCACTTGGGCGATCTCATCGATGTGAAGGATGGGTTTGCCCGGAATTTTCTCCTCCCGCGCAAGAAGGCTGTTGTTGCCAACGATCGGAACATCAAGTCCTTCGAGCATGCGAAGCGCGTGGCGGCAGAGCGGGCGAAGAAAGAGAAGCTCGAGATCGAGGCCCACGCAAAGAAGATATCCACCGTGACGCTGACCATCGAGGCGCAAGTCGGCAAAGACGACAAGATGTTCGGCTCGGTCACAGTAAAAGACATTGCCGAAGGACTAGCCGAGCAGGGGTATCAGGTGGATCGCCGCAAGATCCAGCTGCCTCAACCGATCAAGGAGCTCGGGAGTTTCACGGTCCCGGTCAAGCTCCCGCGTGAGGTCACCGCCGCCGTGACGGTGCGCGTGGTCAAGAAGCAAGAAGCCGAAACGGCTTCCGCGTAGGAACGACGAAGCACTATGTCTATGAAAGACGCCGTCGGCTCTCTCGATGCGCTCCAGGCCACCGACCCCGAGGTCTACGCCGCCATCGATGCCGAAGAAGAACGGCAACGCAACAAGCTCCTGCTGATCGCCTCGGAAAATTTTGCCAGCCCGGCGGTCTTGGCGGCACAGGGCTCCCTGATGACCAACAAGTACGCGGAAGGCTATCCGGGGAAGCGTTACTACGGCGGATGCCAGCACGTCGACATTGTCGAAGACCTGGCCATCCAGCGGTGCAAGCAGATCTTCGGCGCCGACCATGTGAACGTCCAGCCCCATTCTGGATCACAAGCCAACATGGCGGCCTATTTGTCCGTGCTCAAGCCAGGCGACACCATTCTCGGTATGGACCTGGCCCAGGGCGGTCACTTGACCCATGGCAGCAAGGTGAATTTCTCTGGGATGATCTTCCGGGCGTTTTCCTACGGTGTCGATCGCCAGACGGAAACCATCAATTATGAGGCGGTGCAGAAGTTGGCCGAAGAATGCCGTCCGCGCATGATCGTCGTCGGCGCCAGCGCCTATGCGAGAACGCTTGATTTTCCGAAGTTCCAAGAGATCGCCAAATCGGTCGGCGCCTACCTCATGGTCGACATCGCCCACATCGCAGGCTTGATCGCAGCCGGTTTGCATCCGAATCCTGTTCCTTATGCAGACTTCGTCACGACCACCACCCATAAAACACTCAGAGGGCCACGCGGCGGTGTTACGATGTGTAAAGCCGAGCACGCCAGGGCCGTCGATAAATTCGTCTTCCCGGGAATGCAGGGCGGTCCGTTGATGCACGTGATTGCGGCGAAGGCCGTCGCATTCAAGGAAGCGCTCTCGCCCTCCTTCAAACGGTATCAGCAGCAGGTTGTGGCCAATGCCAAGGTCCTGGCCCAGGGGCTTCTCGACCGGGAATATAAGATCGTGTCAGGGGGCACTGATACGCACCTCATGTTGGTCAATCTCACGAACAAAGGCCTGACCGGCAAGGAAGCGGATGCCGCGCTGGATGCCGCCGGCATCATCGTCAACAAGAACGCCGTGCCCTACGACGAAAAGCCGCCCGCCGTTGCCAGCGGCATCCGGCTGGGCACACCGATCGTCTCGACTCGCGGAATGAAGGAAGCGGAGATGAAGGAAATCGTCGCCCTGGTCGATCGTGTGTTGCAACACCGGCAAGACCCGGCGACACTCGAAGAAGTCCGAGTCAAAGCCAAAGCGCTCTGCAACCGGTTCCCGATCTTTCATCCCTACTAACCACACATGACAGGACAGGGTCACCGCCGGTGAAATGTCCCTTCTGCGATGAGCTCGAAGACAAGGTCGTCGACTCGCGCATGGCGAAGGAGGGTGAAGTCATCCGGCGCCGCCGCGAGTGCCTGGGTTGCAAACGCCGCTACACGACCTACGAGCGTGTTGAGGAAATTCTCCCCGTCGTCGTTAAGAAGGACGGACGCCGGGAGACATTCGATCGGTCGAAAATTCTTTCAGGTCTGAAGAAGGCTTGTGAAAAGCGCCCCATCAGCACTGCCACCATCGAGGCCGTGACCGACCGGATCGAAAAGCGCATTCAGGAGATGGGGGAGACGGAGATTGAAAGCCGCGTGATCGGGGAAGAACTGATGAAAGAACTGCATCAACTCGATCAAGTCGCTTACGTTCGATTCGCTTCCGTTTATCGCGAGTTCAAGGACATCGACCAGTTCATGGATGAGCTAAAGAGCTTGGCCCAACAACGCCGAGAGCGGTGAGGGCAATGGTCTGATTGTTCTTTTCCGACCCTTTCTGCCTCCCTTCCCGGTTCGTTCGTGACACAACAAGGAGACGCCAGGACTAGGCGCACAGATGCCGACAGTTCACGCCAAACCATCGAAACGAATGCGCAGGAGCGGAGCCACGGGCGCCACGCATGTGGCGATCATCGGCGCGGGACGCGGCGGTACCGCGCTGATGGAGATTTTTGCAACCGACCCGTTGGTGCAAATCGTCGGCGTTGCTGAGTGCAACCCCAACGCCCCCGGGCTCGCCTTAGCTAAACGTTTAAAGATCCCCGTGACACGTGACTACCGGCGCCTGCTCGACTTGGAGCGGGTGGATCTGGTGATCGACGTCTCGGGTAACGCAGAGGTCTGGCAGGTTCTCCAAGACTTTCACCGAATGGGCGTCACGATCATCGGCGGAGCCAGCGCCAAGTTTATGTGGGAATTGATCGAGGCCAGGATCCGGGCGACAGCCGAGATCGAGAAGACGCTTAATAAATACCAATCCCTGTATCGGCTGTATGTGAAAGAAACCGGGGCCGCGGTAACAGAGGAGCGCACCAGAATCGCCTGTGAAATCCACGACGGGCTGGTTCAAAGCCTCGCCGGTGTCAACTTCAAGCTCGAGCTGTGCCAACAGCTGATCCGCAAGAATCCCAAAGCCAGCTTGGCCACGTTGCGCGAGAGCAAGGAGCAACTAAAATTGGCGATCCAAGAAGCCCGCCAAGTCATTTTCAATCTCCGTCCCCTGCAGTACGATAAGATGGAATTGATTCCCGGGCTCACGAATTACCTTAAGTCCTACCAGACCCAGTATCACATCAAGACCGAATTCGAGGTGTCGGGGGACGAACAAATCCTGTTCCCTCGCACGAAGATCTTTCTGTTTCGCATCGTACAAGAGGCGCTTAGTAACGTGGTCCAACATGCCAAAGCGGATCGCGTCTCCGTGCGGCTGGAGATCCAGTTCGATCGCCTCACCGTTACGATCAAAGACAACGGGGTTGGTTTCGACATGGAGCACGTGATGCAAGATCCTGAGAAGTGGGACCATTTCGGCATTCGCGGCATCTTGGAGCGAGCCAAGCTCGTGGGCGGGGAGGCGAAAATCGAATCGAAGAAAGGTCGCGGCACCACGATCGTCGTCGAGGTGCCGTTAGGCAAGAAGGAGAGCTCGGACAATGGAAAAGATTAAGGTTCTCATCGCGGACGATCATCGTGTGGTGCGCGAGGGGCTCGCCGCCATCCTCAAGACAAAGGAGGATATCAACGTGGTCGGCGAAGCCCAGGACGGAATGGAAGCGGTCGAAAAAACCAGGACGCTCCTGCCCGACGTGATTCTGATGGACGTGAGCATGCCGCGCATGGGTGGAGTAGAAGCCACAAGGCAGATCAAACGCGAGTTCCCGCACATCGGCATCGTCGCTCTGACCATGTACGAAGAACAGCAATACATCTTCGATCTCGTGCGGGCCGGAGCCACCGGCTACCTGCTCAAGGACTCGGAATCTTCGCAGATCGTCGCCGCCATTCGTGCGATCTATCGAGGCGAATCGCTGATCCATCCATCCGTGGCCAGCAAGATCCTTGCAGAGTTTTCGTTGATGGCCCAGAAGAAGGGGAAAAAACCGGCCTGGGTTGAACACGACCTCACCGAGCGGGAGATCACCGTCCTGCGCTTGGTCGCGGACGGGAAAACGAATAAAGAGATTGCCAACAGCTTGGATCTCAGTGAAAAGACCGTGAAGAACCACGTCCGTAACATCTTTCACAAACTCCAAGTCTATGACCGTACTCAGGCCGCGATCCTGGCTATCAGGAAAGGCTTGATCGAACTGGACCCGCGGCCATGAAATGCTGTGGAGTTACATTAAAGCGGTAGACTTTACATTAAAGCTATAGACATGACATTAAAGTTGTACACTTTCGTATTTTAGGCCTACACACCTTCCGTTTTTATACCTTCCGCCACTCTCTCGCTTGCTGTAGAAGTACCCATTTTTTTCCGCACCCTAAAAACGGGTCAAATAGCCAGGTGATGGAGATCGAACTGTGTGGTTAGATGAAAATGCTCACGCTTTGGAAGGAAATGGAACAATAGATGATGAAAGAGTTTGGGAGGCATCTTCACAAATTAAGGCTTAACAAAAACGTTGGACTTCGCGAACTAGCTCGCGCCTTCTCGTGACCGGCTCCCCTTAACTGGATCCACCCTGTATGTTGGGTCGGGCAAAACCCTTTCTGTGAGGGCCTAAGATGTAACGCCCTCTGTTGGTGTCTAGCTGCCTCCTTAGCGCCGGGTAATTTACTTTCCCTCGGTGTCGAGAATCTACTGGGATGCGCCGTACGGCAATGACGTCATCCACCGAGGCCCACTTGATGTTATCCAAAAAGGAGCCGACGCTGGCTCTGTTCAAGGGCTCACGAAGTTCCAACACGAGTACCCTGCGTCCCTCCTGTGAAACACAGGCACTGCGGACTACTTGTCTCTGACTCGAGAGAGGCACCTCGACGCTTAACGGATAAAGAATCCCGCGCTCGTCCGCAATTCGTGCCGCACAAGATCCCAAAAGCCAGAGTCGGCCCTGTCCATCTAACCAGCCCGCATCACCAGTCCGATGCCAAATCCTCCCTTCAACTCGAACCTTGGTTTCGCTATCGCCCTGGCCTCCGACGTAGCCCTGGCACACGTGGTCGCCAGCTACCACAATCTCACCTGCTTGATTAGGTGGAAGGGACTCGCTCACAAACTGTTTGTCACTATATGGGCCGACAGGTGTCCCCCACCTGTCCCTTATGATACGAAGATTGATTTCAGGAATAGGCCTTCCCGCAAGCAGTCCCTTCCCAGACAGCATGTGAGCGATGTCCTCTGTCGCAATTTCCCGCTGGGAGATACATGCAATGGGTTCTGCCTCCGTGGACCCATAGAGAAAGATGAGCTCTGCGTTTGGAAACGTCATCGAGAGTTTCGAATGGAGGCGTGGGAAGACAGGAGCCCCTCCTGCAATCACTCGTCGGAAGGAATTGAGACAAATTTGTCGTTTCAGGCAGAAATCAGTGAGGCGGTCTAGTAATTCGGGTGAGGCTACTGTGCTGGCAGGGTGATAACTTTGAATCTGTGCCACAACCAGGTCCGGCCGCACTCTTGCCACGCTGGACGATTCGACATCGGGAATCAAGCTCGAAATCCCTGAGGCCAAATTCGCCATGGCAAAAATAGGCATCGTTGTGAGGTCCACTGTTCCTGGTTCAAGCGCCAAATGCTTGGCGCAGATTCGCTGCGTGGTGAGGAGAAACCCGTGTGTACGTACCACTCCTTTGGGCACTCCAGTACTGCCACTGGTAAAGGTGATGAGCGCAGGGGTCTCAGAGTCACACTCCACAATGGAGTCGTAAGGCACAAGCTTTCGAGCCGCGGTGAGGGAGATCGCTCCTGGTAACGCTGGCCCCACGATAAATGCCTTCTCTATTCCTCTGAGCACTGGTGACGCAAGACGGAAGGCATAAGCCTGCATGGTCCCAATGAAGGCCCGTGGACCGGCAAGCCGAACACACGGCTCGAGTTGCTGACTCCCGATCGCGGGATCCAGGAACATGACGACTAGACCAAGCTGGAAGGCCGCGGTCAGCACGACGTACAGCTCAGCAGACATCGGAACGAAGACAAGGACAACGTCCCCCGCGTTCAACTGGTGCTCACGGAACAGCGCCGCCAGTTGCCTGGCGCGTGCGTCCAGCTCCCGGAAGCTCAGGGTGCGACTCTTGCCCCAACGCTTCTTTCTATCAAGGATCGCAGCTCTGTTGGGTGCGGACTCTGCTGTCCGCCTAAAGACTTCAAGAATATTCACAAGGTCCTGGCGTAAAGCGTATACCGTCGGAAATCTTTCATTAACGTTCGATCAATCCGCCGTGAGGGGTTCGCTTCGTGCATGAGCGCAAGTATACCGCGCTTGAATCCCGACGCCCGTGCCGCTTGCATCGAGCGTGCAACCAACAGGGTCCCAAGTCCTCGGCCGGCCCACTGTGGAAGAACAGCCAGGCTTTTTACAATGACCGTATCCACGGGCAGACCTCGCCTGGCTTGAAGAAGGTCTGGAACATTGAACGAAAAGCCAACAGGCTCTCCGGCTCGCTCTGCTATGAAGATGAGCTCGTGACGGACCATCGGGAGTAGAGGATGATAAATCGCACGGAACTCCTCCTCCTCGATCGGAGTATAAAGAAAGTTACCCCTGAATGCCTGGGAGGCCACCTGCCATACACGAGCGAGCTCATTCTTCCAATCAGCGGGGTCGATGACCCTTATGCGAAACCCCTCAGCGACCAAACGGTCTTCGAGATCTCTGCCAGAGGCATATCTAGATAAATCCGTGTTGATGGCCGAGTAGTATTGGGCCAGCGCCTGAAAGCCATATGTCTCGAAATGGGTGGGCCACTCATCGGCGTTGTCAGGTTCAAGAAAAAATGTCGGTTCAGCACCTCTCTCGGTCAGCAGCCGATATCGACGCCAGGTATTTCCGTCCATGGGCGCTACCGCCATCGTGCAACCTGCATTGGACAGCTCGTGGCACGCCAGGCGAAGCGCCTCATGCGCTGCTTTTCTGTCTCTGCCCGCATAGTGGCCAATAAGGCCAAGTTGCTGTCCAGGATATTGTGGCACCCTTTTCCACCATAGCGAAAATCGTGCGATTAAGACGCCCCCCTCTCTGATCATCCAACTTGAATCTGCATCATGACTCTCAACCAGCTGTGGCGTGAGCTCTGACAAACCAGGGAGTGAGCAAAACGGAGCAAGGGCGTCCTTGCCGACCTGTACCGCGGTGACCACTAGAACACTCCCGAGAGCTTGTGTAAATAGGGCACAAAAGAGAGAACTGAGGCAACCCATACGGCAATGGATTGCCGGATCCAACGAGATAAGTCTGCCGGGTAGGTTTCTAGGGCGGGCTGAAAGACACTGAAGAAAGCGGTGGCGACGAAGATCGTAACGACACCTACGGTGAGATTCACGAGCAAGGATGCTGTGAGGCCGTCGGCAACAAGGATGGACGGAATAAGAATCAAAACTCCCTTCCCGCCGTCACGGACAAGAGCGACTCTCAATGGCGTTTCTGGTGCTACGTGTTTGCGGCGCACGATGGCGATAATGGAGAGATTCGCCGCCAGAGCCGCAGCATAGGGATAAAAGAACTCTGATATTTTCATTGATCGGTAGAGAAACAGCCAGAAGAGTGCAGCGGAGCCAACTGCCAACAGCACCCGGACATTAAAGAGGCGGATCGGATCCATTTCGGTCTTTGTAGACAGGGCGGTGTAAGTGGCGAATAAGACAAGGGCCGGGACGAGCCAAAGCCAACCGGATAGAGACCAAACAAGATAGCCGAACAGGGCAGCGCCAAAGAGGGCGTCGTCCGAGAGGGTGGTCCGTCGTCGCCACAGGTAAACCAGAAGAGCGAGGCCGACAAGCACTCCAAGATCTACAGCCAGCTCAGGCACACCTTTGTCCAAGAAGAATTTGAGAAGGATGAAGCTGGAGAGGGGAATGAATAGGTTATCCAGGCCCCGCCAGGAAATGGCCTCCGCCAACATGACAAGAAGGCCGATGTTGACAGCGGTCACCAGGCTCTCTGCACGGCCGACATCTGTCCAAATCAACAGCGGCACATGTACACAAAGAAACGCTGTGATGAAAAATGCAAGAGACCCCTCCGCGCTCTTTTCCCCAGTCGCGGACCAATAGAACACTTTCCCATACTGCAAACCGATTAAGGCCGCAGCGGTGTCCGAAAGTATGAGAATCAGCATAGACACGATGTACAGCAACCTGTCCTCTTTTGCGAGAAAGAAGACCAGGCACACACTCATGAGAAAGAAGAACTCGCCGAAGGATTCCCGCTCGACTCCATAGAGCACCTGGCCAGGTCCGATCCTCAGCGCAGGTATCATTCTGAGCCCCGCGAAGGCGATCCCAAATACCGCTCCAAGCAGCAGGACTGGCCAGGGCTCATGGAATAACCATGGGAGCGAGAGCGTGATCAGTCCACCGCCCAGATGGAAAAGCTTTCGTGCGATCTCGGGATCGGGCTTCGCTTTGCACTGGTAGATTCGGAGCCCGAGCAGGAGCATGACCATCAGTAGTACAACAAGTCCGAGACGGAACCAGGGGCTTGTCGGCAGAGCAAGGTTCACCGGATCTCCTCCACGACAAAGGCGCTGTAAAAGAACGTCTTGGCCTCCTGGTGGAGTCGATCAGCCAGCGTCTGCAATGGCCGAAGTCTGTCTGCGAAGGCCTCAGGACGCCGTCGCGCTGCCAGCATGTTCCAATACGCCACGCGTCCCCCGGGCCGCCCTACGCGGAGGAGGTGTTCGAGGATTCGAACATAATTCGCTTCGGAGACATATTCGAATACATCCGACATGTTGAACCTGTCGATGGCCTTGTCTGCGACCTCTGCAAGGTACGATTCCACCGGCATGACACGACACTCCAATTTGTCAAGATTGGACCGGATGGAGTCATAGTTTTCTCGGCGCAAGGCATGGGGGAGGCTGCCTACGGGTTGACCAAAGACGATTTGCTGAAGGTACGGGTTCTTGGACGGATCCAAATCGGTGAGCGCATGTTTTGTTCTAGCCATGATGTGTTCTGCAACACTTCCCTCCACGTACTGGAAAAACCGCGGATCCCGTCCCAGCCGCCCCATCACTGCTCGGGAGAAGAAACACCTGAAGAGTAACCGCCAGCGGAGATTGTCCCACTGCTTCTCATAGAAGAGGCGTCGCGCCTCTGTGCTTCGGGGTTCGAACAGCGCCGTAATGCGCTGCTGTGAATGGATGAGAGGAAGCACGTACTCTCTGAAAATCCGCAGGTAGTTTTCAAATTTCCCGGCCGCGGCAACACCGCTTTCAATTGCCGTTCGCTTCCCGTCCCAAAAGGCCATGGTCTGTGGCTCAAGGTGTTTCCGTATTGCTTCATAGAGCTTCAGTCGGCGATGGCTCGGTGCCGCCCCGAGCAGTTCAAGAGTCTCAGCATGAAGGAGCTCCCGGTATGCAGCCACACGTATTTCCAGGCATGCAATCTGGGCTGGAGACAGATCGATGGCCACCACCTTTGCCGGCCCTCTCGTAAGCATTGAAAGGGTGTTGTCCCCCGCCGAAGCAATAGAGAGGCAGACATCTCCAGGGTGAATATTCAACGCCTCAAGGAGGACATCAGCGTCTTCCCAGCATTGAGCGTAACGAATGATGGACCAGTCCGCTTCAGTGGCGATTTCAGATTGCGGCGTCGTTTGCACTGCTCCACGTCCCTTATGATGGACTGACCCTCACGACCGTCCCGGTGCCCCCATCCATTTCTACCCAGTTTCCATCTTGGACCCATCGTGTCACACCAGGTAATCCGACCACTGTGGGCAGACCAATCTCCCGAGCCGTAATGGCAGAATGTGAGAGCAGGCTCCCGCGTTCCACGAGAAGCCCAGACGCCAACGGATAGATCATGACCCAGCCAGGATCCGTTCGTTCTGCCACGATGATCTCCCCCGGCATGAGCCTCACCTTCCTAGGATCAGACACAATACGGACGGGCCCTCTCACGATCCCCGGACAACAGCCCAGGCCCTTGAGTCCTTCCCCCTCCGGGCGTGCAAGCTTGCTCGTGGCTTTAAACGGATTCCCCGCGTAAACCACCCCGTGTGTCTCGAACCGATCTGCAGGGGGCTCATCGCTTTGATGTTGAGCAAACTCTCTCTTCCGGACCGCGACAAGCCCCTTCAGGTCTGTCGTTGTCGCCCGTCCTTCAACAAAGGAGAGCATCTCCTCTATTTCAAGGTAGAAGATGTCTCGCGGTTCGTGGAGCACATCAAGTGCAGCCAGACGTTTGCCCAACTCCACAGCAATCAAACGTGCTCGGCCAAAGACTCGTGTCCGCTCAAAACGGAGGTTCTCGCGGTCCCGAACACGCCCCCGCGCGTTGCTGAGAACTACGCGAAAGATGGTTCGCTTGAAAGGATTCAGCCCTAGGGCTTCCAGTACGCGCGCCTCTGCCCGCTGGCGTATCACAAGTTCACGGTTGTCTATCTCGGCACCGCCTCGCTGAAGTTTCATCGCGTACTGTCCGACTGAGCGAAGCAAGGGCAACGGATCGTCATGGAGAGTTGGGCTCTCCAACTTAAGCTCTTCCAAACATCTGTCACCGAATCGGTCCAAATAAGCCTGGTATTCCTCCTGAAACTGTGGAATTTGGCGCATCGCCTTGTGGATCGCATGCAAGGAGTCTTCACAGAGTGTCCGTATGAACTCCGGCGACGTCGCTGCACGTTGTGCCAATGACCGCACCAGCCGCGCCGGCTCCCCGCTGATCATACCCGCTTCGCCACAGAACAGATCATTTTGAAGGGTGCCTTCCGCATCCCCCACCCAGGCGACGATCAACTTGCGCAGCATCCCGTAAAACATCATTGTGGCAAAATCGTTCACAATCGGAGCATCCCAGTGCGGGAGGAGTCGCCGCTCCAACTTTCGGTAATAGGCAGCCAGCTCGTCGGCCCGGGATCCGGACAGGTCAGGGCGTCCTGCCCCAAGCGAATCGTTCAGTCGATCATAGAAGCGCTGGATACGCCCAGGGAGGGTGAGAAAGCTGATCACAAGTCCCCAAAGCGTGCGGAGAAATCGTAGCGCGTCGCCGATACGCTCGCCCGTGCTGGCCCCCTCAATTGCCGCGACCACCTCCCCGGGTAAACTCTCCCGAACTCCCATCATCTGCTCCATGAAGGTTCTGTTCACCTGGAAGCCGGGTAGCAGAGCTACGAGTCGGTACCAGTTGAGGAGGTTGTAATAGATTCGGCCTCGTATAAGTCCGAGCATGCATTGGAACATGGGGGTGTGTTCCTCAATGACACGCTCTGACATGCCCATCAAGCGGCAGAATTGGCGATACACCTCTTCATAGGCCCGTCGTGCGAAGGAGAACGTCAATGGTGTGGTGACCCCACTGTAACTTTCTGCAATATTGGAATTGTCCCAGATGATCAGAAAACCGTCTGGGTCCGCTTTCGTGGCCAGCGCCGTGATGGGCCGACTTTGCAGAAGGTAAAGGTGATCAGCCTCCATCGCCCATTCGATGTCTTGGGGTCTGCCGAACAATCGCTCAGCCCGTCGCGCAAGTGCGGCTACCCTGCGAACTTCCTGATGGCTTAAGCTGGATTTCGACACGCTGTCGGGGGAGACCGGTACAGCGCGCACCCCCTCTGGGTTGGTCGCGTCTTGTCGATACACCACAGGTTTCGCCGCAATTTTCTCCTCTATGACCTGGTCTTGCCTGTCAACACGCCACGTGTCAGCGTCCGTCGCCCCTGAAACGAGCGCTGAGCCGAGGCCCCATGTCGCTGTAACAACGGCGGTCGTCCGCCTGCCGGAGACAGGATCCGCGCTGAAGGCGACGCCCGAGACCTCTGCGCGAACCATTCTCTGCACCAGAACGGCAGGAGCTTTCGGCAGAGGCCCTAAGCCCGCTCGCCGCCTGTAGGCCACGACGCGTTCGCTGAAGCCTGAGCACCAAACCTGCGCGATTCGGTCAGGAATCTCGCTGGGTCCCACAAAGAGGTAACTTTCGAGCTGTCCGGCAAATGAGTGGGCAGCACTGTCCTCTTCCGAAGCAGAGGAGCGAACCGCAACTGGCTCGTCCCCTGGGCATAACTCAGCGAGAGCCAACTTCAACTCGTCGAGCACGCCACCCGCGAGGGCGACTCTCTCCACCACTGTACGAATCTCATCGGTGGTTGATGCTTCCTCAAGACGAGCACAGCTTCCTGAAGACAGGCTCTCGTAGAATGCATCAGGTAAGAGTACGAACCACGACGGAACCGGGAGAGCAGCTTGCGTGAGTAACCAGAGAGATCGAGCCTTTCCCCCGACCACACTTTCTGGTGCGATCTCATACGGGCGGAGAATGAACTTCAAAGCGCGCCTCTTCTCAGCATACTCTCAAGCAGAGGGATAGGGCCGAGGGCTAGGAAGATTAACAACGTCCACAGAGCGGAGGCGAGTTCAAAGATTTTGCCTCCGCCAGGCTTCTGCTCTCTGAGAAAGCGTCGGCTGATTACCACCGCGGCCATCAGACACACGCCAGCCACGGCAGCCACCGGAACCACAAAGCCGATCTGCCACGCCGACGCTAGTGCGAAGAGACCGGTTACGACGATCCCCCCGAGCCAGGCGAGCACGGCACCCTTCGGACCCCATAACACGCTATATGTCTCCACTCCTTTCTCCTCATCTTGAGGCGAGCGAAGCTTACGTCCGATTTCGATGACGGAGAAGTTGAAATATGTCATCGCAACAAACCACCACAGTCCGCGCGGCGGTGTGCCCCCTAGACGCATCCAATCGTAAGCCGTGACATACAGCGTGATAAGAGGAATGATGACCATGTGTGTGCCCATGTAGATAACAGGTCTCGCCTTGAGCCACTCACGAACGAAAAACTCGGCACTCATCAAGCCAAAATACGCCCAGACAAGGATCAAGAGAATGATGAGTCGAGGCTGGTAAAGGGGCACCAAGATGAGTTGCACGAACCCGGTCCCAGCCCCGAGGACTGCGAGGCTCCGAAGGGTGACGAGTCCTCTGGGGACGGGACGGTATGGACGCCAGCGGGAGTCTTCCTCACAATCCTTGAACTCGTCCGCAATGCGCAGTTGAAGGAAGAAAAAGAAAGTGGTGGCAAAGGCGACAGCAGATGCCAGGGCACCGGGCGGGGCCATGTCGTCACGGATGCGCGCACTGAAGCACAGCGCGGAAATTGTGAATATGCCCACCGAGATGCCATGCTGGAAGGGTGGAAACCGCTCTTCGAAGTAAGTCCACCAACGCGAGAGGAAGCTCTGAGGAATCACAGTGGTGACCATGTCCTCGCTTAGCGCTCTCCTCGAGCAAGGCGAGCGTGAGCTCGCGTAAATTCTCCCGCGCACATGGCGCCGACGATGGAGATCTCTCCTGCGAGGCAGAGACAAGCAGCCACTTCTGCAAAGGCGCGTGCGTGTTCAGCGCCGGCGAGGTGCAGAATCTCCAGACAGGCTTGTTGACTCGGTAGACGCGTTCCGCCACCCACCGTCCCGACAATAAGGTTGGGAAGGGTCACAGATGCGTACAGCGCTCCGTCGGTGGTCACCTCGAACCGAGTGGCACCGATCGCCGCCTCCGATACGCAGGCCGCATCCTGTCCGCAGGCAATAAAGAGCGCGGCGAGTCCGTTTGCATAGTGGGCTTGGTTCCCAAGCGCTCCGGACAAAATCCCGCCCATTGTCGCCATGCGGGAGTAGTCGACGATCCGAGTGCTGCTGGTCCGCAGGAAACGTTCGACCAGGTCCGCGGGGAGTGTAACTTCCGCGGTGACTTTCCTCCCTCGGACTGTTTGCAACGATTGCACGCTGGCCTTTTTATCACCCGAAAAATTGGCTTCCACATAAGCGACCCGAGGTTTCATCGGGGAATGTTCGACAACCCATGTCACTACAGCCTGAGTTGCGATGGTGACGAGGTTTTGGCCAGCCGCATCCCCTGTCGAGTAAATCAATTGGCAATACACATGGTTCCCTTCGACCATGACCTGGAAATCCATCAGTTTCCCATGCCGCGTCGTCGATTCGGCGACACGCTTGATCTCGGGGATACATCCGAGGACCCACCGCAAAAAATGGCCGACCTGCTCAAAATTCTCGAAGGCAAACACTGGCGAGCGGCTAACCCCCTCATTGAGGAGGACCACGCTTGCCCCACCAGCTTTCGTGATGAGAGCCGCACCTCGACTGTAGGAGGCGACGAGGGCCGCCTCCGTCGTTGCCAGTGGGACATAGTATTCGCCTTGTGCAAACAGGCCGTTCACCCGAAGGGGGCCCGCAAGTCCGACAGGAACCTTGACGGTCCCGATGAAGTGTTCAATATTGCGAGAGTACCCCTCCATTTGGCTCGCGGTCTGGGCGTCCAACAGTTGGGCTTTCGTGTCGGGGGTTGAGTGCAGCACCTTCCACCGTCGATCCACAACCTTCGGCGAGATGGCCGCACCGCCAGGCACCGCCGGCGGCTGTTTGCCTCTTTTCGGACGAATACGCTGCATCAATTCTTCCACGCTACCGCTGGCCAGGAGTTCTTCGATATATTGCGTGGCATGCAAGTGGGTCACGGACATAGCCTTTGACTCCCTCGAAGGTTCAACCGCAGAGTGAGCAAACTATGTACCCGATTTTCTGGATCGGGATTTCTGGCAAAACTAATCGTTGTTTGAATTAGTTAAGCGTCACGTTCTGGATTCATCCAATCGTGAGGGAGGAAGCAATCTGGGGCGTTCCGCTACAGATGGGCTGTCCTTCCGTGGAAAAGAAGGACGCTAGGTGTGGCCATCTGGGACAGTCCAACGAGAATGACTTTGGTGCAGGAGTGTGCAGGATTTTTTGAATAATAGTCCTTGTGCAGATGCCATTTGCGGAATAGTTGTTTGACTAGTTTTACGTCTTACACAAATCCTCAATTAGGGGAATCATACTTAACAAAGCGCTATGGTCAACCATACTCCAAAAACTGAATGGTCAAGATTACCATCAGCCGGATCCTCTGATTCATGGCCTACTCCTCTGTCCCGTCCGCCTATCCGGCAGAGGCAAGACCGTTGCACCAAGCGAGTTTTTGCCCCCTCCCGTTCACGTCCCAGCGGCTCAGGTTCAGCTGCAGTCTTGTGCTGGCCGAGTGATTGTCTTCCGATTTCGCTTTCAATGTATCCGCTCTCGCCTAGTTTTGCGCGTACTGGTCCCTGATCTATGCGCATCCAGTCCTTAGTTGCGACAATCGTCCAGCAAGGGGAACGTAAATCCGCACATGATCCAGTGCCCAATCCGCCGACTATTTTGGCGAACCGCGTGGGGAGGTAAACAGGAAAATGGCTATACCAGAAACGCATTTGCAAATTGGCATGTATTCTGGCAACACCTTCCTACATGCGACTCATTCTACTTCCAGGATTGGAGGGAACGGGGGATCTGTTTGAACCTCTCTTGCAAGTGCTGCATTCCCCGCTGATCCCACAAGTGGTTTCCTATCCAACAGACCGTGTGTTGTCATATGATGAACTGTTTCAATTTGTTGATCGGACATTGCCAAAGGTGGAGCCGTTTGTCGTTCTCGCGGACTCGTTCAGTGGTCCGATTGCTCTGCACGTCGCCGCTCAATCTTTTCCCAACCTTCAGGGCGTCATCCTCTGTGCGTCGTTTATCTCGAATCCATTTCCGTGGTTCTTTGCCTGGGTACCGTATGTTCCACAACCCCTGGTCGAGCGGATAACTCAATTGGATCCCCCAGATATGTTGATCCGGCTATTTGCAGCGGGAAGTGATTCGCCACAGACACTACTAAGACTTTTTCACGCCACAAAGAAGAAACTCGCTTCGAAAGTGATTGCGAGCCGTTTACAGGCCATTCTACATCTAGATGCTCGTGAGAATCTGAGGCGATGCGTGGTTCCTGTTCTCTATCTCAGAGCAACGCACGACCGGCTGGTCTCAGCCAGATGTCTAGAGGAAATGCGATTGATCCGACCGGACCTCCAAGTTGTTGAGATTAACTCACCACACTTTCTCCTCCAGCGAAGACCCAAAGAAGCCGTCTCAGCAATCAACAAGTTTGTAGAAATGTTATCGGAGGATCGTGAGTCTAGACGTTGACCCGCCGCAATGCGGCTGACGACGTGAATGCATATGACCCAACACCCGAAAACTAGGCCACCGTCGTGACCCAAAACGCGCAAAATAAACCACACCAACTTAGGACCATATTCTCAGGACCGCACCTCACAAAATAGTTTCCATTTATTTTGTTACGACTTCTCTGGAGGGTCAGCACATGACTCGAGAAAGTTTCCATATTTTCCATTTTTGCAGAAAATTGTACCGACGTGATATCAGTGGGTTACGGGAGCCAAAGTTTCCACAATTTTTGTCACATCACAAATGTGTTTTGTGACATTAAAGCAGGCACTTTACATCAAAGATGGAAACTTTCCATTAAAGTAAGAAACTTCTGATCTCGCAAAACCTCCTTCGCTGAAAGATTCTTACCGGCAAATGTTCTCAACGAACGCTCGGCATTCTATAATTCCGACGCCTCACTATCGCCTTCTGGCTTTTTTAGTCATTCATTGTTAATGCCCTCGAAATAGTGCGGCCTAAACAACTCCATACGACACATCAGAATCAACTTCGATGAGCAATTTAGGAAACCACCTCCGTTCCTTACGCACAAACAAAGGTCTTGGCCTACGCGAATTGGCTCGACATGTGTCCCGCTGCCTTCACGGAAGAGGTGTTACACCTCTTTGTGGTCGCCTTTCTGAAAAGCTGATTGTTCTTCTCCGGTCGACGTAGATCTCGAACTCGAGCAGTAGGCGATGCCGTCAAGATATCCGAAACGGTGCGACACGAAAGCCGAAATACGCACCGAAACTGCAAGTTTCTAACATTGCGCCGCGCGTCGCCGTTAGCCGCAGCCGGCTCTAGTTCCTAATGTCCTCGCGTTCTCTCAGCTCCATCCAGATTCCCATAAGGGAGGGTGCACAGTTCCGACGTGCAAATTGCTTGAGAAGCGTTCATACTTTTTTCCCGGCGTTGTTCATGTTCGTCAGAACGGTTGGAAAGAAAGGTTCTTGAGCGTGGCATCGTCTGAGTCACCTTCATTCCTCGAGCAGCTTGAGGCTCTCGAACTTCGGCTCAAACAACTGGACGCGGAACGGACTGAAGTCCTCCACGCGATCGAGGCGCTCAAGCTCGCTATGTCCGATGAAAGCAAGCCCTGTAGGACAGCGAAGCTCCCAGCCTTGGGAAGGCCACTCCTGGCCTCGTCTCCGGTCACTCCAGATGAGCAAGTTGCCATGTTTTTACAGCTCTTTCGTTGCCGAGAAAGCGTCTATCCCAAACGTTGGGAAAATGCCAAATCCGGGAAGAGCGGGTACGCTCCGGCGTGCCAGAATGAATGGGTCCAACCCATTTGCCAGAAGCCAAGAATCAAATGCACCGACTGTCACCATCAGGCGTTTCTCCCCCTCACTGAAGAGACTGTCCACGCGCATCTTCAAGGGCAGCTCACCATCGGAACGTATGCCATTGACGAGGATGATTCGTGTGCGTTTCTCGCCTGTGACTTCGATGGTCCGGGATGGAAGGAAGATGTCAGGGCGTACAGAGAGAGCGCGGAGGCGCTGGGAATTGAAGTGGCTGTGGAGCGGTCACGCTCGGGCCAAGGCGCACATGCCTGGATTTTCTTTGACGGAAAGGTGCCCGCCCGAATGGCGCGCCATTTGGGGACGCTGATTTTATCGCGTTGCATGGAGATCCGGCACCAATTGGGCGTGCGCTCCTTTGATCGCTTCTTTCCCAATCAGGACTATTTACCGAAGGGGGGATTCGGGAATTTGATTGCGCTGCCGCTTCAGAAAACACCCCGAGAGTCGGGCAACAGTTGCTTCTTGGATGATCAGTTGGCTGTCATCGCGGACCAGTGGGGATACCTTGCGCAAGTGAGACGGGTGCACGCTCATGAGCTACAAAGCCTGCTACACCGCTTCATCCCCCAAACCACAGGAGCAACGACGCCAAGCGGGGCCTTTGACGATGTGGCGTGGGCAGTAGACCAATCGCTGTTCAATACTCCAATGGGAAGAGGGGATGAGGACCAACCGACGATCAGTGGCCCTGTCGAAATCACTGTCGGGGCCATGGTTCGTGTGCCACTGGATGGACTGCCGGGAAAGATCGTCGGGAGGCTCAAGAAAATGGCGAGCTTTCCCAATCCCGAATTTTACAAGCTCCAACGCATGAGGATGCAGACCTATCCGCATACGCGGTTCATCTGTTCTGCAGAGCTTCGCCCCAATGAAATGCGTTTGCCGCGCGGCATGCTTGAGCGGGTGACAGAAATCTTAGCGGGAGCGGGTGCTGAAGTCTCCGTTCGCGATGAACGCCTGGCAAAGAAACGAATCAAGGTCAAATTTACTGGCGAGCTGACGCCGCCTCAAGACAAGGCCGTCCGGACACTGAAGAAAACCGATCTTGGGGTCCTTGTGGCACCGCCAGGTTTCGGAAAAACCGTGGTGGGCTGTGCGATGATCGCCGCACGACAAGTCTCGACGCTTGTCTTAGTGCACAGGCAGCCCCTGCTCGACCAATGGAAGGAGAAACTGATCGCGTGGCTCGGATTAGCACCTCAGGCGATTGGGATATTGGGTGGCACGAAAAAAACAATCACGGGGATGCTGGACGTGATCATGCTCCAGACGCTGACACGAATGGGCGACCTCCACGAGTTAGCCCTCAACTATTCGCAGATCATCGTTGATGAGTGTCACCATATTCCGGCCGTGTCGTTTGAGGGCATTCTCAAGCAGCTTCCGGCCCGCTACGTCCTTGGTCTGACCGCGACACCGTATCGAAAGGACGGCCTGGAGGACATTCTTTTTCAGCAATGTGGCCCTGTGCGACATGAAATCCTGTCGACCGATGAGGGCAGGCTCCAAAAAACGGTCACCATCGTTGAGACCCGGTATCTCTCACCGAGCGACGTGGGACCGAACCCCCCATACCATGTCTTGATACAGAGTCTCGTCACTGACACGGATCGAAATACTCGGATCGCAACAGACGTCGTTAAGGCGCTTTCCGCCAAGCAATTTCCCCTCGTCATTTCTGACCGGAAGGAACATCTCGATACGCTGACGAGCGGAGTCGCGACCTTAGCGAAAACAGAGCCATCGTTGACTCAGCTTGCGGTGGTTCGATTCGATGGCGACCTGTCCCTTAAAGCACGACGTGTGGCTCTGGAACGGATCCGTGAGCTCAAACGTCACGGTGTGCCACTGCTCTTGGTCGCGACGGCATCGTTGATTGGCGAAGGGTTTGACTTGCCGGAACTTGATACGCTCATCTTGGCGATGCCTCTGTCGTTCGAAGGGCGGATGGTCCAATATGCAGGCCGGCTCCACCGTCTTGTTGAAGGTAAAACCCATGTTCACGTCGTGGACTATGTCGACTCGAGCCAAGCCATGCTTGTGAAAATGTATCGCAACCGCGTCAAGGCGTACCGCAAGATGGGATATGAGATTCGAGAACCTCATGACATGCTGGGTGCCAGTCCATCAAAAAACCTTTGGAAGGTGGCTGCTCAAGAGCAGCAAGGGCTCGGACTATGAACCGGTGTGCGGACCCTTCTGATGTAGTCGTCTACTGAGAGAGGCGTCGGTGTGTCAACGCCACGACGACACACCGACGAGTGCTTAAGCAAACGGGGTAGAACCCCACGGCGAAGCATCGGCGGACTTAACTGTGACCACTGATCGGCTAGCGGAGTTGGTAGGGCGATCAGTGGAATACCTTTTTGATTTGGGTCCGCGACCTAAGCTTCCTCAACGCTTTATCGAGCTTGTCATCGTAGCCTTGTTCTCGCATCCAGATGTTCAAAGCGTCAATACGGCGGTTGCTCTCGTCGCAGTACTTGATCGTTGAGGAGAGGGAGCGTATGAGCCGTTCATTTCTGGCCTTTATTAACGCGGCCAGCTTGATGAGGTCTTTCGTTCGCATCGCAAAAGGTTAGCACGGGCCTGGAAGGAAAGGAAGTCGGTCGCTAGATAGTTTGCATAAGTGGGTTCTCAGTGTTCGCTCGCATTGCGAACGGACGCTGTGAGTAAAACCCGGCGGCTTTCTTTAGACAACGGGCTAAAAAATAGTTTCCATATTTTTTGTCATGGGCCTCGCGGACAGGTCAACCCCTGACAGAGAAAGTTTCCATAATTTCCTTTTTTGCAGAACAGACAGGCAACGTGATATCAATGGTTTACACAAGAGAAAGTTTCCATAAATTTTGTCACGACACAAATGCGCCCCTCATTCACTCCTCCGTCTTCATGGGCAATATAACCCCACGATTCCTTTGAAAAAGTCACAGATGTCACATTTCTGCCACATGGAATCGATTGAGCGCACGACCACTTTTGATTAA
>JAWOMO010000170.1:0-4093 GCA_033852435.1 Nitrospira sp.
ATATGAGGATTCCGAAAATAGCACTGTTTATGCTACTTAACAGGTAGTTTGTTTGGTCTCCCACTCCATGCGGCGGATGAACTCCTACTTCTTCAACCCTCCTTCCAATATTACGCTTCGGAACTGATCTGGCGTATCTGCTTCCGTCCCCACTGCGTTTCGCTGGATCGCTTTTGACTTCGCATTTACAAATTGTGCTTCATATCTTGTCGTTCGAATCTCCTCAGTGCTCAGAAACTATTGAAATGTCTGGTTCGGACTTTTATGTGTTCTCGGCACCTTTCTTGCGGTACTAGCTGTGGCATAGGGCATGGGCCCTGCCTCAACATGCACCGCAGGAGGTCATTAATGTCTTGGAAGACCATACATCTACAAGCGGGGATCGCTTCACTCCTGATGCTATCCGGATGTTCCATCGCCATGGCTTTACACGGCAACCAAGAACCCAGCTTTGACGCATTCGAGGTCGGGTCAACACGAAAACAAGTGGAGATTCAGCTTGGGACTCCAATGTCGACGACCTCTCGTACCGACGGCACCAAAGAAGACACCTACAAGTATGAGATGGGTAACTCGCCCAACGGGGCTCGCGCTACACTCTATTTTTATTATGATCTCTTTACGATCGGACTGGCGGAAGTGATATTCACGCCTATCGAACTGTTTCAAGGACACGATGAAGTCACAAACATCTTGTACAGTCCGGATGATCGTGTGCTCGCAATCACGGGATATACTCCTGCTCCTCCGTCACCAGAACTCAAAGCTGCACAAGAAGCACAAGCACAACACACGAAGCGGCCAGCAACAGCGGCAGAGCCTTCCTCTGCTCCTGCTTCCGAGAATCAATCCATTGCAACGATGCGTCATTAACGGTCATGGCTGGCCCACAACAAGGCCCGCAGGATTCTCCCCCCGCGGGCCTTGCCATAAATGCTCCCACCGAACTTGTTCGTATTGCCAACTACAGGGCGGCGCCGATAGGCACCCGGACCCGCTCTCGCGTACCGACGGGACCGCAAGACTGAGAAGCGGTCCGCCACACGAACAATCATTTTCCCACGCGGGACAATCACGACAAAAAAATGCGCTGGCCGCGCAATTTCTGTCAATGAAGCATGTGTGCGCACTGAGCGAGTTCGCGCATATTTCTTTGTTTAGCCACATCGGCCGTTCACATCCGCTCGGTCACCTCGCCAAGACAGCAGACTTGCGAAAGAAGCGACCTCGCGATGATCGCGCGGCATGGCCGTCTCGTGTGGCCCCGAAATTGCGTAGAGAGGATCGGCCTGAGGGAGAACTAGATGCACCGTCTGGTTCCGGTTCTTCAACGAGAACTCACCTACTGCGCTCGCGAGTTCGTCAAATGGACTCTCATCGGTATCTTGTATCTCGTCAGTCTCTGGTTCCTCACCGCGGGCTTGCCCCTCCTGGTCGCCCTCATTAAAGGATGAACACCATGACGCTTCCGCATTCAACGCCTCAGGACAGAGAAAAACCTGAGAACGGGGTGCAGGGACTAAAGCACTGGCGCTACGACCTGATGGCGGGTTTGCAGGTGGCGCTTGTGGGGCTTCCCCTTTCGTTAGGGATCGCGGTGGCTTCCGGTGCACCGCCGATCACGGGGGTCGTGTCGGCTATCATCGGCGGATTGGTCTACCCCTTCCTGGGCGGATCCTATGTGACGATCAGCGGCCCGGCTGCCGGTCTTGCCCCAGCGCTGCTTGCCGGCATGTTGTCGCTTGGCCACGGTAACCTGGCGGAAGGGTATCCGTTCCTCCTGGTGGCGATCTTTTTAACCGGCTTGGTGCAGGTTCTCTTGAGTCTTCTTCGAGCCGGGAAATTCGCCATCTTTTTTCCCATTTCAGTCGTAGAAGGCATGTTGGCCGCAATCGGTCTGTTGATCATCGTCAAAATGATTCCGGCTCTCACGGGTGTCTTGTCCCCTCCCGTCGAATCCATTCCTGTCGCCATTAGTCAGATTCCGGAAAACTTTCTGCGTCTGAAGCCGACGACGTTTCTCATCGGGGCCGTATCGTTGATTCTGTTGTTTTGCTTTTCAAAACGAACCGACAGATGGAGCACCCTGTTTCCGACTCCCCTCCTCGTCACCGGTGCAGGAATTTTGATGGGATGGCTGTTTCAACTTCCGTCGGCCTACTTGATCCACGTACCGGACAACATTCTTGAACACGGGGTACACCCGCCGGATTTTTCTGGCATGTGGCAGCGGCCCGATCTGTGGATGAGCCTGCTCGTTGTCGTCGTGACGCTGACCCTCATCGACGGGACGGAATCGCTGGCGACCATCGCCGGTATCGATAAGATCGACCCCTTTAAGCGCAAATCGGATCCGAACCAAACGCTGAAAGCGATGGGCGTGTCCAATATGCTGTCGAGTTTGGCCGGCGGGTTGACCATCATCCCCGGCGGCATGAAAAGTACGACCAACATCGTCGCGGGGGGACGGACGCTCTGGGCCAACTTCTACTATGCCCTGTCGATGGCTCTGATCCTGTTGGTCGGCACGGGACTCCTCTCCCGCATTCCGCTGGCAACCTTGGCTGCGTTGTTGATCTTCGTCGGGTGGCGATTGTGCGAGCCTCGAGTCTTCCGGAATATCCTGACTATCGGCAAGGAGCAGCTCCTGATCTGCGTGGTCACGATCGCCGTAACGTTGTACACATCGGACCTGTTGATCGGCGTGGGGATTGGCACATTGACCAAGTTCGGCGTCCTGTGTTTCCGTTTTGTGCAGTTTCTGCTCGTCGAGACCAAGACGACACGGTGGGATTCCACTTCAGTGGCCCGCCTCTTCTTGGACGCCTTTAAAGAAATGTTCACGGACCCTGTCATCCGTATCGGGGATGGCCGCGGCTCTCAGGAGCGGTACAGCGTGAAGCTTGTGTCGAATAGCGTGACGGGAGGCCCGGTGGGGTTGAGGAAGAATACATTCAAAATCTACCTCTCGTCGGTCACCTGCATGAATCTGATCAAGCTGGACAAGGCGCTCAGTAAAATTCCCATTCCCCACAAACCCGGCTCCCACTTTATGGTCATTGTCAGGGGACTGATTATCGATCACACGGCCATGGAGTATTTACACCACTTTCAGGAACGCTGCCTCCACGCCGGCCATACATGCACCCTCGTCGGAATGGAGAGCTTTCATGCCTTGTCGGATCACGCGTTGGCCTTCCGGATGATGAATCGTCAACTACAGCCAGCCTTGTAATCAATGAAGAGGAGCATGCTCTTGGCAGAGACTCGCTGCACCTCCGGAGAATTGCCAAGCTGCCTGAACGAGCTGCGATAAGGAGTACATACCATGCAAGCCAGTATTTTTGTCGTGGATGACGAATCCGCCGTTCGCAATGCATTAGTCAAGCGACTGTCCCGGCTACAGCATCACGTCCGAGCTTTCCAATCCGGTGAGGAACTGTTGGGGGCGTTAGAGCGCGACCAGCCAGACATGATTCTCCTGGACTTGAAGATGAATGGGATGTCGGGGATCGAGGTGTTGAAGGAATTGCGCACGATGGCACGGGATACGGTGGTCATCATTCTGACGGCGTACGGCACCGTCGAAGATGCGGTCGATGCCATGAAGCTCAGCGCTCACGAATTTCTGATCAAGACCGTGGATCTTGAGGGTCTCGAGCCGGTTGTGAACCGAGCGGTGGAGCATCTGTCGCTCCGCCGTCGGGTGGCCTATGAGACGCAGCATGAGGCGGCACTCTATGCATGGTCCGGCCTGGCCTCGAGCAGCGCAGCCATGACCGATCTTCTCGCGCGTGTGCGCACGGTGGCGCAGGACTCGAGGACGATCCTCCTGATGGGCGAACCCGGGACAGGCAAAGAATTCCTGGCCCGCGTGATTCATCATAATGGCGGGTGTGCAAGGGGACCGTTCGTGGGGATTAACTGCAAGTACCTTTCGCGAGAACGGCTGGAACGTGAACTTTTCGGGACTGAAGGGGGAGCCTTCACGGGTGGGGAGCCGCAAACACATGGTGTGATCGAACAGGCAGAATCCGGCACCCTATTTCTGGACGAGATCGGGGATCTCGATCTCTCGATGCAATCCCGACTG
>JAWOMO010000125.1:0-2777 GCA_033852435.1 Nitrospira sp.
ATACTGGGCTGTACAACGACTGTTCTTTTCGGACCGACCGATCCTCTGCGATGGAAACCTATGGGTCCACACGTGAAAGTGGTCTCAACAAACACCTCCGGTCCCATGACGCGAATTCCGGTAGACGACGTGATCGTGAAGATTGGGTCTGCAGTCAACGGGAACCGGCCTGACCATTAGATACGCTATGTCCACCGTTTTCGTATTGCACCAGTCAATTAATGATGTCCACAAGGCGACAGCGTCTCAACGCGATAGGCTTCCTTTGTTCCGTCACCTACAATGGGATCAATCCGATGTCTTGGATGGTATCCCACCCATACCGAACCGCTCGATGAGCACGAGGTTGGCAACGCCATTCGCCGTGAATTCATCTATATATCGCTGCCGGATGGGCCCTTCCAGATTCTGACGATCGCTGTTGCTCATTGCGTTCAGGCGGTCGTTCCCGCCCGCAATCTGCTCCGCGTCCCGCGATGATAATCTGTTTATCAGTTCATCCCAGAAGAGGTGATTTCCGAACTCATCGATCACTGCGTGCACCAGGGTGTTTTGCTCATAATCAGGGCTGGGGACATATTGATTCATGCTCTCGTTGTAGCTGACCAGTAGGTCAAGGCCCACGCCCCTTGCAAGAGCATAGAGCTTCTGGATGAGCGCACGGTGCCGTTCGGTGCGCTTGTCCTCATCTCTTCGATGTCCGGACATGACTACGTCGGCAATGTGCAGGATGTCCAAGAGGTCGCGGTATTCTTTTGTGGAGATATCAATATTCATAGTTTTAGCCTTTCGGGACAATGTGCAGAGTGATCTGTCTATTTCACTACCTTCAGAACGATTTTGCCACTGGTTTGCCTGCCCTCGAGCAGCCGATGCGCCATCTCCGCCTCAGCGAGCGGCAGCACGCGGTCGATGCGCAGCTTCATCCATCCTTCCCTGATGGCGTTCAGGACATCTCCGGACCTGCGGAGGAGGTCTTCCCGCTTGGCCGTAAAATTGGGCAGGCTTCCCCCTGACAGGGAAATCGATTTCGCCATGAGGCTATTGGGCACAACGGGGTCAGCGGGGCCGCTTGCAGCGCCGTAGATCACCAAGTGGCCGCGTACGGCAATAGCCTCCAAGTCACCAGGGAACGTGCTTTTTCCCACACCGTCAAGGATGAGCTCTGCACCACGGCCGCCTGTCAGACGCTTCGTTTCAGCAACAAAATCCTGGCGGGTATAGACTATCGCGTGATCGGCACCAGCCTTCCGGACCGCGTCGGCCTTCTCATCGGTCCCGGCAGTGCCAATGACCGTGGCGCCGAGGTACTTGGCCCACTGCACGAGAAGTCCGCCCACGCCCCCTGCCGCGGCGTGGACCAGAACGGTGCTGCCGGGTTCAGGCTTGCGGAATTCATGGATGAGGTAGTGCGCCGTCATCCCCTGCAAGGGAAACGCCGCCCCTTCGACAAAGGAAAGTCCTTCGGGCATCGGGATCAGTCGGGAAACATCGATTGTTGCGTACTCACTGTAACTACCGAGGTGCCCGGTGTAGGCGACCCGGTCTCCGGGGCGGAACTCCATGACCTTGTCCCCGACTGCTTCCACCACGCCCGCTGCCTCCAACCCGGGAATGAAAGGAAGTTTCACAGGATAGTATCCACGCCGATGATAGATATCGACGAAGTTCACGCCTGCAGTGTGGATTTTAACAAGCGCTTGCCCCGCTCCCGGCTTCGTCAATGGCCCAGTATCTGTCAGTTTAAGTACATCCGCGTCACCGTAGGTTGAGATCATGATGGCTTTCATGGTTTCCTCCTCGCTGATGTTTAACTCAAAGATATTTCTTACCACCGAGGCGCGAACAACGCGGGAAATCGCCCATAAAAAAACCCTCGGGTCTTGAGACCATCATCCGGAGATTCAGGACTTTGTCATCATAGCTGCTTCGCGCTCACGGTCTTTGCTGTGGTCGCGTGCCATGAGCATGTAAATTGAAGGAACGACGAAAAGAGTGAAGAATGTGCCGATGAACAAGCCGCCTACAAGGACCACGCCGATCGAGTTGCGGGCGGCGGCGCCAGCGCCTGAGACGAGAGTCAGCGGGAAGTGGCCAGCGATAGTGGCTGCGGTGGTCATCAGGATCGGTCGCAGGCGGGTCATGGATGCTTGGCGCACGGCCTCTAACTTTGCGACGCCCTGAATTTGGAGCTTGTTGGCGAACTCTACGATCAGGATACCGTTCTTCGACACCAGCCCGACCAAAGTAACCAAACCGACCTGTGAGTAGATGTTGAGGGTGGTGGTCCAGCCGCGGGTCCAGAATGGCACGTTCGGGTCAGGCATTTTCAGGAATGTAAAGACAAGCGCTCCAAAGATCGCAAGGGGCACTGAGCCGGCCAGGATGACAAAGGGATCGCGGAAGCTGTTGAACTGGGCCGCCAGCACCAGGAAGATCAGGATGATGGCGAGGGTAAAAGCGGGTAGAAACTTGCTCCCCTCAGTGCGCAGCTGGCGCGACTCTCCGGTGTAGTCGAGGACGTATCCCTTAGGGAGGATCTTTGTCGCCTCGTCCTCCAGAAAGCGCAGGGCCTCGTCGAGCGGCCGCATTGCCACGCCGCTGATCTTGACCGCGTTCAGCTGCTGGAAGTGGTTGAGCGAGCGGGGCACAACGCTCTCGCGGATGGTTGCTACTGTGGAAAGCGGCACCAGTGTGCCTCCGGGACCGGTGACGTAGATATCCTTCAGCTGATCCGGGGTGAGGCGGTTAACGCGCTGAATCTGAGGAATGACCTT
>JAWOMO010000081.1:0-11016 GCA_033852435.1 Nitrospira sp.
AGCCACTCGATCTCCGTTGGTGTGTAGGGTGTGAGGCCAGGCCGGCTCGGCGTCTGTTGCTCGTTTCTATCATCACCTGCCGCTCTCTCAATCTTGCACTCGCGGTTACTGCAGGCATTCACATGCGTTCGCCAACTCTCGTCACAAGAACCCTTATCATCTGCGCTAAAGGCATTATCGAGGCAGTGTTTCAGCTCTTCCTCAGCTGCCGTGAGACATTCTGAGCAAGGGCTTTGTGCGGATACAGGAGAGCCAAGAAACAAGAGCGGGAACAACGCGAACACGAGTCTTGCGTTCATAACGGGGCGCCCGTAAGAAGTGCCGAGGAGATAGAGGAGATATTTGCTATGCGCCGCCCTAGCTCAATAATTTCGCCACAATCTAACGTGTGCTTGCTAATCACCTGATCCTTTGATCCTTGATCTCGTCGTAGGTCGCTTCCTCGATGGGCATGGTTTCGCGGTTTGGATTTTGGTGGCCCATTCTCTAACTCTTCTTGGAAAGCACGACATGTGTAATCTTACCCATTACAAGCCATCAAATGTCCTTCAGTGTCAGTAGAGAAGTCGTTGGAATTACTGAGGGAGATGTGGAGCTGGCGAGAGGAATTGAACCTCCAACCGGTGGTTTACAAAACCACTGCTCTGCCATTGAGCTACGCCAGCCAGTTGTCTCGTGATCTGTGCGGGACTGGGAAAACATTCACCTGCAGCGAAAACCTAACAACTGCGTCAGAGCCTGTCAAGGGAAGTCGTCACGATAGCGGTCATTCCGAGAGAGGGGGGAGGGTCTGAGTTGCTCTATGTGCTACAAGTGCGGCTTCCAGTATTTGAAGCGATTCATTCAACAGGTCGTTGGCGCAGGTGATCGTGACATGGAACTGTTGTATAGCTTCCTGCAGACGTCCTTCTTGATGCAAAACCCGAAAGCGGCGATGATGCTCATCCAGAATGGCTTGCTTCGCGTCCAGCATCAGACTGTCAATCGATGTCATTAGCCCCCCTTGTGCATAGTTCTCGAAAGAGATTAACAGAGTACCAGCGATGCACACAATCATACGTATGGGTGGTTCGCTATATACTCGAAGTATGGGTTGTAAGTTACTGTTTCAACAATTGTTATGCAGCCTGATCGATGAATTCATGGCTCGCCTTCTGTTTCAGAAATTGAATGGCCCCAGGATGGTCCTGGTTGCTTGACGACAGAACGGCACAAGGATTATGTTGCTTCTACCGTTGAAATGACACAGGAGGATTGCATGCGGATATGCTTGCTGCTGGTTCTAACCATGACTGGGCTTACACTCTCGGCTTGTTCCAACACCGAGTGGGTACATCCGAACAAACCCTCGAGCGAATATACCACCGACTACAACAAGTGCGAGAACTTCGTCATGCGGGATCCCAAACTTCAGCAGGGCATCCAATTGATGGTCATAAACGCCACAGAACGGTGCATGCAGAAAGAAGGCTGGCGGTTGGTCGAACACTAGGAGTCTCGATTAAATTCCAGCGCCGCACAAGACCTCGTTCCCATTGCTCTTCGTGCTGACCCGCACCTCAACCTGCTTACGGAGTCGAATAAACCGGCCTGGACCCTCTCCACGCTCTACTTCCACCAGACGGTTCCCGCTCATAGTTAACACACTGTTTACCCGAAGTTGACAGGACCGGAATATCTGGTTGCTACCCTCCCTCCATGACAAGGCGTATAGGTCCTAGAGGGCCAAAATCATGACAGAGGTGGGAGCCTACTTAGCGATCATCAGTCTCCTGCTGGCTGTGCCGATTGCACTAGCCATAAAGACGTTGCTTGCGTTGAAAGGACGCGTCACCGTACCCCTTCTGCGCGTATGCGGCGCAGGGGGAACCACAGAAGAGATCCCGCTCAAAGGAGGGCACTTGGAGATAAAGCCCGCAGAACAGACCAGAGGCTATGCCATCGCAGCCCCAACCCATACTACTCAACCGAGGAGGAAGACATGATTACGGTGGATAAGCTGATGACCCGCCACCTGGTAAACATTCAGACGGGGACTTCGGCAATTGAAGCAGCCAAGCTCATGAAGGACCATAAGGTTGGCAGTGTGTTCGTCACGCAAGACCATCGCATCGTCGGCATTGTGACGGAACCGGACATCATCCGCAAAGTGGTGGGTGCGGAACGGGTGCCCTACTACGTTCCGGTAGAAGACATTATGAGTAGTCCCGTGATCGGCATTGACGGACGTCGGCCTATCACGGAAGCAGCCGACTTGATGGAACAGCATGGAACCAGACACCTGGCTGTACTGAGCGGGGGAGCGATAGTCGGTGTGTTATCGGTTCGTGATTTGCTTCATCCCGTATCGATTGATGAACTATAACAAGGGACTTCAAGGAGGCGTGGAAACTTAATTAAATCGAGAGATTTGATCCTGAACGTCATGGAGTTGTCTCAGGAAGTCACTAGGGGCGCCGAATCCGATTTTACATGAAGGGATACGACATGTCAGATGGACTAGCAGACAGGGGCGGCGCGGTGAAATCTCGATGGGTTCCATCACTGCCAGCCCTGACGGGTTTGTCCGATATGATGCAGGTGTGGGACTCAGGCATTCGGTTGACGCTCAGCCTCTTGATCGCAACGATCCTTCTCGGGCTGGTTGGTGGAGTCATCAAAACATTCCTGGATCTTCGGCTCCTATTATCGTCCAATCTCGAAGTTGCACTGCGGCATATTATTGTCGATGCGCTGACTCTCTTAGCTGTCGTGGAAGTGCTGAAAACGACGCTGACCTATTGCTCAGACGGGCGGGTGCGCGTCACGTTTATTGTCGATACGGTATTGGTGGTTATGCTGACGGAGGTCATCTCACGCTGGTTTTCTGGCGGGGAGTGGCAGCAATTCGCAGTCCTCGGCGGGATTCTCGCCACGTTGGGAGTCATACGGGTTGTGGCCGTGCGTTATAGCCCGGCACCAGCCACGCCGGCTACACAGCCACAGCAAATGGTCTTATCATCTTCCTGAATAGTACGGAGGAACCATGGCTGGTAATTCACTGCTCGACATCGCAGGGCCAATCCTCGGAACGGCTGAGTCGCTCGAAGATGAGATCCTCCGTCATGTGAACGATCAGGCTGTCATCGGCCTGGACGCGCTCATCGCTCTCTTACCTCGGCACAGCTGGAATCTCATCTTTAGCGCAGTCGATGGTCTCGCCAGACGGAGAATGATTGTGCTGAGGCGGCATGGGTTTGAGTACACGCTCTTTTCAAACCATTACGCTGCATAGGCAGGCAGTTCCTCCTCTCTCGAAGAAGCCGTCCTTTGTCGCGCAAGCGGTGCGCCCATGCGCCAGTGGATCTATTCGCTACGAGTTCTTATCTGAGAGGGCAGGCGGGGCGAGATGGCGGATGATCTTTCCCTCAACCATATAGATGACGAGCTCAGACACGTTCGTGGCGTGGTCGGCAATGCGTTCTATGTATTTGCCAATGAAGGTGAGTCGAATTGCACGCGTGATCGTACCCGGATTCTCGATCATGAACGACAGCAGCTCACGAAACAGCTGATGGGTCAGATTATCGACAAAGTCATCGTCGGCGCAGACTTTGCGTGCCAATACCGCGTCTGACCGAACGAAGGCGTCCAAGCATTCCCGCACCATCCGCATCGTCCAATTGGCCATGCGCGGAATATCGATGTAGGGCTTCAGTTGCGGCTCCTCGTTGAGCTCAATGACACGCTCACAGATGTTTTCCGCCAAATCGCTCATTCGTTCGAGTTCCGTGGAAATCTTCATCGCGGTCGTCACAAATCGGAGGTCGCCTGCGGTTGGCGCCTGAAGGGCGAGCAGTCTCATGCAATTTTCATCGACTTCGACATCCAGGTTATTCACCAGCGTATCTCGCTCGATGATGCGTGATGCCAGGTCCACATCTCGATCCACCAAAGCCTTGATCGATCCTTCAATCTGCTCTTCGACAAGGGCTCCCATGCGCAGGATCTGCGCTCTCAAGTCCGCAAGCTCTAGATCGATGTGTCGTTGCATGAAAATCCTCGTTTCCTCGTCGCTAACCAAACCGGCCGGTGACGTACTCCTCGGTCAGTTTATTCGACGGGTTGGTAAAAATCTTCTCTGTTCGATCAAACTCGACCAACCGGCCCTCATACATGAAGGCGGTATAGTCCGAAACCCGTGCGGCCTGCTGCATATTATGCGTGACAATGACGATAGTGACTTTCTGCTTGAGCTCAGTCACCAGCTCTTCAATCCTAGCCGTGGCCGTGGGATCAAGCGCCGACGTCGGCTCATCGAACAGTAACATTTCAGGGCCGGTGGCCAGCGCGCGGGCAATACACAGGCGCTGTTGTTGGCCCCCCGATAGGTTGAACGCGAGATCGTGCAGTCGGTCCTTGACCTCTGTCCACAGTGCGGCATTCCGCAAGGCCTGTTCGACCGCACCGTCCAACTCGCTTCGTTTCGTGGTTCCTCGGATACGAAGCCCATAGGCCACATTCTCGTAAATTGATTTGGGAAAGGGATTTGGTTTTTGGAAGACCATTCCAACCCTCATGCGAATTTCAATCGGATCCACAGTCTGGTCGACGATATTCAATCGATCCGGATAGAGGAGCACCGCTCCCTCATAGCGGTTGCCTGGATACAGATCGTGCATACGGTTCAGGCATCTTAGGTAGGTGGTCTTCCCACAGCCAGATGGACCGATCAGCGCCGTGGCCCGTCGATCGGCAAGACCCAGCGAGATGCCTTTCAGCGCTTGCACGGTCCCGCCGTAATAGAAGTGCAGTTCTTGGGCCTCGGCTTTCAACGCCAAGGTGGTCTCTACGTGTGACGTCATGATGTTACCAGTGGATGCGCCTGCGAAAGCGTGCCCGAATGGCAATGGCCAGAGCATTCATGGCGAGAGTCATAACCAGTAAGATCATGCCAGCTGCCGCTGCATTCACATGAAACTCCTCCTGCGGCCGTGAGACCCAGTTGAACATCTGAATAGGCATGACCGTAAATGGATCGAACAGCCATTGGATCGAAACGAACGGAAACTCGTGTGAGAAAGGCGGGTGGGGAAGAAAGGCAATAAACGACAACGCACCCACGGTGATCAAGGGGGCTGTTTCACCCACAGCGCGCGATAACGAGAGAATCATTCCCGTAAGAATTCCCCCCATTGAATAAGGCACGACATGATCCCTCACGGTCTGCCACTTCGTCGCGCCGAGCGCATAGGCGGCTTCTCGAATTTGAGGCGGCACGGCGCGAATGGCTTCACGAGTTGCGATGATCACCATAGGCAATATCAACATGGCCAGCGTCAATCCGGCGGTGAGAAAGCTTTGTCCCAAACGGAGTTCAGATACTAAAAGGCCAAGGGCCATTAAACCGTAGACGATTGAAGGCACGCCAGCTAAATTGGCGATATTGATTTCAATCAGGTCGGTGACCCAATTTTTCGCCGCGTACTCTTCCAGATAGACGGCCGCGGCGAGGCCAAGCGGAACCGCCGCGAGCGCGGTGAGAAACATGACCAGGGCCGTTCCGATCCATGCGCTCAGAATACCGGCCTGCGCAGGAAACCGAGAAGGATAGGAGGTGAGAAACTGCCAGGACACGCGGCCCATGCCATCGAAGGCGAGTTGCCCGAGTAGGGCTAGTAAGACCAAAAGGGCCACTACCATCGCGCCCAGTCCCGTGAGCGCGAACAGGCGATCACGAAACTTGCGAGCCGTGATCCGTCGTCGGAGGGGATCTGATTCAGTAGACCTGTCGATAGCGTTTTTTAAGTACATGGCCGGCAATATTGAACACGAGCGTGATGAGTAATAGCGTCAGGCCGGTGGCAAAGATGGTCTGATAGCCGACACTCCCATGTGGCAGATCGCCCAGACTCACTTGCACGATATACGCTGTCATGGTGGCCGCCGGTTCAAGTGGATTCCATGTCAAGGTTGGCTGCATTCCTGCTGCAATTGCCACCACCATGGTTTCCCCGATTGCCCGCGAGATCCCCAGCACATAGGCGGCGGTGACCCCCGACAATGCCGATGGATACACCACTCGAAGCGCCGTCTGCATCCTTGTGGCACCTAACGCGTAGGCTCCCTCGCGAAGATAGACAGGAACGGCTCTCATCGCATCTTCGCTGACAGAGCTCACGTAGGGCACAATCATGATGCCAATTACCAATCCTGCACTGAGCATGTTGAATCCAGGCAGCTCGGGCCATAATTTCTGCAGTGCCGGCGTCACAAATAGGAGGGCGAAGTAGCCGTAGACAACCGTTGGAACGGCGCTCAGCAATTCGAGCACCGGCTTGATGATTTCTCGCACTCCGCGGGATGCATACTCGCTGAGGTAAATGGCAACCAGGCTGCCCATTGGAATCGCGACTATCAGCGCTACTGCGGTCGTAACAACGGTGCCGGATACGAGAGAGAGAATTCCATAATGTGGTTCTGAGAAGAGGGGGGTCCACTGTCGGTCCGACAGAAAGTCTATGAGGGGGACCTGTCGAAAAAAATCGATCGATTCATAGATCAATACCCCGACGATGCCCACCGTGATGACGACCGAGGTGAGGGCGGAGAGCAGCAGGAGCAGCTCAATCGCCTTTTCCTTCCACTGGGCCAGCATGCGCGATGGAAAACGCAGTGCCTCAGCCTTTTTCAGCACGTCAGACTTGACCACTTCGGCATCCATTGGCGGCCTTCTTACAGCTTGGCTTCTCGTCGCAGCAGATCCTCGATCTTCATGCCGATGGTCGACACCCCTTGGAACGCCGTGCCAAGTTTGCCCTGATGAAAATGGCCGAGCGCCAGCTCATAGGCCTGTTGAGGCAGGGGCACGTACTTCACTTGGGGGACGAGGGTCGGAGCCTGTGCCAAGTAAAATTCCACGAATCGCTTCACTTCAGGTTTGCCCGCTGATTTGGAATTCACATAGATAAACATTGGGCGAGAAAGCGGCTGATAGGCCCCGTTCTCCACAGTCTCTCGCGAGGGAAGAACTGGTCCATGTCCACCATCTACCGCAACAGCCTTGAGCCGTTTCTTATTCGGCTCATAATAGGCGTACGGAATGTAGCCGAGCGCCTGCTTGTCATTTGAAATGCCTTGAACGAGGGTATTGTCGTCTTCGCTGGCCGTGTAATCGCCGCGACTGGACTTGGCCTTTCCAACCACGGCCTCGGTGAAGTAGTCAAAGGTTCCAGAATCCGATCCAGCACCGAACAGTTTGAGCGGCATGTCAGGCCAAGAAGACCGGATCTGATTCCACCTCAAGACGCGCCCCTGAGCGGTTGGGTCCCACATTTGCTTTAGTTCTGCGACGGTAAGGGAATCGATCCAGGTTGTCTGGGGACTAACCGCGATTGTCAGGGCATCGAACGCGATAGGCAACTCAAAATATTGGATTCCGCTTGCCCGGCAGGCTTCCATCTCGATCGTTGAAATAGGGCGTGACGCATCCTGCACATCAGTTTCCCCTCTGCAGAACTTCTTGAAGCCACCGCCGGTCCCTGAAATGCCGACAGTTACTCTCACGGCCGCACGCGTCTCCTTCTGGAATTCCTCGGCGACCGCTTCGGTGATGGGGAAAACGGTACTGGAGCCATCGATCTTTATCAGGCTTGGCTGCTGCGACCGAACATGGCTAGTAGACCATAAGCTTACACTCAGTAAGATAGCGATTCCGAAAAGACGCTTCGCATTTGCGGAAAGGCGCATCGTTGTTCCTCCTTTAGGACGTCTACCGAAGATCGTTGAGCGTTCGTAGGCCAAAGTTGTTGATCGTTCCGGACACACTGTCAATCTTGACTTTGCGATTCAATACGTGGGCCAGGGGATCGGGCGCTTCAGCAAGCGCCGCGTGAATCGAAAAGCCTATGACGTCGCAAGGTTAACTGATAAAACCCGCCATCAATCCCACTTATTCATTGCATACTGTGCTTCTATATAGGCTTTTTAGATTACGAAACACGTGTTTCAGTAGTCTTCTTAATCTGTTAACAAATTGTTACATCGAGGGACACGAAGCCATTTCGGTTAAGGGCAGGAATGGAAAACTTCGAAGCCACAGAGACTATAAGCTTTGATGTGATCTCAACCTTCGTTCTCAATCACTTATAGAACAGTCAAAGGTGAAAGAAACCGCTTATACCCTATTGGAGACGATAGTTCTGCCACCGTTTTCCACAGCCCCACCCAGATAAGGGGGCGGCCATACACTCTGCAAGCGATCATTGACGCCTCGATTTTAATGGGGAAACCCGCGTATGCTTCAGATGATTAAAGCCAATTTATTTGCGCATGTTCAAGAGAATTTCTGTGCCAGATTCGTTCATCCAATTCTGCAAGACTCTGGTGATCTTCATCACATCTGCCCTTGTGGCCAGTTGCAACCCTGTATATTCAATCGGGGTACGCGGCATGCTCACTCAACCGATGAGTGTGGATTGTATTCTTAACGCAGCTCAGACAACGGCTGGAATCCAAAGTGTCTACATCCATCAGCATGAGCCAAGAAAAGGAGGCGGATTCATTCATGCTGTGGACGACATTATCGATCCTCCGACGGTATACTTAGCGAAGGCAATCGACCAGGAAGCTCTAATTGAACAGAGTTTTCTCAAAGACGGACAGGTGACCTTCTGGGTGGGTAGACACGGGATTGGAGTCATGCCTTCCCTGCATACAATAGAAGTGGATCAAGCATTTCATCTCCGTCTCGTCTCTCATATAGTTGAGGTTTGTAAGGCGAGCTATTTGGGCGATGCCGGGATGACCTGTATTCCCGATTCCGAAGTGTGTCAGAAACTAGCCAACCCTCCCTCGAAATGAGTTGATATTGAACCATTGAAATTCAACAGCAAACTGACTTGAGCCTAAGCAGAGTCATAAGTCGTAGCAGATGTCATCTTCCAACGAGTGCCATCAATGGAGCGTGAACCATATGCGTTCCAGAAGTACGGGCGCGGTGCGGCAATTCGATCATTCGTGCCGTGATTGTGTGGTCCTAGTCTGCCTGATCTTCGGGTCCCAACTCGCAGCCTGCGCTCCTACCCCCATATTCCCTCCAGATGTCAGCGACATGGTGGATAGAACCGTAACTTTTGAAAAGTTGTCCGCACATCCAGATGATTATAAAGATCGCATTGTTGAGCTTGGGGGACAAATCGTCGGATCGCTCTCGGAGCAAGACGAAGTGCACATCTTAGTGCGGGCGCTTCCGATTCAGACAACACCCGTCTATGGGCCCGTTGACACGGGCCGATTGAACGGGATGTTTGTCATCCGCTATGCAGGGGATATAGGCGCGCAAGATGTGCAGGACGGCAACATGGTGGTGGTGATCGGAGCCGTGAATGGCGCAGTGGCCACCAATCTGACGGGAGTCTCTGTACGCCGGCTTACCGTGACCGCAGAGTGCTTCCATATTTGGAGAACCCAGGGCAACCCAATTGACGAGTTCCCATGGCTCGCGAATGCTCGGTATTGGCCTCTCATTCAACAGACCTACTGTGTCAATAAACCTAATCTCATATTGCCTGTCTCCTAATAGTGGACCTTGGTTTTGTCAGTGCTAACATTCAAAACGAGTTGTCTATGAACTGTTAATGAGGAATAGTGGCAGGCCTAACGAAGCAGACACTATCCTGCTCCCCTTGAAATTGAGACCACCTCTACGACATGGTCCTGAGTGGACCGAGGAGGTGGGAGATGGCAGCTGAGTCGACCGAACCGATTGAACGGTGGACGGCCAAGCGCCGCGTGGCGCTGGTGGTCAGCATCTTGAAGGGGGAGACCTCCGTAGCCGAGGCGGCCCGGACGCACGGGTTGACGGTGGCCGAGGTCGAGGACTGGCGCGAGAAGTTTCTCCTGGGGGCCAAGAACGCGCTCCGCAGCCGGCCCAAAGACGAAGAGGCGTTAAAGGACGAGCAGATCAAGAAGCTCACACAGAAGATCGGGGATCTCGTGCTGGACAACGATATCTTACGGGAGGCGCTGAAACCCTACCCTTTGGACCGGAAGACATCCGACGCGTGAGAGCGGCCATGTCGGGTGTCTCGGAACGACGCAGTTGTCGGGTGCTCAAGGTGGGCCGCGCCGGCCTCCATCGCGAGCGCGAGGGGGCTCAGCCGACGGGCCGCCCCGATCCGCTTTGGACCGAGACACTTCGTCGGTTGATCGAACAGCATCCCACGTTCGGGTATCGGCGGCTCTGGGTGTTGCTGCGTTTCCAAGAGCAGCTCGTCGTGAATCGGAAGGCGGTCTATCGAGTGCTGAAGCAGAAGCGGTGGTTCGTGCATCAACGGGCATCAACCCCGCGACCCCGCGTGCGGGGCTGGGTGAGTCGGGCGAGTCGGAGCCACGAACGGTGGGCGATGGATGTGACACATATCGCCTGTGGGCAAGACGGCTGGGCGCATCTCGCGGCGGTGATTGATTGTCATGATCGGGAACTCCTCGGCTATGAGTTCGCACTCCGCAGTCGCGCGAAGGAGGCGGAGCGGGCGGTGGAAGCGGCCTGTCTCGCACGGTTCGGCACGCTGCGGCCCGTCGGCGCCCCGGTCCTCCGGAGCGACAATGGGCTGATCTTCCAGAGTCGGCGCTTTCGGCAGGCCTGTCGGGACTATCGGCTGCAGCAGGAGTTCATCACGCCCTACACGCCGGAGCAGAAGGGCATCATTGAAGGGTTCTTTCGGAGTCTGAAAGAAGAGTGTGTCTGGCAGCACACGTTCCAGACGTTTGAGGAGGCGCGGCGGATCATTCGCGACTGGCTCCAGTAGTACAACGAGGGGCGCCCACACAGCGCCCTGGGCTACCGGAGTCCGGTCCAATATCGGTCGCAACAGTCAACCCAGGTGGCTTGATTTCAGGGGAGCACTACAACACCTTAGAAGACTTCAGTAACACGTGGTCCATCATCTTGGGACCTCTCCTTACGAACACCCGCCGGAATCGGGAAGTGATTATCGACTGAATCCTTTCGTCGAGACTTGCAGGAAACCCAAG
>JAWOMO010000036.1:0-10779 GCA_033852435.1 Nitrospira sp.
AAGAACGTGACGGCGAAGTGCTACGGCGGCGACATCACGAGAAAGCGCAAACTGTTGGAGAAACAAAAAGAAGGAAAGAAACGCATGAAAGCAGTCGGCAGCGTCGAAGTGCCGCAAGAGGCGTTCCTGGCCATTTTGAAAGTTGGTGAAGAATGAGCGTAGAGCAGCATCCCCCTGGCTCTGAGGATCTGGCGACTCCTTCCACGGATGCGGCGGCCGGTGGAGTATCGGCGATGGCAGGGCCAACGAGAAAGTCGATTTTTCGCGAGTATGCTGAAGCGATCGTCGTGGCGATGTTGTTGGCCTTTGCCATTCGGGTGTTCGTCGTTCAGGCGTTCAAGATTCCTTCCGGTTCGATGATCCCCACGCTGTTGATCGGTGATCACATTCTGGTCAGCAAGTTGTCGTACGGTATTCAGTGGCCCAACGACTGTAAGTTCCAGATGGCGTTTCCACCGGTGAATTGCTATGCCTCGCAGCCGATCATCGAATTTGGAAAGCCGCAGCGGGGGGACATCATCGTGTTCCGCTTTCCGGAAGACGAAGAGAAGGACTTTATTAAACGCATCGTCGGCACGCCAGGCGACACTGTTCAAATCAAAAACAAGATGGTCCTGGTGAACGGGACGCCCCTTGAGGACAAGGCCTTTACGCAGCGGATCGATCCGGGCATTATCGATGGGACGATCAATCCGCGCGACAACTTCGGACCTGTGACGGTGCCGGAGGGGTCCTATTTTGTAATGGGCGACAATCGGGATCAAAGCCTGGACAGCCGGTTTTGGGGGTATGTCCGCGAGGAGAAGATCCGCGGCAAAGCTTTCCGCATCTACTGGTCATGGAGTGGGCAGGGGCAATGGAAGGAGTGGGTTCGATGGGATCGGTTCGGCAAGGCCATTCAGTAGGTAAACCAGCATCCAATGCGGCTGCTCGCCGAGGGGGAGCGGTATCAGCTGCGGCCCTTCGTCCATACATCGAACGGTTTCCGCGAGCCTCGATTCTTGTGATCGGCGACCTGATCCTTGACCATTATATCTGGGGCCGTGTCAGTCGGATTTCTCCCGAGGCGCCTGTACCGGTCGTTCACGTGGAATCCGAATCCGTGCGACTCGGCGGCGCCGCTAACGTGTTCAACAATATTTTGGCCTTGGGCGGCAACGCGGATATCTGCGGCATGATCGGTTCGGACGAAGCGGGGCGGATTCTTCTGAAGGAATTGGGTTCGAAGCGGTCTGGTCGTGGGGGAATCGTCATCGACCAGGAGCGGCCGACGATCAAGAAGTCGAGAGTCATTGCCCATAACCAGCAGATCGTTCGGTACGACGTTGAGCGGAAGGAGGAGTTGAAGCCCCAACTCCAGAAGCGGATTCTGCGGTACGTCGAATCCAGGATACGTGAATTGACCTGTCTGGTTGTCTCGGACTATGCCAAAGGCGTCGTAACGGCTGGATTGATGGCAGAATTGACGAGGCTGGCCACGCTGCGAAAAGTTCCCATCATCGTTGATCCGAAAGTGGAGCACTTCGGGTTCTATAAGGGAGTTACGCTCATCACACCGAACCATCTTGAGGCAACGCAGGCCGCCGGTCTTCACGGTGATGGCGATCAGACGATCCAAGAAGCCGGAGAAATTCTCCGCCAACGGCTGGGCTGCCAAGGTGTGCTGGTGACGCGTGGAGAAAAGGGGATGAGTTTGTTTGAGGGCGAGGGGGCCTCCTGGCACATTCCCACGCAGGCCCGACAAGTCTACGATGTGACCGGTGCAGGAGATACCGTGGTTGGCACTCTGGCCTTAGCCCTGTCGACCGGAGCCTCAATGCGAGAGGCCGCGGCGCTCGCAAATTACGCCGCCGGAATCGTCGTCGGCATGATCGGTACCGCGACGGTCTCAGCTCAACAACTGACGGAGGCACTGGGGAGTGACTAAGCCGACACCGAATGTGACCGTGGTGATTCCGGCGAGATATGGCTCGTCGCGCTTTCCCGGAAAACCCCTGGCCATGCTCGGTCGGAAGCCGATGATTCAACATGTCTACGAACAGGCTGCCGCCTGCCGGGTCGTAGCAGATGTGTTGGTCGCCACCGACGACAAACGGATTCATCAAGCGGTGGAGCAATTCGGCGGACAGGCGATTTTGATGAACGGGGAATTTCGTACCGGGACGGATCGCGTAGCGGGCGTGGCGCGGTCGCGGGCAGGCCGATTCTTCGTCAATCTGCAGGGAGACGAGATTCCTGTCGAACCGGAATTATTAGCCGACCTGATCGAACCCTTCGTCGAGTCCGGTGCCGAGATGGGCACGCTCAAACGCGCCATTACCTCCAGTGAAGATCTCCAGAATCCCGCCGTCGTCAAAGTGGTCACCGATCAACAGGGGCGTGCGCTGTACTTTTCACGTGCGCCGATCCCGTTGGTCCGAGACGACCTCAGCCGGCGGGCCACGGCTGGGTTGCACTATATTCATCTGGGGGTCTACATCTATACAAGGGAGACGCTCCTAAAATTGGCGGCATTGCCGACTGGGGTGTTGGAGGACGCAGAGAAATTGGAGCAGTTGCGTGCACTCGAGCACGGCATCCCCATTAAAGTCTGGGAAACCAAGCATGAATCTCTGCGTGTCGACACGCCGGCAGATGCGGTATCGGTCAGCGAAACCTTGCGACGGCTTGAGCTGAACAAGCAGCCGCAAACGTCGAATCGATCATGACGGGATGCGGGTCCGAATTATCCGATCGCGCAGGATGGAGGCCACGATGAGCAAATTCATATTCGTCACTGGTGGCGTCGTCTCATCCTTGGGCAAGGGCCTGGCGTCGGCGTCCATCGGCAATTTGATGGAGAGCCGGGGGCTCAAGATCACCTTCCTGAAACTCGATCCGTATATCAACGTCGATCCCGGGACGATGAATCCCTATCAACATGGAGAAGTCTATGTGACGGACGACGGAGCGGAGACCGATCTGGATCTTGGTCATTACGAGCGCTATACCTCGTTGACGCTCACGAAAGAAAACAACTATACGACCGGCCGCATCTACAATTCCGTCATTACCAAGGAACGGCGCGGGGATTACCTGGGCGGCACCGTTCAGGTCGTGCCCCATATCACCGATGAGATCAAGCAGTGCATCATGCGGATTTCGCAGGGGATGGATGTGACGATCGTCGAGATCGGCGGGACGGTGGGCGACATCGAGAGCCTCCCGTTCCTCGAAGCGATCCGGCAGATGCCCTACGACGTCGGACGCGATAATGTGCTCTATGTGCATCTGACCCTCGTTCCGTATATTGGCGCAGCCGGAGAACTGAAAACGAAGCCGACCCAGCATTCGGTCAACAAACTGCGCGAAATCGGTATCCAGCCGAATATCCTCCTCTGCCGCACCGACCGCTACATACCGCCAGAGATGAAGGCCAAGATTGCGATGTTCTGCAATGTCGAAAAGGACGCGGTCATCACGGCCAAGGACGTGGAGACGATCTACGAAGTGCCGATCGTCTTCCGGAAGGAAGGCTTGGACGAACTTATTGTTCGGTTACTGAAGCTGGAAACCGGTCCGCCGAATCTTCGCGAGTGGGATGCGATGGTGCAGAAAATCAAGCATCCCAAGCACGAAATCTCCGTGGCGCTCGTCGGGAAATATGCGGGGCTGAAGGAATGTTACAAGAGCTTGGCGGAAGCGCTCGTTCATGGCGGCATCGACCACGAAACCAGAGTGAACATCAATTGGATCGAGTCCGAGGATGTCGAGCGGCAGGGGACCGAGCGGATTTTGCGGGAGGCCGATGGGATTCTGATCCCAGGCGGTTTCGGGACCAGAGGGATTGAAGGGAAAATCACGACGATTCGCTATGCGCGGGACCGGCAGATTCCTTTCCTGGGGCTCTGCCTCGGGATGCAGTGTGCGACGATTGAATTCGCGCGGAACGTGGCCGGCTTGACCGGTGCCAATAGTGCCGAGTTCGACGAGCGGTCACCGCATCCGGTCATTCATTTGATGCTGGATCAACATGGTGTCAGCGACAAGGGCGGCACAATGCGGCTGGGGAGTTACCTCTGCAAACTCGGGGAGGGTACGCTCGCCCAAAAGATGTATGGGGTGAGCGAGGTTCGTGAGCGGCACCGCCATCGGTATGAATTCAACAATGCCTATCGCGAACAATTGACTTCGAAGGGGTTGGTGTTGAGCGGGTTGTCGCCGGACGGCCGATTGGTCGAAATCGTCGAGCTCAAGAACCATCCTTGGTTCCTTGCCACACAGTTCCATCCCGAATACTGCTCGCGCCCGCATCGCCCCCATCCGTTATTCAGCGGCTTTATCGGCGCGGCGCTGCGGAAGAAGTTGGGGCATTAAAGAGACATGGCGAACCTTGTCGACATCGGTTCCTTTAAGGCGGGCCAAGGGGAGCGGCCATTCCTGATCGCCGGGCCTTGCGTGATTGAGAGCGAGCAGCTCGCCATGGAGACGGCCGGCCGGATTGCCGAGATTACGAAGTCGCTCGGCATTCCCTATGTCTTCAAATCATCCTTCGACAAGGCCAACCGGACTTCGATCAAGTCGTTCCGCGGGCCTGGTATTGAAAAGGGGCTCGAAGTCTTGGCGAAGGTCAAAAAGCAGCTTGGCTTGCCCGTGCTGACAGATGTCCATACGGAAGAGCAGGCGACCGAAGCGGGCAAGGTGGTCGATGTGTTGCAGATTCCCGCGTTTCTGTGCCGGCAAACGGATCTGCTCATAGCAGCTGCGAAGACGGGGAAAGTCGTGAACGTGAAAAAGGGCCAGTTCCTCTCTCCGCTGGAAATGGGCAATGCGGTGAAGAAAGTCGAGGAATGCGGCAATAGACGGATTGTGCTGACCGAGCGAGGCTCGTCATTTGGGTATAACAATTTGATCGTCGACATGCGCTCGTTTCCGATCCTTCGAAGCTTCGGGTATCCGGTCGTGTTCGACGCCACCCATAGTGTGCAACTGCCAGGTGGCGGTGGCACGAAATCCAGCGGCCAGCGAGAATTTGTCGAGCCCTTGGCCTGCGCCGCAGCCGGTGCCGGGGTCGATGGGTTTTTTATGGAAGTCCATCCAAATCCCGACGAGGCTTTGTCGGACGGGCCCAATATGGTTCCGCTCCATCAATTGAAATCGCTCCTTGAGCGCGTGATGCGAATATGCGACGCAGCAAGACCACGAAACTAAAGACCAACATAGCGGCCCAGCCTTCCGCTCGACGTGGCGGTGGTAGTCTCGACGAAGGCAAGCGTGTACTGGCGATCGAGGCACGCGCAATCCAATCTCTCATCGATCGTCTAGATGGCGGGTTCGCGAAAGCGGTCGATCTTCTCTTCACATGCAAAGGTAAAGTGGTGGTTTCCGGCATGGGAAAATCCGGATTGATCGGGCAAAAGATTGCCGCGACCATGGCCAGCACCGGCACGCCGGCGTTCTTTCTCCACCCGGCTGAGGGCATCCATGGCGATCTGGGGATGTTGGGCCGGCAGGACGTCTTGATTGCGATTTCCAACAGCGGTGAGACGCAAGAAATCCTCCAGCTCTTGCCCTACGTTGAGCGAATGGGCATCAGGGTCGTTGCCATGACCGGGCGAATGACCTCCACGCTGGCCAAAAATAGCGATGTCGCGCTCGATGTGTCAGTCTCTGAAGAAGCCTGTCCGATGGGATTGGCGCCGACGGCGAGCACCACGGCTACCCTCGCGATGGGTGATGCGCTGGCCGTGGCGCTCTTGCAGAAACGCGGGTTCAAAGAAGAAGATTTTGCACAGTTCCATCCTGGCGGCACCCTTGGTCGGCGGTTGTTGGTGCGAGTGAAAGACTTGATGCATGCCGGAGCTGACGTGCCTCAGGTGTCGGAAACGGTTGCGGGCACGACGGCGATGTTGGAAATGACGGCAAAGAAGCTCGGAATGACAACCGTCGTCGATGGAAGCGGCAAGCTCGCCGGCATTATCACGGACGGCGACTTACGGCGATTCATTCAACGGGGAGGCGATTTTGCCAAGACAACCGCCGGTGAATTGGCGTCGCGCAACCCCAAATCAATTGGCCCAGACGATCTTGCCGCCAAAGCCGTGGAGATGATGGAGCGCTACTCCATTACAACATTGGTCGTAACCCAAGGCGAATGGAAGATCGTCGGCGTGATCCATCTGCATGATTTGTTGAAGAACGGAATTGTTTAAAGGATACTGAACGTACCATGCACCGAGTACTTGCAGCCTGGAGAGCAGTCGGGCAAGAATCTCTCAACTGGCCGAATTTCATCACGGTCGTCCGGATTCTGTTGATCCCCGTGTTTGTGGTCCTCTTTATCACGCCGACACCGGACCGTTCGTTGAGCGCCGCCGTCATCTTCGTGGTCGCAGCCGTGACCGATCTGTTGGACGGGTATATTGCCCGCCGTACCGGTCAAATCACGAAACTCGGCAAGCTGCTCGATCCCATTGCCGATAAACTCTTAGTACTCTCTGCCTTGATTCTGCTGGTCAATATCGATCGGGTGAGTGCGTTGGTCGCCATCCTCGTGATTGCGCGCGAAGTCGCCGTCACAGGAATCCGCGCCATCGCAGCCGGCGAAGGGATGATCATCGCAGCCGAAACCACCGGCAAGTACAAAATGGCGCTGCAAGTCGTGGCGATTGTGCTGCTGATTCTCGAGGGCACAGGCCTCGCGGAGCTCGGCAACCTCCATTTGGCCGGAATCGTGACGCTATACATCTCCCTGGTTCTCGGGTACATCTCGGGCGGCCAATATGTGTGGAGTTTTTGGAAACAGGTCGTGGCCAAAGGCCTGTAGCTCCGCTTGGGACTATGAGACGTTCTTACCTCCTCTCGGCTATCTCCTAATTCATGGAAGAAGAACTCCTCTGGGTTTTGATGGCGATGGCCGGCTACTTCCTGGGTGCCATTCCCTTCGGTATCGTGGTGTCCAAAGCCATGGGCCTGCCGGATCCACGCACGGTCGGCAGCAAGAACGTCGGATTCACGAATGTGCTGCGCGTTTCCGGTACCAAAGCCGGCGTCTTCACACTCCTTGGAGATATGGGCAAGGGGTGGGTTATGGGTTGGGCTGCGATGCAGTGGCTCACTGGTGAATCCTCTATCATGGTTGTCGCGATCTCGCCGATCTTGGGACATATCTTCTCCCCGTTTCTAGGTTTCAAAGGTGGAAAGGGCGTGGCAACGGCCTTGGGATCGGTGTTGGGCTTATCGCCCTCGATGGGTCTGCTGCTGCTTTTGATCTGGCTCGGAGCAGTTGCGATTTGGCGTTACTCATCCGGCGGAGCGCTCGCCGCCTTCGGACTCTTTCCGGTTGTGGCGATTGTCAACGAACAGCGACAGGAGTTTCTCGTCTTTTCGATCATCGTCAGTACACTGATCTGGATTAAACACAAAGACAACATCGTCCGGCTCTGGAAGGGAACGGAAAGCAAAATAGGGGAAAAGAAGTAGGAATAGAGAGCAGTGTGGCATCCTTTTAGCTCGCTGATCACAAGCGAGGGGAAATTCCTAGACCGCATTAATTGACTCCATCCCACGTGCTCCATATAATGCCTTCCAACTTCTGTTTTGACCTGGTTTGACCGGCACTTATGCGCGCCTTGTCCAGGGAACACCTCACAAAAAGACTCCGGGATTTGCGGGCTGGTCTGCAGCATGCCTTTACCACGCAATCTGCCTCCCGACCGTTCTCCGTTGAAGACATCGAGTTGATGGAACGCATGGCCGACGTGATTGTGAAGCGCGGCATGGCGGCCCCTGCGACGGTCTTTTTGGAATCCATGGGCCCAATGAATTTTCTTGGCAGCCAAGCCCTGCATTTCTTCACGCCCATCATCGAGTTAGCATTCAACGCGAAAGAAGTGGAGCAGGTCGCGAGGTTGCTTGAGCGCCGCGACAGTGGGACCCGCCTCATTGCCCTCATTGAATTGAAGTCTTCAGTAAAGAGAGCTTCGGCTCAATGACTTCTTCGGTCTCCCACCAGGCAAAGATCGACCGTCCCCTCAATGTGATTGTCGCCACGGATTGCGGCAGTACCACCACGAAAGCCATTCTGATTGAAAAGATCGGAGACGAGTATCGGCAGACCTATCGGGGTGAAGCGCCGACGACCGTGGAAGCGCCATTTGAAGACGTGACGCGAGGCGTGTTGAACGCCATTGCAGAGATCGAAGAGTTGTCCGGCCGCAAGATCCTTGACGGGGACAAGATTATCACCCCCTGCCGCGATGCGAAGACCGGTGTCGATATCTATATTTCCACGAGCAGTGCAGGCGGCGGTTTGCAGATGATGGTGACGGGTGTGGTTCAGAACATGACCGGCGAAAGTGCGCAGCGATGCGCACTCGGCGCTGGCGCGATCGTGATTGACGTGCTGGCCTCAAACGACGGCCGGTTGCCTCATGAGAAGATCGAGCGCATTCGTTCCATGCGGCCGGACATGATTTTAATGTCCGGTGGGACGGATGGCGGGGCGGTGACGCATGTGGTGGAGATGGCGGAGTACGTCGCAGCGGCGGACCCTCGCCCGCGTTTCGGCAGCACCTACCGGTTGCCGCTCGTCTACGCCGGCAATAAGGAGGCGCAAGGACAGGTCAAGAAGATCCTCGGCCAGAAAACCGCGTTAGAAATCACCGAGAACATCCGGCCTGTATTGGAGAGAGAGAATCTCGCACCGGCCCGTCACAAGATTCATGATTTGTTTCTTGAACACGTGATGGCTCAGGCCCCCGGCTACAAAAACCTCATCGAGATGGCTGGCGCGCCGATCATGCCGACTCCGGCAGCGGTCGGCGTGATCATGGAGACGATCGCGAAGCGGGAGCATTTGAATTTGATCGGCGTTGACATCGGCGGAGCCACGACGGACGTGTTCTCCGTCTTCGAGGGGATATTCAACCGCACGGTCAGCGCCAACCTCGGAATGTCCTACAGCATTTCCAACGTGCTCGCCGAGGCAGGCCTTGCCAATATCATGCGTTGGGTCCCGTTCACGATCGATGAGCAGACGCTCCGCAATCGTATCAAGAATAAAATGATCAGGCCGACAACGATTCCACAGACGCTGGATGAGCTGCAGATCGAGCATGCGATCTCACGCGAAGCCCTTCGGCTCGCGTTGATCCATCATAAGTCCCTCGCAACCGGCTTGAAAGGCATACAGCAGGAACGGACGATTTCTGATGTGTTCGAGCAGCAGGCTTCCGGCAAGAGCCTTGTTGATATGCTGAAACTGAACCTGATTGTGGGGAGCGGGGGGATTCTCTCGCACGCTCCTCGCCGCATCCAATCGATGCTCATGATGGTCGATGCCTATGAACCGTTGGGGTTCACGATGCTTTCCGTAGACAGCATCTTTATGATGCCCCATTTGGGTGTGCTCTCGACGATCAACGAGAAGGCGGCAACCCAAGTCTTCGTCCGCGATTGCATGATTTATCTCGGGACATGCGTCGCTCCGATCGGTCAGGGGAAAGACGGCGAACTCTGTGCCGACTATGAGATTACGTGTCCCGATGGCAAAACCATCAACGATCAACTCAGGTTCGGCGACCTCCGGCTCCATCCGCTCGATCTGGGTAAGAAAGCCAAGGTGACGGTGCAGCCTGCCAAGCAGGTGAATCTCGGAATGGGAACCGGCGTCCCCGTGACGCGCGAAGTGCAGGGCGGTGTGGTCGGCCTCATGTTGGATGGCCGAGGTCGTCCGTTGCAATTGCCCAGCGAGCAGACGGCGCGAGTTGCAGCGCTGACGAAGTGGTATCGAGCCGCCGATCTATATCCAAAGGGGAGTGCTGAGCTATGAGTGCTGCGACATTAATGGTAAGAGTTCCTTGCGTGCAGTTGTCAGCATTCAGCCCTCGCGTCTGTTTCTAGCCATGGCACATTCATATACTCCCGGGCTCACAGTCACCGAACGCACAACCATTCGCCGTCGTCGTCTATTGCCGTTGGCGGGAAAACTCTTGGTCAAGCAAGGTGAGCCTGTTCGCTCCGATCAGGCGGTGGCTCGTGCGGAGCTACCGGGGAAGGTCTATCCGATCAATTTAGCGAATCAGCTCAGCATCGCACCGGACGAGATCAAAGACTATCTGATCAAGAAAGAGGGGGATCTGATCCAGAAGGATGAGATCCTGGCTGAGAACAAACCGCTGATCAAGTGGTTTAAGACGGAAATTCGCTCGCCTGTGACGGGCACCATCGAATCTCTTTCGACGGTGACCGGCCAAGTGTTGCTTCGGGAGCCGCCCCGCATCCTCGATCTGCTGGCCTATATCGATGGCACGATAGTGGAGACCATTCCACAGCAAGGTGTGGTGGTTGAAGCTGGTTGCAGTTTAGTGCAGGGCATCTTCGGTATCGGCGGTGAGGTCTGGGGGGAGATTGCCGTTGCCGTGACATCGCCGGATGAGCCGTTAACGGCGGCGCATGTGACGCCAGCCATGAAGGGTAAAATTGTGGTGGGAGGATCGTTCCTCCCCTCCGATGCGATGGCCAAGGCCAAAGAAGTGGGCGTGGCGGGGTTGGTCATCGGTGGCATTCATGATAAAGATCTTCGCGCGCTATTGGGCTATGATCTCGGCGTGGCGATTACTGGCACCGAGCAGGTGGGATTTACGCTGATCCTGACAGAAGGGTTCGGTACAATCCCCATGGCTGCCAAGACGTTCAAGCTGCTTTCAGCCCACGCAGGACAGAAGGCTTCAATCTCAGGCGCGACACAGATCCGAGCCGGGGTTATTCGTCCAGAGATCATCATCCCTCAGGCGGCAA
>JAWOMO010000055.1:0-3732 GCA_033852435.1 Nitrospira sp.
ATCATCACCTACCGGGCTCGCATCCTCGAGAAACTCCACCTGAAAAATAACATGGAACTCACGAGGTACGCGCTGGAACAAAAACTGGTGATGTGATCCGATTGGCGTTCTTCCAGGCTAGCTCCGATTCTTGCCTCCCTCTCGTTACGAAAAACCTGAACGACAGGCCAGTTTATCGGTCAGAGAGCACGATCATCTTCACGGGGAAAGATGACGTAGCCCCTCTCGACTGTTCTGACGAATCCGGAAGCGATCGGTTTGTTCGTCAGTCTTTGTGAACCCTCGGCTAACCCTGTCGGATGAAAATGCCCTTCACCCACCTCTTCCCCATTATCCTGGGACAGACTGAAAGATATAAGGAGGATCGTCTATAAAGCCTACCGGGCCCAAAGGATGTGGTGATCTTCAAGCGGAATTGCCGCCTCGGGGTGGGCCGGCACGACGCGGGGAGTAAAGTGATCGGCTGGTCGCTCAGACTGGACGCTTCCATCGTATAGATGCCAACCCGGTGTGGTTGATGCCGTTTCATCTCTGACCAGCGGCTGACATACGCGATCTTGGCCTTCGTCCGGATCCGCATAGATTTCGACCCGGATGTCGGCAGGGTCTAGCTCTCCTAAGCGAACTGATACCATGAAGTGCCACAACCCTTCCTCTTGCCTAATTCGCACTTCTCCAAACCTGATTTTTTGCCAGTGTTGATCCAGCGTTGCTTGCCAAGCAAGAAGCTGTTTCACGAGGCTCCCCCCTGCTTCGACCCGCTTCCGATACCTGTGGGTCGCCGGAAGGTAGAGGCTCTCCACGTACTCGCGCAACATGCGATTGCTGCTGAACATGGGGGTGAGTCGGGCCATGCTTTCTCTGATCCGAGCGACCCAGCCGCAGGGGATGCCCCCCGCGTCCCGGGTATAGAACTCCGGCACAATCACTCGTTCCAGCAGATCATAGAGTTCCCCCGCCTCCGCTGCATTCCACGCGGGATCGTCGTGCTCCTGGCCGTCACCTAGCGCCCACCCCACTCCCCGCGAATGAGCCTCAGCCCACCAGCCGTCGAGTTCCGAGAGGTTGAGCCCGCCGTTGACCAGCACCTTCATTCCGCTCGTGCCGCACGCTTCCCAGGGGCGCCTCGGCGTATTGATCCACACGTCCACGCCCTGCACCAGATACTGCGCCAAGACCATGTCGTAATCCGCCAGAAAAATGACCCGCTGGCGAACCACTGGCGAACGCGCGAAACGGACGAATTGTTGGACGAGCCGCTTGCCCTCCGCATCCTGCGGATGAGCTTTTCCAGCCACCACAAGCTGGACCGGTCGCTCGGGATGATTCAGAAGCCGGGCCAACCGCTCAGGATCATGGAGCAGCAACGTGGGACGTTTGTAGGCGGCGAACCGCCGAGCGAAGCCGAGCGTCAAGGTCTGAGGATCGAGAGCCTGCCGGACTGCCGAGACCGTCTGGGGATCGGCGCCGAGCAACCGATACTGGTACTCCAGCCGTTGACGCGCATGGTTCACGAGGGCCTGCCGACCCAGCGCGCGGAACTTCCAGAGTTCTTCGTCGGACAGGTCGCGGATCGCGTTGGGGAGTTCCCCCAAAAGCCCTTGCCACGGGTCCTTGCCGCACGCCTGTGTCCAGAGCATATCTGCCCATTCCGAATCCCATGAGGGCACATGCACCCCGTTGGTCACGGACGTGACCGGCACGTCGTGCTCCGGCCATCGAGGATAAAACGGCTGAAACACTCGGCGGCTGACCGCGCCGTGCAGTTTGCTGACCCCGTTCACAAACAGGCTTCCTCGCATGGCAAGCGCCGCCATGGTGAAGGGCTCCTCCGCATTCTGGGGATGCGTCCGGCCCAGGGAAAGCAATGCGTCCATCGTCATTCCTGTTTGTGCGACGTACTCGCGAAAGTAGCGCTCCATCAATTCTGGCGAGAAGGCATCGAAACCCGCGGCCACCGGAGTATGCGTAGTGAAGACATTGCCGGCCCGAGTGGCGCACAAGGCTTCCGCGAAAGACTGTCCGGTTTTCTCCATGGTCGTGCGGGCTCGCTCCAACACGGCAAAGGCCGCGTGTCCTTCGTTCAAATGACAGATTTCCACCTCGATCCCCAGGGCGAGGAGCGCACGCCACCCACCGATACCCAACACCATTTCCTGAACTAGACGGAGTTCCGGCCGGGCATCGTAGAGCTTGCTTGTGATACCCCGGTCGGCGGCGCTGTTGAGCGGATCGTTACTGTCCAGCAAATACAACTTCACCCGCCCGACCTGCACGAACCAGACACGAAGAAATATGGTGCGTCCCGGCAGTTCGAGCGGGACACGAAGCCATTCGCCGGTCGGCCGCAAGGCCGGCTGAACCGGAAGACTGAGAGGATCGTTGTATGGAAAGGCTTCGAGTTGCCAGCCGCTCCCATCCAGAATCTGGCGGAAATAGCCTTCTTGATACAGCAGGCCGATCGCGACCATCGGCACGTCGAGATCGCTGGCGGTCTTGAGCACATCTCCCGCTAACATGCCCAGGCCGCCCGCATACAACGGCAGCGCCTCGCCCAGCCCGAACTCCATGCTGAAATAGGCGATCGTCTTGAGGGCTTGGAGAGGATAGCGTTCTCGACACCACCCGCACTCGGCTAGGTAGCTGCGCCTCGTAGCGACAACCTGTTGCAGTTCCTCTCTGAACTCCGGATCGTGCGCCGCCTGTGCCAACCGTTCGTGCGGCGCATACTGGAGCACCGACCGAGGATTGTGCGTCTGCTTCCAGATATCAGGATCGAGCATCTGCCAGAGCTTGTTGCTGGTATGGACCCACGTCCATCTGACATCGAGCGCCAGTTCCGCGAGGGGCTTCAACTCCTCGGGAAGTGCGCGAAGCATCATGAGCGGGTGCTCAGTCATGGCATGTGCCCTATCCTTATGTGAAAGGGTGTCGCTGACATGCTCTTCAGATGACGAACGATCGTGTGTGGTGCCGACCACTCACTCTGGTCTCCGAGACCTGGATCGGGACCTCCGCTCACGTCCGAGCGGCCGTCCGGTCAGATCCCGAACTGCCGGTTCAGCACGATCGGCGCCCCTGTGCTGACCCAGAGGGTTATGCCAGCCGTCGCCTCCAATGAGTCGATCCGCTTCACGGGGCCCCCAGGTGTTCGGGTCGTACTCGTACAGCGGCGTCGACGAAGTGAAGATCGGGTCCACGGCGCGCCAGGCGGCTTCCACTCCGTCTTCGCGAGCGAAGAGCCAGGCATCACCTCTCATGGCATCTCCGAGAAGACGCTCATAGGGATCCATGTCGTCGCCGGAGCCATGCTGCGCGACGAGCTCCGTTCGTCTCCCCACCATCGCCTCTCCCGCAAGCTTGACGTTAGTGCCCAGCGCGATCAAGACATCCGGGCTGAGTTGAAACCGGATATAGTTAGCGAGCGGTGGCTCGTGCTCATCCAAGACGGGACAGCATGGTCTCTTGAACTCGATCAGCACTTCCGTCGCTGTCACAGGAAGACTCTTGCCGACGCGCACATAGAAGGGCACATCGGCCCACCGATTACTGTCAAGGTAAAAACGGAGCGCCGCGAAGGTTTCGACCTGCGAGTCGGGAGCCACGCCTTGTTCCTGGCGGTAGCCGCGGAACTGGCCGCGCACGACATCGGAAGGGTTGAGCGGCCGGATCGTTTTAAGCGCGCTCGCCCGTGCCTCTCGGATCGACTCATGGTCGTTCCCGGCTGGCTCC
>JAWOMO010000123.1:0-3070 GCA_033852435.1 Nitrospira sp.
CCCATAGCATCTCCTTTCACTCTGTTATAGTAGGCTTCGTGACTTATGAACTGGCGCCTCGCACGCAGCGGACGGTCTCCCTGGCAATCCATGTTTCCTCATCCGCTGCGACCACGTAGGCCGCGAAGCGCGATCCATCCGCACTGATTTTTTCTGCGCGACCAGGCGCAAGCCCCACTGCTGCTCGATTGCAGTCGGGGTCGAGTCTCAGGCCGCACCACTCCAAGCTCCTGCAAATCCGATCCCGAATCTCCGGCGCATTTTCTCCAATCCCGCCTCCGAAGACGATGGCATCGACGCCGCCTAGCACGGCAACGTACGCGCCCAGATACTTGCGCACCCGGTAGCAGAACAAATCAATGGCGAACTCCGCGCGTTTGTCCTGCTCCTGCTCCACAGCGCGAAGCAACTCCCGCATGTCGTTTGAGCGACCGGATAGTCCGAGGAGGCCGGATCGCTCGTTGAGCCACCGCTCGACTTCAGCCGCTTCAACCTTCTCCCGCTCCGCCAGGTAACTGACAATGGCGGCATCCACGTCGCCCGACCTTGTTCCCATCACTAACCCCTCCAGCGGGGTGAACCCCATCGAGGTTTCGACCGACCGGCCTTGTGCGATCGCGGCAACGGAGCAGCCATTGCCCAACTGCAGGGTGATCAGACGCACGTTCTCTAACGGAGTCCCAGTGGCTGCCGCATACCCGTCCGCGAGAGAGGCATGTGCAATCCCATGAAAACCATAGCGGCGGATGCGGTGTCGATTGGCCAGGTCCACGGGAATCGCATAACGCTTGGCGACTTCCGGCATGGTCTGGTGAAAGGCCGTGTCGAAGACGGCCACCATCGGTAACATTTTGCCAAATGCCGCACGCGCTCCGCGAATCCCTGCAAGGCACGAAGGATTGTGCAGGGGCGCCAATTCGGACAGCGCATCGATTCCGGCCTCAACCTGTTCAGTAATCAACGTCGACTTCACGTACTCATCTCCCCCGTGCACGACCCGATGCCCGACCGCTTCGATCTCGCCGAGAGAGCCTGCCAGGCGATCGAGCAGAACACGCAACGCATGCGCATGGTCCCGAATCTCCAACGTCGCCGTCGAACGGCCCGCAGTCTGACCTATCACCTCAAAGCTTGCGACACTCCCGATGCCCTTCACAGCGCCCTGGAGCAACGCCGGCTTATTTGTCAGGCCGCCCCTCGCTTCTTCGATTACTTCCACGAGCCGAAATTTGATCGAGGAGCTCCCGCTGTTGATCACCAGAACGCGCATGTCAACGCTGAAGCTCCATTGAATACGCCTGAAAAATGTCAGTCCTCGTGCCAGTCCGCGCGATGTGCTGGTTCACTCGCGCCGACCGGTTCGCGCTCCAACTCATTGGTATAACGACCCCTCGCCGCCTCACTGTTGCACTTGGCTCGATGATGGAAAGCCTGTTGGCCCGCCTTCACGTTTTCCTGCTTTCCATGCCATGTTTCCAGCGCCACGTCCTGCAGGGCGCGGCCGTACGAAAAGCTGATCGACCAGGGCTTCGGTCCGCCCAGGCGATTGATGGCATCGAGATGCGCAGTCGCCGTGATGCTCGGCTGTCCGCCGGACAGGAACACGATGCCGGGAACCGCCGCCGGCACATGACGGCGCAAGCAGCGCAACGTGGCCGTGGCAACCTCCTGCACGGAGGCCTGCTTCGGACAGTTCTTTCCGGCAATCACCATGTTGGGTTTCAAGAGCATGCCTTCCAACTGGACGCACTGTTCGAAGAGCGCGTGGAACACCGCATGGAGCATGGAACTGGTGACGTCCTCGCAGCGTTCGATGGTGTGAGGTCCATCCATCAGAACTTCCGGTTCCACGATCGGCACAATGCCTTGCTCCTGACACAGGGCGGCGTACCTCGCCAGCGCATGGGCGTTGACGTTCACACACATTGGGCTGGGTAGTTTGTCGGTAATGCGAATGACTGCCCGCCATTTCGCGAAACGGGCGCCGAGCTCCCGATATTCTTTCAGTCGCTCCCGCAAGCCGTCCAGGCCTTCAGTCATCTTCTCGTCCGGCGATCCGGCCAGCGTTTTCGCCCCCGTGTCGACCTTGATGCCAGGCAGAATGCCCTGCTTGGCCAGCACGTCCACGAGTGGCGTTCCACTCGAGCTCTTCTGGCGGATGGTCTCGTCATACAAGATCGCACCGCTGATGAAGGCAGCGGCACCGGGCGTCGTAAAAAACATTTCGCGATAATTACGGCGGCTGTCCTCAGTGGAGACAATCTTCAGGGCATCGAATCGTTTGGTCAGCGTTGGCACGGTCTCGTCAACTGCCAGGATTCCCTTTCCCTCGGCAACCATCGCCCTTGCCGTCTGTTCCAGTTCGTGGTAACCCATACTTGTTCCTCCTCCGTCTTCAGCGTTCCGTCGTTTCGATTGTGATCAGTCCGACCCCATCCTGTTCCATTCGGCTCATCCGACGTCTTCGCAGAAATTCAGTTTGCAAAACATAGTCCTCTCAGTTGCGGCAGCGATCACACATGAGCAAAGCAATCTACGTACCATTATGAATGTCCGATCGCAGGACCGCTGCTGTGCAAGATTTCTAAGTGTTTGGGATCATCCGAGCCCGGTCGACAGCGACTCGATGTAGATATTCGGGCCAGGCGCAGGAATGGAATAGTCCCAAATTTCCTCAGCCAGAATCGCCATGCGTTGTTGTGGATAGCGACCGAGGGACCCGGCCTCTTTCTGCGAGCCTGTTCAAAGAACTGGCTTTTTTCTCTCTCCGACTGTGCGTGCCACAACAAAAACTTGGACTGCTTTTGTTTACCTGTCGAGTGACTTGCTGGCATGCTCCTGGCACATCACAGGCGGAACAACGCATGTCATTCTGTGCAAGCAGGACGGTGCTATCGGCTCATGAAGGAGGAACAGCGATGACGGAAACAGTCGGCATACTGGTCGGTGGGGGTCCGGCACCAGGCATCAACGGAGTGATCAGCGCCGCGACTATCCGTTGTCTTGCGGAGGGCAGAAAGGTCTTAGGCATCGAACAAGGTTTTAAGTGGATCATGCAAGGTGACGTGAG
>JAWOMO010000033.1:0-3879 GCA_033852435.1 Nitrospira sp.
CCGGCGGGAGCATCGTCACGATCACGGCGGCACTTGCCCGCAACCCCATCCGGGGCGTCACCGCATCGGTGCCGATGATCACCAAAGGCGGTCTTGAAACGATCACCCAGCAGCTTGCGATGGAGTATGCGAAAGACGGCATCCGCGTGAACGCCGTCGCGCCGGGCGTCGTCTACACGCCGCTTAACCAGGAGACGCCGAAGGACGTGATGGAGAGCCTGTCGCCGATGGGTCGGCCTTCGACGGTCAAGGACATCACGGATGCGGTCATATACCTGACCGAGGCCGAGACGGTCACTGGTCACATTCTGTACGTCGACGGCGGCTCTCATTTCGGCCGCTGGTAATTAAATGGAGCTTTCGCCATGACCACACACTCACCAACCGCCGAGGACCGTCTCGCCAAGCTCGGCATTCATCTGCCGGATGCACCAACACCTTTTGGTGCTTACGTGCCTGCCGTTCAGACGGGCAACCTCCTGTTCCTGAGCGGGATGCTCGCCACCTCGGGCCACACAGCGACGGTGGTTGGCATCGTGGGCAAAGACCTTGACTTGAAGGCGGGCCGGGAAGCGACGTGCACGGCCGCACTCAATGTCCTTGCGCTCACGAAGAAGCAGTTGGGTTCATTAAACCGCGTGAGCCGCGTCGTGAGGGTCGGCGTGTACGTCGCCGCGACGCCTGAGTTCACTGAGCACCCGAAGGTCGCCGATGTGGCGTCGGAGTTGCTTCGAGATGTCTTCGGCGAAAAGGCCATCTCTTCGCGCCTTGTCTTTGGTGTCGCGAGCCTTCCACTCGGTTCGCCGGTCGAACTGGAAGTCATCTTGGAAGTGCGGCCTTGATCCAAGGGGCGACGGGGAATTTTCTTGAGGCTACGAAGATGAGTAACCGAACTGACCAAAAGGCATGAGCCTCTCAACTCGTCGCGCCGCAATGTTCTGGTCGGCGGCGCAGGGATGTTGGCCGCCATCGCTCTGCCGATCAGGGCGTCTGCTATTGAAAATACACCCGCGAGCCCTCCCGCTTCGGAGGGTAATCGCCAAGAAAGGAGTAAACCAAATGCGTCATCTCATCGCGCCATTGGGTCGGCTCTCCGGTTGTGTGTTTAAACGGAGCGTCCTCGTAGCTGGGCTCGGCTTCTGTATGGTGTTCAGCGTGTCGGCTGAGGATATTGCCGTGTCTGAGCAAACCTTTGGTTGCATCCTTGACTGGCCAAAGGTCAGAAACACGCGCTTCACCCACTCGGATCCGGAGAAGTTGAAAGAGGCAATGCGTATCTTCCGAGACAGCATACCGGACAAGGAGTATCCAGTTGGCACCATCCTGCAGCTTGTTCCGTTCGAAGCCATGGTGAAGCATCCGCGTGAGAAGTTTCCCAAAACGAACGGGTGGGAGTTTTTCGCTTTGGAGGTCTCCGAGGCTGGCACCAAGATCAGAGATCGGGGAGAGAACGTCGTCAATCTCTCGCTGGGGGCACCGTGCCTAAGCTGTCATCAGCCTGCGGCGAAGTTCGATTTCGTGTGTGAAAAGGGGCACGGGTGTGCTCCGATCCCGTTCGATGATCAGAAGATCGCCGAGCTTCAGAGGGCAGACGCTCGTTGTGCCAAGAAGTAGGGGATGGGTATGAACCAAAAACTAGCGCAGGGCGATGGGCTTACGGCCATTCAACCTATCAGACTAGGACGATGCACATGTATGACGATGGGAAAGACAAGCCATGAGGATGAACAGACCGCCGCGCACCGAATCATCGAGGTCAGATCATTACAGATACCTACAACTTTACTGAGGAGGTTTGCTATGAATACCAAGATCTGGGCCATGAGTGTCATTTTGGTGGGTTTTCTCGGCGGCGTCTGGCTCAGCAGCAGTCACGCAGGAGAAGGAACGGCTCCCTCGCCTGAGGCCGCCAAGAATATCGGTCCGGTCCTCGTAAAAGCCTATACGTTTGAGCCTATCCACCCTAACGCGCCCAACCATCTCTGGCTGGACGAAGGCAATGGCCGGGTCCAGTTCCTGATGTTCGACAAGCCAGTGAGCGATCCCACTGCAGTATTGCAGTGGGTAGGCCAAGGCATCAAAGGCCGGTTCTGTGCGGAATCTCAGCCAGATGGTGGGAAGACAGGCTATAAGCATTTTCATCGGACCAACACGCCTGCAACCGGAGACACCTCAATGCACGGCGCGAAAGGCGAGGAAGGCTATTGGTTGAAGCATGTGGCAGTAGCCGAATTCGAAGTGGACCTCAAGGGCGAACACGGAGGACATGGAGGGAAGATGCACTACAAACCAGGTGAGGTAGAGGATTTGCCCCAGCCGCCGACCCCCAAGTGTAAGTAGCCCTGTGGACACCAACCTTGATGGCGGTCCAGAACAATCCGTGGCTGCTGGGTATTACGAGTGGCAACAAATTCAGGGGAGGATTTATGGCAAACGCAACAGTCGCAATAGCAACGATGAAGGTGGCACAAGTCTCCAATCCCGGAGCAGATTTCCAGATCGTCGAGCGCGTGATTACGAAGCCGCCTGCGGGACACGTCCGGATCAAGGTGCAGGCCTGTGGTGTTTGCCACAGTGACGTGTTGACAAAAGAAGGGTCTTGGCCAGGAATTCAATATCCCCGCGTGCCTGGACATGAAGTGGCAGGCATTATCGATGAACTGGGTGCCGGCATTTCCAACTGGAAGAAGGGGCAGCGTGTGGGTGTTGGTTGGCACGGCGGCCAGGACGGCACGTGTGTCCAGTGCCGTCGCGGAGATTTTCGCAACTGCCGGAACCTGAAAATTCCGGGTATCAGCTATGACGGCGGATACCAAGAGTACATGGTGGCTCCCGTGGAGGCATTAGCGGCGATACCGGACAGTCTCAATGACATTGAAGCGGCACCGCTGCTCTGCGCTGGAATTACCACGTTCAACGCGCTGCGGCACAGCGGCGCGATGCCCGGCGACCTGGTTGTGGTGCAAGGTATCGGCGGGCTGGGTCACCTCGGAATTCAATTCGCCCATAAGTTTGGTTATAAGGTCGCCGCGATCGGGCGCGGACCTGAAAACGCGGCGCTCGCAAAGAAACTCGGAGCGAGCGTGTACATCGACAGCAAATCGACGAACGCGGCAGAGGCATTGCAAAAACTCGGCGGGGCACAAGTCATTTTGGCGACAGCCCCAAGCTCGAAGGCGATGTCCGAGCTAATGGACGGTCTGGGGCCGAACGGCAAGCTTATGGTAGTAGGTGTTGCATTTGATCCCATTGAAGCCACACCGGTACAGCTCATTTCTGGAGTCCGATCGATTCAAGGTTGGGCCGCGGGAACGCCATCCGATTCGGAGGACACACTACGCTTCGCCGAACTATCCGGCGTACGTCCCATGATCGAAACGTATCCGCTCGAAAAAGCGGCCGAGGCTTACGACCGAATGCTGAGCGGCAAGGCGCAGTTCCGGGTGGTGCTCACAATGAACTAAAGCGAAACTCCGTCTGTCCAGACTAAGATGCTAGCGGCATTCAGATCGCTGCGCTCACTGTCAGGGATTTGGCCTGCCCGATAAAGGCAGGCCATGTCCCAATTTGAGATGACAGACAGTCAGGCGGCAGAGCTGCGAAACGAGGCGAGGCGGCTGGAACTGGAAGCCCAATTCTACTGACAAGACCAAGAAGATTAGGGGAAGGCCTATTGACACGCGAATCTAGGCAGAGTCAATATTAGATTCTTCCGGTCGTGCTCTAACATATTCCTTTTACCTCGTCCAGGGCCTGGAGGAGGGTATGGGGTAGTTAGGTCATACGCTCTCTTCGACCATCTCCTCGATTTGCGCTTGTCTGTTGTCATCGTCGCAGGCAAGTTCGCAAGGTCAAGTTCCTGTACGATCAGCTCACCGA
>JAWOMO010000173.1:0-8827 GCA_033852435.1 Nitrospira sp.
GAAACCATATTCGGCGCCTCGGCGGGCGACATGCGCGGCGTATGCGCTGGCAACGAGCGTCTTGGTCGGGATGCATCCTGTATTCACACAGGTGCCGCCAAACTTGTGGCGTTCAATAATGGCGACCGTCTTGCCCGTGCCCGCAAGCCGCGCCGCCAGGGACGGGCCAGCCTGGCCCGTCCCGATAATGATGGCGTCGAAGCGTTTCATGCAGCTAGTGCGCCCTCGATTTGGAGCTTGCCTTCTTTGGCTGCCTCTTCAGGCGTCTTGCCGTTCTGACGTGCGACGATATAGGCGGCATACCATCCCGACCAGTGGTGCTTGGGAGCCGTCGGTTCGTACTGACCATGATGTTCCTCTGTCTCTCGCAAAAGCTCGGCCATGGTCGCGACGTCGAAATTGCTGACGCCTCGCCCAGGTAGCCGCGTAGTGACCTCCTGGAGCAACCAGCCGTTGCCATCCGGATCATGGAACGAAGCGTACGAGAGGTAGCTGCGACGCTCCGGGTCCGGACCGCTGATCCGGCGCCGCCCGAACAGGTATGGTTCATCGGGGCCGACGGCCACACCGCCATCGCCGTGGAACGCTTCGCTGACCTCGACGCCAAGACCGAGGAGCTCTTTGCGAGCCGCGTCGATGTCGGAAACGATCAGGTAAAGTCCCTGAGCAGAGCCGGGTGCCGCCGCAGTGACATTCTTGCCGAATATGATCGAGCATCCGGAGCCAGGCGGTGTGAACTGGACCGCGCGCCAGTCACCATTTGCGAAGTCGCCGTCGAGCCGCCACCCGAGCTTCGAGTAGAACTCCTTCGCGCGGTCGACATCCGAGACGGGGATGACGACCAGCTCGAATTTGGCGGTGTAAGGAACTTTCTCGGGCCGGGCCATCGAGGATTGTCTTGCTTGTCCTGCTTGAGTCATTGTCAATTCCTTTCTCAAAGAATTCTTGCGAGCGCACCCGACTAGATCGGATGTGATAACGCGATAACACCAGATGCTCGGAGCCGTAGCAATTGGACGATGGTATCGGGGATACCTTCGTATTAGTTTGTATGGTGAGAGGCGCTCGAATGCACGCGATGTGATTAGCATCTACGGCACCTTTTGGTTTTCAATAGGCTGCGTAGAATTAACAATCTTGGCTTTGCGCAATTCGGGATCGCGAGCAGCGTCAAGCCTAGAGTAGTCTCGTTTTTTGTCAGCATAGAGTCCGGCTCACGCCGTGGCTTTTCGCTGAACGAACGGGCTAGCGCGCCAGCCAGAGCGCATATCGGACCGCTTGAAAAACGGTCCACGCGTGATGAGCTCTCAGAATGCGATACCAACCGAGAAATGAAGGCGTCTTCATGATTGCCTCCTTTCGTGAGATTCGAAAACCAGTTCAGGGAATGCCTGGTTGTTGTGGCTGCTCGCCAGTTGGACTTGGATACCATTCCTCCGCGCCGGGTGGTGCATAGCAGATTCTCTCGCTGGTCCGACTTGAATCATTGCGCGATCCCTTCCGAAGACCTCTTGATGAGCGCACCGGATTGAATCGGATGCGATGAGGCGATCACACCAAAGCCGCAGAGACGAAACAATTGGACAGTGGTATCGGCGAGACTTTGGTATCGGACGGGGTGAGGACAGTCGCAGTGCCCATTTGGGGATCAATACCAAAATATTGGGGCCGTCTAAAATGGCAGTTCCGCCTCAAAAGAGGATGTTCGAGGTCATAAGTCGCGACCACCACCATTGAAACGTCCAGCGCACTACGGTACTGTAGAGGCCCTTTTCCTTGGGATTTCTTGCGGACGGCTAGACAATGAAAGCGGCGCCCTCGTAGATATCGAGCATCGCAAGCGGCCTGAGAAAGCGCCGAATGCGAGCGATAGCGAACTTAGTCTAATGATCAACACCGTTCCCACACCGGAATGGCCGACATGCCCTGGCGCGTCTGCCGAATTCTTCAATCAGCATTACCTCGCTTATTTCGGACTCCTTTCGGAACAGCTGCGGCACTCAGGCTGGACCGTTTCGGTTCATCCGCAGGACCTAGGCGCTCTGGTTCTTCGAAGGCTTTTAATCAGGTCCTCAGCCAGGTCCGGAGAGGCCGAAGCACGACTGCGCCATTTCGAGGCGGAGAATCGATTGTTCTGTTTCGTGCAGAGCACCTGGGGAGAAGTTATGGCGATGAACGGCACATAGGTGAGAGTAAGAGATGAGCGGTGTACGAGTCCTGGTGGGAACACGCAAGGGTGCATTCGTTCTGACTTCCGATGGAATGCGCAAGCAGTGGGAGATTGCCGGCCCCCATTTTCCCGGCTGGGAGATATTCCATCTGAAGGGATCTCCCGCTGACCCAGAGCGGCTTTATGCCTCGCAGTACAGCGCCTGGTTTGGGCAACTGATACAGCGTTCCAATGACGGCGGGAAAACTTGGGGGCCAGTCGGTAACAAATTCCTGTACGACGGCGTACTGGGCACGCATGAGTGGTACGACGGCACGCAGCATCCCTGGGAATTCAAGCGAGTCTGGCACCTCGAACCATCATTGAGCGATCCAGACACGGTCTACGCCGGTGTTGAAGACGCAGCTTTATTCCGCTCAAGTGATGGTGGACTGACGTGGCAGGAATTCTCTGGGTTGCGCGGTCACGGCTCAGGGCCGCGCTGGCAGCCTGGCGGCGCTGGAATGTGCCTGCACACTGTTTTTTTGGACCCGCGCGACCCAAACCGGACATTCGTAGCCATTTCCTCCGCGGGTGTGTTCCGTACGGACGATGCGGGCCAGACGTGGCAGCCGATCAACCGTGGACTGAAGTCGCAATACATCCCCGACCCGAATGCCCAGGTCGGCCACTGCGTTCACCAGATTGCGATGCACCGCTCGGGTCAGGGCGCGCTGTTTATGCAGAAGCACTGGGACGTCATGCGCAGCGACGACGCTGGCGAATCGTGGCATGAGATCAGCGGGAATCTGCCAACCGACTTCGGGTTCACTATCGAAGTTCACGCGCACGAGCCGAACACCGTCTACGTCGTCCCGATCACGAGTGACTCCGAGCACTTTCCGCCCGATGGAAGGCTGCGTGTGTACCGAAGCCGTGCGGGCGGATACGAGTGGGAGGCGCTTACGGAAGGGTTGCCGCAACGCAACTGTTACGTCAATGTGTTGCGCGACGCCATGGCCGTCGATTCGCTCGATTCGTGTGGCGTGTACTTCGGCACCACCGCCGGCCAGGTGTACGCGTCGGCGGATGGCGGAGACAGCTGGGCGCTGATTGTCCGAGATCTTCCGGCGGTCCTGTCCGTCGAAGTCCAAACCCTGCCATGATTAAGAAGCCAGGACCGTTGCGGCTTCATGGATCATCGGAAAGCGATGTCGCGCACCTGTCGATCTCGGAGGTCCCTGTGACTCCTTCTCAACAGCGCAGGCACAAAGGCAGCATTCTCGTCATTGGCGACGAGCCCGCGAGTCTCAAGCTGCTCTTCACTATTCTGACGGAAGACGGCTACGCCGTGCACGAACGGAAACTGGATCTGGAGTCGCAGTTGCGGTTCGTCAAAGACACGCTGCCTGACCTGGTATTGGTGGACGTGAGGAAGCCGGGCACGGACGGCTACCAAGTATGCGCCAGTTTGAAGAACGACCCAAGCACGCGATCGATTCCGGTTATCTTCATCAGTCCGATAGACCGTTCGGTCAATCAGGCAAAAGCATTGCTCAGCGGCGCAGTCGATTATGTAACCGATCCCTTCGATGCTGAGGAGGTCTTGTGGCGGATCGAAACCCATATCTCCCTGCGCCGCCTGCGGGAGAATCTGAAATCCGCTGCTTGCAACTACGGCGCACAGGCGGTCACCTCCAACGAGGACCTGGAGAGGGCCTTTCAGGAGATACACGTCCTGACCCAGGTAACCGGCCGTAAACATGCGGAAGAGAAAGTGCGTCAAGCGGCAAGGGAACTGCAAAAGGCTGAAGAGGCACTGCGGGGAAGTGAGCGCGAACTCGGGTTTATTATCAATACCATGCCCGCGCTGGTGTGGTCGGCGCGCCCTGACGGCTCTGCAGAATTCTTCAATCAACATTACCTCGCTTATGTGGGACTCCCCTTGGAACAGTTGCAGGGCTCAGGCTGGACCGTTGCGGTTCATCCGGACGATCTAAGCGCTGTGGCTGCTACGTGGCAATTAACTCTGTCCTCAGGCAAGCCGGGAGAGGCCGAAGCGCGACTGCGGCGCTTCGATGGTGCGTATCGATGGTTTTTGTGTCGCGCTAACCCAGTGCGAGACGATTCGGGGAGAATCGTCAAATGGTACGGAACCAACATAGATATTGAGGATCGTAAACGAGGTGAGGGTGCCTTGCTTGCTAGGGAGCTGTCCTGGCGGCAGATAGTCGACAACATTCCCGGGCTCGTGGCTACGCAGAGTGCGATGGGCCAGGTCGAGTTTCTCAACCGCCAGACCTTGGAGTATTTCGGCAAAACAAATGAGGAGTTGAAGAACTGGGCCCTTATTGGTGTCGTTCATCCTGACGACCTTCCACGGGTAATCGAGGCCCGCACCAAATCGATCGAAACGGGACAGATATATGAGGTTGAACACCGCTGCCGCCGTGCTGATGGCGTTTACCGTTGGTTCCAAGTTCGCGGCCTCCCAGTGCGTGATGCGGAAGGTGAGATAACTGCCTGGTATCTCCTGCTTACAGACATCGATGATCGCAAGAAGGCGGAAGAAGCGATGGGGGCGATCGTCAACGCCATTCCAATTCTCGCGTGGTCGACTACTCCTGACGGCTCTGCCGATTTCTTTAATCAGCGCTGGCTCGAATACACGGGTCTGCCTGCGGAGCAGGTAAAGGGGTGGGGTTGGCAAGTTACGATTCACCCCGACGATGTCGAGCGGCTCGTAGACCGTTGGAAATTGAGTGTGGCTTCTGGTTCGGCGACAGCGGCTGGGGCCGAAGCGCGCATGCGTCGTTTCGACGGTGCATATCGATGGTTTTTGTTTCGCGCAAACCCATTGCGAGATGAATCGGGCAACGTCTTAAAATGGTATGGAACAAGTACGGACATTGACGACCGAAAACGGGCCGAGGCGACACTGAGGCAAGCCTACGACAGCTTCGCTGACGCGCAGCGGCTGAGCCGGACGGGCAACTTCATCGTGGACGTCCTAGCGGACGACCACATTTGGTCCGAGGAGCTCTACCGTATCTTCGAAATCGACCCTGCGACTACGATCAAGTTACAGATCGTTCACGACCTCATCCACCCCGAGGACCTGCCAACGTACGATGCCCGGATGGCGCTCTCTTTTGGCGGGGCAGATTTCGATTTGGTCTTTCGTATCGTGACACGAAGCGGAAAGGTGAAGCGTGTTCACGCCGCCGCCCACGTCATCGAGCGGGTCGCGGGTCGACCACTGTTCATCGGTGCCATTCAGGACGTAACGGAGAGCAAGAATGCCGAAGAGGCCCTGAACAAGGCTCGCTCCGAGCTCGCACATGTGGCGCGGGTCACGACGCTGAATGCGTTGACTGCCTCGATTGCTCACGAGGTAAACCAGCCGCTTTCAGGCATCCTCACCAACGCCAGTACATGTCTTAGGATGTTGAGTGCCGATCCTCCTAACGTGGAGGGTGCCCGGGAAACGGTTCGGCGGATCGTTCGCGATGGCAACCGCGCCTCGGATGTGATCTCGCGATTGCGTACCTTGTTTAGCAAGAAGGAATTCACGTCGGAGTCCCTCGACCTGAACGAGGCCACGCGAGAGGTGATTGCCTTGTCGCTGAGCGATCTCCAGAGGAGTCAGGTGATTCTGCGGTCGGAGCTGGCGGACGATCTCCCGCCAGTCACGGGCGATCGTGTTCAACTCCAGCAGGTCATCCTGAACCTGGTACGAAATGCTTCGGACGCGATGACCACCGTTGAAGACCGCCCGAGAGATTTGCTCATCAAAACCGAACGGGATGGGGGGGATCGGGTGCGCATTATCGTCAAAGATGTCGGAGTCGGTTTCGGACCTGAAGCCGCGGACAAACTCTTTGAAGCTTTCTATACAACGAAAGACGATGGAATGGGAATCGGGCTGTCTGTTAGCCGCGCCATTATCGAGGCTCATCATGGTCGCCTGTGGGCAGTTGCGAATGATGGCCCCGGGGCCACTTTTTCCTTTTCGATCCCTTGCAGATCCGGGACTTTGGCGGACTCCCAACCTACTGGAAACCCCGTGGATTCCGCACGGGGAGCAGACTGAGACTCGTTTGGACCAATGCCGATGGCAAACCAATACCAAAGTACAATAGACGCTCCTCAGGCGGCGGAGCAGGCTTGAGTCATGGAGTCTAAGCACGGAGAGAGTAACAGCGAGCGGTCGCTTGTATCAGTGGTTGACGACGATGAATCTATACGAGAGTCCTTACCCGATCTGCTTAGAGAGTTCGGCTTCGCGGCCCGAGCTTTTTCGTCAGCGGAAGCTTTTCTGTCATCCGATTGCGTGGATAAGACCAGGTGCCTGATTCTCGACATCGTGATGCCAGGAATGACGGGACTTGATCTTCAACAGGAACTCACGCGTCGTGGGCAAGAGGTTCCTGTCATCTTTATTACGGCCCGGAAGGAGGAGGCTCTCCGGGCGCGAGCTTTCAAACAAGGAGCCGTGAGATTTTTGAACAAGCCGTTCAGCGACACGGCTTTGCTTGATGCGCTGAACGCAGCGCTTCGGGCGAACTGAAATTATCGGCTACGCTAAAGAATCTGGGAGGTATAATATGCTTCTTTCGCGCCCATTCAGCCGTGAATTGGGGGTAGCACCCATGCCGCCCGCATCCCCCATCGTTTTTGTCGTTGATGATGACGTCTCCGTGCGCGAGTCGCTAGAACTGCTGATCAAAAGCGAAGGCTGGCGGGTCAAGACGTTCGTCTCCGCACAGGAATTCCTCGATTACCCCCGCGCCGGTGTTGCGAGTTGCCTCGTCCTTGACCTCTCTCTTCCCGGTCTCGATGGTCTCGAACTGCAGAAACGAGTTGCGGCCGAACGAACCGACATGCCGATCATCTTTATCACGGGTTACGGCGATGTACCGAAGACAGTGCAGGCTATGAAGGGAGGCGCGGTCGAATTCCTAACGAAACCATTCAATGATGAGGTATTGGTGACCGCAATCCGGCAAGCCCTTGAACGAAGCTGCCTCGCTCTGGCTCACGACATGGAGATGCAAGAGCTCCGGGGTCGTTACGCGTCACTCACTTCTCGTGAAAGACAGGTCATGGCGCTGGTGGTCTCCGGTCTTTTGAACAAACAGGTCGGCGGTGAGCTCGGCATCAGCGAGATCACTGTGAAGGCTCATCGGGGCCAGGTGATGCAGAAAATGAAGGCCAAATCGCTAGCAGATTTGGTGAAAATGGCCGAGAGACTCCACCGGACCGAGCGCGCGGCAAAGCAGACGGCGTAGGCGTGAGCTGGCGCAGGTTCGGTGCATTATATCTGATACAGAAATAGTTCAAAGCGGTTATGGTCCCTAACTTTTCTGCGGCCACGAAATGCGTTTTGAGGGCGTGCATGCTGTTAGCCCTATCATTGGCCTCATTCTCAGCCTACGCTTTGGCCCAAACGCAGCTTGCGACCGTTTTCGGTACCATCACCGATGCAAGCGGTGCTGTTATTTCCGGAGCTCAGGTTACCATCCTCAACCAAAGCACTGGATTGAAACGGCTCGCTCCTACTGGCTTGACGGGGCAGTATCGTATCAGCGGCTTGCCAACAGGTAACTATTCTGTTCGCGTAGAGAAAGAAGGATTCCAGACACAGGTTCGCGAAGGAATCTCGCTCACCTCGGCCTCGGAAATCATGATGAATCTGTCACTCAGCGTAGGCGACCTGAAACAGCAGGTGACGGTCAATGCGGACGTGGCGATTGACAATACCACTTCGACCGTCAGTGGCGCCATTGGTGAACGAAGCCTAGCGGACCTTCCACTGAACGGCCGCGATTTGTTCAAAACCGCTATCCTGGTGCCTGGAGTCGCCCCAACACCAAGCAGTGCTCCGTCGCTGCTTTCGGAGAGTAAGAGTGGGCAAGTGTCGATTAACGGTATGCGTCCGAGTTGGACAAACGTTCTGATCGACGGTATGGATGCCAATGACCCGGTCTTTGGCTACTCGCCGGCAGGTGCTTCCGGGCTCTTTCTTGGTCTAAACGAACTGACGGAGGTTCGTGTCCTGACCCAAAGCTTCGATGCGGAGTACGGGAGGAATGGAGGTGGCATCATCGGGGCGGTCACAAAATCCGGAAGCAATAACTTCCACGGATCGTTGTTCGAGTTCCACCGAGATGCTGCACTCGATGCCAGAAACTACTTTGATTTGGGCAGCGCTCCGATCCCGGCATTTGTGCGCAACCAGTTCAGTGCTGGAATTGGTGGGCCATTAGTGCATGATAGCACCTTTTTTTATGCTGACTATGAGGGGTTTCGTGAAGTACAAGCATCCACAGCAATTGCCACTGTGCCCAACGCCCTTGCCCATCAAGGCTTGCTGCCTTCTACCAGTAACCCGGGGGGCTGCAGCAACGCGACTCCGAACGCGTGTATTGCGGTCGGAATTGATCCTCGCGTACAGCAATTCCTCGACCTACTTCCTCCTTCGAATGGAGCAGACAATGAGGACGGAACCGGAGACCTGATCACCGCCAACAAGGGCGACACAAACGAATACCACGGCATGATCCGTGTCGATCACAACTTCTCCAACACCCATTCGCTGTTCGGACGTTACATCATCGATGACAGCTCTTCCCTGGTCCCCTATTTTGGGACACCACCGGGAACTTACGTCCCAGG
>JAWOMO010000017.1:0-6946 GCA_033852435.1 Nitrospira sp.
GAAAGAAGAAGGAGGATATCGAATACACGTTCCACCATCGTGAGGGGACCGTGACCGCGACCAGAGGTGGAACAACCGAGACCCTCCCGATTCAACCCGGCACCCAAGACCTTATCTCTTGCCTCTATTATGTGCGCAGCACACTGCCCATGAAGCCGGGGGCGTCGTTGACGATGAATGTCCATCACGATAAGAAAAATCGAACGATTGAAGTCCGTGTGGAGGACATCGAGACCGTCGAGGGAGCATGGGGGAAAATCGATGCCGCGAGGGTGCTGGTGATCATGCCGTTTCAGGGCATCTTCCTCAATCAAGGCAACATCCGAGTGTGGTTTACCACCGATGAGCGGCGGACTCCAGTTCGCATGAAGGCTAAGGTGATTATCGGGTCTATTGTGGCAGACCTGGTCAACGGATTTTCCCCTGCGGGGGCCTCCAGATAAGGGATTTGGGGGATTCATTGCCCACCCCAGTGAGACCGGCTATAATTAGCCACAATTATCCCATTATTCAGAGCTCTCCGGGCTTGAAGTTACGCCAGGCCTCGGGAGTCTCTTTGGATTAATAAAGGTCCTTCCCGTTCATGACACAGTCGCCGGTCACCATCAACCAGTTCCTCGGTGAACACCAACCAGCTTCGTCTGATAAGGGGCATGACCTCTCGGGTCTCTTTGCCGCGATCGGTCTGATCGGAAAGACGCTGGCCCGGGATCTCCGAGTCGCCGGCCTCCTCAACATCTTGGGAACGACGGGACAAACCAACGTACAGGGTGAAGCGGTCAAAAAACTCGATGAGGTAGCCAACGAGACGTTTGTGAGGATCTTACAGCAGGGCGGCGTTGCCTGCGCGCTGGCTTCTGAAGAGATGGAAAAGCCCGTGATGATCTCCCGCCAAGGGCGGCGGTCTCCCTATATGGTTCTGTTCGATCCGTTGGACGGCTCATCCAATACCGATGTGAACATGCCGCTCGGTTCGATCTTTTCGATCGTTGCGGCGCCGAAGTCCGAACAATCGCCGGTTGAGAACGACCTCTTACAGAAGGGGACCGAGCAGGTGGCGGCAGGATATCTCCTATTCGGCCCGAGCACGATGATGGTCTTCACGACCGGCCAGGGCGTTCAGGGCTTTACGCTTGATCCAAACGTCGGCGAGTATCTGCTGTCCCATGAGGCGATCAAAATCCCCGCCCGCGGGAAGGTCTACGCGATCAACGAGGGGAACTACCATAAGTGGCCGGCCGGGACGCGGCAGTACATCGACTCCCTCAAGAAACAGGATAAATCGACAGGGCGCCCCTATAGCGGCCGGTACTCCGGTTGTCTTGTTGCTGATGTCCACCGGCTGCTACTCGGCGGCGGGATCTATCTGTATCCAGGTGAAATCGAAAAGCCGGAGGGCAAACTGCGTTTGCTCTATGAAGCCAATCCGATGGCCCTGGTCGTCGAACAGGCCGGTGGTCGGGCTAGTACCGGATTGAAGCGGATTCTGGATGTCGAACCCAAGAAATTGCATCAGCGAGTGCCACTGATCATCGGAAGCCGTGATGACGTCGCCGAAGCGGAGGCCAGTATTCAGTCGGCAGCGTGATCCGATGCGCAAAATGTGTAGCAGAAGACTCACAATAGCATGTCGGTAACTGACTCTGACGGAGGATGAAATGGCTGATCGTGTGCAAGAGATCTTAAGTGGATACGGTAGCGACAATGCGGGAACGAAAGCCAACATCGCCCGGTTGTTGCGGAGCGGTAGATTAGCTGGAACGGGCAAACTGGTGATCCTGCCGGTAGATCAGGGATTCGAACATGGACCGGCGCGGAGTTTCGCGCCCAACCCGCCAGGGTATAATCCACTCTATCATTTTCAATTGGCCATCGATGCCGGCTGTAATGCCTATGCGGCGCCGCTGGGGTTTCTGGAGGCCGGTGCCAGCCACTATGCTGGACAAATACCCCTCATCTTGAAGTTGAACAATCATGATGTCCTTCACGATGAGAAGGATCCGCTGCCTTCGGTGACCGGAAGTGTCAAGGATGCGCTTCGCTTAGGCTGCTCCGCCGTGGGGTTTACGATTTATCCCGGCTCCTCTCATTGCAACGCCATGTATGAGCAGGTCCGTGCCATCGCGGAGGAGGCCAAGGATCACGGATTGGCGGTTGTGGTCTGGTCCTATCCCCGCGGGTCGGCATTGAGTAAGGAAGGGGAGACCGCGATGGACGTCGTGGCCTATGCCGCGCAGATTGCCGCTCAACTCGGCGCGCATATCATTAAGGTCAAGCTTCCGTCCGCGCACCTCGAACAGGCCGCCGCCAAGAAAGTCTACGAAAGCGAACAGATTCCGATTAAGACGCTGGCCGAACGGGTCAAGCATGTCGTGCAGAGTGCCTTCGATGGACAGCGGATTGTCATATTTTCCGGAGGCGCCAAGAGTGAAGATAAGAATGTGTTCGAAGAAGCGCGGGCGATCCGAGAAGGCGGAGGATTCGGCTCGATCATCGGTCGGAATTCGTTCCAGCGACCCAAGGCCGAAGCCATCAAGTTCCTGAATACGATCATGGATATCTACACCGGAAAAATTCAGTAAGGGCCACCCATGAAGCACGGTCGTTCTTGGCTCGTTCCGTTCATCCTCATCACTGTCGGGATTGTTATCGGCGTTGTCGTGGCGTCCGACATGGGTTGGTTGCCGACCGGATCAGCCGGACCGGATCCCATCCCGAACGGCATCGTCCGTCCCGTTGCCACCGCGCCGCAGATGCCGATGGGGGGAGGGAACGCGAAAAACTTCGTCGAAATTGCCAAGATGGTCAAGCCCGCCGTCGTCAATATTGCGGCAACCAGAAGTGGGAAGTCGGGAGAGGGCCCGCAAAGCTCGCCGTTTGATGATCCGTTCTTTCGCAAGTTTTTCGGCGATGAATTTTTCAAACGTGATGCTCCACAGCGGGAGCGAAAAGAACGGGGACAGGGATCTGGCGTGATTGTGGATCCGAACGGGTTGATTATCACCAACAATCACGTGGTGAATAAGGCCGACGAGATCAGGGTGATCCTCTCCGACAAACGAGAGTTCAAGGGCAAACTGATCGGGACCGATACCAAGACGGATATTGCGGTCGTGAAGATCGAAGCGACAGGGCTCTCCACCATCCCGTTGGCAGATTCCGACCAGCTTGAAGTGGGTGAGTTCGTGTTGGCGGTCGGGAGTCCCTTTGGTTTGACGCAGAGCGTCACGATGGGCATCGTGAGCGCCGTGGGGCGAGCCAGCATGGGCATTGCCGAATATGAAGACTTTATTCAAACCGATGCCGCAATCAACCCTGGCAATTCCGGGGGAGCGTTGGTCAATGTCCGGGGGGAGCTTGTCGGGATCAATACGGCGATCTTCAGCCAAAGTGGCGGGAACATGGGAATAGGATTCGCCGTTCCCAGCAATCTGGCCCGCAGCATCATGGATCAGCTGGTGAAGACGGGAAAAGTGGTGCGGGGCTGGCTTGGCGTGGCGATTCAAGAACTGACGCCGGAACTGGCCACGCAGTTCGGACTGGCGGATACCAAGGGGGTGCTGGTCAGCGATGTCATGGACGAGAGCCCGGCCAAAAAAGCCGGGTTTGAGCGCGCCGATGTGATCACGGAATACGACGGGAAGGCGATGGATTCTCCCACACATTTGCGGAATGCTGTCGCGCAGACGCCGATCGGAAAAAAGGTGACCGTGAAGTTGATTCGCGACAAGAAGCCGAAGCAGCTCGAGGTCACCATCGTGGAGCAGCCGAAGTCGTTCGGGCAGCCCAGCGTCGAGGAGGGCGGCGAATCGACTGCGCCAACAGGAGTGTTGTCGGATCTCGACGTCCGCGAGCTGAATGAAGAGTTGGCCGCCCGATATGGCTTAAAGACGACAGAACGCGGGGTCATCATCGTTCGGGTGAAACCCGGCAGCACGGCCGAGGAAATGGGCGTCCGAGAAGGCGACATGGTTCTGGAAGTCAATCGCAAGCCTGTGAGCTCGCTGAAGTCCTACGAGCGGGCAGTCTCAGGCCTTGCCAAAGATCAGGCGATCCTCCTGCTGCTCAAACGAAAGGGCCAGACGATCTATCTGACGTTGCGCCAGTAGGGATCGCTCCATCGCCTCGCGAGAGCGGGGCATTCGAGGGAGGAGGTAAAGGTATGGTATCGAGAGCCATATTCGTCCTTCTCAGTGCGTTAGCCGGCATGGCCTTGTTCATCAAGGCTGAAGGCGCTGACGCGTCCTATTGGTTGTACGGGTTTGGGATCGGGGCGTTGACGGGAGGGCTCATTGTCGCCGGGGAATATGCCTTACGAAACCTGTCATTCGGCATTATTGCGGGGGGAACCGGCGGTCTGGCGGTGGGCTTACTCTTAACCGGCTTGATCGAGTGGGTGGGGGGAGAAATATTCGACGTCCAAACCTTCTTGTTTCACATCGGGGGGTTGGTCTTTCTACTCGGGTTCCCGTACCTCGGGTTGGTGTTTGGAGCGCGGTTCGGGAAGGAAAAGTTTCCCAGCGGCGAGCAAAAGTTTTTCGAGTTGACCGGGAACACGGTCTGTCCGAAAGTCCTCGATACCAGCGTGATCATCGATGGGCGGGTGGCGGATCTCTGCGAAACCGGATTTATGGAAGGGACCTTTCTGGTCCCTCATTTTATTCTGGACGAATTGCAGCATATCGCCGACTCTTCCGACTCGTTGAAGCGGGCGCGGGGCCGGCGCGGACTCGATATTCTCAACAAGATCCAGAAGATGGGCGATGTGGATGTGCGGATCATTGACGAAGATTTCCCGCACGTGAAAGAAGTCGATGCCAAGCTAGTCGTGATGGCGAAAAAACTGAATGCCAAGATTGTCACCAACGACCTGAACCTGAATAAAGTAGCCGAACTGCAGGGAGTGCGGGTCCTGAACATCAATGAACTATGTAATGCCTTACGTCCCGTGGTGCTACCAGGGGAAACCATTCGCGTCTTTGTGCTCAAAGAAGGGAAGGAAGCGGGCCAAGGCGTTGCCTATCTTGACGACGGCACCATGATCGTAGTGGATAATGCGAGGCGCTACATCGGCAAGAATGTCGACGTGGTCGTGACCAGTGTGCTCCAGACGACAGCCGGCCGCATGATCTTTACCCGTCTCAAGGAAGAGGCGGAGCGAGAGGAGTTGCAGGTCGCGCGTGTCTAACAGAACGGTTGCCCTCGTTCCTGCCGCCGGCCGAGGGCTTCGCATGGGCGGGTCCGTGCCCAAGCAATTTCTCTCGATCGGCGGGCTGCCTCTCATCGTCCATTCACTTCGTACGCTCCAGGCCTCTTCCGTCATCGATGCCATTGTGCTCGCCGTTCCGCAGGCCGATCTTGCCTATTGTCAATCGGATATCGTCGATGCCCATCGCTTTACAAAAGTGATCAAGGTAGTGGCCGGTGGTCAGGAACGCCAGGATTCGGTACGAAATGCGTTGGCTGTCCTCGACGATCAGGTTGAGATCGTGGTGGTGCACGACGCCGTCAGACCATTTCTCACGGAGCGCATGCTGGAGGAGGTCGTGGCTTCCGCACGGGCCACTGGAGCGGCAATCATCGCGCTACCGATGCGGGATACCGTCAAGTATGTTGGGGCCGATCATGTCATCGAGCGCACGGTCGATCGGAGGCCGCTTTGGCTTGCGCAGACCCCGCAGGCGTTCAGGCGTGATTGGCTGCAAGAAGCGCATCGGAAAGCACAGATCGAATCGGTGCCTGCAACGGACGATGCGTACCTGCTTGAATGGATGGGATACTCTGTGAAGGTGGTTGAAGGGAGCGGAGAAAATATCAAAGTGACGAGGCCGGAGGATATGGTCATCGGCGAGGCGATTCTCGCCTCGCGGCAGTCGGCAGCGGGGAAAGGATAGACATGGCAACAGGATCTCGAATTGGCTACGGGTACGACGTGCATCCGCTTGGGGCGGGACGGAAACTGATTCTGGGTGGAGTAGAAATCCCTCACAACAAGGGTCTTCTGGGGCATTCCGATTCCGATGTTTTGGTTCATGCCGTCTGCGACGCGCTCCTTGGCGCAATGGGGGAGGGTGATCTCGGCCGCCACTATCCAAGTTCGGACCCACGGTACAAAGGAATCTCGAGTCTCAAATTATTGGAAGATGTGGTTTCGAAGCTTAACGCCAAAGGGTATCGCATCGGAAATATCGACACGGTCATTGTGGCGCAGGCTCCGCGCCTCGGCCCGCATCTGGTGGCCATGCAAAAGAAGATGGCGGAAGCGGCCGGCATCGATGCGGCCCTGGTCAACGTGAAGGTGAAAAGCGGAGAGGGGCTCGATGCAGTCGGCAGAGAAGAGGGTATGACCGCTCATGCCGTCTGTTTGATTGAGCCGGCCTTAGCGTCGTAAAATGCTCGTCATGTTTACGGCCATCAAACAAGATCTCCAAGCCGTCTTCGATCGTGACCCGGCTGCGACCAGTCGGTTGGAGGTCATCTTTACGTATGCCGGCTTCCATGCCCTGCTGGCTTACCGCATTTCCCATTGGCTAAAGATACACAGGGTTCCGTTTCTCCCTCGGCTTATCTCGCAGCTTGCGCGATGGTTGACAGGCATCGAGATCCATCCTTCGGCAAAAATCGGCACGGGGTTCTTTATCGACCACGGCATGGGTGTCGTGATCGGAGAGACCGCCGAGATCGGAGATTATGTGACGCTCTTTCAGGGGGTCACACTCGGAGGAACCGGTAAGGAGCGGGGTAAGCGCCACCCGACGCTGGGCAACCATGTCGTAGTGGGAGCGGGAGCGAAGATTCTCGGCGGAATTACCATTGGCGACAACGTCAAGATCGGCGCCAATTCCGTGGTCCTCAAGAATGTGTCCGCCAATTCAACCGTGATCGGAGTGCCGGCTCGTGTGATCAAGACCCAGGGAGAACGACTCCCGGACGCTACGATGGACCA
>JAWOMO010000120.1:0-31868 GCA_033852435.1 Nitrospira sp.
TGGTGGTCCCAACGGGATTCGAACCCGTGTTTAAGCCTTGAGAGGGCTCCGTCCTAGGCCAGGCTAGACGATGGGACCAGCTAGAGTGCCGTGAAAAGAAAAATGACACTACCATAGCAAATGAAGAATTATCAATTCCTGGCGCCCAGTTGACCGCTTCAACTTAGTGACTCGGGAGCAATAAAAGCGACTTGACAGTAACCGTCGCTTGGCCTACCTTTCGCAAATCCCTGGTACGGTTTTCGGGATATTCCCCAGGCCTCTATGCCACAGTTCTTGATACTTTAGTTTGGATAAAAAGTCCGTCTCGATGAACAACTTATTTCAGACCGATTCCGACATGATGGATCTCGACGATGCGCCGGAATTGGTCGTCGAAGAAGAAAAACCCGAACAGGGCCTGGAACTGCACATCGGCTCGAATGTGTTTCGCACCACGAACGGTGTCATTAAACTGCAAGGCAAGGAACAGATCGTACTGGAAGTCCAGCCGGATCCCCCAACACTACTGTTGACGATGGATTTCTACGACGAGCACGGCCAACGAATCGGGCACCTCAGGCGCAACACGCTATCGGCAGCCGGATCCAGCCGCTTTGCCGTTTCGATGAACACCACCTCTGACGCAACGCTTGACGACCCCTTTACGGTGACGATCTCTGACCGCGCGACCGGCAGTCCGGTCATTGAGGTATATCTCTTCCAACGGCGGAAAATCCGAGTGACTAGCGGAAATTTTCACACCCATAAGGGTGATCTCGTTTCGATCAGCCCTCATTACTGCCGTCTTGGAACAGCACTGACGATGTTCGGAGATGTCGTTGAAAGCCGGGGCGGCACGGCTGTCATCGGATAAGCGATCTTCCAATATGCCGCAAAAATGTTGGCTTCTTCTTTTGCCCTCTCTCCGCCCGGTCCCCAGAAATAGATAGAAAACCGGATCCTTTTGACAGCGCGAAATACTCCCGTAGAATGGGGCTGTGTCAGATATCGCAAAACCCAGTATCCAAGCGTTCTTGGTCTGCGATCAGGTCATCGAAGACAGCGTGACCAAGAAAAAAAGCCTGATCGGCCTGTTCACGCACCTCCAAGCCATCAGCTTCCCCTTCCAACATCAGCAAATGGGGCTCTACTTCTGCCTCACCGACGCAGAAGGAACCTACCAGTTTGACATCGACTTGATCTATCTCAATAGCGAGCAACTCGTCTGTCGAGCCAATCTTCCGACCATCGTTATCGGTGATCGACTACAGATTTCAGATTTCGGCATTAACATTCCCTCGTTGATTTTCCCGGCCCCTGGGCGCTACGAGTTTCGATTGAGTATGGAAGGGCATCTCATCGCCCAGAAAGATTTCAATGTCATGCAGATGCCGACCCATCAAGCCGCATAACCGGACAGGCTTCCTCTAACACCCTCTATCGCCTAACAGCCCTTCTCCCCTATGCGGTTCTTATGGTAGAACTGCCCGCGAACGGCCAACGAGCGGATGGTTGTCATTCGCCTGATGGTGGACGGAACATCGTGGCTGAAGGAACGAACGCCTCCAATTTTATCCGCGACATCGTGGCTGCCGACCTTGCTGCAGGCAAGCATGGGGGCCGCGTCGTCACGCGCTTTCCACCGGAGCCCAACGGCTACCTTCACATCGGCCATGCGAAATCGATCTGCCTGAACTTCGGTCTGGCCCAAGAGACACCAGGCGGAATCTGCCACCTTCGGTTCGACGATACCAATCCCACGACAGAAGACCCTGAATATGTCCAATCGATTCAGGACGATGTCCGATGGCTCGGGTTTGATTGGCAGGATAAGCTCTTTTTCGCATCGGACTATTTCGAGCGGCTCTACGAGTTTGCTGAAAGATTAATCCGGAAGGGAGCCGCCTATGTCGACAGTCTCACAGCCGAGGACATGCGCACCTATCGCGGAACCTTAACTGAGCCCGGCAGAAACAGCCCGTATCGCGAGCGCTCCGTCGAGGAAAATCTGTCTCTCTTCCGGGAAATGCGCGCCGGCAAATTTCCGGACGGGACGCATGTCCTACGCGCCAAGATAAATATGGCGTCCCCCAATATTAACCTGCGTGATCCGGTGCTCTATCGCATCAGACATGCCGCTCACTACCGAACGGAAAGTGCATGGTGCATCTACCCTGCCTACGACTATGCCCATCCACTCTCCGACGCCATCGAAGGCATTACCCATTCGATTTGCACGCTGGAGTTTGAAGATCATCGTCCACTGTACGATTGGGTGATCGAACAAGCCCAGACGCCGCACCGACCTCAGCAGATTGAGTTTGCCCGCTTGAACATCAGCTATGCCGTCATGAGCAAACGGAAGCTGCTGGAGTTGGTCGAGAAAAAGCTCGTGGCCGGGTGGGATGATCCTCGCCTCCCCACAATCAAGGGGCTGCGCCGTCGAGGATATACGCCGGAGGCCATTCGTGCATTCTGCGACCACATTGGCGTGGCAAAACGAGATGCCGTCGTCGAGATGCAACTCCTTGAACATTTTATCCGGGAAGATTTGAACAAGCGATCGCTTCGTGTCATGGCTGTCTTGAAACCGCTGAAGGTCGTTCTCGATAACTATCCGGAAGGGGCCGCTGAAGAGTTAGACGCGGTCAACAACCCGGAAGATCCTTCTGCCGGCACGAGAAAAGTTCCTTTCTCGCGCACCCTGTATATCGAGCGGGATGATTTTCTCGAAGACCCGCCGAAGCAATTCTTTCGGCTTGCCCCAGGACGGGAAGTCCGGCTTCGCTACGCCTATATCATCAAATGCGTGGGGGTGACGAAAGATCCTCAAACCGGTGAAATCATCGAGTTGCATTGCACCTACGATCCATCGACCAAGAGCGGAGCCGATGAAGCTCGACGGAAAGTTAAAGCCACGATTCATTGGGTATCGACAACCCATGCAACGCAAGCGGAAATTCGTCTCTATAATCCTCTACTGATCGCCGATCTCTCTAAGGTTCCCACCGACCACGATTGGACGACGTATCTCAATCCGCAATCCTTAGAACGAATCACCGGATGCCAAGTGGAACCGAGCCTTAAGGGCGCACCGCCCGGCTCCAGATTCCAGTTTGAACGTCTCGGTTACTTCTGTACCGACCTTGATTCCACGAACGACTCTCCCGTCTTCAACCGCACCGTTCCGCTCAAAGACGCATGGGCTAAGCTCGACAAGGGACAACCTCCCCGGTAATCATTCTTTGCCTGCAACCTCCTCATCCGACGCACGGAAACTCTTCCCTGTTTACGCGAGCTTGCACTCCCTTTACAGACTGGGCATCCCTGCTAGGCTAGAAGAGTACGCGTAGGATCATACCGATAGGAGTCAATTGCCAAAGATGCTGACCTTTGACACGCTGTGCCGACACGTTGGGAAGACGAGCCGTGGGACCTGCTTGCTCGCCCTGCTGGCAATCACTGGCTCTCAGGCGGTCGATGCCGGACAGGCTATGACGGATGAGAGTGCCACGGAAGCCGTGAAACGTACCATCACCGATCTCATATATGTGCTCGACGACGAAACCCTGAAGCAACCGGAACAATCCGAAAATCGCCGCCGCGAAATTGAAGAAATCATCCGGCAGCGGGCGGACTACGAAGAGATGGCCAAACGGGCGCTGGGCGCTCCCTGGTCAACCCTCTTGAAAAGAGAACAGCAGGAATTCGTCAGCCTCTTCGTCCAATTGCTCCGCGATACCTTCGCCGGGCGGATTACGGAACACCACGACGAACAAGTTGCCTATCTTGGAGAGCATCGAGAAGAAGATGTCTACGCCGAAGTTCACACCCGCTTGAAAGGGCGAAAGATTGATACGCTGATCGATTACCGTATGATCAACCGCGGGGGCGATTGGCGTGTCTATGACGTCGTCATCGATGGAGCCAGCGTCGTGAGCAACTACCGTTCGCAATTCACGAGCATCATCCGCGAAGTGTCCTATGTCGGTCTGGTCACAAAGATGAAACAAAAGGCCATTGCAGTGAAGGTCTTCGAAAGGTACCCCGCGCCATAACTCAGCACTTGCCTAACTTTTCCGTCCAGCAGAATTTCGAGGTTTCCTTTACCGAACCAGGTGGTTTGCTACACTGGAGAAGGTAAGGCATCCAGAACGACGAACCTCACGACAGCAGAAGGAGCCGACCATGATCGAATGTCGCGAACACCCACGCATTCCGGTTGACCTGCAGGTATATTTTTCGACGACAGGCAATACGTCCATCCGCGAGGGAACGATGTTCGATCTTTCCGCAGGAGGCTGTGCCGTTGCCAGCATGACCACCGTGCAGCCAGGCTCAGCGGTCAGAATCCTCATTCGCGCCACTGATCTGGGCTCCCCGATCACGATCGAATCCGCCGCTGTACGGTGGAGCAGCCACGGTGAATTCGGCGTCGAGTTCGTCGGCCTTTCGGAAATCGATCAAAGCCGCCTGCAACGCCTGTTAGAAGTCAGAACGTCACCCCACATCCGTCCCAGTTGATCGCTGGCAACAGCCCCGCATATGCGTGGTAGAATGTCGGCATGAACTGTCCACTTTGCCGTCAACCAACAACCTGGAATGGCAACCCCTGGCGTCCCTTCTGCTCTGAACGCTGTCAACTCACCGACCTCGGCACCTGGGCTGCGGAGGAGTATCGTGTGCCAGGCCCCAGCCTGACGATGGAACTACCCTCCAATGAGAGCCATGAAACCGAAGAAGAAACGGGCGGGAAACAAAGAGGTTAAACCGGCAATCCCAGTGCAGGAAAGCCTCGCCACTGGAACAGCGTCAGCGCAGATCCCACCAGATCCTTTGACTGCCGACGAATAGAGACTTTGATTGGCCGGCTACTACTTCAGGCCACCCTCCTGTAGAAACCTCGTTGACATCTATCGCGCTTGTTTCATAGTTGGCAAGCCCCAACGATCTTGCTAAGGTCACTACCTGCCCGCAACCTAGACAAGGAGAAGCACCCATGCTCCCAACCAAAGGGTTTGCCGCAATGACGGCCAAGGCTGCCCTTCAGTCTTTCTCGTTCGAGCGACGCGAAATAGGGCCTCACGATGTGTTGATCACGATATCGCACTGCGGCATTTGCCATTCTGACATCCACCAGGCACGCGATGAATGGGGCGGATCGATTTTCCCGATGGTTCCCGGCCATGAAATCGTGGGTGCGATCGCAGGGGCGGGAAATGCCGTTAAGAAGTTTCGGGTCGGAGACGTAGCAGGCGTGGGGTGCTTAGTTGATTCCTGCCGGTCGTGCTCAGCCTGCCGTGAAGGTCTCGAACAGTACTGCGAAGCCGGCATGCTCCTGACCTATAACGCACGAGACAAGAATGGCCAGATCACGCAAGGGGGGTACTCATCACAGATCGTCGTCGATGAAAATTACGTGCTACGAATTCCCAAAACGCTTTCGCCGGCGGGCGCTGCCCCGCTTCTCTGTGCTGGGATTACGACTTATTCCCCGCTGCGCCATTGGGGAGTGGGCAAGTACCACAAATTGGCTGTAGTGGGTCTGGGTGGACTCGGCCATATGGCCATCAAAATCGCGAAGGCCCTTGGCACCGAGGTCACTGTCTTCAGTACCTCGGAATCCAAGCGGAAGGATGCGATGAGATTAGGCGCAACAGATTTTGTGGTGACGACGAACCCCCACGCCTTTGTACAGCTGCAGCGTCGGTTTGATTTCATTCTTGATACAGTGCCGGCTCCGCACAGCTACAACAGTTATGTGAATCTTCTGAAGACTGACGGCACGATGATCCTCGTTGGCGCACCGGACAAACCAACTCCGCTCGAACCATTTCCGTTGATGACGCATCGGCGCCGAATTGCCGGCTCCGTGATCGGCGGCATCAGGGAAACGCAGGACATGCTCGATTTCTGCGCTGAGCATCAGATTGAATCAGATGTCGAAGTGATTCCGATCCAGCAGGTCAACGAGGCCTACGAGCGAGTTCTCAAGGGCGACGTGCGCTTCCGGTTCGTAATCGATTTGATGTCGCTGAAATAGGGCTTCATCGAATAGAGAGTCGATTGGAAAGTGGCTGGGGGACTAGGAATCGAACCTAGGTAGCCGGCTCCAAAGGCCGGCGTCCTACCGCTAGACGATCCCCCAGCGCGGTACGGAAACAACGCGTAGATCCGGATTAGGTCGGCGCGGGAAAGATTATTGGCTGGGGGACTAGGAATCGAACCTAGGTAGTCAGATCCAGAGACTGACGTCCTACCGCTAGACGATCCCCCAACCGACGTTCACAGTAATATAAGGGTCTCGGCCCCGTCAAGATCGACGCGGGTTTGATCGACACGACTCCTAGACTCCGGAGGCCCGTTCAATCCCCTTGCGAAGCCGAAAGAGCGTGCGTTCCCGCCCCAATACTTCCATCACTTCGAACAGCCCTGGGCTGGCAGCCCGACCGGTGAGCGCCACACGGACCGGCTGGGCGAGCTGGCCCATCTTCATTCCTTCTTCCTCGACCAATTGCTTGAAGCTCTCTTCCCACTCCTGCTTGGAGAAAGTGGGAAAGGCTTCGAACCGTGCGAGCAACTTCCCCAGAATCGGAGCGATCGCCGGTGTCAGGAACTTCTTGACCGATTCTTCGTCGAATGCAGCGGCCTGGCCGAAATAGGGCGTGACCCACATCACCATATCAGTCAGTGTCTTCGCCCGCTCCTTCACCAGGACCACAAGCTGTGCTAGCCATTCGTTCGAGACCGCCCTCACTTGATCCTTGAGGCCGGCGTTTTCCAGCAGTGGAACAAGCTCCCCAGCGATCTGGCTCGGAGGAGTCGTTTTAATGTATTCGGCATTTATCCACAGGAGTTTCTCGGGATTGAATACCGCCGCGGACTTTTGCACGTGATCCCAGGAAAATTTCTCGATCAGTTCCTGCCTGGTGAAGATCTCTTGATCGCCGTGCGACCAGCCAAGCCGGACCAAGTAGTTCACCATCGCATCGGACAGATACCCCATCTCTTTATAAGCCATGATCGACGTGGCACCATGACGTTTGGACAGTCGTGCCTTGTCCGATCCAAGAATCATCGGTAGATGCCCGAAACGCGGGACGGGAAACCCCAGCGCCTGGAAGATGGGAACTTGTCGAGGCGTGTTGGTCAGGTGATCGTCTCCTCTCACGACGTGCGTGATGTTCATCAACGCATCATCGACCACGACCGAAAAGTTGTAGGTCGGATAGCCGTTGGATCGCTGGATAATGAGGTCATCAAGGACGGCATTGTCGAATACGATCTTTCCTTTGATCAGATCGTCGACGACAGTCTGTCCTTCCTGCGGCGCTTTGAAACGCAAGGCAGCTTCGCCTGAAGGGTTGGTAATGCCGAGATTTCGGCAGCGCCCATCGTAACGGGGAGAGAGCCCTTTGGCTTCCGCTTCTTTACGGCGAGCTTCCAATTCTTCTGCTTTACAGACGCACCAGTAGGCCTGTCCTCTCTCCAAAAGATGCATCGCGTGGCTGCGATAGAGGTCCATGCGTTCAGTCTGGCGAAATGGGCCTTCATCCCAGTCGAGCCCAACCCATTTCATGCCTTCGATGATGGCCTGAATCGACTCATCGGTCGAGCGGCTCTGGTCCGTATCCTCAATACGGAGGACGAACACACCCTGTTGCTGGCGTGCAAAGAGCCAATTAAACAGAGCTGTGCGTACTCCACCGATGTGAAGAAAGCCGGTCGGGCTAGGCGCGAATCTGACTCTGACCTGACTCATTCGCTCGTCCTAAGATCTTGCGGAAAGGCCGGTATCTATAGCATGCAGCGAAAAGTATTGTACAGAATCCGTCGCTCTTCCCTCTTGCTTGCGCTTCTGATAAGAGATCCCTACAAGATCACCATGGCAGAATTCATCCAACTGGCTACGGTCCTGTCAACCACCAATCTGACGGCGGGCGTTCGCCAGCTAGTCTTGCTGCCGAAAGAACGGCACATCTCCTTTCAGCCGGGCCAGTGGGTCTCCTTGAAGTTGCCGGTGGGGAAAAAACCGCCGCTCAATCGCGCCTATTCAATGGCGGCTCCCGCCACGCCATCGGGCGAACTCACTTTAGTCTTCGATCATGTCATAGGTGGATTAGGATCCGAGTATCTCGGTCGACTCAAACCGGGTGATGAGGTTGCAGTTTCCGGTCCCTATGGCAATTTTACGCTTCCTTCACCCCTCGACAGAGAGCTGGTGTTCGTCGCCCGCTATACGGGGCTCGTGCCCATCCGCTGCATGCTCAAACAACTCTATGCCCAGCGGCAAACGGGCTCGATCCTGCTGATCGCCGTCGCTCCGGAGGAAAACGAGCTGCTCTTTCATCAAGAATTGCTCACATTGGCCGTCACCCATCCGGGCTTCCGCTATCTTCCGTTGGTTGCAGCCGGAGGGGAGCAGCAAGGCGTTGATCTCGCACTGTCAATGCTCAGCCCGCTAATTGATGGCATATCAAAAGTGATTCCGATGCTGTGCGGAACGAAGCACTTCGTGCGCCCATTGCGAGCCTACTTCACAGGGGCAGGGTACGATCGAAAGGAGGTAAAGACCGAAACCTACGACTAATGCCCTTCTCTGACCAGATTCTTATTCACTGCAGGAATCTCCACCACAATATCTTTCGTGCCGTTCGGGACACATTGACAGCCAAGCCGTGATTGCAGTGTTGTCATGGGGGCTTCATCAAGCTGATCGAACTCGTCATCGGTACCCTCGCTGCAACTCTCTAGCCCCTGCTTCACAATGACATGGCAGGTCGAGCAGGCACAGACGCCCCCGCAGACATGCTCCAGGTCAACTCCGTTACCCATTGCGACATCCAAGATGCTCCCAGGAAGCCCAGTCTGGCCATAGGGGATCTTGCCAGGATCCACTTGAACCTTGGTTACATTCCCATCCGGAGCAATATACGTGATCGTGTAGGATTTCTTAGGAAGCTCGAACGCAGCCTTTTCAATATAGGGATTTGTCCCACCCATGAGCCCGGTCCTTTCTGTCTCGCGCTTGGCCTGACTTGGCCTTACCGCAACTGTTGACAGCCTTGAAACCAGCGTGGTATTCTTAGTCCGACCTATTAGATCGGAGATCATTATAGTCTCCGATCCTATAGATCGGCAATAGCCATGTTGAAGATTTCAAAAAAAGCCGACTACGCCCTGATGGCGCTCCAGCATATCGCCTCGGTCCAATTCGGCGACGTGACGCCGGGCCGTGTCGTCAATACAAAAGAGATCGCTGAAGAATACAACATTCCTCTCGAACTGCTGGCAAAGGTTCTTCAGGCCCTCGCGAAAAACGGCATGATCGAGAGCCATAACGGTCCCAAGGGCGGCTACCTACTGGCCAGAAGCGCGAGGCAGATTACGATCTCGCAGGTCTTGGAAAGTATAGAGGGCCCGCTCGGCATCACCGATTGCTCGCACGAAAAAGACGGGGAATTTTGCATGCAACGGGAACATTGCAACATCCGCACGCCGCTGCTCAAGGTACAAGACAGCATTTACCAGTTACTCAACAATATGACCCTGCAAGACATGCTGGGTGGAACCCCGCTGATTACGATTCAGTCGCCGACAGCACAAGGAGTTGAACGATGAAGCTTCCCATTTTCCTTGATAATCATTCCACGACACCGATGGATCCTCGGGTGTTGGAGGCCATGCTTCCCTACTTTGTAGAAAAGTTCGGCAATGCCGCCAGCCGAAACCACGCATTCGGCTGGGCCGCGGAAGAAGCGGTGGAAAACGCCCGCAAGCAGATCGCCAAGCTGATCAAAGCGGACCCGAAAGAAATCGTGTTCACCAGCGGCGCCACCGAGTCAGACAACCTGGCGCTCAAGGGCGTCCTGGAAATGTACAAGGAGAAGGGCAATCATATCATTACGTCGTCCACGGAGCATCGTGCTGTGCTCGATACGGCCAAGTCGATGGAGGCCAAGGGACTCGCCACGGTCACCTATCTGCCGGTCGATAAGCAAGGAATGGTGAATCCTGATGATGTCAGAAATGCCATCACGGACAAGACAGTTCTGATTTCCATTATGTTGGCCAATAATGAAATCGGCACCATTAATCCCGTGCAGGAAATAGGAAAGATCGCGAAGGAAAAGGGCATTCTCTTCCATTGCGATGCGACACAAGGGGTCGGCAAGATCCCTGTCGATGTGCAAGGCATGGGCATCGACCTCATGTCGTTCTCGGCCCACAAGATCTACGGACCGAAAGGCGTGGGCGCGCTCTATGTGCGGAAGAAAAACCCGCGGGTGCGTATCGCCCCGCAGATGGACGGTGGCGGCCATGAGCGCGGCATGCGCTCCGGCACGCTTCCCGTTCCATTGATCGTCGGATTCGGGAAGGCCTGTGAGCTTTGCGAGCAGGAGATGGCCAAGGAATCCGTTCGGCTGTCGGCCATGCGCGACCGGCTCCAAGCCGGAATCATGGCGGCCCTGGACGAATGTTATCTGAACGGCCACCCCACCAGTCGGCTGCCGGGCAACCTGAATATCTCGTTTGCCTATGTGGAGGGGGAATCGTTGCTGATGGGCATGAAGGATATCGCCTTGTCGTCCGGCTCGGCCTGTACCTCGGCCACGCTGGAACCCTCGTATGTTCTCCGCGCCTTAGGGGTTGGAACGGAACTGGCGCATTCTTCCATCCGATTCGGATTAGGCCGGTTCAACACGGACGATGAGATTGACTACACGATCAAGAAGGTTATTGAGATTGTCACCAAACTGCGGGAGATGTCTCCGCTTTACGAAATGGCAAAAGAGGGCATTGACCTGAAATCCGTTCAGTGGGCTGCCCACTGAACCGCGCGGGAAACGGAGGAGGAAGTCATGGCCTATAGCGATAAAGTCGTCGATCATTTCAATAACCCCCGGAACATGGGGAGCTTTAAGAAGGACGAGGAAGGGGTCGGCACCGGCATGGTCGGCGCACCGGAATGCGGCGACGTGATGAAATTGCAGATCAAGGTCCAGGGCGACACTATCGTGGACGCCAAGTTCAAGACCTTCGGCTGTGGTTCGGCCATTGCCAGCTCCAGCCTCGCAACAGAATGGCTCAAGGGCAAGACGATCGAGGAAGCCCAGAAGATCAAGAACACGGACATCGTGCAGGAACTGAACCTGCCGCCGGTGAAGATCCACTGTTCCGTGTTGGCCGAAGACGCGATAAAAGCAGCGCTGGCTGATTACCAGAAGAAGGCCGATACCAAATAACGACTGAGAAAAGGAGTCCGCCATGGAAATCGCCAAACCTGAAACCCAAGCTCCGGTGATCACGCTGACGGAGGCGGCGTTGAAGGAAGTCAAACGCCTCATCAACGTGCAGGGCCTTACCGAAGGCGGACTGCGCCTTGGCGTGAAGGGTGGCGGCTGTTCTGGGCTGAGCTACACCATCAACTTCGACGAAAAGATCGGTCAATATGATCAGGTCTACGAATTCGACGGGGTCAAGGTGATCGTCGATGCCAAAAGCGCGATCTACCTCCAAGGGACACAACTCGACTACCACAAAGACTTGATGGGCGGGAATTTCAAGTTCGTCAATCCGAATGCGAACAAAACTTGCGGCTGCGGAGAGTCATTCTCGGCGTAAGGGGCGACAACAGGTGGAGGGGAGCATTTTTTCGCAGGCATGGCAGTACGCCATGCCTGTCTTGTCAGAACAGGTAGCGTGATGGACCATCGCCACATCCACAGCACAAATACCCGCGAACTCCAGATGGCCAGAAGCATGTGCTGGCATTGTCAATCCGAAGTGTCCGGAGAATACTTCTGTGAACGCTGCGTGAAAGTTCAGCCGGTTTCGAAAGAGACGGACTACTTCACCTGCTTCGGATTTCCCCGTCGGCTCACCATCGATCCCGGCAAACTAGAAGCCAAGTTTTACGAGCTCAGCCGCGCGTTTCATCCGGACTTTTACCAGAACAAGAGCGAAACCGAGCAGGCGATCAGTCTCGGTAACGCCGCAACACTCAATACGGCCTACCGCACGCTCCGCGATCCGATTCAGCGGGCCGAATATCTGCTCGACCTGGAAGCCGGGGCTGTCAAAGAGATCCGCTCGTCGCCTCCTGCCGACCTCTTCGAGGAAATTCTCGAACTCCAGGATACGCTTGACGAGTACCGGGCGACCGATCGCGCATCGGAAACAGGCCAGGAACTTCGGGCAAAACTCCAGACTGAGCAGAGCACGTTGGAACAACGGAAACGGGACATGGAAACACAACTCCAGCAGCTCTTCACCGATTGGGATGCGCTGCAAGACCGTGGCGAAGCAACCGGCCAGGCTCGTTCCGAGCGTGACCGCCTGTTGAGGCAAATGCGAGAGATTCTCTCCAATCGCACCTACGTCAAGAACATCGTCAACGACCTCGTCGCCACCATCGGATAAACATCATGGCACGCATCGTCGGCATCGATCTCGGCACCACGAATTCGCTCGTGGCCTACATGAAACAGGGAATGCCTGCAGTTATTCCCGGACGAAACGGCCGTACCATGGTCCCCTCCGTCGTGGCCATGACCGACAACGGCCTGATTGTCGGCGACCCTGCGAAAGACCACCTCCTCCGCGACCCGGAACGGACGGTCTACTCCGTGAAGCGGTTCATGGGGAAAGGTCTCGCCGACGTGCAGGGCGAGTTGGCCTATTTCCCGTATTCGCTTGCCGAACAAGGCGGGGTCATCCGCATCAAGCTCGGCGAGAAGAGCTATTCGCCTCCCCAGATCTCGGCCATGATCTTGAAAGAGTTGAAGCAACGGGCAGAAGCCCACCTTGGCGAAAGCATCACGAAAGCCGTCATCACAGTACCAGCCTACTTCAACGACAGTCAGCGGCAAGCCACGAAAGACGCTGGCATGATTGCCGGCCTCGAAGTTCTGCGGATCATCAACGAACCGACTGCGGCCTCGCTCGCCTACGGGCTCCAAGAACGGACCCAGGGCACGATCGCCGTCTACGACTTCGGCGGTGGCACGTTCGATATTTCCATTCTCAAGCTCAAGAACGGCATCTTTGAAGTGCTGGCTACCAACGGCGACACACATCTTGGTGGCGATGACCTAGATCGGATGCTTGCCGACCGCTTCGTCCAAGAGATTCGAAACGCCCATGGCACCGACCTCAGCGCGTATCCCGATCACATGCAGGCCGTTCGCCTTGAAGCGGAACGAGCCAAGATCCGCCTGTCCGACGAGCTGAAGACGCAGGTCTCGGTCGAACTTCCGGAAAACAAGGGACGCTTTACACGAGAGCTCACGCGGGACCAACTCGAATCCCTGACCATGGAGATCATCGAACGGACCCTAGGCCCCTGCCGGCTGGCCTTGAAAGATGCGGGGCTAACCCCCAATAAAATCGACGAAATCGTGCTCGTCGGCGGCTCAACCCGCATGCCGCTCGTTCGGCAACGTGTTCAGGAGCTGTTTGGAAAGACCCCGCATTGCGAACTCAATCCGGACGAAGTGGTGGCCCTCGGCGCAGCCGTGCAGGCCGATATTCTGAGCGGGGGCACGACCGACATGCTCTTGCTCGATGTCACACCCCTTTCGCTTGGCATCGAAACGATGGGCGGGGTGATGAGTAGCTTGATCAGACGAAATACAACCATTCCGGCAAGTGCGAAGGAAATGTTCACGACCTATGTCGACAGCCAAACCGGGGTAGACATCCATATTCTGCAAGGCGAGCGTGAACTGGCAAAAGACAATCGCAGTTTGGCCCGATTTCGACTCAAAGTTCCTCCGCTGCCGGCGGGAGTCCCCCGTATCGAAGTAACCTTCCTCATTGATGCCAATGGGATCTTGAATGTAAAGGCCAGTGACATGCGGACCGGACAAAGCCAGTCTATTGAAGTCAAACCCTCCTATGGTTTATCCGATAACGAAGTGGAGCGGATGATTGAAGATTCGTTCAAGTTCGCCGCAGACGATGTCAACGCCAGAAAACTGATCGAAGCGCGGCTCGATGCCGGCGCGTTGATCACGACAACCGAGAAGTCCCTGACAGAAGACGGCCATCTGATCCCCCAGGAAGAGGTCGCGGCTATTCGAGCTGCGCTGTCCGCTCTGGCAACCGCGAAGGACGGCAACGACCCGCGCGCGATTCGCACGCGCATGGGCGAGCTTGAGCAGTCGGCTAAAAGCTTAACCGTCGCGATGCTGGATGATTCGCTCAAACGGGGACTTCAGGGGAAGAAGGTTTCAGAAGTCACCTAGACCAGGGAAGTGAGGAATTGGCATGGACTTGAAATGGCAAGATACGGAAGATATCGCCATTCGACTGGTTGAAGAGCACCCCGAAACGGATCCGTTGACGGTTCGTTTTACCGATATGCACACCTGGATCGTCGCGTTGCCTGATTTTCGGGATGACCCCAAGAAATCGAACGAGAAGATCTTGGAAGCAATTCAGATGGCCTGGCACGAAGAGTACCAAGGCTCCAAGTCCTGACCGAATAGTCAGACTAGGAACCCGCCCTGCGGCTCACCTCCCCCCGTTGGATTTATTCTGAAGGCTGGTCCAGCTTGTAGAAATCGATCGGGTCGACTCGGCGCTGTGCCGCTTGGGTCGGCTCACTACCCCTGGTGAAGATCTCCACATTTCCCGGCTGATCCTCCTGTTCGGAATTCAACAGCCCGGTCGCAGGATCGACTTTGACAAACGTGATGCCCTCGGGAATGGCAAAAGGCACAACCGGCAACGGTTTGAGCGCCTCTCGCATGAAGTTGATCCAGATCGGCAGAGCCGCATGGGCTCCTGATTCGGTCTCGCCGAGCGAACGGCGATCATCAAACCCGACATAGACTCCGGTCACCAAATTCGGCGTGCCGCCGATAAACCAGGCATTGATGAACTCGTTGGTGGTCCCTGTTTTCCCCGCGATGGGACGACCGAGTGATTTCGCTGCCAGGCCCGTTCCCTTTTGCACGACATCTTCCATCATGTTGGTGATCAGGTAGGCGGTTTCCTTCGAAATGACGTCCTGGGCTTGCGGTTCAGCATGTTCAAGGACCTGGCCGGTATTGTCGATGACGGAAAAGATGGCATAGGGCTCGACCCGGCTCCCCTGGTTTAAAAACACGCTATATGCGGAGGTCAGTTCCATCAGCCCCACAGAGGAGGATCCCAACCCCAACGACAGATCTGCGGCGAGCGGACTCGTGACGCCGACCTGTCGTGCAAACTCGATCACGCTCTTCACGCCCACTTTGTCGAGCAACCGAACCGTCGCCAAGTTATGGGAATGCGCCAAGGCGTCGCGGAGACTGACCATGCCATGAAATTTTTTCCCGTAATTCTCCGGCTTCCACGTTTTCTCTTCCTCAACCTGCTCATACACCACCGGTGCATCCAGCACGACCGATGCGGGACTCATGCCCTGATTAAGCGCAGTCGCATAAATGATCGGCTTAAACGCCGATCCGGGCTGGCGATGGGCCTGCACTGCCCGGTTATACTCGCTGCGATTGAAGTCATACCCCCCGACCATGGCTCGAATCGCCCCTTTGTCCGGCTCAAGCGCGATCAATCCTCCCTCCACGAGGGGAGTCTGTTCCAATTGAACATAGACCGTGTCTTTTTCGATCTTCTTGACCCTGACTTCGATCACATCGCCGGCCCTCAGGATATGCTTCAGATTCTGACTCACGACCACATCCTTGGTCGTATCCGGCCCCATCAAACGTTTCTTCGCCCAGGCCATGTCGTCGAACAGCAGCTTCGCAGGCGTACTGCCGATCTGCGCCACATAGAAATCCTTGCCGACCTTTGTCACCACTGCTTCTCGGTAGTCGCCGACCGCGACTGGCTGAGCGGTCGACGCGACCGGAAGATTTGTCGGCGTGACGGAGGCCGGATCGACGGTTCGCAAGGGACCTCGCCAGCCTTGTCGTTTATCCAATTCCCGCAAGCCCACCTCAAAAGCCGCTTCCGCGGCGCGCTGCATCTCCAGATTCAACGTGGTCGTGACTTTGAGGCCACCTTTGTAGACCATCGCCTCACCATACTTGGCCATCAGCGACTGCCGGACATATTCCACAAAATATGGAGCTGTTTGATCACTGCCCGGACGTCGAAAGTTCAGCGGCTCTGCGGCAGCCTGCTCGCGCTCGGCTGAGGTGAGAAAACCGGCTTCTTCCATGCGCGCCAGGACATGTTCCTGGCGCTTCTTCGCCCGCTCATAGTTCTTGAAAGGAGAAAAGTTGTTCGGTGATTTCGGGAGCCCTGCCAGGAATGCTGCTTCGGCAACCGTCAACGCAGAGAGGTCCTTCCCAAAATAGGACTGTGCCGCCGATGCGACACCGTAGGCCCCTTGACCGAAGTAGATCTGGTTCAAGTACGTTTCAAGAATCTGTTCCTTCGTCGACACCAGCTCCATCTTGTAGGCCAACACCAACTCGCGGATTTTCCGATCGATCGTGCGTTCAGAGGAGAGGAACAAGGACCGCGCCAGCTGTTGGGTGATCGTGCTGGCTCCTTCGACCTTCCCTCCGCGCCGGAGATTCGTCCAGGCTGCGCGGAGAATCCCGATGTAATCCAAACCGGGATGCTCGAAAAAGCGTACATCTTCGACGGCGATCACTGCGCCTCGCAGCTGTTCGGGAATCTGGGAGAGCGGGGTCAGGATCCGGCGTTCAAGAAAAAACTGGCCTATGAGCTGGTTGTCGCTCGAATAGACTCGCGTCACAAGGCTTGGTTGATAGTTCTGCAGCTGATTGAGGTCGGGGAGATCCTGTGCATAGTGCCACAGCACGCCGGCCACCGCGAGCACCCCGACCATGCCGAGCACAGCCACGGCGATGAGCGCGACCTGCCACCAGCGCCAAGGGCGCCGGGGCGGCGGCTGACGCGGCATATCAGAGAGTTGGACTGGTCGATCGATCGGTGTCATGGGAATCACGCGCCCGCAGGGTGCTGGTGCTCTTCGAGAGGATACTTGTTCACCATACCGTGGAGCCCCCCAAAACTCAAGCAACTTGCGGGCCCGACTCACCCAAATCTGACGACTTGTACGCGGTCCCATCCTTCAGGTATACTCTGCAGTCGACGCCCGACTGTCGGGGCGTCTTTTTTTTCGCCACGAGAAGCACAGGAACCTATGTCGCAACTACGCGTCCCCAACAACCGCCGGAACGATATCCGGAACATCGCCATCATCGCGCACGTCGACCACGGCAAGACGACACTCGTCGATGCGGTGCTTCGACAGACCCATGTCCATCGCAAGATCGACGACATGGGCGAACGCATCATGGACTCGATGGATCAGGAGCGCGAGCGCGGGATTACGATCCGCGCTAAGAACGCCAGCGTGATTTACAACGGCGTGAAGATCAACATCGTCGACACCCCGGGCCATGCCGACTTCGGCGGCGAAGTCGAGCGCACGCTCCGGATGGTGGACGGTGTCTTGATCCTGATCGATGCGAAGGAAGGGCCCATGCCGCAGACAACCTTCGTGCTGCGCAAGGCTCTGGCGCTCGGTCACAAAGCCATTGTCGTGATCAATAAGATCGATCGTCCCGACGCGGTCATCGACGACGTGGTCAATCGCACATTCGACCTGTTTGTCCATCTGGGCGCAACCGACGAGCAGCTCGACTTCCCCATCGTGTACACCTCCGCCATTAAGGGACAAGCCACGCTCGACGTAAACAAACCGGGAACGGACATTACCCCGCTCCTCGATACCGTCCTCGAAAAGATTCCCCCACCGGCCATCAACCCCAACGCACCGCTCCAGATTCTGGTCCTCTCCCTCATTCAGGACACATACAAAGGCAAGATGGGTGTGGGGAAGATTCAGTCCGGTTCAATCGCCCGTAGACAGAATGTGGTCGTCCTCGGAAAGGACGGCGCACAGTTCCCCGGCAAAGTCTCCGACCTCGCGGTCTACTCCGGCCTGGAACGGACGGATATGGAACGGGCGGAAGCGGGAGAGATCATTGCGGTGGCCGGCTTGGACGAAGTGAGCATCGGCGATACGATCGCGGACGCGGAACAGCCGGTCGCATTACCTCGCGTCACGGTTGACGAGCCGACGGTCCAGATGACCTTTTCGGTCAACAATAGCCCGTTCGCCGGACGGGAAGGCAAGTACCTGACCTCGCGGCATCTACGCGATCGACTCTTCAAAGAACTTGAAACCAACGTATCGTTGCGCGCGCAAGAAACGGATAGCGCGGATAAGTTCCTCGTGGCCGGGCGCGGCGAACTCCACTTGGGCGTCTTGATCGAACAGATGCGGAGAGAAGGATACGAACTTCAAGTATCGCAACCGGAAGTCATCGTCCACCGGGAAGGGGATAAAGTCCTCGAACCCTACGAGGAGCTGACCATCCAAGTGCCGGAGACCTACCAGGGCACCGTGATTGAAGAACTCGGCAAACGCCGCGGCGAGCTGCGCCACATGAAACTCGTGCACTCTGACGCCGGCCCGAGCGAAATGCACCTGGAGTACCATATCCCAACCCGCGGTATCATGGGGCTGAAGAACCTCCTAGTAGCCAAGACTCGCGGCACCATCATCATGCATCATGTGTTCGTTGCGTATGAACCGGTGGAGGAGCGGGAACTTGCGGTGGCAAGCCATGGTTCGCTCGTTGCATACGAAGACGGAACCAGCACAGGTTATGCCATTTTCATGACCCAAGAACGAGGCACCATGTTTATCGGCCCTGGCGTCGAAGTCTATCGCGGCATGGTCGTCGGCGAGAACAGCCGGGATGAAGACATGGATGTCAACGTCTGTAAAGAAAAACACCTGTCCAACATGCGGGCGTCTGGCACCGATGAAGCCTTGGTTCTCACGCCACCGCGAGAAATGTCGCTCGAGTTTGCATTGGAGTACATCGGTCCTGACGAACTGCTCGAGGTCACACCGCAGAACCTGCGCATGCGGAAACGGCTCCTCAATCCAGACGACCGGCGCAAGGCCCGCAAATCCGGGAAATAAGCGTTCGAGCCACTTGATGAGGATCAAGAAGAAATCCCCGAAACCCTCATCCAAACGCCCGCCCCTGTATTTCATCGGCTACCGCGGCACCGCCCCGCAGCCGGATGAACTGAAAACCTGGTATGACCTCGAGTACGGCGGGCCGTTGACCGTCAAGCCGGAAGCGGACGCACCGGAATCTTGGCACCTCAGCCATGGTCCCTGGACCGCCCACGTCGTTATTCCCCTTCCTGCCTCACACACGGCCGGATTCAAAGAACAGCTAGCCTGGGAGCATGAGCTGATCGGCGCGGTCGCCCCGTCGGTAATGCCGCCCCGTGATATGCCGGATGCGATTCTCTTCGCCGCGCGCATCTCCCGCGGCCTCACCTTGCTCACGCAGGGTACCGCCTACGACATCACGACCCAGCAATACCTCAATCTTTCCGATTGGAAAGACCGGGGGCTGACCGCCTTTGTCGCTGACGATCATGTCATGATTGCCCAAGACGATCAGGCCAAGCCCGACGAAGTCTGGTGCTATACCCTTGGCCTCTCGAAGTTCGGCATCGATGAGCTCGAAACGTTCCTGCCACGAGGGTTGTCGGATCGCCCAGCCAAAGAACTCCTGACGGAGTCCGCGCATGAAATGATCCGGATCGGCCAATCTCCTAAGGTCGGCATGGCCTTACGCCTCCCGATCCTTGGATCCACGATCCGAATCGTCAATCACCGCACCGCTGCTCCGATCGGTCGCATGCTCAGCTTCCGGGAAGTCAAATCGTAAGCAGCCTCGCATTATCAATGACATAGGTGCGCTGTCCCATCAGTCCTAGGCCTTCCGGACCGTTGACAAGGTTTCAAGCCGCACGGTACAAAGTTCGAGGTCGGAAGAAGGGGTCTGGCCTCTGCGAGGCCTCAAGCAAACGCCATCACCCAGCAAAGAATGTTCAAACTGGCGGCATTCTCTTCCGCTCAACCCCAGGCGCATGGAGCTGCGCCTCTACCCGTGACGGCCGCAGCGGGTCAGAACAAGCAATCGGTTTCAACGTTCATAAAGGAGGAATCCCGATGAGTGACGTAGCCCAGGAAATCAAGGTAGGCGATACCGCTCCGGACTTTAACCTGAAAGACCAAGACCAGAAGGACGTGAAGCTGAGCGAGTATCGCGGCAAGAAAAATGTGGTGCTCGCCTTCTATCCGCTGGATTGGAGCCCTGTCTGTCAAGGCGAGAACAAGTGCCTGACCGACGACTTTCCCAAGTTCCAATCGGCCAACGCGGAACTCTTCGGCATCAGCTGCGACAGCTTCTTCTCGCACAAGGCTTGGGCGGATTCCATGGATCTCAAACATCGCCTCTTGTCGGACGTGCACCGGACCACGGCGAAGGCCTACGGTCTCTACTTCGAGCCGCTCAACTGCTCCAAGCGTGCGACCGTCATCGTCGATAAGAACGGTAAGGTCGCCTATGTGAAGGTGCAGGAGATCAAGGTGGCGCGGGAAGACAAGGAAATCCTCGCAGCCCTCGAGAAGTTGAAGTAATTGCAGACCTCAGGACTGAGTGCTGAGGTTCGGGAGGCGACTCTCGGCCTCAGCACTCAGCGTATTTCATCATGCCTGGGACCGTTGAAGACGTCAGAGACGAAAACTACAAGGAATTCACCGACAGCACCGCTGCGGTCGTCGCCTATGGCCTCGCCACCTGCGAGCCCTGCAAGACCTACGACCCGATTCTGGAAGAGACCGCCGCCAAGTTTCCACAGATCAAAGTCGGTAAAGCGAAGATGCACGTGCCGGGCCGCTGCCGCGAAATCAAGAAGACCCATATGTTCGAAACCTACCCGACCACCCATTTCTTTGCCAACGGCAAATTGCTCCTCACCCGCGAAGGCGTGGTCGAGCTGGCTGAACTGGCCGCCTTGATTTCGGATCACCTGCTCAAGTAATCGCTAATCAGCCAGCATCGCAGAGGTTTGCACGCCGGCTTGTGCCCCTCTCGCAACGTCCTGCGTTCCACCCCAGAGGAAAACCTATCGATACCGAGCCTGTGAGAATCACTTAGGAGGCGAGGGAACGAGAGGCCACTGACTTACTCTAAGGAGTCATGTCAGGAACAGGAGGCTATTTGGCCGGTCTTGGCTTTGAGCAGTGCTCGTGCTGGATAAGCCAGACGGAACCTTCTTTGCGGAGGATGCTCGTGCAGAGGCCGCGGTCTTCGGTCTGAATTTCGCCGTTCGCGATGAGCTTGAACATGTAGTCGTAGGTGGCCCAGGCCAAGGCTCCGGACACGCGAACCTTAATCCCGAAGACCTCACCTTGAAAACGAGCGGGATTCCCTTTGTCGAGTTCAGCCCCGTACTCGGACAACCACTTTTCTATCGTCTCCCTGGTTTCCGATTCTCCATCCTGAATCCCAACATAGTCTTTCGTGTAGGCCTTCAGCACCGATTGCGGGTCCCTCGTGCGGGAAAATTCGCCGGTGGCTTTAACGGAATCGATGAGCACGGCTTGCACGGCATCTTCGTCCTGACCAGCCAAGACCGCTGATCCGGCAAAGACTTGCAGCACGATGATCAGGGCCGAAATAGCCGGACGTGTTATCGGTCATGCTCCTCTCGCATCCACAACAATCGCTGCTGATTGCATCAACCGGAGTACTCGAACGAAAGATCGCGGGTCTGAACGAGCCGAACCAGCTGAAGGGCACCCCCCTTGACTGATCCGGCCAGCCGGCTCCACACATGCCTGGCCAACGCGTCCCCCGTTACCGGTTGACCGAGCATCTGCTCAAGTACCTGCCGGTCAAAGGCCTTCACGACTCGCCCTTGAACGAGTCGGTCCAATGCACCGATATCCGTGACCATGCCGGTGACGGAATCGATCGGACCATGGACGGTGACAAAACAATCCCAGACATGTCCCTGATTACCCTCCTGCACCGCAGAAAACGAATAGCGCCGCGTCACACTGGCGACGTCCAACCCGCCGGCAGCGGTAATGTCGGCATACAAATCCTCGTCTTCGTACAGACGAACGGTATGGAGGGTGCCGATGTCTTGTTGCGGTTCAAGCTTGGTCCAGAGCAGGCGGGCAATATTTTCTGATGTCGGGATGCGATCGTTGAAGTACGGCATGTCCAGATTGAAGTTCTTGTGGTCGAATTCTTCGATGACAGTAAGCAGCACCCTCTTCAGATCGAACAAATTGATCACCATACCGGTCTTGGGATCGACCTCACCGGACACGGTCACTTCGAGCATGTAATTGTGGCCATGTGCAGGCGGGTTGTAGCAGAGCCCGAAGACCGCGCGGTTCTTCGTTTCATTCCATTCCGGCTTGATGTACCGGTGCGCGGCAGCGAACTCAATGCGTTTTGTCAGCAAGACAGGGGGCATCGACCTCTTCTCACTCCTACACTCCACATTATTGCAAGTCAGCCAGCCATTCTTCACGCATACTCCCCGGCACAGGCGCCACTTCATGATAGTTGCCATGATTCACGCTGATCGTCACCGGTTGGCGCAGATCGGCAAAGACGGCTTTCATCGTCTCTGTTGGCCGGAAGCGCACGAAGTGCACGGCGCTGATCTTGGTTTCATGGCTATGGCCACCTTCGAACTCCCCGAAGGCCCGTTCGCCTCCGGCCTCAATGGCGACTGTCTGTCCGCGGTCGAGCCCCATGAAGCCATCGAGCCACTCCTTTATCCTGGCCTCCTCAGTGATCTCGATCAAGAGGGTGGCACTGAGTTCCTGCGGTAAGGGCAACAAGGCATTGTAAATATCCAGTTCATCCTGCACCTTGGCCGGTTCGACAATCCGCTCGACGCGAATCATCTCCTGAACTTGAAAGCGCAAGGTCTCACGATTCTCAAAAAGCAGCGTGATCAGCGGGCCGACGGAAATCCGTCGGCGCTGCTTGAGCGCAATGATCCGTGACCGGAAGGCTTCCCGCTGTCGTTCGTATTCTTCGTGGGAGAGGACATCCTGTTGTGTCAATAACTTCATTTCGGCAACCCATAGGCGTCGCGGACGATCTGGATCGGATGGAGTGTGGCTTTGCCTCCCACATGGGCCGTCGCCCCAGCTTGATCCAACTGCAACCCAGCCAACGGACAGTCGGATGCGACAAGATCTGCGGGCGACCGCTCAATCGCCCGTACGGCCTTCCCCGCAATCTTCATCGACAGGGAGAAAAACTCCGTTTTGGCGGACCAGGCTCCGTCATGCCCGGAACATCTCTCGATGAGTTCAACTTGCGCGCCTGCGCATTCCAGGAGTTCTTTCGACTTGAAGCCGATATTCTGATCGCGCAAATGGCAGGGGATCTGATAGGCCACCCGGCCGGGATTCCGCGTAAAATCCATGGCCAGTAGCCCGTCCTTCTTCATTTTCATCAGGTATTCGCAGATATCGAACGTTCGCTCGGCCACTTGCCTGGTATGCCCATCGTTGTTCAATTCCGGGTACTCGTGTTTGAGCATCAGGCTGCAACTCGCGGTAGGCACGACCACATCATACCCCTGCGCAACCCAGCGTTGCAGCGAGGCGACATTGGCTTGCGCGGCCTCCTGCATGGCTTGCGTATCGCCGATATCGAAACCGGGCATCCCGCAGCAACGCTGTTCCGGCACAACCACCTCGACGCCGTTCTTTTCCAGCACCTGAACGGTCGCCTTCCCGATGTCGGTGGCCTGGTAATTGACGAGGCAACTAGAAAAGAGCGCCACCTTCTTTACGGGAACCGTCGCGCGTGCGGGTACCGAGCGGCGGCCAAACCAACGAGGAAAGGTCTCGCCGGTAAAATGCAGCACCTGCCGGTCCTGATGAACGCCGGCGATCAACTCGATGAGCCGGCGAACGATCCTATTCTGCAATAACCAATTGGTGAGAGGCGCCGTGAGGCTGCCCAACGTCCCAATCAGATCCGTTCTGATGAGGAGCTGATCCCGCCAACGGACCCCGCGCTCCGCCGCCAATCGCTTCTTCCAGAGGATCATGAGATGCGGAAAGTCGAGTTCGTATGGATGCGGCGGTGTGTAGGGGCAATGGTTGAAACAGAGCTTGCAGTAGTAGCACTCATCGACCACCTGATGATGGTCGGCCGGCGTGAGCTTGGCGACATCGCCTGCATAGACGTCGATGCGATCGAGGAGGGTATTGAACGACGGGCACAGATTGAAACAGCGGCGGCAGCCGTCGCAGACTTCATAGATCCGCAACGTTTCCTTGTCCAACTGCTTCGGATCGACCGGATTAATGAGACTGAGGCCCTTCATGTGGTCCGTTCACTCGCCCCTGAAACACGAAGGGTGGGCTGAATGTTCTTCAACCCACCCTCACGCATACGCGATAGTTGGCGGTTAGCCCTTCAAACTGTCGAGTCCCTTCTGGAATCGGTTTGCATGGGAACGCTCGGCCTTGGCCAGCGTCTCGAACCATTCGGCCAGTTCGGCAAAGCCCTCGTCGCGAGCCGTCTTGGCCATTCCCGGATACATCTGCGTGTACTCGTAGGTCTCGCCCTCGATCGCAGATTTGAGATTGGCGTCCGTATTGCCGATGGGTACGCCCGTGGCGGGATCACCGACTTCTTTCAAGAAGTCCAGATGACCGAATGCATGCCCCGTCTCGGCTTCGGACGTGTCCCGGAACAGGCCGCCCACATCCGGATACCCTTCGATATCGGCACGCCGGGCGAAGTACAGGTAGCGGCGGTTGGCCTGTGACTCACCAGCAAAGGCATTTTTCAAATTTTCATGACTCTTTGTCCCCTTTAAGCTCTTTGACATTCGATCCTCCTCCTTGTACGTAGGGATACCGGCCTGATGGTTGAGCGGCCCGCATGCCATTTCAACAGACTACGCGGCTATAAGATAGCCCAGCCATCCTGACAGGATCAACGACTATCCTTAGCGCTTAGCCGGTCGATAAAAGGGCAATTCTGCATCCACTTGGGCCAACGACCGATACGCCTGATCTTTAGCTGAAAGAATCGGCGTCACCTGCGGCCAAGCAATTCCCAACGCCGGATCGTTCCAGATGATGCCGCGTTCGTCCTTCGGCGAATAATAGTCGGTGCATTTGTAAAGAAATGCCGCCTGCTCGCTCGTCACACAGAAACCATGCGCGCAACCGGGTGGAATGTAGAGCTGTCGAAGATTCTCGGAAGACAGTTCGACTCCATACCACTTCCCGAACATGGGCGATCCCTTGCGGATGTCGACCACGACATCGTAAACAGTCCCCTCGACAGCCATGACGAGCTTTCCCTGGGCATGCGGCTCTTGAAAATGCAGCCCGCGCAAGGTGCCGCGGACTGACCGTGAATAGTTATCTTGGACGAACCGTTCGGTGAAACCCGCTTCCGCATAGCGCTGCTCGTGAAAGATTTCACAGAATATCCCGCGCTGGTCGCGAAAGAGCGTCGGTTCGATCAGCAGCAAGCTGGGAATCTCGAGTGGTGTGATGCGCATGGTTACTGTAGTCTTCACGCCTGGCACGTCTAGTCACAACCTGTCGGCGGTGGTTCTAGGGGGTCGACGATGTCCGGATTGTCAGGATACAATTGGCCCAGCCGGTCGATCAATGGCTTGGCAGCCGGCGTGCTGTCATGCCTCGGGTCGCTGACCTGATGGTCCCAGACAAGCGTCGTAATACCGGCCTCCGACAAGAGCGAGCGGATGGTCGACACACAGGCCTCCAGCGTAAGCTCGGTGCCGTGACGAAGATCGAGGACTCGTTCCTTCGGATCGACCGGCGGCGCATCCGTGTGAAGCAAGGCCCAGCAGCGATCGAAGATTGTTTTGCGGAGGTCTTCGGATAGATTGATCGTCTCGATATTCGAGGTACAGAGCGCCGACACAAAGAGCACAAACTGCAAGTCGGGCATTCCCGGATTGTGGATATTCAGCGACGGCATGGCGGGGCATTATCGATGGCAGCCTCCGCGGAGTCAACGGGATTGACGGTAAGGAGCGGATCACGACATGGTCACGATTTCACTGATGGGACAACTGCAGACGGCCGATGGGGAGCGGGATCTTGCTTGCGAAGTGCCGGTTCCGATGACAGTTCGGCAAGTCATCCAACGGCAGGGCATCCAGTTGCGCCATCTCCTCCAACTGATCCGAGAGAAGAAGGTGCTGGTGACGATCAACAAAAAGATCGCCAGTGACGACTCGCTGGTACATGACGGCGACGCCATCCGCCTTGTCGGCCATGATGGATTCGGCGGAAGCGGGCTCGGGCCCTCGCACTCGTAAAACGCGCTGAGACCGAGGCTAAAATCGAGGCATTCGACTGGACGTGCTCGCTGACCGCGGTTGTTCAAAAGGCCTCGATCCTCACGCACCCAACCCCGGTGCGCCGAGACGCACCGTTCCGCAGGCAAGGCCACACCAAGCGAAAGGGCGAGGAGACACATGCCACGCTTCGCTTGAGCCGCTCACTTCAATCACCTGTGAGCGGAATGTACCTATGCCTCAATTCGGCTCCTGTATGCCCTGAGCCTCCGTGCGACGCGAAAACGCCGCTGGAAGACTTTTTCTACAGTCTGCTAAAGAGAAGGGCCGGCGCCCCGTATGGGGAGTCGGCCCTTCGTCTCTCTCAGCCGGTAGCGGAAAGCGTTTTGGCAGCTTTGGCGCTACGGTCTGTTTTCTGAACCCGGACTACTTCTTGCCGAGGATCGCATCCTTGGCGGCCTTGGACACGCGGAACTTGACCACGCGCTTGGCGGGAATCTTGATCGCTTCGCCCGTCTGCGGGTTACGGCCCATGCGGGCCTTGCGATTGGCCAGCACGAGCTTGCCGATGCCGGGAACCACGAACACGTTCTTCGCTTCCCGGTACGCCAATGCGGCGAAGTCGTCCAGTAACTGGACAGCAGCCTTCTTGGTGAGCCCGGACTTCTGGGCCATGTGATCGGCGATCTGCGACTTGGTCATTGATTTAGCCATGCGAAAAACCTCCCTTGAAACACAATAAGGTGAATTGCGACTGCCCGCCTCTCAGTGGAGACTTCGTTCTATGAAGTAGCTCGTCAAAGAGACCGTGATGAATTGATCCGAAGCAAAAACCTGCGGGAGTCTATCCAAGCGCCCCATGGCTGTCAACCGGAAAAACACACGCCAGTCGTAGGGAAACGCCTTTACAGAGGCCTTGCAGTTTCGAGACCAAGCATCGTAGAGTATCGGAGCTTGGTGGTGGCTAAGTAAGGCGGCAGCGATTTTATTGAGGATTTTTCATGGGTAAACAACTCCCGATTCTCCCCTCGACCGCACAGCCGGCTGAAGCCGTGGCCGAGAACTTTTTGTATTCCCGCGTCTTTTGTCAAAAAGAAAACTCGCCTCCCTTGCGGCTGTTACTTGAATTTTTGAAGTCCCGCGGTCAGTCGCCCATCAGCCCGCCCAATCTGGACGACGCGGCCCTTGATGAGTGGGCCTGGGTCCAGGTGACGCTCGGCTACGACAAGGCGAAGAAGCCGATTCACATATTTTGCTTGAGGGATCGCGGAAGCTATCAGGACGTGTTTGAGCAGGAAAAAAAACAGTTTCTCGAAATCCTGAACGCCTATGAAGATATCGAGGCCTCCCTCGTCGTCGAATATGTAAACCGCGCGCGCTTCATTCTCACGACTCGCTTCGACCCGAACGACATTACGGAAGAGGGTTACGATTTCAACGGCTGGATTCTGGAGTTTTACCAGGAACAGTGTAACGGAATCGTCCAGGTAGACGGCCAAGGGTTCTACTCCCCCAAAGGCGATCTGATCGTCGACCTCTCTCTCTCCTCGGAAGAGTAAGGGGCCATGCGGGCCTCCGAGCATTCGACTCTCTTATCACTGGCTCGCAAGACAGATGAGTGGTTTGCACGGGCCAAGGCCGCACTCTTAGGCCAAATCCCCTGCCGGCCAGGCTGTTCCCATTGCTGCATCGGCCCTTTCCCTATCACCCTTCTCGATGTTGAGCTCCTTCAGGAAGGGCTCGCACAGCTTCCGCCGAACGAGCGAGAACGCATCGAGCAGCGGGCAGAGGAACAAGTCGCTGCCATGGAAGCCGCCTATCCGCGATTGGCCAACTCACGATTCCTTGACCAATGGCCGGACGCCGACATTGATCAGCTGGTCAGTCAATTTCATCAGGTCCCATGTCCCGCATTAGGAGAAGATGGCCTCTGCGGCCTCTACCACTTCCGCCCGCTGACGTGCCGTTCCATGGGAATCCCGACGGAGCAAGCAGGCATTACCAGCGGTGCCTGCGAAGTCCAAACCTTTGTCCCTCTCGTTCGGTTGGCGGCCTCCATTCGCGCCGAAGAAGATAGGCTGGCAGCCAAGGAGGCCCAGGCGCTCGATCGCCACCGATTGGCAGAACAGGCGGAGGGTGAGGAAGTGCTCTTGCCTTATGGATTCCTGCCCCAGAATCAGACAGACCAACAACCGGAAGGCGGCTGGACAGGGCACAAAACGCTGTGCTAATGTGACTCTCCTTGGTTGCGGAAGCGCCTGTAGCTCAGCTGGATAGAGCATCAGCCTCCGGAGCTGAGGGCCACAGGTTCAAATCCTGTCAGGCGCACCACCAGCACCAAATCAAGGACTCGGCACCGCACAGATCTCTTCAGACGCACACCCGGTGGGCCGTTAGCTCAGTTGGTAGAGCAGCTGACTCTTAATCAGCGGGCCGTAGGTTCGACCCCTACACGGCCCACCAAAATCAACCACTTACAAACCTTCCCCTTCCTGCCTTCGACTGGTGTAGACGCCGTGTAGACGGGTCGTAAAAAATATTTTTTCGCTCCATCTTTTCGGGCATTCCCGAAACTCTACGCCTGTCCTTTTTTTGCGCTGAGCTTACAATCTCAACGAGCCTATGATGACCGCTGGACACTCTCCCTAAACTTGGTCCAGAAATCGCGGGCCGACCACGGTATACGCCTAGGTTCCCCTTGTCTTTCTACGGTTGTCCTACTACTTTGGGGGAATAGAGCCAATTCGCTAGAGTGTTTAGACTGAACGCGAGGCTGAGGTCCTGAGCATGTCACGATGGACGCTCTATCGGGAATGCTGCCAGCGAAAGCGCAATGCATTCCTACTGCTAACGCTTAGCGGAGCAATTCGATCAGCCGATGTGGAGTTACGATATTTTCCAGGGACGGTGGCAGTCGGACATCAAGGTGGATCACACTTGGTCCCAGACCCAATACCGCAGGACTGGCATTCCATCTGGTCTCTGAATGTAAGACAGTTCATGCAAGGGGTTTTTCTATGAAAGAAACGTGTCGAGGAACACCTTCGTGAGCCGTTACTCTGCATCATAGTGAATAGCGATTAAGGGGAGAGGTGCGAGAGGGGTCATAATCGAGCAACCTTAGATATCCGGCTGCTGCCTTCCAGGACCGTAGGTTTGAATTACCCTCTGCTCCATGTCGAAATACTTTTTTTTGACGAACTGTAACATCTTGAGCCTCAAGGTACCGGTTCCGGTGGCATAAGGTCGTTCCAAGCGTATCCCCCGTATCAGCTCACCGATCTCGCTCTCTCACTCCACCGGCCTGGTCGCGTCACCACTCCGAGAGCAGCCACGGCACAAATCAGGGTGAAGAACATCAGGCAGCCCAGGAGCAGAGCCGCTCCTTTCATTTCAGTCATCATGTGGGCATTACCTCCCTATCCTGTCCCCAATTACTGAATCTGCCGTCTCTTTTCTCGGATCGGTCCACGCAGTCGAGACGTATATCCGTGCCTTCCTCTTACAGTCAACATCCTTCCCACGGCATTGATCCCCGCGATCCCTTCAATTTCCGTCCCACCCTTAGGAACGGAGAACCGGGACGGGAATTAGTCACCTGTAACTCTCAGCATTGACACCTACCCCCCCCCACGGAGCCTAGCCCACCGCTTACATGGGTGAGAGCACATGACCCACAGCCAACCCCGTCAACGTCACGACGAACGACCGCGCTACGCACCCCGTGTGCCAGTTCAATACCAGGTGATCTTCCAAAATGAAACAGGCTTGGGAGAAGGCACCGTAGCGAATCTGTCCCTCCCTGGTGCCGCCGTCGAAAGCCGCTCGTCTGTTCCCCTGGGACGTTATCTAAAGCTCAACATGTTTCTGCCGGATCAACACCCTTCACTCAAAGTGATGCAAGCAGCCGTGCGCTGGAAGAACGGATAGCAATTCGGCGTGGAGTTTCTTCATCTTTCAGACACCGCAGAGGAGCGACTCATCGGGTTTCTCACCACACCCCATCATCGTCCAGAAGGACCTTCTCCATGACACGTTCCAAAGCGCAAAAGCTCTTGCCTGGTCCCTCTATGTCTGAGACCATGTTGTCGTATTTTGAAGGATGCCGCAGAGGTGCCAATGAAAGCCCGGCAAGCCCCGCGATTCCTGGTCCGGTTGCGATGTTCTCGATCCGCAGACGATCATCTCGACATAGATGGCACGGTGCTCGACTTGTCGCTCTTCGGCTGCCGAATTAGCAGTCCCACACCCATCAATACTGGAATGGCTTTCACATTGCGCTTAGAAGTTCCGGGGTGTGAGAAGCCGATTCAAATCGAACGTGCTGAGGTGCGATGGGTCAGAGGGATAGAATGTGGTATTTCCTTCTACTCGTTTACAACCAATGCATACGAGCTGCTCCGCGAGGCTATTCAGCGGCTTCGGCATCAGACCAATCAGGTCGCACTATCTTCTCCCTCACGATCATCTACCTCTCGCTAGCCACATGACGCCCCAGGCACCATAGCCATCCCTCTTTCGGACGAGTGTTCCCCAGCCACCTCCCCCTCTGGAGACCCTCGCTTTAGAGTGGGGAGTTTTTAATTGAGAACCTATTTACTGCGTGTGTAACCGCTTGGGACCCAGGTACCATACCCGTGGGAAAGGGGTGGTTCCCAAGGCAATCCCCCTCCCCCCTGCCAGTCTGGTGGTAGCATTTCCGTTCTACACTAAGAAGCATATAGTCTGGGACGGAGAGTAGACTGCCGCTTTCCCAGCTTGACTCATTCTACCTAGCCGCATAGGTTAACCCGACCTTTTCACTGACGGGGGACTCATTCGTTTCACAAAAGGAAATCGAAACATCCACAAATGGAGGCAAACGCTATGCGGTTCGTCAAGGTGAAAGATGAAGATCGTCCAGGTGATGCCGCAATCAATCTCGACCTTGTCCGACAAGCGCACTTTGGAGGAGGAATCTTGCGCCTCTATTTTGAGCGCGGCACCTCTACGGATGAAGTGACGTATACAGGAGACAATGCACAGAAAATCTGGGCGGCTATGGGGTAACGCGGATTGAGACAGGAAGGGGGTGGGGGGTCTCTCCCATGAGAAAAAGAGAATTGCTCTGGTGAGCCGAGGCAACGACCGCCAGAACCTCCACACATTTCCACTCCGAAGGTCATAGGGTCCGAACGCTGGAAGCTGGGCCGCGCTCACATCTCGATTGAAGAGGCCCGTGTGCCATTCCACTATTTAGGCTTTTATTTAGGCTTTGCCCTCTCATATACCGGTAGGGCTTGAGGTCCGTGACACAGGTCTCTAGCGTTTTTGCTAAACGCTTACCGCATCAACCAGGAGGGTATGCCATACGAACGTATACTTGTAGAGGTCCGTGACCTACGATACATTCACGCCTAACGGGTCTGCTGTCAGCCCCACAACAATTCTCCGAATCCCATATGCCAACTCGACAGGAGCAAAGAGATAGCAAGCGTGTGCCCTGTAAGCTCGTGATCCCCTTCGAGATGACGAAACCTGTGGACCCCACCACGGTGAAGTTTTCAGAGGGATACGGGCACGCGATCAATCGGAGCGTCGGAGGTATGCTGCTCTTGCTTCCTGGGAAAGTGAACAAACGACAGGTGGTTGAGATTCAGGTGCCCTCAAGGGTGAAGAAAACGCAGAGCGTCAAGCTGGTG
>JAWOMO010000145.1:0-4715 GCA_033852435.1 Nitrospira sp.
GTCACGACCACGAACTAGGGACATATCTTCAACTCGAGGCATTCCGCTGGCAAGAGCAAGGGATATTGCACGCCATCGTCTCATATACAGATATCGACGGTTTCTTCTGGGGGCGCCTCAGGAAGACGACGCTGGTACACAAGAGCGAACAGGGCTGCTGCTCCGTGTTTCTCGGTGGGGACCTTGCAGGGATGGGGAACAATCAATTCTATGCAGTTCAAGTCGGTCCCTTGGTTCAGGTACCGGTTAATATCTTCTACCTGACGCTCAAAGGCGGCTATCAATACACGCAAACATTTCAAAATGGCGTGTACGGCGGAGTCGAACTGTATTTCCCGTTTTAGGGAGGAAATGTGCAAGAACTCGAAGAATCCATTTTGCGTACGTGTGCCCTGTCGGACTTGGACAGCATTTCGCCTGAATCGTCCTCCCCTGACGAACATGAGAGAGCGCCAGTAGCGCAGCAGCAGCCCCCGCTTATTTCGCGCTGCGGATTATCGCTTCGACAGGCCAAGGCGCGAGCCATTGAGCAATTTGAGCGTGAGTATCTTGCTCGCCTTTTGTTCATCCACCAAGGAAATGTATCTGGTGCGGCCCGCAGTGCGGGAACAGATCGGCGCACGTTTCAGCGGCTCTTGTGAAAATATGGGCTTGAGCGGGCTGACTTCCTCAAGTCAGCCTGATACGGCTTGAGGCTAGGCGTCACAGCCTTTCTCGGCAGAGAGCCTGCCGTGTGATCTGCGAGTGTTGGGTTCGAGCAGACTACTGGCCCCCTCCTTAAGAGCATTATTGAAATCCACAACTGTCAGCGATCGCGGACGATGTCAGTCCAGCCTGCAGGACGCTCAAAATGGCCTCCAGTGAGGCCACAGCAGACGAAGAGGCAAAGTCGTTGCTCTGTCCCATACAGTGAGCTTCCGAGGGATGCGAGAGCAAAGCTGGGGGGTGTTTTAATATCGTGTGATTCGGCATTGGAGGGAACACGGAGTTCAACACCTGAGGCCGACTGTTATCGAGAGACACGAATGATTGGCACCGCCACTGGGTGATAGCGGCAATTCAGAGAAGGCTCTCTCCCGCTAGGATGGGCATGCGGATGGCTCGACAGCAGCGGTGTTCTGGTTAGTCCTTTTGCTTTTCTCCAGGGCGCGTTTGGCCTCCGTAAGATTGTCATTGGCTTTGTCGTAGTAGCGTGATGAGAGCTCGATGGCTTTCTTAAAGCAAGCGACCGCGCTCCCTGCCTCACCGCTGCTCAAGTAGAACACGCCAAGATTGTTGTAAGCTTCTTCATCGCTGCCGGCACGTCTAAACGATTCCAGCGCGTCGTGGTAACGGTTTAATTTTGCCAGCGCAAGCCCCAGGTTATTATGGATCTTCGGTTGGCCGGATCCAGTCATCAAGGCTCGCTGAAATGACCGAACCGCGTCTTCATAGCGTCCGAGTAGATAGTAGGCGAGGCCGACGTTGTTGAGCAACGTGGCTTCCTCGGGGCGAAGACGCAGGCCCTGCTCGTATTCGGTGACGGCGTCTTGATGCCGTTTTTGTCGATCGAGCAGCGTTCCAAGAAAATTATGCGTCTGCCACCGATCGGGTTGCAAAGTGATTGCTTTCCGGAACGATGCTTCCGCTTCCTCCTCTTTCCCTATCCTGAAATAGGCTTCGCCGAGTCCTTCATGCGTGAGGGCGTCATGATCGTCATGCTTGAGGACTTCCTGGAAATGTTGGATCGCATCCTGTGGGAGGCCCTTCTTCAGAAACATTTGTCCGATCTTGTAGTGAATGCGAAACAGCGAGGGATCTGCCTCAACGGCTTTTTCGTATTGCACGATGGCCATGGAGGGATTTCCTTGCTGCAGATACATGTCCCCGAGTCGATGGTGCTCTTGTGGTGAGATGTCTTTCGAGGAGTTGCTGACTTGATCTGCGGACACAGCAAGGCCGGCCTTTTGGCGGTCGAGAATTTGCTGGTATTCCCCCGGCGTGTAGGGCACTTGCGACTTGGGGGCAGAACAGCCTCCCATTGAAAAGAAAAGAACAAAGAGGCTTGCGCCAAACAGTCGAGCAGATCCAGGGGGGCAGTTTGCCTTCATTTCCCGACTCCACGCTAATGGGATTCTCTTGGTACACATGGTACGTCTCCTATGGGTACGATCTACGTAGATCCACGGTGCAAGATCGATGGGTCAATTTAGGTCCGGCGCTTCTTGTTCTCTCTTCCTTGCGGTCATCCTGAAATAGAACCCCTATTCTGTAAAGCCTTTTCATCCTTTACGTGAGGCGATTCTTTGGGAGGCCGACTAAAAAAGTGGTGCGCGACGATAGGCAAGGCGGAAAGACGTGGTTTTGTGCCTGCTTAGAAAGACCTACTTGAGTAGCCCATCCAAAAGAGGGCGCCTTTGCCCCACTTAGGTTGGCTAGGCAGAACACAGATCCCGTGAGAGCCTTGAATCATGACGATGCGGCACGCAGAGCAGGAAAAACGGTCCTCAGCGGAGTCGTTCATCCACCACGTACTAATTGAAAGGAGTTGTCAGATGGTGAAGCGCTTTGTTCGGTTCATGGGGGAAGCGGAAGGCGCAACCGCGCCGGAGTATGGTCTGATGGTGGCGTTGATCGCAGTGGTGATTATCGCTTCCGTGACGCTGTTGGGCACCAACCTGACTGGTACGTTCACTCAAGTCGCAGGGGCGATCGGGGCTGCGTCCTAAGCCTCGATGACAGGAAGGTGGGCGTGGCAGCCTCAACCGAGGTCGCCCCCCCATAAGAGAACCAGAAATCCCCCTTCCGGGTATCTAGGCAGAACAGAGATCTCGTGAGACAAGCGAATCATGACGACGCGGCACTCAGAAGAAGCAAGTGTTCGGCGGAGTCAGTTAATAACAACCTACTAACCAAAAGGAGTGTCCTATGTTGAAGCACGTTATTCGGTTCATGAGGGAAGAGGAAGGCGCAACCGCGCCGGAGTATGGTCTGATGGTGGCGTTGATCGCAGTGGTGATCATCGCTTCCGTGACGCTGTTGGGCACCAACCTGTCGGCTAAGTTCACTCAAGTCGCAGGCGCGATCGGGGCTGCGTCGTAAGGAATCAGGCGGATAAGGTCGGCTAGCGATATGCTAGCCGACCTCCTTCCGATGAGATTGAGGTAGTGAAAGAAGGGACATCATGGACCAAGTAAGGCGTCGAGTAAAGGAAGAATCCGGGGCAACGTCGGTTGAATACGCCATCATGGTCGGCCTTATCGTCGTGGTAATTGCGGCAGGAGTAACGGCTCTAGGTAGCAGTCTCATTCCGAGTTTCACCAATGCCGCAGCGGGAATTGCTGGCAGCTAACTGAAACGGACGAGCACATAGAGAATCGCAATGATGAGCATCAACATGACAGACAGCATCCTTCTTCTCATCTTGGGGGCGGCCATCGCGTCAGATCTCCGGTGGAGGACAATCCCGAATTGGCTAACTGGCCCCTCGATCCTTGTCGGCCTCGGTCTTCATACATTCATAAATCAATGGACGGGATTGATATTCAGCCTGGAGGGGGCTGCTTTGGGCCTGGGGCTTTTTCTCATCATCTATGTGTTGGGCTGGATGGGGGCAGGAGACGTCAAATTGTACGCGGCTGTCGGGAGCTTTCTTGGCCCGGTACAGACAATTTCCGCTGCCATTGTTATCGCACTCGTTGGAGGTCTGTTGGCCCTCGTTATTCTCGGTTTTCACCAGGGGTGGTGGAGGTTGGGCTTGTGGCTCTGGTCTTATGTCAAAGCTACCCTCCTCATGAGATCGGCACAAGTGTTGACTCCAGTCCAAGGCGCAGCTCCCAAAGTCCCCTACGCTGTTGCGATCGGCCTTGGGACGATCGGGTCCTATTGGTGGTGCCCTTAAGGCAGAGGTCGCATGAAATGGTTGTTGGGAAGGGCAGTAAACGGGTTCGGGGAGGATTCGTAAGGGTTTTTGACGGAAAACAAGTTGGCATCTACACTTCAGGGAGGCGTAATCATGCAGAAGTATCGTCCACAGCTATTCTTTGCTGCCGCAGTTGTGATCGGATTGATAACCAGCCTGCTGGTGATGGGGTGGCTGCGTGACGCAGAGCTCCGGCACGTAGCAGAGGCTGCCATCCCCGTGGTCTCGACCGCAGAAGTGGTTGTGGCCAAAGCGGATCTTGCATGGGGAACGAAGCTGACTCCTGAAATGCTACAAGTCGTGAACTATCCGGCCGGTGCCCTCCCTGACGGGTACTACAAGAACATCGATGACCTGAATGACGCGGTGTTGCTGCATGATATGAAAACGAACGAACCCATTCTGCGATCCAAGTTGGCATCGGGAAAGGACGTGGGTGCGGGCGTGGCGGCCGTGACTGATCCGATGAAACGAGCGATGTCGGTGAAGGTCGATGAAGTGATCGGGGTATCCGGGTTCATCAAGCCGGGCGACCATGTCGATGTGATGGTGACCATCGAACAGGAATCAAAGTCTCAGCATCAGATTGCCAAGCTAATTTTGGAAAATATCAAAGTTCTGGCGGCCGGCATGCAATACGAGAAGAACGGGAACGAGAAAGATCCCAAGCCGGTCCAGGTGATGACGCTCGAAGTTGACATTGAAGAAGCGGAGAAATTGGCGCTCGCGTCTACGCAAGGAAAGCTTCGCCTCGCGCTCCGGAATCCGTTGAATGTCGAGAAAGTGCTGACGAAGGGCGCCAACGTGGCGTCGC
>JAWOMO010000060.1:0-7975 GCA_033852435.1 Nitrospira sp.
TTCCAGAGATCCTTGAACTGGGGGGCCAGCTTGTCGCAGTGGGTTTGCGGGTCGATGCCGGCCTTGGCAGCGGCCTGCTGAACTTTCTGGCCGTGCTCATCAAGGCCGGTCAGGAAAAAGACGTCGCGTCCGCGGAGGCGCCAGTAGCGAGCCAGCACATCGGCGGCGACGGTTGTGTAAGCGTGGCCGATGTGCGGCACGTCGTTCACGTAGTAGATCGGCGTGGTGATATAAAAACTGTTCTTATCGCGCATGGTCAGGTCTCAAAAGATACCAGGTTGCGAAGAATGAAAGCTAGGCTGGTACAGGAGAAGCAGGTGAGTTCACGGCGTCGCGGAGACGGAGCAGAATGTTTTCAAGAGCCATGTGGAGATTCAGATGCCGCGTCGCCTGTTGTTCGGTTTTCTCGATGTCTTGTAAGAGGCCAAGGAGGAGGTCGGTCTTGGCGGTTCGCGCATAGGTTTCCAACATGCTGAGATGATCCACATAGAGGAGTTGCTCGTGATCCCCGCCGACTTGAAGGAGTACCAGGTCTCTGATCCATCTGGTCAGCCAGGAAAGCATCTCCGGCGCACGGTCGGCCTTGGCAATCGCTTCAGCTGCCGAGAGAATGGCGGTAATCGACTGCAGCGACTGTGGCCGTACCAGTTCCAAAAGTTCTTGTTGGCGTGCGCGGATCTCCTTCGCATCGGCCGAAAGAGCTTCCCCGATTCGTCCCTCGCTGACGATGGCGAGGAGGCGCGCGTCGGCCGGCGGAATCTCCCGTTTCAAAATGAGGGCGGCCTCGACCTGTGTTCGTGCCGGTGTGGCGAAACGGAGCGATTGACAGCGTGAACGGATCGTGGACGGAAGGGCTGCCGGCCGACTGGTGATCAGAAGAAACAGACTATGGTCCGGCGGCTCCTCGAGTGTCTTGAGCAGGGCGTTTGCTGCGCCGATGGTCATGCGATCAGCCTCGTCGATCAGGCAGATTTTTCGTTCGCCGATCAGCGGGCGATACATAATCTGCTGTTCGATCTCCCGGACTTGCTCGATCTTGATCTGTGGTGTCGCCAGCTCGTTATCCGGTTCGATGACGAAGAAGTCCGGATGGCTACGGGCTTGGATTTGCTGGCATGATCGGCAGGTGCCGCAGGCGTCGATCATGTCGCTCGGGGAGCTGCGCTCGCAGTTCAGCGCCTGTGCGAAACATAGTGCGGTCGATCGCTTGCCGATCGCCGATTCACCGTGAAAAAGGTACGCATGCGCCAGCCTCTGCCGCGCAACGGCAGTTTGCAAAGACGCGATGGTCTGTTGATGCCCGATGATATGGTGAAACGGCATCTTATCTCTTGCCGGTTTTTGCCCGTTGTCTGTCGATCCAGCCTAGCACAAGCGAGGCCACTTCCGCGCGGATCTCTTGCGCGGATCGATTCGCATCGATGACTTTCATGCGACGGGGTGCCTGTGAGGCGAGCTTCAAGAAGCCCTGCCGAACCAGGCGATGAAACCGTTGCGACTCACGATCCAAACGGTTCAGTTTGCCCTGAGCCTTCTGCCTTCTGGCCAAACCGATTGCGACAGGAAGATCAAAAAGCAGCGTAAGATCTGGGCTGCGGCCGTTTGTCGCAACGGCATTGGCACGCTGTAACCAGGCAAGATCGAGCCCCCGGGCAAACCCTTGATAGGCGAAGGTTGAATCTGAAAACCGATCGCACAACACGATCGCGCCTCGTAGCAACGCCGGCGCAATCAGATGGGTGACGTGTTGGCTGCGCGCAGCGAGTATGAGCAGGGATTCAGCTTCCGGTGTGATGGGTTCGCGAGACGATGAGAGGAGCAACGTCTGACGGATCGCTTCGGCAACGACGGTACCTCCCGGCTCTCTTGTTTGAACAACCGGGTAGCCTGATTGACGGAGCGTCTGGGCGAGGTATCGGAGCTGGGTACTCTTGCCGCTTCCTTCGGGCCCCTCCAGGGTAATGAATAGCCCTCGAGCCTGTCGTTTCCTGGCCACTACACCCATCGTCTCCTCCACCGTAAAAAAACGCGCGGGATAGTATTCCAAGTTGTTGAAAATAGCAAGAAAATGCTTGCGACAGCCACGTAAATCTCTGTATGATGACCAGCTGTATCTGTCCACCTATATTTATGCTGAAAGCCTCACTAAAACGCTACTTTCTGACTGGTCTCCTTGTCGTGACGCCGATCTGGGGCACCTTTCTGATCTTAAAGACCCTCTTCGTCGCTGTGGACGGCATTCTTGGAGATCTTTTGGCGCAGCTGGTTCCCGATCACTATGTGCCAGGGTTGGGAATCGTCACCTTGATCTTGTTAGTGTTTATGACCGGACTCTTCGCGGCGAATTTCATGGGCAAGCAGATCGTGAAGTTGTGGGAAGGGTGGCTCAATCGAGTTCCGCTGGTCCGCGGCATTTACTCGACGCTGAAATCCATGATGGACATCCTGTCATTCTCCGAGCGCGGATCATACCATCGCGTCGTCCTGATCCAGTTTCCCAAGAATGGGCACTATTGTTTCGCCTTCGTGACAGGTGTGACAAAAGGAGACATGCAGGATTTGGCACAAGGGCCGCTCCTCCACGTCTATGTCCCGACCTCGCCGAATCCGACCTCCGGGTATTTCCTCCTCGTACCGGAGGGTGAAGTGACCTCCGTCAACATCAGTGTGGAGGAAGCGATGAAGTTGATCGTGTCCGGCGGACTCTACTCACCGACGCCGCCGCTTGGGGCGGCTGTGGGGCCCGAACCGAAGTGGGGTGCCGTCAAGCAACCAGAGGCCGGAGTGCCGATCGGATGAGCCGATTGAAGGAACATACCGCTGTCACGAGCCGAATGCCGCTGAAAGGGATTCCGACAGGAGGCGTCGCCGGGCTGGCTGTCGTCGTCATGGCAGCCGGATTAGGCAAACGGATGCAGTCCAAGCATGCGAAAGTGCTGCATCCGGTCGCAGGGCGAGCGATGGTGCTGTATTCCGTCGAGCTGGGCTTGCGCGTAGCAGGCCATCGGGTTGTTCTAATTGTCGGTCATCAGGCCGATCAGGTTCGGCAAGTCGTCGATGCGGCGACAACTGAAAGCAACGGCCACGCGCCTGTCTCGATTGTTGAGCAACGGGAACAATTGGGGACCGGCCATGCTGTCCTGCAGAGCCGTTCCGTCTTTACAGAGTCCGGGCGGCCCGCGCCGTCGGCCTATTTGATTCTCAACGGCGATACGCCGTTACTTCGCGAAGCGACGGTGCGGGAACTGTTGCGTGTGCATCAGACAGAGAACGCGGCGGTGACCATTCTCACGGCAGTTCTGGATGATGCAAGCGGATACGGCAGAGTCGTTCGCCAATCATCGGCGGGGGGGCAGGTATTGCGAATCGTTGAAGATCGCGATGCCAATAAACATGAACAATCGATTCGCGAGATCAATGTCGGGACCTACGTGGTCGAAGGAGACTTTCTGTTTGCGGCGTTGGAGAAACTCCAGCCGAGCAACGCGCAGGGAGAGTACTACCTGACGGATATCGTTCAGATGGCGGTGGAGCAAGGCCGCCCCGTTGCTGCTGTTGTTCTGAAGCATCCGAACGAAGGTTTGGGCGTCAATACGCGGACACAGCTCGCTGAGGCCGAGCAAGTCGTCCGCTGGCAGATTCGCCAGCGTTGGCTCGATGCGGGAGTGAGAATGATCGATCCCTCTTCGACGTGGATCGACGCGGGGGTCACAATTGGAAGAGATGCCGTCCTGTATCCCAATGTGATGCTCGAAGGCGCGACAGTGATTGGAGAGGATTGCGTGGTGCGATCCGGGACTCGAATCACCAATTGCGTGGTGGGAGATCGTGTCGAGATTCTTGATCATTGTATTTTTCGTGACTCGCGAATCGAAGACGACGCGACGTTGGGTCCCTTTACCCATCTCCGTCCACAAGTGCTGGTGCGGAGAGGTGCGAAGGTCGGCAATTTTGTCGAAGCAAAAAAAACGGAATTGGGTGAAGGGTCGAAGGCTAATCACTTGAGTTATCTCGGCGATGCGAAGATCGGCAAAGGGGTCAATATCGGCGCTGGTACGATCACGTGTAATTACGACGGCGTACGGAAAGCCGAAACGGTCATTGGCGATGGGGTGTTTGTCGGAAGCGATACGCAATTCATCGCGCCGGTAACGGTCGGTTCCGGTTCGGTCATCGCGGCTGGGACAACGGTGACGGAGAATGTCCCGGCCAATTCACTTGTGATCGCACGGGTACCTCAAGTGACTCGACCAGGATGGGCGGCAAGGCGGCGGGCATTACAGACCGACGCCAGTCGTGAAACGTTAAACGTGAAACGTGAAATGACATCCACTCGCCTCACGCCTCGCACCTCACGCTTGACGAAGAAACAACCGCTGGCTTCCAAGGGTAGACAAGTAAAGAAACACCACAGGGGTTAAGTATGTGCGGCATCGTCGGCTATGTTGGCAATCAAGAAGCAGTTCCGATTCTCCTCGGCGGCCTGGCCAAGCTCGAGTATCGAGGGTACGACTCTGCCGGCGTGGCTGTGCAGCAGGGAGAGAAAATAGAAGTGCGGCGCAGTGTCGGCAAGCTGATCAATCTCCGGAAGTCGCTCGATGAAAAAGCAATCAACGGCGTTGTCGGAATCGGCCATACCAGGTGGGCGACTCACGGCAAACCATCGGAGCAGAATGCACATCCACATCGGTCCAAGGGATGTGTGCTGGTGCACAACGGTATCATCGAAAATTATCAGCCCTTGAAGGAACAATTGGAGCGGGAAGGCTACAAATTTGTTTCGGAGACCGACACGGAAGTTGTGGCCCATCTCATCGACAAGTATTTGCAGAAAGGGAAGAAGTTAGCCGACGCAGTGCGCGCGGCCACAAAAGATGTCCGCGGCAGTTATGCGCTCGCCGTTATTTCCGAGCGAGAACCTGGGACGTTAGTGGCGGCTCGTTCCGGTTGTCCGCTTGTCATTGGGCGAACCGAGCACGAGTCATTTGTCGCGTCCGATGTGATGGCCATGCTGGCCCACACCCGCGACGTCACGTATTTGGAAGAGGGTGATCTGGCAATCATCACAGCTTCCGACGTCCAACTGATAGATGTTGAGGGCCGGGCCATCACGCGGAAGCCCACGACAATCACCTGGGATGCCTCGGCGGCTGAGAAGAGCGGGTTTCCTCATTTCATGCTCAAGGAAATTCACGAGCAGCCGCAGACAATCCTGGACACGATGCGCGGGCGGTACTCGTATGAAACCGGTGAGGCGGATTTGCCCGATATCGGTCTTTCCCCGCAACAGTTTGCGGCAGTGGGGCGGATCTGGATTGTCGCCTGCGGCACCTCGTGGCATGCGGGGCAGGTGGGGAAATATCTACTCGAAGAAATGGTGCGGGCCCCCGTCCAAGTGGATATCGCCAGTGAATTTCGATATCGCGACCCGCTTGTCGAGAAGGGCGATCTCTTCATCACCATTTCGCAGTCCGGTGAAACGGCCGACACGCTGGCGGCTGCGCGTGAAGCGAGGGGGAAAGGGGCTCATGTTGTCTCGATCGTCAATGTGGTCGGCAGTACGTTGGCTCGTGAATCAGACGGGGTGCTCTACACGCATTGTGGACCGGAAATCGGCGTGGCCTCAACCAAAGCCTTTACGGCGCAGTTAACCGCGCTCTATCTGCTCGCGCTGCATCTTGCGCGCGTACGTAATGTGATGAGCGTGGCGGACGGCAAGGCGTGGTTGGATCGCTTGGTTCGTCTGCCTGTGCTGGTGGAGCACATCCTGGGGCGTGAAGCGGAGATCGTGGCGATCGCGAAGCGCTACTACAAAAAACGAAACTTTCTCTTCCTCGGCCGTGGTATCAACGTTCCGATTGCGCTTGAAGGAGCACTGAAGCTCAAGGAGATTTCCTACATCCATGCAGAAGGCTATGCGGCTGGCGAGATGAAGCATGGCCCGATCGCCCTCATCGACAAAGACATGCCGGTAGTCGTCGTGGCGCCAAAGGATCGTCTGTATGAAAAAACGGTCAGCAATCTGATGGAAGTTAAGGCACGACGTGCGCCGGTCATTGCATTGGTAGCGGAAGGGGAACGGGAGTTGGGTAAGATCGCAGATGCGGTTTTTACAATTCCAGACACACACCCGCTTATTTCGCCGATTCTCTTCACGATCCCCTTGCAGTTGCTGGCCTACCATATTGCAGCTTTGCGCGGAGCGGATGTCGATCAGCCGAGGAACTTGGCGAAGAGTGTCACGGTGGAGTAAGGAGCGCGATGGAAATCACAAGACAAGAAGTGGAAAAAGTCGCCAAGTTAGCGAGGCTTGAGGTGAACTCGGCTGAGAAGGAGGCGTTTGCCAAACAACTGAGTCAAATTCTCACCCATGTGGAAAAACTCAAGCAGTATGACACGACTGGCATCGAACCGACATCCACGGTGTTCGGGCAGGTGAATGTATTCCGGGATGATGTGATGCGTCCGTCGCTTCCGGTGGAGAAGGCCTTGGCCAATGCACCGGAGCGGGAAGCCGATGGATTTTGCGTGCCGAAAATTATTGAATAAGGACAACCGTGAAATGTGACATCTGAAAGGTGTGCCCGATCCCAAGAATGATGAAACCTTTCACGGTGCACGTTTTGACTTTCGCGAGGGGAATGCATGTTCCGACAAATGTTGCGATCCAAGATTCATCGCGCCACGGTAACGGGGGCGCATCTCGAGTATGAAGGCAGTCTGACCATCGATCAGGATCTGATGGAAGCGGCGGCGATTTTGCCGTACGAAGCGATCATTTGCTCCAACCTCAACAACGGCGAGCGGTTCATGACCTATGCCATCGGAGGCCGGCGGGGGAGCGGCGATATTGTCCTCAACGGGCCGACAGCCAGAAAAGCCGCGGTCGGTGATCAGATCATCATCTTTTGCTACGAGTACTACGGCGAAGAGGAGATCAAACGGCATGCGCCCAAGATCGTCCGCGTGAATGACAAGAATCGCATCATTGAATCGACGGATAAACGGTAATGTCACTTCATAAACTGTCACTGTGCGAGCTGCAGAAAAAATTCACCGCAGGCGAAGTCACGGCCACCGAGATCGTGCGCGCCTATTTCCTGCGTATCGGCCAGGTGGAATCGAAGGTCAAGGCCTATGTGACGCAGGTCAAAGAAGCTGCCTTGGTCCAGGCCGGTGCGTTGGACAACAAGCTGAAGGGCTGGCGCAGGACGAAACCGATGACCGGGATGCCGCTGGCGATCAAGGACAATCTCTGCACGGAGGGGGTCCTCACCACCTGTTCTTCCCGAATGCTCCAGAATTTTGTCCCTCCCTATGACGCGACGGTCATCGCGAAGTTGCGCGAGCAGGATTACATTCTGTTGGGCAAGACGAACCTGGACGAGTTTGCCATGGGCTCCTCGACCGAGAATTCTGCCTTCGGTCCCAGCCGGAATCCCTGGAACTTCCACTGTGTACCCGGAGGCTCGAGCGGAGGATCTGCCGCGGCAGTAGCGGCGGACGAGTGCGTTGCTGCCCTGGGGTCCGATACAGGTGGATCGATCCGCCAGCCTGCGGCTTTTTGTGGAGTGGTTGGACTCAAGCCGACCTATGGGCGCGTCTCGCGCTACGGCCTTGTGGCGTTTGCTTCTTCGTTGGACCAAATCGGTCCGATCACCAAGGATGTGCCGGACGCGGCGTTTCTGCTCGGCGCCATTGCCGGGCATGATCCGATGGATTCCACGTCAGCCGATCTGCCGGTTCCCGATTACATGAAGGCGCTGAAGAAAAAGGATCTGAAGAAGCTGAAGGTCGGTGTGCCGATGGAGTTCTTCGCCGAAGGGCTCGACCAGGAAGTCGAGCAGGCCGTACGCGCGGCCATCGAAGAGTTGAAGAGTCTCGGCGGGGAGATCAAGGAGATCCAACTTCCCAGGACCGATGCGGCGGTAGCGGTGTACTACGTGATCGCGACTGCGGAGGCGAGTTCCAATCT